>CAKNHF010000018.1 GCA_930972465.1 uncultured Lachnospiraceae bacterium
GAACCGGTGCATCAGGGTGTTGCAGACCCACGCCTTACCGCTTGGCTACTGCGCCATGATTAAAAAATATGGTATAGATTTGTCAAAGTTCTGGCACATAACTGAGTGGTGTAGTTCTGGTGTTGCAGACCCACGCCTTACCACTTGGCTACTGCGCCTTATTTACAGAAGATACATAAGCAGTTTACTCATGTATCTTCTGAATTATACCAGAATCAGACGGTTTCGTCAATTATTTTTCTTTATAAAACGTTACGGTTCACACTCTGCCCAGGAACCTGAGACTGTTTTCTAGGCTCTCTCTTCGCTCCACTCAAGGATCTCGCCGCTGTTGGCATCAATCTCGAAGTCATATTCTCTCTGCTCAAATATGATGTCTCCCTCATATTTGAATCGGCCGTCGTCGCGGTCCAGTTCAATACGGACATCCTGTTCCGCAGCTCCCGGTACCCTTTCCAGCGCAATCTGCATCGCTTCATCCATGCTCACTGCTACATCCGCGCCGCCGGAAGAATTCTGATTTTCCGACGTATTGTTCTGCTCTCCGCCGGACTGTGCTGATCCTTCATTCTGTCCCTGGTTCTGTGTGCTGCTGTCAGACGCTCTGTATCCTTCATTGATCTCTACATCTGAACTGATAATCGTGCCGTCCGAGGCCAGAACTTCGTAGTCGTATTCCTTCTCGGCCACATCGAACCGGATCTCGTAGATCTGTCTCCCGTCGTCTCTTTCTTCAGAAACTTTCAGTCTGGTCGTATCCTCTTCGTTTACTCCGGCATCATTCAGAGCAGCCTCCAGAGCCGCGTCCCTTCCTACATCTGCGCCTCCGCTGTTTCCTGCGCCGCTTCCTGCTCCGCTGTTCACAGCATTCCCGCATCCTGCAAACGCTCCCATTACCATCATTGATACAGCTGCCGCCGCGATATATTTTTTCTTCATATCTTTTCTCTCCCTTCATCTCTGTGCGGTTATTTTATGTTGTTTGTTTTGTTGGTATTAATATATCCCACAAAGATTAAAGGAAGATTAAAGTTACTCATCTTTTTTTAATTTTTTCCGACAGGCAGAACAAACGAGAAAACCGTCCTCTCTCCCGGTATGCTCCGGGCCGAAACACTGCCGCCGTGGGCTTCCGCAATCCATTTCACCATGGACAGCCCCAGCCCGGAATGATTTTCCCCGGATCTCGAGGAATCTGCCCTGTAGAATCTCTCCCAGATCCTCGGCAGATCTTCTTCTGATATGCCGGTCCCGTTGTCTTCCACAGTACCGGTAAACATCTCACCGTCACTGTCCAGAGTTACCGTCACAGTACTTCCGGTCCCGCTGTAGGCCACTGCATTGGAAATCAGATTGATCAGCATCCGGATATAGAATGTCTCATCAACATATGCCTCGATCCCTTCTCTGATGCTGCAGTGTATCTGTATCCCGCTGCCGCTCTCGTCCGCCAGCATCTGCTGCTCCTCGGCTGCCATCTCGGTGAGCTCACTTACATTAACCCATTCCCGGTGCAGAGGCTGCCTTCCCTGGTCGGCCCGGGAGAGGAAAAGAAGGTGTGAGATCATCTCCGACATATTCTCCGCCTTGCTGCGTATCAGACGGATCTGGTCTTTCTGTCTCTCGCTCAGCGTGTCATCTTCCAGGCACGCGCCGCACTGCGCGAGAATCACGCTGACCGGTGTGCGCAGCTCATGAGACACATCTGATGTAAACTGCTTTTCTCTCTGAAACACTGCTTCCAGTTCTCCCAGCATCTCATCAAACGTCCCGGCAAGGCTGTAAATCTCGTCCCCGTTCTTCCCCCGGCCGGGATCAAGCCCGATCCTTCTTGAAAGATCCGCATCTGCCCGGATCTCCTGTACAGTACGTGTAATTCTCTTCACCGGAAGGAGGGTGCGTCTTGTGAAACGATATCCGATCACCCCCGCCGCCAGGGCCAGCAGCGGGAAGAGGATAAGCGCAAAGCGCACCGTCACATTAAAGCTCTCCTCCGCGTCTGTCACTGATGTAACCCCCCGGATATACAGCGTGCGCTCATCAGACAGCCGGAATGAAAGATCATACACATACCACTCCTGCTCTCCCTGCCGGATCCTTCTCATCTCTCCGTCCGAGATCTCCGGCTGTATGTTGAATCCATGGGGCAGTCTTCCGTACAGAAAATACAGATTCTCATCGTACAGGGACAGATATACGTCTCTTGTAACCGAATAGAAGTCCGAGTCAGGACGGATCTCATCCCCGCGCACTCTGATATCCTCTATGCTCTCCTGCACCCTGTGCTCAAGCTGAGACTGCGTCGAAGCCAGGATCTCGCGGGTACTCAGCGAAAAGAGAACCGCGAAAACAGCTCCGGTCATCAGGAGCATAAAAAAAGTATAGAGAAGGGTCAGTTTGAATTTCAGAGACATTCTTTTCATTCTTTACTCCTTCAGGACATAGCCTGCGCCGCGCACCGTATGAATCAGTTTTGTTTCGCGGCCGTCATCGATCTTTTTGCGCAGATACCTTATATATACATCGATCACATTGGAACTCCCCATGTAATCGTAGTTCCACAGATGCTGTTCCAGACGGTCTCTCGACAGCACCGTACCGGCATTCTGAACCATGTACCGTAGAAGAGCAAACTCTTTTCCCGACAGTTTAACCTCCTCGCCGTCCCTGAGCACCTGATGCGTATCCATGTGAACCTCCAGCCCTCCCACCCGGTAGCAGGTCTTAGGCGTCTCCGCCGGCTTTCTCAGAAGGACCCGTATCCTGGCAGAAAGCTCCTCGTACGCAAACGGTTTCACCAGATAATCATTGGCGCCCGCATCCAGACCGCTGACCCGGTCCTCTATGCTGTCGCGGGCTGTGAGAAGGATAACCGGTGTGTTGATCTTCTTCTGTCTGATCTTTTTCAGAACGGTCAGCCCGTCCATTCCCGGCATCATGATATCCAGCACCGCTGCGTCATATTCTGCGCTCTCCAGATACTCCAGCGCTTCCGTTCCGCTGTGACAGGAATCTACACTGTAATGTTCCGCTTCCAGACTTGAAGTCAGAATCCGGTTCAGATCCCGCTCATCTTCAGCGACTAATATTCTCATTCACATCATCTCCTTGTGCTCTCAGTATAAATTACGGTTCTTTCATTGTAAAGTTTGCAATTCGTTTCCGTTTCAGGCTTCAAGACTCGCTCGCGAGTCTTGGCGCGGGATTCGGGTCGGCATCAGCCGACATAATGCTTCTCCGAATCCCTGCGCTCTTCGTTCCACTACGGTCGGCGCTAAGCGAACGTCCCCCGGACGTTCAGCGCCCTCGCGGAGCTTTTATCAGATGGGGGATTGACACCCGCCATTGATACATATTTTCCTCCCCGCCTGTAGAGGCGGGAGTCTTCCCCCATCTGATAAAAGCCGCCGAGTCACAAATCATGGGGGTTTCCTTTTATTTTCTCCTTGACACTTTATCTCTCTCCACGATAACATAGAGACACCGTCTGACCCGGATTTATCAAAAATCCTGTCAGAATCATAAATAATCACATGAGAGGAGAGTTCACAATGAACAAAAGCAACGAAAAGAAAATCCTCTGGTACAACCTTGCTTTCATGGCATTTTCCACCGTCTGGGGGTTCGGAAACGTCATCAACGGCTTCTCCGAATACGGCGGCCTGAAAGCGATCGTATCCTGGATTATCCTGTTTGCACTGTATTTCATTCCCTACGCTCTGATGGTCGGCGAGCTGGGAAGTACTTTCAAAAACGAAGGCGGGGGCGTCAGCTCCTGGATCCATGAGACCATCGGACCCGGAATGGCGTACATGGCCGGATGGACTTACTGGGTCGTCCATATGCCCTACATTTCCCAGAAGCCGAACTCATCCGTGATCGCGGCAAGCTGGGCGTTTTTCCGCGATTCCCGTGCCAGCGGAATGAACACGCGGATTATGGCTGTCATCTGCCTTGTCCTGTTTCTCTTCGCGGTATGGCTCGCTTCCAGAGGACTGGGCGTTCTGAAGAAACTGACCGCTCTGGCAGGTTCTACCATGTTTATCATGTCCCTGCTCTTTATCCTCATGATGCTGGCGGCGCCGGCGATCACGGGAGCAAACGTGCTGGACATCGAATGGTCTGTCGACACGTTCATGCCCACATTCGACGGAAAGTTCTTCCTGAATCTTTCCATCCTGGTATTTGCGGTCGGCGGATGTGAGAAGATCTCGCCCTATGTCAATAAAATGAAAGATCCCTCAAAGGATTTCGCAAAAGGTATGATCGCCCTCGCCACAATGGTGGCGGTCTGCGCTGTGCTCGGAACCATTGCTCTGGGAATGATGTTCGATTCCAACAATATTCCTGAGGATCTTATGACAAACGGCGCTTACTACGCATTCCAGACACTGGGTGAATACTACCATGTAGGCGATCTCTTTGTCGTAATCTACGCAGTAGTGAACCTGATCAGCCAGTTCTCCGTCATGGTTCTTTCCATCGACGCGCCGCTGCGTATGCTGCTTGACAGCGCGGATGAAAGATACATCCCGAAATCACTCTTCAAGCAGAACAAATACGGAACATATACGAACGGCCACAAACTGGTCACTGTCATTGTCTCCATCCTGATCATTGTTCCCGTGTTGGGTATCGAAAACGTGGACGCACTGGTAAAATGGCTTGTCAAGGTAAACTCCGTGTGCATGCCGCTGCGCTACCTCTGGGTATTTGTCGCATACATTGCGCTCAAGAAAGCCGGAGAAAAGTTTTCTGCCGAATACCGTTTTGTCAAAGGCCGTACACTGGGCATGATCCTCGGCGGATGGTGCTTCCTGGTCACGGCATTCGCATGTATCCTGGGTATCTGGTCGGATGATCCCTTCCAGCTTGTACTCAACATCGTGACACCGTTCGTCCTTATCGGACTCGGGTTTATCATGCCGGTCATCGCAAAAAGAAAATAATTTTCATTGGGGTCAGGCCCCTTTGCAGAATTGCAAAGGGGCCTGACCCCAATGAGCACCATTGTACAAAATCGGAGGACAATTCACCATGTATAATGAAATTTCCAAACAACTCATTGAATTTATTGAAAAGAGTCCCACCTGCTTTCATGCAGTGCAGACCATGTCGGAGATGCTCAAAGACGAGGGATTTACGGAGTTAAGAGAAAACCGGAAATGGAAGATCGAAAACGGGGGCAAGTATTTCGTAACCCGAAACGGCTCATCCCTGATCGCGTTTACGATCCCGGAACAGGAGATGAAGGGCATGCGTATCATGGCAAGCCACAGCGATTCTCCTTCTTTCAAGATCAAGGAAAACCCGGAGATGGAGGCGGACGGACATTATATAAAGCTGAATGTAGAACGCTACGGCGGGATGCTCTGCGCTCCGTGGTTCGACCGTCCTCTCTCGGTAGCCGGGCGAGTGATCGTCCGGGACGGAGAGCCCGGTACATTCCGGTCTATCCTGGTCAATGTGGACCGGAATCTTGTGATGATCCCCAACCTCGCCATCCACATGAACCGTGAAGTAAACGACGGCTATAAATACAACGCTCAGAAAGATATGCTTCCCCTCTACGGAGACATTACCGCAAAGGAAACTTTTATGAAGACCATCGCGGAATCCGCCGGAGTGAACCCGGAAGATATTCTCGGACATGATCTCTTCCTCTACAACCGGCAGCGCGCCAGCATCTGGGGCGCATCGGGAGAATTCCTCTCCTCGGGCCGTCTGGATGACCTGCAGTGCGCCTTCTCCTCCCTGAAAGGATTCCTCTCAGGAGAGAAAAAAGAATATATGGCCGTCCACTGTGTCCTGGATAATGAAGAAGTAGGAAGCGGCACAAAACAGGGCGCCGCGTCCACCTTCCTGTACGACACCCTGACGCGCGCTCACGAAAGCCTCGGTTTTTCCCGTGAAGATTATCTGATTCATCTGGCAGACAGTTTCATGGTCTCCGCGGACAATGCGCACGCCGTACACCCCAACCACACAGACAAGGCTGATCCCGTGAACCGGCCCTGCTTAAACGGCGGGATTGTGATCAAATTCAACGCCAATCAGAAGTACTGCACCGACGGTGTGTCCGCCGCCATATTCCGCGATATCTGCAGTGCGGCCGGCGTACCGGTACAGACCTTTGTAAACCGATCCGACATGTCCGGAGGATCCACCCTGGGAAATATTTCCAACACGCAGGTGGCTCTCAACACTGTGGATATCGGTCTTCCCCAGCTGGCCATGCACTCCCCCTATGAAACAGCAGGTGTGAAAGATACCGGATATCTCGTGAAAGCTGCGGCGGAGCTCTTCCGCTGAATAACCGGCCATGCTGATATATAGAATACCGGGAAAACCGAATCCTCAGAGATTCAGTTTTTCCCGGTATTTTTTCTCCATCTGATCCCAGTCCGCATACTTCGGATCCCCTCTGTGGTCCGGAAGATCATAATTTTCTTTTAAATATTTTCCCATATACGCTGTTACTTTCTGAGCCCCGTACACATTCAGATGATCCCCTTTATCGTAACTGTCCTGCTTCCAGTCTATGCCAATCTCCTTCGTCTTAAGATTGAGATCAATATAGGGAAGACCTTGTGCATCGGCATATTCCTGGAGGGCATTATGTTTTCTGTAATTATAATTTTTCGGGGAGGGAGCGCTCATCAGGACGAGAGAGATGTCATTCTTCCTGCAGAGTTCCGTGATCTTCTCCATATAGATCCGGGCAAATTCCGGAATCTCCTGTCTCTCTGTCGTCTCTTTCATATACTCTTCTCCGTCACAGGGATCTACCGCATTGCGTATCATAAATCCCTTATAATCGTCTTCCGTATTCTTCTGACCGTCAAAAATCATCTTCCACAGACTGTGATACCGGAACACCGGCATATAATACCGAAGAGGCTCCGCAAAACACGTCTGCAGATTTCTGAAGAATCCGGGATCCCGGAACATTACATTTGTCTCCAGGATGACTGCTTTCGGGCTCTGTGTCTGCAGCGCTTTCTTAAGCATGTAATACGTCTCCTGAATGCGCTGTCCGCTCTGTCCGCAGACATATGCCGATACGCCGCTCTCTCCCCACAGTTCCATCGGAGACATGGAGGTATGACTCTCACTGTCCCCGAGGATGAGAAGGTCTACTGTATTTTCAGGTTCCGCCGAAATCTTTGCCACCGTATGGTTTCTCCCCGGCACACTGTCCGCCATATCCTCCGCCAGCCTGTCCGTCCAGACAGAGCATGCCCACAGCAGGACTCCGAGTATAAGGAAAAAAGCCGTACATCGTCTTAATATTTTCATCTTCATACTGTCACCTCAAATCCTCACTTTCTTCACCCGTCTCAGAATCCTGCATAGATAAGATCCACTGCCTGATAGCCGTCTCCGTAAGCCGCAAAAAGAAACACCGCCAGAATCAGCGCGTAATACGCGCACCACCTTAAAGGTGTCCTGACTTTTCCCAGCCGTCCGATAACATTGCCTTTCCGTTCACTTACGGATCCGACAACAGCAACGACTATGCATCCCGCTGCCACGGCAATAAGGTCTGCTCTTCCCATGCCGAATCCAAGCAGAGTGCCGTCCCAGAACTGCCGGATATCAAATCCCCGGAAGATACTGCGGAACATATGCAGCCCGGCGCGGAAACCATCTGCCCGGAAGAACAGCTCCCCGGTAAATATAATCACCCATGTCTTCCCGATCTGCAGAACTCTCCAGTAAGGCGCGTCTTCCCGAATATGACAGGCCTGAAGGATCCTTTCCCTTACCGGCTTCACCGCCGTTCCCAGGAGAATCAGTGTAAAATAATACATGCCGTAAAAGATGTAGCTCCACTTCGCGCCGTGCCACAGCCCGTTGCACAGCCAGACCGGAAACAGGGCAAGCGCCGACGTCACAAGGTTTGTCACGTATTTCCCCGCATGCTTTCTTCCATACTGATTCCAGCGTTTCACCGGGCCGGACACAGAAACCGGATAAAAAATATATGTCTTGAACCATGTTCCAAGCGTGATATGCCAGCGCCTCCAGAATTCAGACGCGTTTCTTGCGCAGAACGGCTGCCGGAAATTCTCCGGGAGGCTGATGCCGAACAGTTTTCCGCTCCCGATCACTATATCCATACATCCCGAGAACTCCATATAAAGCTGAACCGTATAGGCGACGGCGGCCGCTGCGACCACCGCCCCGTGATACTGCGTGTAATGCCCGAAAATCACTCCCACAGGCGCCGCAAGACGGTCCGCAACAATCTTTTTCTTAAACAGTCCCCAGAATATTCTTACATACCCATCGGAAATATTCTCATACCGGAGGGATTTCCCCTGATAGAGAGATTCCGCCGTATCCGAGTACCTGCATATGGGTCCTTCCATTATCTGAGGGAAGAAGCCCAGAAACAGCGCCATCCTCCCCGGATTCTCCTCCGCCTGTATCTTTCCCCAGTATACATCCGCCATATATGCGATGGCCTGCAGTGTATAGAATGAAATCCCGATGGGCATCATCACCTGCCTTGTCTCAAGCGGGAAAGCAAGGGAAAATCTGTCCAGTATCATTTCTGTATTATGTACGAAGAAATTGTAATATTTCAGACAGGCCAGAACCGACAGCAGGATCAATACTCCCAGAAACAGCACGGCACGCCGCTTTTTCTGATATTTCTTTTTTATCTCCTTTTTCTGCATTCGGTCCGCATTCCCGATTTCCATCTGTTCTCGTGTCTTCAGCCAGGTGAGCCAGATTCCGATATAATGTGTCAGAAGCGTTGTTCCCAGCAGATACACAATCAGTTTTCCGCTGATCATATAAAAGAACAGCCAGCTGAATCCAAGCAGAACCTTCCACCTGTGCTTCTCCGGCGTCATCTGATAGACAGCAAGACAGATGGGCAGAAATATAAAAATGTAGAGTGAAGCATTATATGCCATCGATCAGTTCTCCTGTAATCTCTGTATCATCTTCCAGATTGCTTCTGCCGAGTTAAAATTTTCCGGCACCATCTCAGCCGCCTCGATCGTAATGTCAAAATTCTCTTCCAGTTCCGCCACAAGCGTGATCACACCAAACGAATCCAGCAGCTGGCTGTCGATCAGTGCCGTCTCCTTTTCATAATCGATGCTGTCATCTATCTCTCTTAAAATCTCCATTAATTCTTCCATTTTATCTGTCTCCTTCTTTTATTTTGCTGTCTGTATCAGATTGTCCGCCATGTTAAAAGGATAAGTATCCGTACGCTTCCGGAGAAGCCGCCATCCGTCTGTCCGGCTCCAGGATGTGACAGCCGGCAGCGAATGGCTTAAAAACAGCGCCGCTCCCTCCATCACCGAGTAAGCTCCCGCTCTCTCAAACACCAGAACGCGTCCTGTTCTGATCCCCGGAATCTGCACATCCCTGCACAGAATGTCATTCACACTGCAGAGACATCCGCAGACAGTCCACTTTCTCTCCCGATCAGATACCTCAGGGATGATCTCCATATACGGCTCATACATTCCGCGGATCTGTCCGTAGTAATTAATCTGGTGATTTCCTCCGTCCACAATGCAGTAGTTCCTGCTGCCGTTCGTCTTCACATCACAGATCTGAGTGAGATAATACCCGCACATAGCCGCGAACGCGCGGCCCATCTCCACTGTAACTCTGCCTTTCCAGCGCATCCCCGCAATCATATTTCCCAGACTTTCAAGCCCTTCATCACTGAATGTCTCCGGATCTTTCCCGGGGAAATACGGAACAGCGATTCCGGGGCCGTACTCCAGACAGGACACCTCGCAGCCTGCCTCCTTTTTCATTCTGATCAGGAAATCGTCCAGATATTCCAGTTCCTTCCCAAGCTGTTTCAGAGACTTCTTCTGAGTTCCCGTAAAGTAGTGCAGTCCTTCAATCTCCAGATACGGGCTCATATTGATCAGTCCGATCACGTTTCTCAATGTTGCTTCATCCATCCCGAACTGATCTCCGCCCGTAAGTCTCAGATACAGCCGAAGGGATACGGCACGCGCGTCACTCCACTCCGCCAGATAGTGAAACTGCCTGACAGATTCCACCGTATACGCACATCTTCCTCCGCAGTATTCCAGTATCGCCTCGATGTCCTCTTTCTTCTTGAGGAGTCCCGAGATAAGCAGTTTCTCCGGCGGAATTCCCAGACGCCTGCATATTTCAAATTCCCCTCTGGAACACACCTCAATGCGGTCTGTAAGTTCCGCCATCTGTTCTGTGAGGAATGGATTTGCTTTCATCGCATAGCACAGTCCGGTCTCCGTTCCAAGCTTTTCCCTGATTCTTCCGGTCTGCTCTTTCAGAATGTCCAGGTCAAATACATAGAGCGGCGTTCCGTATCGGGCTGCCGCGTACTGAAGCATATCTGTTTTCATATATATTAACTCCCTTCCATCTTTTTCTCTTTCACAGACAGCCGATCCGGTCTCTCCCCGTTTTCCCGGACCGCGAGCAGTCTCAGCCGCTCTCTGTCCGTCTTGCCGTTTCTGTTCAGCGGCATGGACTCAACCCTTGACAGCCTGGACGGTATCATATATGATGGCACTTTCCGCTTCATGCTCCTTCTCACCTCAGGCGGCTGGGCATCTCCCATATAGAAGCCGCAGATACGGTTCTTTTCGCGGTCGAATATGCAGCAGCTCCTGGTGACGCCTTCCACCGCATTCATCGCACTCTCAATCTCTTCCAGCTCGATTCTGTGCCCCATGTGCTTGATCTGAAAGTCTTTCCGCCCGGCAAATACCAGTTCTCCGGCTCTGTCATAATATCCCATGTCTCCGGTTCTGTATGTTCTCTCCGGCTTTCCTCCGGACACCGGAAACATGACAAAATGTTTTTCTGTCTGTTCTCTGTTGTTGTAATAACCCTCTGCCAGCGATTCTCCGGACACACAGATCTCCCCTGTCTGTTCCGGAACCACGATCTCCCTGTCATGCTCGTCCAGCAGAAATACACGACGGCCGGGGAACGCCTTCCCTGCAGGTATCTTCTCCTCATCCCCGAACTTTCTTTCCACAGGATAATAAGTACAGTTGCATGTGATCTCCGTGGGGCCGTACAGATTCACAAATGAGGCGTCCGGGAGCGCCTCCTGCCAGATTCTGAGCTGCTTCGGAGGCATGGCCTCACCGCTGAACATGACTTTATTTACCGCCTCCGGCACTCGGTAATCCAGCCCTTTCAGCGCTGAGACGAGGGTGAGCGCAGATACGGCCCATATAAGTGTGGTCACCTTTTTCCCGCAGATGTAGTCAAGCAGCCGCGGGGGAGTGGAAAAATATTCTTTCGGTATGAGCGTCAGCGAAGCTCCCGTCATAATGGCAGAATAGATGTCCTTCACTGATACGTCAAAGTCAAAGGGGGCCTGATTTCCAATGTTGTCTTTCTCCGTGATTCCGAATATCTCTGTGAAATGTCCGATAAACCGGATCACCGCCCCGTGACTGACTGCCACCGCCTTGGGAGTCCCTGTGGATCCTGATGTGAAGAGGGCATAGAGAATGTCCGTCTCACTGCCCGCTTCCCTGATCTGTTCCAGACGAATAATATCCACATCCTCGCAAAGCAGTTCCTCTGCGGTCAGCATCTCGCCGTGTTCCTCCACTTCCCTCAGGATCCTCTGTCCCGCCTCATCTGTCACGACGATCGGGGAATCCAGCGTGCGGAATATCTTTCGAAGCCGCTCCGCCGGATTCGACGGGTTGACAGGGACATAGAAGCAGCCCGCATAGACAGCTCCAAGCATTACCGCCAGGCTCACCGGACTCTTCTCCATGAGAACGGGAACCGGCATTCCCGGCCGTGTTCTCCGGAGTATTCCGCTGCCGATTCTCCTGGCCATTACCATCAGTTCATGATAAGTCAGTGTGAGTTTGTCATCCTCCACCGCAGTCTTATACCGGAAACGTTCTTCTGTATTCTCCAGACAGTCAAGGATATTGCCGGGAAGATCCCGAAACTCTTCACTTCTGTTCATATTGCCGTCACCTCTTATCTTCCATGAATTTCCAATCCCTTCTCTAAGGGATTTTCATTATGACACATATTTCTTAACAGTTTCTGAACGCTATCTTAATATATCTGGAAATATAAGGGGAAAGTCTTATGAAAAGCAAAAGAAAACCCGAAAGACCTTACATCTTTCGGGTTTATGAGAGGCGCAGACCGGATTTGAACCGGTGAATCAGGGTGTTGCAGACCCACGCCTTACCACTTGGCTACTGCGCCTTAATACGAGCACTCGGCGCCTGAATTTCAGGAACTTATGTGCAAATGACCCCGACGGGAATCGAACCCGTGTTACCGCCGTGAAAGGGCGATGTCTTAACCGCTTGACCACGGGGCCATGAAACCGGTCACCACCTCGGCAGTGACCGTGTTTTATAATATCATAAGGCTTATGCAATTGCAAGCACTTTTTTCATTTTTTATCAGATCATCTGGAATACTTTCTGCTGTTATAAATCATAACAGGTCATATACATATCGCTCACAAGCCCGGTCGCCGCGTCGAAATCAATCTCGCAGCTTTCATAATAATAGTTCTCTCCATACCAGGTGTACATATGGGAGTAATCCCCCTCATATACATCTTCTGTCTGTCCGTAAGCAGCAAGCACCTGATCTTTTGTACTTCCGATCTGTATTCCTCCCGGGAAAATCACTGTCATTCCTCCGTTTTCAAGATCATAAGAACTTACCGATATGCCTCCCACGAAGCACTCGGTGATCTCAACCGCCTCAGAACCGCCGTTGACCATTTCTGCCATGACCTCATTTCCCATTCCGTCTGTAAACCATGCAAGCTCATATTCTTCCGCATTGACAATATAATTCTCCGGGGTATACTCTGTATTCAGCGTCACTCCCGCCGCCTGAAGATCCTCATAAGAGCACGGCAGTGTTATGACCGTATCATTGATCTGTACGGTATGGCTTTCCCAGCTGCTTCCCAGTTCACCGCTCTGCTCTGCAGTAGCGGAAGGCTGCTCAGTATTATATTCCGGAACGCCTCCCTCTGTGTCCTGTCCGGAAGTGCCGCCGGATGCCGCCAGCGCTTCCTCCGGAACCGTTATTTCATCCACACTGTCAAATTCTGTAAACGTCATCTCGATATAGCATTCAGAGAAAGACGCGCCGGCAGCCGTCCCGCTCATCACACTGGTCATGATATCCGCCATGTCAATATAGATCCTTGCAGGGAGAATTGTTTCTCTGTAAATATCAATGGTACAGGGAATCTCGGCACTGGCAAGTTCGCTCTCATCAACGGCTATCCCGGCGAGCGAATCCAGCATATCCTCCTCCAGCATGCTGCCGACGGCATCGCCGCCGATATTCCCCTGAAGCTCGAAACACTCCTGCCCGTTTACATCCACAAGATCTTCAGACAGTTCGAACAGATCTGCCTGATCTTCAATATCACCGAACATCTCATTTCCCGGTATGCCGCTTTCTTCATTCTCCGCTCTGGTCCACTGGTTTTCTACCATTGTATAGGTGACGTACTGATCATTTTCCTCAACAGAATATATCTCCATCTCCGTCCCTATATTCGTACCGCTCACATCCATGTCAATACGGCCTTTCCCATGAGCCGCATCCGGATCGGATGTGGTCTCCATATCCAGATCCATCGTCAGTCCGATCGTATCTGTCCCGTCCGTCGCTTCCATGGACATTACCATTGTGCAGAGCGCAGAATCTGTCTCTTCCATTCTCTCGGTCATATCCCGAAGCAGATTCTCCGGCGTCGCCTGTGTCCCGCACCCCGTAAGCAGAGATCCTGTCATCATTGCCGCCATTCCGGCTGCAGCCAGTCTGTTCCAATACTTTTTCATGATGCTTCCTCCTCGTTAAAGTAACCTATTCATTATCCGCCTCCGCGGAATAATGTCACACCTTATCCCTGAAATATGCTACAATCAGGTCTACCATCCTGTCATAACTCTTTACTCCTTCGGCCTGTCCGTTAACCCTCAGATATGTATCATTTACCCGGTCAGCCGTCTCTGATATCACTCCTTCATAACTGCTCCAGAACTCCGAGTTGGCCGCAACGTCCGTTTCCGCTCTCTCATCGAGAAGACCTCTCACCTCCTGCCACGTCTCCCTGTCCGTCCTGTAAAGCGCATTCATGCAGTATGTCCATCCGGACAGATATCCGCTGTACTGAAAATCCGTCCGGTCTGATCCGATGCAGGCCAGAAAGGCTATGAAATTCGCCTCTTTTTCCTCCATAAACCCACGCAGATGGGAGAGTTCGTGGCAGACCGTGAAGGGAATATTGTACGGCGTCATATCACCGTTGTAATTCGCTTCCACCGTGAAAGGAGAATACACTCCCGTCAGGCCCTGAAAAGAAAGGATCTCTGAGACAATCACCTCTTTCGGTTCCGGATAATACCCTTCAAGCGAAGGAAATTCTTCCGCGAGCATTTCCATGGCCTCCGCTGCTCCTTCCCCCTCCGGTCCGCTCAGTTCCATCACTCCCTGCCCGTCACGGGGAACTTCTTCTGCTCTGGCATTTACTTCCTCTGTGAGCCAGACGCATATTTTCTCAAGCTCATCTGTGCCGTAGACTGATGTGACGATCCTCTCCTCTGTGGAGAAGGAGTTTCTGCGGTAATTGATCCCGCATCCGACAGTGTATAGCAGCGCCAGCACGGACACCGCCAGTATCACTTTGGAAAACCAGACGTACAGCACGGCTGACGCCCTGCCTCCCTTCACAATCTTCGCCGCGGCAAGAACAGCCGATACTGCCAGTCCGCAGAGGAGAAGATACAGACAGATCTCCGCCGCGGAAAAAGGCAGCAGCCCTGTCAGTCTGCCGACAGTGTCCACCAGGAGGGGATATATCTTCTCCGAATACCATTCCGCATATGCCGGGAACTTCGCTGAAGCCGCCATCAACAGTGCGCTCAGAATCAGCATGACGGCCGCCACTCTGATCCGCTGTCCTGAACCGTCCTTTTTCCTGTTCTTCTTTTGTCTTTTTCTCACTTTCAAGTCCATCTCCCTGCAGGCCGTATTCCGGTAGTTATGATAAATTATATCCTTATTTTTTTCTTCAGGCAATGGAAAGATCTTATATATAAATAAAGAGAGCATTTTTCAGCTTATCTGAAAAATGCTCTCTCCAATGCGTAGCGGAAACTGCTCTACGCTGTCTGATAGTGATCGACAATCTTTCTTTCGTTCTTCTCATACTGATCGGCACATTTCTCAAGCGCCTGTGCAAGACGTCCCAGCTCATCCGCTCTGTACTCCAGATTTCTCGCCAGCGAGGTCATCTTAAAATACAATGCCTGCTTTGTGAGCAGTCCGAAGTCCACGCTCTTCCTGACAGCCCGGATTCTCTGCGCCTCTCTGTCCAGCTCGGTCTGCTGACTCCTGAGTTCCGAAGATATCCGGCGCATCATCCTCGTATCGGTTCTGAACCAGCTGTAATCCGCCGTCTTTCCCCAGCTTTTGATCCACTCTATAAAGTCATTCCCGATATCCTGGATATAATCTATGAAAGCACTGAAAGCCTCCACCGCTTTTGCAAATGCCTCTCCGAGTTTCTCTATCATATCCCTGATAAACTTAACCAGCTTATACAACAGAGATACGGATACCAGAAGATTCAGTGCCAGAGGTGCGAGCACGATAACCGTGACGCCTATAATCGCCGGATGGATGTTCGTCTCCTCTGAGAATCTTCTCAGAAGATCAGCAAGAACCTGCCTTCCTTCCTCTGACCCTATGATATTGAATACCACCGGTACGATGGTATCAGCTCCAAACGAAAGTATATCATCAACTGATACATGATCTCCGTCTACCCCGACTGTCCTTCCCTCAAGATTCTCCAGTATCTGCATGATTAACATAGCCGCGGCGTCCTTCTGATCGTCCGGAAGACTCATCAGATATTCCGAAAGTCGCTCCGCAAGGTCCCCAAGCGGTCCCCTTTCTGTCTCCGGTGTCAGAACAGAGATAAATTCGCCGTCTTCATAGCGGAAATACATATTGACCATATGGAACCCTTCATAATCCCCCCGCATTCCTCCGTCTGGGTTCTCCGTTGTTTCAAGATATATGGTGTGATCCTTTACTATGATGGGATTGATAAGAGGACTTACATAGTCGTTATATCCGTTGATCGCATACATCTTATCAAGGATTTCCTGATATCCTTCTTCTCCGTATTTTTCTTTGAACATCTCGATGGCTTCGTCTGAGAACCCCTGTCCGTCCATGGAGTAACATGTGTCGATCAGATCATTGTTCTCAGCCATAAGGGTCACATACTGCGATTTGTTTCCGCCCTTGGAGTGTCCTGTTATGATGATGTGATCCTCCTCCGTCCATCCGTATTTTTCTACCAGATAGTCAAAATATCTGGCGGCCTCCTCCTGCTGCTGCGTGGATGCTTCTGTCACTCCGTGTGCATTGTCAATCCACCCGCCGTCTCCGGTGCCGCAGTATGAGACATATATCTCGCCTGACGGGAGCTCAAAAGCACAGGCAACGGTCTCTGAGTTGAACATATCTCCCTGATTCCAGCTCTGTCCGAGTATCTTTGTATCCCCGAATCCAGGATACCGTTCTACGGCATCGGACAGTATCTCATACGCCTGTATCGCATCCGCGTCTCCTGTCTCAGCGATCTGGTCGCGTGCTCTGAGCAGGACTTCCTCCAGTGTGCCCCCCTCAAAATGGTCTGCATACTCCCAGGAAGTAAAGACATTTAAAATTGCCGCAAGATTCACTTCACTCTCATTCATCTTCTTCACCTCCAGTTTGCATAATAGAATTCATATGCTTTGTCCATTGCGAAATAGCATCTGCCGCTGAACCAGTCCTCCCGCGAGATCCAGTCATGATAATTTGTTTCATCTATCCGGGCACAGGCTGCCTCATCCTGTGTGACAAACAGATTCCCGTCCAGCCGGATCTTTCTGTCTTCCAGCTCCTGCCGGAGATTCTCCAGCCGGGTCTCTTTGCGCGCCGCATCCCATTTCTCTTCTGCAACGATCACTGCTGCAAGAAGCGTATCCCGATCCTGAATGATATCCTCCACGCTCATCTCCGGACCCATATTATCCGGAAACTGCGAGGACGCGGTCAGAAAAATCACCCTGCTCCGGGGATATACATTCCGTACGGCATGCTCCAGCTCTGTCTGTATTTCATCCTCATATTTACAGCCCATGTAATTGTCATAGTAAACAGCTTCTCCGTCAGGAACGATCTTCTTTCCGGCTTTGATCAGCTGTCCGGGGAGGGAATCACATTCCAGATGTGCTGCGCAGTTCTCACTTCCGAGCTTCTTAAACTGCCATTCCACAAACCGGAAATCCTCTCCGTATTTTTCTTCCATCCTGGAAACGATCTTTTCCTTTTCTGATGTTATCTTTAACATGGCACATCCGCTTCCTCCTGTCACAGTTAATATTATCAATGCTGCAATAAGCAGTTTCTTTCTCAAATCTGTCAGCCTCCTCAGAACTTTACCCGAAGCCGCGTATTCCCGATCCTGATAAGATCATTATTTTTCAAAGCACACGGCCGGGTGATCCTCTGCCCGTTGACTTCCGTGTGATTCTTTGATCCTGCATCTTCTATGTAGATCATGCCGTTTGCCGCAAACAGACGGCAGTGAAAGTTTGACACTCTCATATCATTTTTTATGGTAAGGAAATTTTCCATTCCTTTTATATTCTGTGCACGCCCGATCCCTATGCTGTCCCGGAATCTTGCGGTGTAATTCTCCCCCCTCGTCACTTCCTGGAGACAGATGTGATACATGGCTTTCCGGCTGCCCTGCAGTATATAGGTGCCGCCGCTCTGTTCCGTTGTCCCTCTGAACATCCTTCCCGAATCCGCTCCGCTCTTCTGTGTGTCTATATCCATACCGCCCTGCATGACGATATGGTTTTCCCGGTGTTTTCTGATGAAAATCCACACAAGAAGACCGGCAAGCAGAAGAACCGCGGTTATGATCAGGATGACCAGAAGGATCTCAAGTTCCGTCATGATTCCCTCTCGGCCGCGATCTGTGCGGCCCGCTCTTCGGCAAGTCTGACCTGTCTTGTCACATTCCGGAAGACCTCCGCCGTGCTGCGCACATCCCCGGCCGAGCGCTCCATCTTCTCCTGAAGCCTGGACGCCTTTCTCATATACGCTTCCGCTCCGGCTCCTTTCCAGGCTCCTCCCAGCTGCTGCATCGACTCTTCATAGCGGGAGGAGACAAGCTTTTCCAGATCTGCCGCTATCTGCTCCAGTTCCTCTATCTGGGCATTCGCCTTTTGAAAATCAAACTCCAGAAATCCCATCTTAAACCTCCTATACTATCACGTCCGTGGGCAGTCCGTCTGCCTCGCCTTCCGCCGATGTCTCATTTGATATATAATTCTGAGCGATCTCTTCGAGAATCTCTGCCGTCTCCCGAAACCGACCCAGAGTCTCTTCAATCTTTGTCCGGCAGTCCTGATAAACCGCGCGGTGAGTTTCTCCCGCCTCCCCGCACCAGTAATCCGAGGAACGTTTTACGGACGACTCTATCCTGTCAAACCGTTTTTCAACAGCGCTGATCCGATTCAGTACATCCCCCGCCTTTCCTGCAAGGGCTTCCGGTGAAACCTTTATCACTACACTCTGCAGTCCGTCCATCTCTTCTCTCCCTCTCTCAAACTCTGATCCGATTTACAATGCTCTCTATCGACTGCTCGCAGCTTACATATTCTCTGGATGCATATTCCATGCACGAGACATATTCCGCCAGTTCCGTGCACACCTGAAGTGCATTCTCAATATCCTCAGCCATTCTGCTCTGATATGCTGCGGCTGCCGGTCCCTCCCAGAGCGAATTCATACCAACTGTATCATCCCTGAGAAGCTCAAGCTCATTTTTTATCTCTTTTATTTCATCCGCAATGCTGTCTTTATCCGAGTTCAGCATATCAGTCTCAATCTCTATCCGGTCACTCATCCACTCTCACCCCGCTTAAAGTTCTATCTTTACATTTTCTTTCAGAAAACGGTTGAATTCTATTCTGATCCGGCCTGTCATTACAGGCTCCCATACACGCTTTTCACCTTCATACATGTCAACGATATTCTTCTCTGTCTTTTCTGTGATCCGGCAGACTTCCGCAAGCCCGTCAGACATCTCCGTGATCTGCTGCTGAAGCTCTTCCAGTGTTGTCTCCAGAGCCTTCAGCCGGCTGATCGTCTCCTCCGTATACGACTGCCGGCTGATCTCTCTTTCCACATCACACAGCCGTTCTCTGATCCGGGCTGTCTCCCGGGCCTGCCCGGAAAGCTCTGATGATATATTTTTTAACTCTTCTGACCGAATCCTAATCACGCTGTTTTCCCCACATCTGCTACTGGATCACATCTGTCACCAGTCCGTTCGCCTCGTCGGCGCCTGCCTTGTCGCTTTCCTGATATACGCTTGCCATCTCTTCCAGATCGGATGCATGTTCCTGAACCATCCTCACGATGCGCTGAATATCGTCTTCCAGTCCCTTGAATTTTGTCATGTATGTGGTTGCCGCTTCGCCTTCCCAGATTGAATTCAGGCCTGTTACAAGCTGCATCATCTCTCCTGTAAGTGTGTTAATGGTGCTTCCCTGATTTGAAAACTCTCCTGCTGTTGAAATTAATGCTTCCGGTGATACTCTGATAATTCCTTCCATAATGATTCTCCTTTTCTCTCTCCACTGCTGTTTTCTGTATTTGCCGCGACTCTGTCAGAATTACTTGTATGTCCTGTTGTTGGCCAGTTCGATATTCGTGTTCTCTGCCTGAATGTATTTGGCCAGTATGACTTCCAGCTTCTGTGCGTACAGCTCGATCGCTGTGTAGAAATTATCCATCTGCTGCTTGTCACTTGTAAACGCGTTGTGGAATGCCGTCTTTGCGTTGCCTTCCCACATACTGTTCAGACTTGCTTCCGTCGACTCCAGCTCTCCCACTGCACTCTTAAACTGCGTATTCAGTGTGCGGAGCTCTTCAATCTTGCTCTTCAGCTCATTTGTCATTACTTTGATCTCTGCCATTTTAATACCTCCAATAAATTTTTATCCCGCTTCGGAATGTTTATTTTGTTTTTCCTCTGCTGTTGAACTTATCTTACCACTGATCCGTATTTTTTGATTTTTTTCTGACAGACTGCACGATTTCCTGACCAATGACGTCCTGTCAGCCCGTTCAGACCAGAACCAGGCTCATTCCGGTTGTAATCCCGCAGTCTCCGGCGGTTCTCTCCGGAGGAAGGATCCGCCTTCCTGACGGATCGCACAGCATCAGATCCTCATCCTTCCCGGTAAACGCACACTGCTCCTGCAGGCAAATCATATCCCGTATCTGCCTGGCCACCATGCCAAGCTGCATATTCTCGTCGATCTGGAAATCATACCGTTTTCCCATTACAGGCACGTCAATATCCACAAGTATCATCCCGCATCTCCTCTTTCCATCGTTCAAATTCCTCTCTGCCGAAAAGGAGCAGTTCCAGTGTCCTCTGTCTCGTCCGGCAGAGAGACGTCACCAGCACCTCCCGCCCCCTCTCATAACAGTAATATGTCTCATCCTCAATCACCATCGGATAATCCTGTTCCGGCCATGCCATACACTGCAGCATCCGACCTGTTCGCTTCTCTATCCGGAATACTCCGCCTTCATTCTCCAGGAAGCCTTTCCGGTTCATGCCGGCCAGCACTCTGACCGCCTCCTCGTCTGATACCGGTTTCTGATCCAGACAGATTCCGTTGACCGACTCTGCGCCGATACTTTCAAGGAGCAGAAATATCTCCCGGTATTCAAGAAGTATCCCTTTCTCCATACATCCATGTCCTGCCTCCATGTCATTTTCCTCCCAACTGTCTCATCACCGGTCTGTACGTTCTGGATACCGGGATCTCAAAACCGCCCTCAAGGAGCAGAAGATTTCTCGAAAGCACCGTCCTCTCAATCTTTCCGCGGTTCACGAGAAAGCTTCTGTGGCATCTCAGAAACCTTTCCCCCAGCTCCTGTTCCAGCTGTTCGATTGTCCCGTAGAACCCGTACTCTTCCTTGCCTGTATTCAGATAGATCTTTTTATTCCGCGCCTCAAAGAAACAGATCGTGTCATACTCTATCAGGATGCGTCCGTCCTGATTGTCCAGCACGAACATCTTCTCCCTGTCCGGCTTCTGATAACGCCTGAGCAGCTCGGAGAACGCCTCCCTGAGCACCTCCTCTGCCTGCTCCTTATGAAACGGTTTCAGAATAAGTGATTCTGCATGGATCCCCGGCTTCATGTACAGCACCGGAGATATGTCAAGACTGGCGATCAGAATGATATAGGCGCTCTCGTTCCTGCTTCTGAAGGCTTCTGTAAGCCTCAGCATGTCCGGAACGGTAATGTCAATGCAGGCCATATCTGTCCTCTCGCCGGTCCTGATCAGCTCTTCCAGCTCCATGACCGACGGACATCGGTGTATCTCCAGTTTTTCGTCACTCAGCTGTCCTGTCAGCCCTCTGGAGCAGATACATATGTATCCGCTCTCTTCCTCAGACGGACTGGCGACTACCATAACTATCATGGCTCAATCCCTTCTTGCAAGCGGTATGGCGATCTTGATTCCGATGGTCTCATCCTCTTCATCTGCCGCGTATCCTCCGCCTTTTTTCATAGATTTTCCAAGCTCCGCATAGGGGATATTCTGGAAATTGAATATCTTCTGCGCTGTAAGGCTTCCGCCGAGGTGCACTCCCTTTTTATACGACACAAAAGACTGATATGCTCTGTATGACATCAGAGAAGCCGTATCATCCGTTTTCAGGCAGCCGAAGAAATAAATCCTGTGAAGACTTCCCTTCTCCATGATGTTCTCCATGAATCCCGACATGTTCCCGACTGTCGCCTGTGCCTGATATACCCTCGAGAAAAATTCCTTCAGATCACTCAGGAAAATAAATACCGGTCTCTCCGCCTTCATTCTCTGATAGATCTCATCCTCGTCCAGCCCCTCATCGATGAAGCCTCTCTTCTTCTTGTTTCTCGATATGAATACCGGCGTCAGCTCCTTAAAGTACTGGAACATTCCTTCAATATCCGTCAGATACTTCGCGCCGCACTCTGCGGCCGTCTTCTTAAGTTCCGCCTGTCCCGGTTCGATCACGCAGAGATCTCCCCCGACTGCCTTTGCTCCGTAGATGAGAAGTCTGAGCACATTCGTCTTTCCTGTATGAGCACGTCCGGATATTGTGTAGCAGTATGTCTCTCTGAGTCCGACCCCGAACACCGCAGCCGTCTCCATGTCGTATGCCATCGGAACCCTGTCTCCGCCTGCTGCCATCCTGTGATAGTCTTCCAGCTTTTCCAGTTTTCCAAGCGTCGGATTCTCCGGGATTTCCGGAATCGGCGACGGCAGCTTTCCTGTCCACTTCTCCGCCATCTCCCGGCACTTCTTCTCCAGTATCCTTCCTCTCTCAAAATCGTCGTCGGCTTCCAGCGCAAGGGCCGTCTGAAACTCCAGGATTCTTCCGTCCACATCCGTCAGTCCTCTTCCCTTCACCCCGGCTTCCGGAAGTACAGGAAGCCGTGTCGCCCGCATGACTTCCATGTATTTGAACTTGTCGCTCTGCTCCAGAGAGACGACCGTCCGGATATTGTCGGCGATCCTTCCGGGGATCTCGGAGATTCCATATCCCGCCGCGGTGACCGCCAGATAGATTCCGTAGCCGGTTCCTTCTCTTACCATCCGCAGCACGGTCTCATCGTATCTGCAGCCTGATTTTTCCCGGAATCCGCCGAAGTTGTCTATCACAATAAGAATGGCCGGAATCTTCTGTCCGTAGGCCTGTATATACTGACTGTAGTTTCCTCCCTGGAACATTCTCCTTCGTTCTTCCATCACCGCATTCATCATATACATGAATTTGCCCAGCCGTTCTCCCTGATCCTCATAGATAATGCCTCCGACATGCGGCGCCCGCTCGAACGGAGCCAGGAGATGACTGCTGTAATCGAGAATATAACACTGCAGCTGATCCGGACTGTAATTCCGGAGAAGCGAATACAGAAGGGTCTGAAGAAATGTACTCTTTCCGCTCACCACAGCCCCGCACACCGCAAGGTTTCCGTGTTCCGCAAAATCAATCACACAGGGAGCCTGGATCTGATGTTCCGGATCATCATAGATTCCCACAGGCGCGCTCAGAGTCCATTTTCCTGTCTCCGGAATTTTCTTTCCGTTCTGCTCCGCCTCGTCAAGATATATGCTGTCTCCCAGAACCGGCATCCAGAGTTTTCTCGCGTTCCGGTACCCTTCTTCTTCCGCCGTTTGCTTCAGATATCCGACGACAGCCTCAAGCTGAGTGATATCCTTTTTCTTTCCTTTTGCCGGATGTTCCTTTCTGAGGCGCCGCATCCTGCTTGCCGCCAGCGATTCCCGCCCGGTTCTTGTCAGCATGACCGCAGCCGTCTCTGTTCCGGACTCGCTTTCTTCATAGGGCGCGCCGCTCCATCCGGTCTGGAACAGTTCATAGATCTCGTCATTTCCGACCTGCAGATATCCGCGGCCGGTCTGAGTGATAAATGCCGCATCCGGTTTATGCAGCATGTCGTTGCTGTCCTGACGGTCCTGGACTCTCAGACAGAGCCTGAACCTGGAGTTGCTCCATATATTGTCATCCACTGTGCCGCTTGGCTTCTGCGTAGCCAGTATCAGATGCACCCCGAGACTTCTTCCCACCTGAGCCACACTGATAAGCTCCCGCATAAAGTCCGGCTCTTCCTTCTTCAGCTCGGCGAACTCGTCAATGATAATAAACAGATGCGGAACAGGCTCGCCGGCCTCATGGTTTTTATAAAGTCTTGTATACAGATTGATATTGTTCACACCGTACTCGGTAAATATCTTCTGTCTTCTCAGATTCTCGCTCTTAATGGAAATCATTGCCCTTCGGATCTGATTTCCGGAGAGATTCGATATCTGTCCGGCCATATGAGGAAGCCCTTCGAAAAGATTCGCCATGCCTCCTCCCTTAAAGTCTATGATAAAGAACGAGACGTCTTCCGGGCTGAAATTGATGGCAAGGGAAAGAATATATGTCTGAAGCGTCTCACTCTTTCCGGATCCTGTGGTGCCTGCCACAAGTCCGTGGGGGCCGTGGTATTTCTCATGTACATCCAGACAGCAGTCCGCGTCCCCGGACTTTTTCCCGATCAGCGCCCGCATACTGTTGTAGGTCCTGTTCTTTCTCCACCTCTCCTTTACTTGGAACTCTTCCAGAGACCTCACGCCGTACATTGAGAAAAAGTCCAGAGTCTGAGGAATCTCGCTGGTCGTCTCCACTTCGTTTACACGGACGTCGGCAAGTGTTCTCCCCATCTTTTCCAGCTCATCCGAACGTACCCGGTCCAGTTTGACCGCCTTCCTCTCCATCTGTCCTTCCAGAAGATTATAGTATCCCTGGAAATACCGGTCATTCTCAACAATGTCCTCACAGGTATTCGGAAGCTGCTCCACATTCTCAGCCATGAGAAATGTGGTCATGCCGTACTCCGGCACCGGCTCGTAAATGTAATGCGCCAGAAGTTCTCCCTCCAGCAGTTCCGGATCCGAGACAAACAGCAGATAATACGGCTTCGGGATGCCCTTCTTCTTTCTCGTATCGGCTCCCTGCCCTCTCGCTCTGAGCACATTGGACAGCTCGAAGAGGATGTCTCTTCTCTCCACCTCATCTGCAGCCATGTATCTGGTCTGTCTGTCTTCCGACCAGACATGGGGGAACCAGCGCATGCACTCCCATTCTTTCCGTCTGTCCGCGTCCGGTTCATCGTAGAGAAAGACGAATTTCACGTCTGTATAGCAGTGTGATGCCGCTATCCCCGCCACAATGGTATGCATCATCTCTACAGAGCCTTTCTTTCCCGGTCCTCCCACCAGACCGATAAGCTGTTTTTCCAGAAATGAAATTCCCACAGGCACCTGATACAGTGTCCTGAACTGATCCAGAATCATCTTCGGCTTATCCTGCAGGGAATCGTTCTGAAGAGTGAATTTCTCCCTTGGTATCTGTATCTGTACCTGAAACGGGATCTCCCCTTCTCCGATCCGCTGAAACAGGAAATCTTCATGAGTGTGATTCCGGTTCCAGAGCCTTGCGTCATTCCGCGTGTATTTTGCACACTCTGCGGCCGAGGGATACAGCTGGCGCATGACCTTTCCGTTGTGCTCATACTTCTGTTCCAGCGATTCTGTAATTCCGATCAGATAGTTGCTGTAGGCATTGAACCTGTGCTCCTCTTCCTTTGCCTGTTCTTCTCTGGAATACTTCAGATTCGTCATTGCCCAGAATGCTCCGAACACTGCGGAGCCTATGGCCGTAACCAGCCCTGTGTACATGAACGCCCCCGAATTTGTCCCGGATCCCCATATGGCAAGACCGCAGCCCAGCAGCATGGGAACAGCCATCGTAAAAGACGGTCCTACCGTCAGAAACCAGGGTCTCTGCTTAAGCTCTTTCGGAGCCGGGGGTCCTTCGATCTCCACCGGATCTTTATAAAGCGACGGAAGGTTTCTCGGAGAACGGTGGAAATACCGGATCTCTTCCTTTTCTCTTTCGCTCTCCGGTGTGCATTCATATCTGCCGAACTCTTTCTGTTTCAGGATCTCCGTGTTTACTGCCAGACTGCCGCAGTATGTTCCCACGGCAAGGAGGTCTCCCAGATAAACAAGATGCAGCCCGAAAAGATCCAGATGCTCCGCGAATTCCAGTCTGCGGCTGCCCTGTATCCTCCCCTCGGAGCCAAACACTCCGTTGGAGCTTCTGTCCGTTATATACCATCCGTCAGAATGGCGGACCAGTTCTGCATGAATTCCGGATATCAGATCCCGGAAATCATATCGGATTATATTGCCTTCCGCCTTTCCTATCGTAATCCTGCTCGCCCGGGACAGATCGTATTTTCCCGTGATGCAGAAAGCAAGCGCAGCCTCCGCGGTGATCACCTTGAACTGCTGCCCGTCTTTGGTCCGGATATCCAGGATATCCTGCTGACGCAGAAGGCATTTTCCGCACGCCTTTCCGTCTTTCAGAACCCGGTATCTGTCCGTGCCTTTTATGCTCCATCCTTCCGGCGTAACTTCAAGAGAGAGCTCCATCCCCTGCGCGAGCCCGTATTCTCTTCCCGGAAGAACGATCTCATAGTCTGAATCATGGAGATTCGGAAGAAGGAACTCACTGCACATCTTCCGGTTGTATATCATCAGTATCATCTTACAGTCCTCCCTGCCTCTGTCAGATCTGTGTCATGTCAAAATTGAAAAACTGAATCTTCAGCTCTTCGTTTCCTATCAGCAGACGGTCTCCCGAAAAAATCCTCTCTGCCGTCGTAACGCTGTGTCTCCGCATCCCGCGTTTTATCCAGGTGCCGTTTGACGAATTAAAGTCCTGCACCACCGGCTGTCCCTGATACAGATAGATGCAGCAGTGCACGGCCGAGACAAGATTATCCCGGATGCATATCTCATTGTTCTCCCGGTCCCTTCCTATACGGATCGTTTTTTCCGGATCAAACACATATCCCTGTCTGGGCTTTCCCATGGTTTTTATGTAGAGCATGATCTTCTGATCCGGCTGAATCTTCTGTCCGCGGCTCAGGATGACCTGATCAAGACAGCTCTCTTTGATCATCCTGGCCGCAGCGTCATAATATTTCTTCTGTTCCGACTTTGACAGGCTGTGTCTCACCCAGAGCACGATTCCCGTCAAAGCCAGGACGATTATCACAATCAATACCGCAAGCATAATGCATTACCTTCTTATTTTGAATCACTGCGGAGGTTTTCGTCCGCAGGCGCCCGGTTCAGGATATTCAGTTCACCGTGATCCAGCTCGAATACTTCCCACACGATATTGACTCCGGCATTCGGATCCATTGTGATCACCTCGGGCTGGCTCTGTCCCGGAAGATATACCTTTACCGTAGCTCCGTACTCCTGGAATGTACCGGTTGCCAGGAAATCCACTACATGGAACGTATATACTCCGTTCAGGTCATAGAGGGTGATCGTCTCCGGCCCGTATCCCGATCTCTCGTCAACGTCCAGCTCCGCAATCGTGCTGCCGCCTGAGGTACTCTGTCTGTTATAATAACTTACAAATACAGAGTCTCCGCCGTCCGTCTCACCTCTCAGATAGGAATCCAGGTCCCGAGGCTCTGCGCCCCACTCGAGTACGATACGCGCGGTTCCCTCTGCAAGCTCCGGTGAAATAATAAACTGCTCGCCGCTGTAGTTGCGTCCCTCTTCCATTTCGAACTCAAAGGTTTCCGCGGTATATCCTTCAGCCGAGATCGTCACCTGATATGTATCCGGCTCAAGCTCAATGGAGAATTCTCCGTCGCTTCCCGTCTGTGTGCTGTCCGAGTTCGCAGAGTTTTCTTCTGCCGCAAATTCAAGCACCGCGTCCGGTACTCCTTCCCCCGTCACCGCATCGATCACGATTCCTGCGAGAAGTCCCTTTCTGTCTCTGTTCTCATTTGCCTCGGTGAGAATAATTTCATTCCATGCATTGTCCGACGTGATATTTCCCTGTGCATCCGTCTCGATTCTGACGACCACGCTTCCGTTGACAAGCTCCACATACGTTCTCTCATCCGTTGTTACCGGAGTCACCTGCGTACTGGATATGGACTGGAGCTCACTTAAGGAGGCTGTTCCTCCGAAGTTATTGAAGAGAAGGCTCAGAGAATCCAGGACAAGCATATTCGGCATGCCTGTTTCATCCGGTCTGTCTTTCTCGTCGTCGACAATATCATCAAACTCCGGTGTATCCTCGTAGTAGCAGGTAGCCGCAAGATCCGGATGAACGACTTCCAGTTCTCCCCTGGCAACTTTTACAATATCCGGCGTTCCTCCGTATTCCGCCTGGAAATCCTGATAAGTATAGTTCTCAAGTTTCTGGATAAATGACACGTTCCAGCCGAATTTACCGGTTATCTCAAGGGTCTGCTTCTCAGACTCTTCCCCCGGCGTCTTCACAAGGAGGGATCCATCCTCTATTCCGTCAAGCATATACCGGATCTTCGGCGATGTGGTCACAATATAGCCTTTTTTCAAGGTAACCTTTGCCGCCGAAGTCTCTCCCTGGGTCAGATACACGTCAGCCAGGCCGAGATAGCCGTCTTCTTCCTCCGGCATCGCCTCAATGGCGTTCTGGTATGCCACGATGGCCTTTTCATAGTTTTCCGACTCAACATACTTCTCCGCCGTCTGAATGGATTCCTTGTAAAAACTCTGATTCAGCTGTCCCCGTATCAGTATGAACGCAGTCACGCCAATTACCGCAAGCAGCACAATAATCAGGATTATGACCGCAATCTTTTTTCCATTTGACTTTTTCTCTCCCATTTTCAGCCTCCTCTAATCGTAAATATGATATACCTCTTCCCTTATTCTTTTCTTTTTCCGGTTCAGTATATGGAACACCACTCCCATTCCCGCCGAAGCCAGCAGGATCAATATGACTCCCAATATTATCATGATCATCCCCGTCATAATCTGTCACTCCAATTCATTCATGATCTCGATCAGCGATTCCATCTCCTGATCCTCACCGTTCTGCCGGTCGTACAGATATCTGCAGGAACTGTAGCAGAAACTCAGATCCCCCTGGATCTCCGCATAATTCTGTTCCACGGCCGCCTCGTCCAGATAGTTGTAGCACATCCACATCAGAATCGCATAATCATCCGGATACTGTTCCTTCATCTCATTCAGCCTGTCATTGCTCTCCTGATATCTTCCGAGGGCTCTCAGCACGAGCGCCCGGTTCAGGCAGTCTTCATAAGAGGAAGAGCTTCTGCCGCACAGGATCTCATAATACGACAGAGCGCTCTCATAATACGCGCTTTTCTGTCCGTCCCCGGATTCCGCATTTCCGGCATTGAAAGCCATCTGTCCCGCTTTCCTGAGAAGATTCGTACTCTGATCCAGCTCTGCCGCCTCGGCTGCAGCCCGGGCCGCGTCTGCGTCCGCGTCCATGGCCGTATAGATATCCGCCTGCAGTTCATATATTCTGGCGTTCAGCTTCGTATCCGTACTCAGCTGCAGAGCCTCCGCAGTTCCGGCAAGAGCCTCTTCCCAGTCTTCTCCGGAATATGCAGCTTCTGCTTCCACAAAAACCGTCTCAGCCTCCTGAAGCCCCGCCTCCGGATATTCCGCGGACAGCATGGCTGCGTCCACATACTGTCCGTCTCTCGCCAGTGCGATCATGTAGTCTCTCAGGTACAGCGATTCTCCCCCGTCTTCCTGAAGAGCCTCCTCATAGTACTGTGCCGCCGAATCATACTGTTCCTGACGGAAATAACTGTCTCCCATGGCGTGCAGCACCTCTGCCTTCTCCTCCGGATTATCGTCCATGTATCCCTGAAGGATGAAATCATTCAGCATATCCGTTCCTTCCGTGATGATCCTTGTCTCATCTCCCTCCTCGGTGGCCTCATAGAACGAACGGTAAGCCTCCTGCCAGGACTCCTTCTGATAAATTCCCGCTCCCGCATAGATCAGCAGCACTCCGGTCAGCACAAGCAGTCCCCATATGAATCCGCTCAGATACTGCAGGTTCGTAAGCATCCTGTACTGCGGGTCCATCTTCGCCACATTGTCCAGCGCATCCCCCATCTCTTTTGCGGTCTGAAACCGTTTTCCGGGAGAGAGTTCCATCGATTTCCGTACAATATTCTTAAGCCCTTCATTGTACGGAATATCAAGTTCCGTGACCGGATACGGCGCTCCGCTTTCGGGGTTGGGATATCTTCCCGTCATCACTCTGTAGAAGACCGCACCCAGACTGTATATATCCATCCTCTCATCCAGGCGGATATTTCCTTTTCCTCCGTACAGTTTATCCAGCGCGCACCGATACTGCTCCGGCGCCGCATAATATCTGCTGATTCCCTGTAACTCCTTTGACGTCTCTCCGTCCAGAGAAATATTAAAATCGATCAGACATACATTTCCCTGATCCGTGATCATGATATTGCCCGGCTTAATGTCACTGTGCAGTATCTTCGGTTTCTGTGTGTGGAGATAGCAGAGTACCTCGCACAGCTGTTTCATCCACCGGATCACGGTTTTTTCGGGAAATGAATAGCCGTTATCCAGATAATACTGCAGGTCATGTCCCGGAATGTAATCCATAACAGTATAGATTCCCGTTCCCACGGCCAGAAAGTCATAAACCTGCGGAAGATATGTATGATGAAGCTTCTTAAGGATATCTGCCTCGGCTCTGACATTGACTCTTCCGGTAAAATCTTCCTTGATCTTCTTGATAACAATCTGCTTCTGAAGGCGAAGATGATACCCAAGATATATGACACCCGTTCCTCCCTTTCCGATCTCGCGGATTATCTGGTACATCCCGCCGATGATATCTCCAGTCTGAAGCATATAAATTTCCCTCAATTGAAAAGCAAGCTGCCCAAATATTCCTATTCAGACAGCTTTGCTTCCTTTCTCTCAGATTAAATCTTTATTTCTGTTGTTCTCTTCTCTTTCTTATGATCACGATATAGCATACCGCGCCGGCAATCACGAGAAGTAATATGATAGAACCGATCAGCAGCGGAGTATTGTTGATATACTGTACAAACAGGTTTGCGGATACAAGCACTGTATGAGCTTCTGAAACCGCCTCATTTCCTGCCTTGTCCACTGCGACTGCCTCTACCAGCTGAGGACTTGAAGAACTGTTGATCGTATAGGTAAGCTTTCCGCCGGATTCCTGGATCATCTCCTGATCAAATGTCTCGACAACCTGGCCTCCGATAAGAACTTCCACCTGTTTTGCGGCAGTATTATCTGTCACGTTGATCACCATATCTCTTGTGTCCGCAGTATAGGCGTCTTCTTCAATTCCTGTGATGACAACAGATGGAGCCGTCTTATCCACAACAAACTCAATGTCCAGTCCTTTTGTCTGGTTGTTCATAAGGTTTTCCGCACGGTCCTCAGAATCGATGGTCACCGTGTAATGTCCTTCCTGTTCGAAGTTGTCTTTGCTGATATCGTATCTGTATTCTTTCCAGGATACATCCGATCCGCTTTCTCTGACTGTGTAGTCAGTTCCTTCCTCCAGATTGACAAGCTCACCGTCACGTCCGTAGAAGATTCCGTTATTTACAAGTGTATCGACATTGCGCTCGGTCACTTCTATATCCTGCGGTTCATTCGTGTAGATATACTCATCGCCCTCCTCGGGAGCAAGATACTCTCTCGTCTCATCAGAGAACACATAGGTGGATCCGAATCTGTTTACTGAGAAGACAATGGATTCCTCAGTTGTATTTCCGGCTCTGTCGGTAATCTCCGCAGTCATTGTGTATACGTCGTCATTGTCCTCTGTATGCTCGAAGTCCGCCATCTTGATGCTCTCACCGTTCGGAATGTCCGTATGTCTTCCGTCCACCGCTTCTTCCGAATGATCCGGTTCTGCGCCTTCAATGGTGATCTTCACTCCGTTTTCATCATAGTTTATGTCACTGTAGCTTACGCCCGGCGCTACCGTATCCTTATTCGCCGATTTATCCTCGATATCAAAGAATTCGATCTCCGGATCTGTCTGGTCAATTGTAAAGCTGTCCTGATCATAATCTGCAGCTGCATTTCCTGCAAGGTCAGTGTAGTCCACATCGAATGTATAATCCGCGTCTACCGAGAATGTGACGCTCGCCGTATGAACATCGCCGCGGGTGCTCCATCCGCCTATACCCGGCGCTGAAACGCCTCTGTTCTGCAGTCTTGCCGTGATCTGCGCATTCACTTCCGATGCATTGAAGTTGTGCTCGTTGATGGTGATTGTTGCAGTGCGTTCCGCGTTGTAGTATCCTGCAACCGCATCATTATTATTGTCGTAGGATACCTGGATCGTGGGATCCGTCTGGTCGATTGTAAACTCGTCGACCCGTGTATAGTTTGAATCATTGCCTGCAAGGTCTGTCGTGTTCAGTGTGAACGTATAGTCACCGTCTGCCGAGAAGGTTACCCTGCAGGTGTGTGTTGCGCTGTCGGAAACTCCTGAATCCGAGCTGTGTGACCATCCGCTGATGGACGGCTGTGTTCCGTCTGTATTCGTGATGTCGAATCTTACTTCAGACTCGTCAAAGTTACGCTCTGTCACTACCACCGTAGCTGTTCTTGTGGCATTGTAATATCTGTCGTTGAGCGGACTGTTCAGGTCGTATGTTACCTGGATTGTCGGCTCGGTGATATCGATGCTGAGTTCCTGTGATGCCTCGGAAACATTTCCCGCGTTATCTACCGCTCTGACGTAGATCTCCACATCATTGCTGTTATTGAGCTGCGCATCAACTACCTCATCGCGCTCAATATTCTTCACACGTCTTGATGCAGGCTGAAGTGCGCTGTCATAATTTCCGGACTGTGTAACCTGTCCGTCTCTTCTCACTTCATAGTAAACTGACTGAAGTCCCGCATATGTATTGCCGCTCGTCGGATCCGTCACACTGATGTGGAACGGAACACTGGAATTATATATTCCGTTGGACGGATTTCCCGCTGTGATCCGGATCTCCGGTGAGGCCTGAGTATTATCCGCCACTACTGCAAATTCAGAACTGAAATATTCTGTGTTGTCTGCCCTGTCTGTTACTTTCAGATAAGGAACAAACTGTTCGTTCGGTCTGACTGTAAAACTTGTTCCGGAAGTCCAGTCTCTGCTTGGCAACGCCTCAATTTCTTCATATGACATCGGCTCATATGCCTTATAGTATTCAATGGACTTAACGCCCGCGGTCATATCCTCTCCGGTAAACGTTACAGGTACTTCCGTCTGTTTAAATCTGTTAAATGTTATCAGGTCAAAGAATGTTCTCCATGTCTCTTTTCCCGCATTCGTATCATATGTTACAGAACCGGTAGGATTGGTATGGTCGTGTGTGAATCTTCTCGCATTATATGTCACCGAATTTCCCGCCAGATCTGTGTAAGTAAATCCGAACTGATAATTTGCATCATCTCCAAAAGTCATGCTCATCTCTCTTGTCAGTCCGTTCTTTTCATCCCAGTTGCTCCAGGAATCGGCTGAAGTCATTGCGTCAATAAATTTTTCGGTTACATCGACATTGTTGCCTTCATTATCTGACGCGGTCAGATTTACAGCCATCTGTCCATCTGCAAATCCGCTGCCTTCCGCCGCAAAGTTTGTCTCATCTATTGAAACGACTGCCTTTACTTCTTTGGATGTAAACAGTGATCCGTTCTCAACCTGCGCCGTAACATCTTTTCCGTCAACATAGTATTTTACTCCTCCGTTTTTCAGCACAGGAGCTGTTTTGTCAAGTACAAAGAAATCCGGTTCTGTCTGAGCAGATTTTCCATTCGTATCCTCGACATAACAATACCAGTCATACTCATTGTCGCCGCTGAAAGTAAGATCAAAGGTTATCGTTCTGTTATCATCGTATGCCGTGACATCATAGTCTGCCTGACCGTCATGATAATTCGATACAGAAACTCCGGGAAGATATCCTTTTTGCAGATCCGCATAAGTATATCTGGAATATTCCGTCTGATTCTTTTCCTTCACAGCTATATACAAATGTCCGAGATCATTTACAAAGTTTCTTTCCTTTACTGTTACGGATGCGGTTCTGTCGGCTTTGTAATATACGCCGTTCTGAGCGCTGTTATTATCATATGTATAGCTGACTTCAGGTGCCGTAGTGTCGATCGCCATATATTCGGAATCTTTTGTCACTACTTTTCCTGCTCTGTCTGTAACGACTGCTGTTACTTTTATATTATTGCTGTTATGTTCAGTGCTGTCGACAGAGAATGAAAATCCTTTTTCTGAAAGTGACTTGTTCTCTTCGAGCAGTTCAGCCAGAGAAGGGGTATCTCCAAGTTCTGTGGTCCAGCTTTCCTTCGTCTCTTTTACGTTGCCTTTCGCATCTGTCGATGTGACTGTAACAGCGATTGATTTTACTCCGGAAGCAGTATCGCTGGATGACTCGAAATCCTCTGAATTCTGAACAAAATCATTTGCATAAACTGTTACCTTAATATCTTTGTCATAAACAGGAAGCGTTCCATTAACGGAAGTCGGCTGTTCATCTCTTACGATCTTAACTGACGGAACCGTATAATCGTAAACAGCTCCGGTTGATACGTAAATACATCCATTGCCTACATTGTCTGCAGCACGTACAAACAGAATATAGTTTCCTTCTTCAATATCCTCTTTCGTGCCTTCTCCGAGAATCACCTCTGCATGGCCTGCGCTGATATCCTCAATGGTCTGATAACCTGTTTCAGACAGCGCCTCGCTCTTAATGTCCGCTTCATTAAATCCGTTCTGCGTAATCTTTACACTCTTATACTCGATGCTTGCGACTCCGCTTCCCGCAGATTCCGGATCCATGGAATCCTCTGCGTAGTCGGCAAATGTAATATCTGCTTTGATGATCTGATTATCGGACGCATAATCGCCGAACCCAAACGTGATAATCTCAGCCCACTGGCTCACAGCCTTCGTCACACCTTTTAAGCTGGATGTAACCTTCGGTGAAGAATTATCCATAGATACATTCAGCTTCGCATCCGCGCTGGCGAACTCTTCTCCATCAACAATTCTCTTCAGCTGTACCTTATATGTCTCCGTACCTCTTTCATTTTTGTCGATAACCAGCGGATCGGCAGCTGTTATCTCCCGGCCCTCGTAATACATTGTATTGTATCCGGCATTTTCGTTGACGCTCATCACAAGTTCTGCGCCGTTGAAACCTTCCTCAGTATAACTTTCTCCGTCCTGGGATGCCGCCTCATCTTCTTTTGCTGTTTTAGCCCATATAGTATCACCGTCAAACCAGCAGTGCCCGCTTGAGCTGTCCAGCGAAGCATAGTCAAGAATGTCATTGATTTTTTGCGCTCCTACTTCAAGGTCACCTTTACTTATGCTTTTCTCCTCGAATTTATAATTGTAATTTTCAAAATTATCCTGTGTTGTCTCAATCGACAGAATATTGCTGAACTCTCCCTGTTTTACCCACTTTTCACTGTCAACAAATTCCTCCGGAATGGAGATGGACGGCGCGGCTGCAAATGCATCGTCAAATCCTTCTTCATTGACATATCCGCTGATTTTGTACTTGTCGTCTCTGTTGTCATTGTCAACATAGGTGATCGTACTGTAGGTATCCGGTCCGTATACCACTTCCTGATTCTTTACTTCTACAGTAAGTACCTTCGGATCAATAGTAAATGTAAGGCTCTCTGCTGCATTTACAGATTCGATCCACTCCTTTTTTACACTGTTATCAAGGCTGTATTTTCCAGCCTCATCGCCGGTAAGTTTTATGTCTGTAATTGTAACCTGCTGTGCTGCCGGAGTATTGCTGCTGTCCACGCGGACATCTTTTTCTTCTGTGCGGGCAGTAATCTGCAGTCCCACAGAATCTGCCAGCATATCTTCTGAAAGGCCGGTTACCTGAAACGCGTCTGACGGAACACTGTTCTTTCCGTCATAGATTTTTGAATCCTTCTCAGTGTCAATATTTACAGAAACTGTTTCCGGATCAAGATCCACTTCCTGTTTATTAATCGTCAGCTCACATGTTACAGAGTCGACTACTTTATCGTAATTATCTTTTTCAACTCTGCTTACAGTAATTTTAACCGGAGTTTTTCCGGTAATATCTTTTGTGATAAATTCTCCTGTATCTTCATTTATCTCTACTTTGTCGGAATCACATGAATATTTAAATACAGTATAATCAGTTGCATATTCTCCTAATTCAGGGAATATATCTGTGATTTTCTGCCCGGACGGAGAGTAAGAAGTCTCAGCTTTTAAATCCTCTCCGGCAATCTCCATTGCAGGGATAACATTTACTTTTACGGTCTCTGTAGCGGAGTCCATAGTCCATATCTTCTCTCTTGTAAACGTAAAAGTAACGCTTAAAGGCTTCTCTGCTTCTTCCAGTTCCTTCTCATCCAGATCAATAGAAAATGTGATCTTTCCTCTATCCTTTTTTTCATCGGACAACTTTTCTATGATACCTGTCTGATTATCATCCGCAACATATGAATAGGTAAATTCTGCCCAGTCATTCGGCGGTGTAATAATAATATCAAAATCTCCGCTTACCGTAGCAGGCGCATCTATTGAGCCGAACGGAGCCTGACCATAGTTCGATGAAACGGTATTGCTCTCTGTCTGATCATATGCCTGATTTTCCGTCACAACAGCTTTGAAGTTTCTCTCTCCGCTTATGATCCATCTCTCTTCATAAATGCATGAAGCTGTATCCTGCCCTTCCGGAATCACAACACGTTCTATCTCCTCATTGTCCTGATAAAAGACAACTTCCGTGTCACAAACAGCCTGGATGTCTTTCTCCAGCTTGGCCGTAAGCTTGATCTGCGTTGGGTACTCCTTATTAATACCGGTCCAATAATCTGTTGCCTCTGCTGATAAAGCCACTGTAATCGGTTTTTTTACAGTTGTCACTTCAATCTCATTGGAATACTGTCCCAGACTGTTTACCGCACAGATCGTACTTGTTCCAGCTCCCACTGCTCTGAATTCAGCTGTTGCTCCCTCTGTCTTAATCAGTTTCAGACAATTGCTGTCGTATATCCATTCATAACTCAGTTCGCCGTCTGCTGACGCGCTGGTCACACTGAATACCGCCTGATCGCCGCATGTCCAGTTTGTGGTATCCGCAGAACCTCCTATCTGTTTGATGGATTCTGTACGATAATTCAGGAACAGTTCACTGTAGTTTTCCCCGCCTTCAATCGGCGTCACGTAACATTCCTCTTCCTGAACGTAGCCATCCTTAGAAGCGGTGACCGTATACTCTGTGTTCTCATTCAGTATAAGGGTAACATACCCATCGCGATCCGTCTTATCTTCTACTCTGCTTTCCGAATCGCCTGATATTTCTGCAGCGACCGTTACCCCTGAAAGTGCATTCGATCCTTTATCTGCAACATAGAGCGTATACTCAATCTGAGCCGCTGAATCTTCTCCGCCGCCCGGCACAGGCTCTTCAGCCGAAGCCGGTATCACCGGAAGCACTGTCGTCAGGAGCAGCGCTGCAGCGGCTGTCAGTGCACATATCCTTTCTCTTAGATTTTTAAGCTTTCTCATTTTTACTCTCATTCTCCCTTCTTTCGCTGATAGATAAGCTTTTTTCTATATAAAAGTAAATTTTCCCATTCAGCAGGAAATGCAGGTACAGGGCAGCAAGCATAATAAAAAGCACCACTGCTGCCACAGTCTGATTCGCACTGGCATTAACCATACAGTAAACTGTGACGATAAAACTTATGATCAGAATGATATCGGTTATCTTCGACACCCTGTTACTGAAAAACCTGATTGCCGCCGGTTTCTTCTCATTCCTGATTTCCTCAGGCATTTTCTTTTCAGACTTTCTCCACAACAGCACATACCCCACGCATCCCGCAATCAGGCCTGCCCAGAACATCAGTCCTGCCGCATAGCCCGCGGCATTCAGATTGCCCTCGCTGTCAAGCGCGAATGGTATAAGCAGCGGAGTGACAGCCGACACCATGAAGGCAGCCGACACACCGAGAAAGCCTTTCCTGGCTGTTTCCATTTCCATAACATCTCCCCTTCTCACTCTTGTTTTTATATCAATTCATCTGTATGTATCAGCATTGTATCTTTGATTATGATAAACTGTCCGGGGAATCTGCCTTTTCCGGCAGCGTCATCACTCTGACAGCTGCTCAGCACAACAGTCTCTCCGTAACCGGGATCCGCCGCTGCTTCTGCTCTCTCAGCCACAGTGCTGTCCAGCAGCTGTGTCTCTTCATTGCCGCCATGGTCCAGAAGCTGTGTCTCTTCGTTTCCAGCGTCTTTCAGCAGCTGTGTCTCTTCAGCCCCCATGTCCATAAGAAGCTGCGTCTCTTCACTGCCCATATTCATAAGCAGTTCTGTCTCCTCGCTTCCCTCGGATGGCGCCGCTGTGGGAGCATATGTTTTTTCTTCCGCGCCGGCCTGCCGCGGGATCTTAGCCGTGGGCTCCCTTCCCGTATCAGTCGGCTGGGTCACCGGATAGCTTACAGCGGGTATACTTCCGCTCGGAGTGCGCTGAAGATCAGAACTGGTATTGGGGATATAATCTTCCCGGAGTTTTCCCGTTCTGGCATTGGCCTCCTCCATCATACGGATCGTACGCTTCTGTCCTCTTCCTGTCATGAAGTCGAATACGTCCCGGATCCGGAATACAAAAAACAATATAATGCTTATTCCTATGAACAGTATCATCAGGCAAAGACACACTATGAATCCTGTGTGATACAGATTTATAAACTCAGCTTCCAGCATATGTGTCTCCTCCTGTTCCTCTGCCGGAGCCGTTGGACGAGAACGCGATCTCTACCTGATTCTCCGCCAGTGTGATTTCAGATAATATCTCCTGTTTTTTCTCTGCGTTTGCCGCTGTTGTTTCAGGTCTGCTGGTTGAAAATGTATTTGCCTCCAGATAGTCTTCTATATCCGAAAGTTTATTCAGGATATCATCTTCTTCAATTCCGGAATCCTTCAGCTCCAGTACATTCGTACCGATCTGGGATACGATTCCTTCGCATATTACAAGGGCAGTCTGAGGTGAAGCCTCTGACAGGAAATCTTCTTCCGTGATAAGCTGCACTGCTTCCCAGTAATCTCTCGGGGATGTGCTCGACTCATATCCGGAAACATCCGGCCGGTTCATCTCAGTCTGGTATTTTGCAACCATGGACAGGCGCTCTGCCATATCTCTCTCATTTGCATCAAGATCCCGGCTCTGAGCCGCTTTCTCAAACCATGCCTGTGACAGCTGTGTATTTCCTTCTCCTTCATAGCCGTACAGATAAGCGATGCCCATATCAAAGGCAAACTGGCCGTACTCTTTGCTCCGTTCGAAATAACTTTCATTGGTCCGGTTTCCTTTGCCTGTATATCCTAATATGGCCGTCATGCTTGCCGCCTCGTCCTGGGAGAAATCAAAATCAGAATTCCCCACCCCGTAGGTAAACAGATTCAAAAGCTCCAGATAAGCTTCCGACCTTCCGGGGTCAACCTTGATTGCGCTTTCATAGAGTTCCTGCTTCTGAGCCGGATCTGCCGCGGTTGACGCCTCGTCCATATAGTAGTCATAGCTGTTTCCCGTTGCCAGAACCTCAGCCGTCTTGAATCCGATGCCCCCGACCAGAGAGAGCACAGCCAGAGAACAGGAGGCTATGAATGTTTTCCATTTAAGCTTCTGTTTTTTCTTATACTCGATGTCAAGTTCACTGTAATGTTCCAGAGCATACATAAGCTCCGCGCAGGACTGATATCTGTCTGCGGGATTTCTCTGTGTACATTTCAGAACGATTTCTTCCAGTCCGGAAGACAGATTCGGATTCCACTTCCTTATGGGATACATCTCATAAGGCGGAAGGCTCGGATTATGTCCTGTCAGCAGATGATACATGGTGGCGCCCAGCGTATAGATATCCGTACGGGCATCTGTCTGACCATGTCCTCCATACTGTTCCGGAGCCGCATATCCCTGCGTTCCCAGGCAGGATGTGTCCTCGATGCTTGTCTCCTTGAATTCTCTTGCCGTTCCGAAGTCGATGATCTCAATCTGACCGTTGGGCTTGAGCATTACATTGGCCGGCTTCAGGTCTCTGTATATAATAGGAGGCTTTCTTGAATGCAGATAGCCCAGCACATCACAGATCTGCTTTGCCCATTCAACCACTCTCTCCTGGGGCTGAGCCCCTTCCTTCTTGAGCCAGTAATCGAGAGTCTTTCCTTCTATGTAATCCATTACAATGAGAAATGTATCCTCACGGTCGATCACATCGATAATGCTGGGAAGATTGGGATGATTCAGCTTCTTCAGAATATCGGTCTCCGCAATCAGTCCCTGCTTTACGACTTCATAATCCTTTACACCGTCTTTTCTTACTTCTTTGATCGCCCACTGCTTGTTGGCACGTTCGTTCATCGCGAGATATACAACGCTCATGCCTCCCTGGCCGATCTTGTTCAATATCTTATATTTACCGTCAACTATTGATCCTATTTCCAGCATATATCTATCCCCTAACACGTTTTAAGGAGAATGACTGATATGTTGTCTCTCTCCTGACGTGATTTATTCAATTCTGTACAATAGACCGCCGCATCCCTGAGATCTTTTTCGGATCTCATCTTTTCAGGATTCATGATCTTCTTGAATTCATCTTCTGTAATCAGATGTCTGAAACCGTCTGAACAGATGATAAATAATTCGCCTTTTTCATAGGTTCCGTGTGTAAACTCGGGAATGATCACCTCGCTGGCCCCCACACACTGAAGCAGAACATTTCTCTGCGGATGGTTCCTTGCCTCTTCCGGGGTCAGCCTGCCCTGATCGATCTCTCTCTGTATAAAAGTCTGGTCTTTTGTGATCTGAGTCATATTTTCGGAATCTAATTTATATACCCTCGAGTCTCCCACATTTAACGTATAATATCTCCCCCCCGTAAGGAGCAGAAGCGCAGCCGTAGTTCCCATTGCCACATGCGATTCTCTTCCGTGTTCCGCGATCTTTCTGTTGACATCCAATATCAGATCATTCAGATCATTCTCCAGCTCCATGCGGTCGATCTCGTTGTCTTTTCTTTTCTCATATAATATCCAGGGAAATTTTTCTTCGAACCAACTTGAAAAAGCCCTAACTAAAGTGGCACTGGCAACCTCACCCTTGGCAAGGCCGCCCATTCCATCGCAGACTACGGCGAGCATTACCTCACCGTAGTCTGTGAAAGCCTCTTTAATTAAGACAGAATCCTGATTCGTATTCTTTCTGATTCCAATATCTGTATGTACAGCGCTCAAAAATTCCATCTCTATCCACCTGCGTCACTTACTTATGATAAATGAAATTCAAACTCTTCATCTGACAGCTTGATCGTAGATCTGTCCGTAAGCAGAGTATCCTTATATGGACTGAGCTGTACACCATTTACAAATGTAAAGTTGCTTGATTTCTGATCCGCGATATAATAATCGGAACCTTTCTTTGTGATCACCGCGTGGAATCTGCTGACGGATGTATTATCAGAGATGCAGTAATTCACTCTTCTTCTCTCTTTACCGATCGCAAAATTCTGAGAAGTGATCATAATCTTCTCACCGTTTTTCTTTCTGATCAGATAAGCACCGCCGCCTGCGCCGCTTAACAGAGTTGTCTCTCCTGCTCCGGAATCAAGAAGAGTTGTCTCTCCTGCGCCCTCAGCCTGAGGAACCGTTCCGTTTCCGGGTGCGTACATCTGCGGCTGATGCATCGGCTGCGGGTTCTGCACCGGCTGTACAGGAGGTACCGGAGGAACATTTCCGCCGCCTGCAGCATTTGCTTTTTTCTTCTTTCCTGATGTCGCAAGTACAATGACAACAATAATGATGATGACAATGATCAGAACCGCTGCTCCGATTCCCGCGATCAGAATAATATTCAGTCCGCTCTGCTCCTCAAGGCCGTCGACAGCTGCTCTCACATCGTCGATTGCTGTCTGAATCTGTGCCTCCGTAGCATCCGTGCTGGCTGCGACATCCTCTGCAGATTCGATTGTATCGTTGAGAACCTGTACGCTCTCTTCCGTATATCCTTCTGTGTCCATAGCTTTCGCTCTGCTGATCTCATTATTGAGTTCAGTCAGAAGTGCCTGGTTCTGTTCTTCTGTGTCAGTGTCAGCTGTATCGTCGCTTCCGCTCTGATTTACTGTTCCTGCGCTTGACGCTACTGCGCCTCCGTCCAGAGCCGCACGGTCATGAACACCGTCTGTGTAAGCGATACCGAATGTGTCAAGTGCACTCTTCAGTGCATTGATCTGAACTGTATAACTCTTTGTTCCGACATTATTGCCGTAGATGAATGTGTTGATTCCGATTACTTCATTAAGCGCATTCAGAAGCGGTCCGCCTGAGTTTCCTGAATTCAGGGGAGCTGTATGCTCAAATACATCCGCCTTCTCTCTGACTGTCACCTTGGAGATCGTACCGTCAACAACAGATACGTCAGCCTTTGTATTGAATTCCTTGTTCTCTATGGAATCTGACGGGAATCCAAGCGCATATACGACATCCTGCTGTTTCATGATGCTGCTGTCGCCAAGAACGAGCGGCTGTCTGTCATAGATCTTATCTGAAAGTTTCAGAGCCACGAAGTCCATCGCAGAACTCTGTACGCTTTCGTGGATCGTTGCCTCAACGCTCATATCTCTGTTCGCGTATACGAAAACTTTGAGATGAGGATCATTGTTCGGAAGCTCGTCGAGGTTCAGCATATTCATAATCGCTTCCCTCTTTGTCACACCGCTGTTGTCAACCTCATCCAGGTTGAAGATATGGTAGTTTGAAAGCACATATTCCTCATTGATCAGGAAACAGGTTCCTCCGTAAAGAAGTGTACGGGTTCCATTATCATCAACATACGCCAGATAGACCTGAAGAATACCGTCTGTCGGATCATCTGTCGTAGCCTGAACCTGATCCTCTTCAATAGGATCTGTCCCCTCTTCTCCTGCCGCCAGCACTGTCACAGACATTGTAAGCATCATGCACATTGCCATGACGAGCACCAGCAGGCGTTTAATAAACTTTTTACCCATTCTCATGCCCTCCTGTAAGAAAGTAAAATATTGTCATTATTTGTATTTTAAAGACCTGAATACAGTATTCTCAATATGTGTCATCATTTGTGGTCACATTTTTTTCACATTTTTTATAGAATTTTCATACATTATTTCATATACTAATTTAGTCTGTTACTATATTTTTATCGGATAAAACCGACACATTTTGAAGATAAACAGATATAAAAATTTTTTCAGTACTGAACGGGGGAATATTTATGTCTGAATTTTCTGAGATACTGTCACAGCATATTCACAATAAAGATATTAAAACATATGCTCTTGCCCAGTATTGCGGACTTGACAGGTCCAATATGTATAAAGTAATCAACGGGAAGAGGAAACCCACCTCCGAAGCCATGGTAGACAAGATGTGCAAGTTCATGCATCTGTCTCCCGCCGAGGAAAATGAGCTGAAAGAAGCTTATATGATCACACTTACCGGAACTGACAATTATTACAGAAGAAAAGATGTGCTTCATTTCTTTTCGGAATTTAACCTTACAGCTTCAGATCTTCCTATTATTAATTACAGATTTGAATCCATTTCCTCGTCAGAGGATGTCATACTCCTGAACACGCCCAGCGAGGTGAACCGCGCTCTGCTGAATATCGTTTCGATGGACCTTCACAAAGAAAACGGACATATCCGTATGCTCATTCAGCCGGATAACGACTTTCTTATGAACGTGCTGGTTGCGGAAGATTCGCGTACTCCCGGAGTATGTATCGATCATCTGATCTGCCTGAACAATAATGCCGAAGCTACATATTCACATAAAAACTATAATCTTCACTGTCTGAAACAGGTTCTTCCTTTATATGGAAGCAGTTATGAATACAATTGCTTTTACTACTACGATAATATTGCATTTAAAAACAATTCGCTGATCCTGTTTCCTTATATTATTATTACATCGGAATACGCGTGTCTTCTCACATCGGATATGACAAGAGGATATATGACGCGCTCAGCTGCTTCTGTTAAGATGTTTATAAATATTTTCAAAGAACACCTGAGCAAATCCTCCCCTCTGCTGAGACCGATCAACAGCCCTTTTGTCCAGCTGGAATATGTCAAAGACCTCTGGCGTTCGGGCAGTATGGGGTATTCCTTCCAGATGACGCCGTGTTTTACTCCTTTTATTACACTTGAGCTGATGGAAAAATGCATAAAAAAAGGCATCCCGGAAAGAGAGCTCTTAATCAGCAGTTTCCACTCCTATATCCAGGAGATGCTGCAAGATAATAAATACAAACCTGTGTCATACATATTTTCCTATGACGGGGTGGAACACTTTTTAAAGACCGGGCAGATAGCAGAATATCCTCCTCAGGTCTATGTTCCTCTGGAGATGCCTGACAGAATTCTTATAGTGAAACAGCTTCTTCAGGCGTGCAGGACTCATAGCTACAGAATGCTGAAAAACAATGTGGGGAATATGGACAATGAACTCTTCCTCTGTGTAAACCGTCAGAAGGGATACCTCATGTTCGCAACCCCATTCAACCAGAGTCTTGTATATCTGGATATAGAAGAACCGGGACTTCTGTTTACATTTCTGGATTTCTGCGAAAATCTTGACAGCAGTATGTTCTATACCAAAGAAGAGGCTATAGAAAAGATCAAATTTCTCATAAATGCTTATAAAGAAGAGACTTCAGGCTGAAAAGAAAGGCGGCACCTCTGATGCAGGGAGCCGCCTCATTAATTTGATGGACATACTCTCCGAAAATACGGCATTCCGGCACTGCAGACTGTTTTATCCTAACGCCGGAGCATCACACAGTTCTATTGTATTGCCATGCACCCCTTCCGTTTCAAAAACAACGATTTCATTTTTACCCTGTTTCAACAGAGGTGCAGGAATATATAATCTCTTCTGAGGGCCGATTTGCCAAAATCTTCCAATATTAAAATTATTGACAAACACACATCCTTTCCCCCACCCCGTCATATCCAGAAAAGTATCCCCGGTCTCATCCACTGTAAACGTGAACTTATAAAACCCGGGTTCTCCTTTTTCAACGGGCATAGTATAGTCCAGCTCAGAAATATCTTCCAATGGGAGACAGTATATCTGCCAGTGATAATGATTATGCCTGTTTAACTGTACGCTTCCATCGATTCCCTTTCTCTGATATTCCAATAATGGTCCAAAATTAACCCGGCCCATATTTTCCACTAAAATAGAGATTTTTCTGTTACCGGCAGGAATCTTGCCTATATTATGTTCTTTTAAAAGTTCTCTGTCATACAGTGTAAGAACCGGCTTTTCATCTACAAAAATCTGAGCTCTGTCATTTGCTCCGATCAATTGTACAGAAGTCAGCTCTCCTACATTCTCCATTTTGCTCTCATATAAAATATACCCGTATCCCTGGTCAAATTTTTCCATCGAATGAGTACAGATGCTTTCAATCGGAGTTGATAAATGATTTAAATTACGAAACAGTGAGGCCGAACACCGCAGAGTAATCTTGCCATATGCTTTTCGTTCGGGTTCGGAAATTTTAATATCGGGAATCTGTGTGTATTTCCCTATTACTTCTCTGAATGCCTTATATTTCGGAGTTATCCGCCCGTCCTCGGTCAACAGCGCATCATAATCATACGAAGTAACATCCGGAGAGAGCTCATCATAATAGTTCGCCCCGTTCATAAAACCGAAATTAGTACCGCCTTCAAACATGTATATATTTACATGTCCCTCTGACAGAATTTCATCCAGATCTTCTACATGTTCCTGAACATCTCCGGTCTGATGCTTATTTCCCCAGCTGTCGAACCAGCCTACCCAGAATTCCATACACATAAGCGGTCCATTCCCTATTTTTTTTCTCATAACCGAAAACTGCTCCTTGCCATGAGAGCCAAAATTTCCTGTCTGAAGGACACCTTCTAATCCCCCGCATTCAAAAGCCTCCCCGTAAGGTCCGTCAGACGTAACAAGCGGAACTTCACATCCGCAGTCCTCCATTAACTTCTTCAGATATCTCAGATATTCTTTGTCATCTCCGAAATATCCATATTCATTTTCTATCTGCATCATAATCACCGGACCTCCGCGGGTAATCTGATACGGAGCAATGATTTCAAAAAGCTTTTTGTAATATCTTTTTACATATTCAAGGTATGGTGGATACATACATCTTAATCTCATACCGTCTTCTTTTAAAAGCCAGTATGGAAGCCCGCCGAATTCCCATTCTGCACAGATATAAGGAGACGGACGCAAAATTACAAAAAGTCCCAGTTCCTGAGCCTCTTCTATAAAACGTCCGATATCGAGCATTCCTGTAAAATCAAACTGATTTTTCTCCTTCTCATGCAGATTCCATGGGATATATGTTTCCACTGTATTACAGCCAAGCGCTTTTAACTTTTTCAGGCGGTCTTTCCAATACTCGGGAACGACACGAAAGTAATGAATGCCGCCTGATATAATCTTTATCTTTTCTTCATTCAGATAAAACTCTTCCTTGATCTTAAATTCCTGCATAGTATAGCTCTCCATTTTTTCATTTTTATAGTCTGCAAAATATTTTACAATATTTTGCAGTATATTCCTACAAAAGATTAAAAAAAATATATTTTGCATTTTCTCTAGAACGAACGTCTTCTTCAATAAGGGAGGAAAATGTAAATGATATTTCAAAATATCAGAAATCTCAGGGAAGACAACGATAAAACGCAACAGGAACTGGCTGATTATCTCCATATAAAACAAACAACCTATTCCAAATATGAATTAGGAAAAATCAGCATCCCCATAGAAGTATTCATAAAGCTGGCTGACTACTACGATGTCACTGTTGATTATCTACTAGGACGTACGAATAAAAAATGAGAAGCCCTTGATATTGACTATCCTTATCAAAGACGAGACTGGTAAGAATCTCTTCTCATAACCAGACATAACGGGCAGGCCTGAATATCATGCCTGCCCGCTCTTTCCATAAAATATTTTCTATACTGCAGCAAATTCACCGGACACCTTACCGGTACAGCCGCTGTAATTTTTTGTCTGCCTCTCAGATGCCGTTTTTCAGAAAATCTTTCAATTCTTCCTGCCGCTCCGCAAAATCTTTCACTCCCAGATCATACAGTATCCGCTCTGTCTTCTCGTCCATGGAATAGGTTCCTACCTTCACGTGCTCGCTGGGCGCAAAGACAAATGCTTTCCCCTTTTTTCCAGGTCAAACACTTCCTGCAGATTTTCCCTGTATGTAATATGTCTCCGGTCAATGTCCTCTATGATCTTCGGATACTTGCGGCAGAGTGTGGAATAGAGAAAACGCATGCCCTGAGGTTTCCTCACATAGTCTCTCTGTTTGGAGAGGATGACCACAATGCGGTCGCATCCCTTTTCCAGTGCACGCCTTACCGGGATCGCGTCTGATATCCCGCCGTCATAATAAGGGACACCGTTTATCACCACCGGGCGGCACGCCGCCGGAATGGCGCTGGACGCCATGATCGGTCTGTAATCATCCTGTTTCATGTCTTCTTTCCCGAAATATTCCGCTTCCCCGGTGACCGCATTTGTCGCCGCCACCTCATATTCCGCCGGATTTTTCATGATCGCGGGGAAATCCAGAGGATCCTTCCCCGTAGTATTTGTCAGGTCGCCGTAGATATACTGCAGCCCGAACAGATTTCCCGTTTTCAGCAGACTCTTCACCCCGAAATATTGGGGAGAATGGATATGCTCTGTAAAGAAGCGGATATTCCTCCCCCGCTGCCCTGCCACAAAGGACGCCACATTTCCCGCGCCTCCTGAAACTCCGATACAGTAGTCAAATGTAATCTGATGGTCAAGAAAGACGTCCAGGATCCCTGCGTTATAGGCGCATTTCATCCCGCCGCCTTCTACCACCAGACCGATCTTTTCCTTTTTTTCCATTTCTGATTGCCTCCAGTCTTTCTCTATGCTGTCTATTTTATTTTCTTCCGTGAGCGGCAGTATTTACAGCCGCTGGCTTTCCGGTATCTCTGCTTTTTCGTAATAATGTTCGATAATATCCCTGAGTGTGATTTCCTGCATCTTCTTCTCCGCTGCATCCTGAATTTCGCGGTAAAAATCTCCGATAGCAAGCTGAATATTAACTCCCACGCCGCATTCCGGATTTGTGTGGATATCCATATGCAGAAGAGGCTTCTTCCCCTCTATTGCACGGTAGATATCCAGCATCGTGATCTGCTCCGCATCTCTCGTCAGGGCAGCGTTCGCCTGCCCCCGGTCTGATGTAATAAGCCCTCCTCTTTTTAATGCGGACATCAGCTGACGGATATAGGCAGGATTTGTCTTCACACTCTCCGCGATCCTTGCACTGGTCATTCGCTCTCCAGCGGCCAGGCACAGAAAAACGAGGAGATGAATCGTATCACTTAATTTTGTAGAATATTTCATAGCCGTACCTCATCTCAAAAATTTTGTTTTCAAACTTGTAATTTATAAATTAACATGCTATAATGCACCATGTAATTTTAATAATAACATCTATAAGAAAGGAAGTCAACGATGAGTACAGGACAAAAACCTTATGCTAATGATGTTCGTTTCCAGAGTATTAAAACCCTTGTAGATAAAATACAGAACGCAGACGCAATCTTAGTAGGCGCTGCTGCCGGAATGTCTGCTGCCTGCGGGTATCATTTCTTTTACCAGAACGATGCGCTCTTTGAAAAGTATCTCGGCGAGTTCGGCAGAAAATACGGTTTCACCGGCGCCTTCAACGGTTTTTACTACCGCTATCCCTCACGGGAAGCTCACTGGGCATTCCTCGCCCGCATGGGTTATATGGAATACGAATGTAAAACCGGAAAACCCTATTACGACCTGATGGAGCTGCTTAAAAATAGAAACTATCATATCATGACCACGAATCAGGATTTCCAGTTCACCCGCGTGGTCCCGGAAGAAAAACTCAGCGCCATCCAGGGGGATTCCCGTTACTTCCAGTGCAGCCGCCGCTGTCACGACGAAATCTATTACAATAAAGAAATGATTTATGCCATGAATGACGCGATCGACGAGAACCTGTGTATTCCCTCCGAGCTGATTCCCCGCTGCCCGAAATGCGGCGCAGAGCTTGAGCCCTGGGTACGCGGATTTACATTTCTGGAAGGGAAAAAATACAAAGACGAATATCGGAAGATTAATGAATTTCTGGAAGAAAACAAGAAGAAAAAGATTTTATTTCTGGAACTTGGAGTAGGGCGCATGACCCCTATGTTCATCCAGGAGCCCTTCTGGAACCTGACCTACAGTCTTTCGCATACATTCTACATCACAGTCAATCCGAAGGATGCCATACTTCCTCAGGCATTAATCGGGAAAGGCATTGCGATCAAAGAAGATATCGCATCTGTACTGCGGGACGCGGTTGCCCTCGTCTGAGGTAAAACAGAATTAATTATTACTATCCCTCACCGGGGGAGAGCCTGCCGAAACATTAAGCGAGCTGCGAAAGCGGCTTGAGAACAGGAGTAAATAACAGCGATGAAAGAATTATATCAGAAAATCAAAGAACACATCGAAAACGCGGACGCCATACTGATTGGAGCCAGCAACGGTCTGTCCATCTCAGAAGGCTATAATATTTTTGCGGATGATAACTGGTTTCAGGAAAATTTCGGTGACTTCAGAAGCAAGTATGGCATACACAGTGTTCTGGAGGGGGCCTTCTATTCCTTTCCCACCGAAGAAGAAAAATGGGCTTTCTCGAGTAGGCTGATCAGCCGGAAATGCTATCTGGAACAGCCGAGCCGGATGATGAAAGATCTTTATGAGCTGGTCAGCGGAAAAGACTGTTTCATCGTCACTTCGAACACGGAAGATCATTTTGTTCCGGCAGGATTTTCCAGGGATCAGGTATTTGAGATGGAGGGAAGGATGACCCAGTCTCGCTGTGCCTCCGACTGCTGCGAGGATGTTTACGAAAACCGCGAGGACGTCCTCCGCATGGCGGAAGCCGAAAAAAACGGGCTCGTTCCATCGGAACTGATTCCCCGTTGTCCCAGATGCGGCAGCCCGCTGACCGTCAATTTTGCCGACAGTCAGATGTTTTTTCAAACCAGGCAGTTTCAGAGCAAAATGCAGGATTATCAGAACTTTGTATGGAAATATCACGGGAAAAACCTGGTCATCCTGGAGCTCGGGGTGGGCTGGCGAAACCGCATGATCAAGGAGCCGCTGATGCAGCTTGCCGCATCAGAGCCGAATGCGGTCTATATCACTTTTAATAAAGGGGAAGTCTATATTCCGGCTGAGATTCAAGAGAAGTCCATCGGAGTGGACGGAGATATCGCAGAGGCGCTGCATAAGATTCTGAGGACTGAGATCATGTGAGCAGTCTCACAAATACTTCAAAAATATCTGATTAATACAAAAAACGGAAGGTATTTGACGGGTGTGCCCTCTCCCGCATTTCTTTTATCCTCCAGAGCACATTCTCAGGTTCAAATACCTTACCGCTTTATTGTATGCGATGCCTTGTTATCTTATTTTTCAAATACCTGCCTGAAATCTGATCTTCTGAGCATTTTCATTTCTTTGCTTCTCCCTCCGGGAAAATAATCTTAAATACAAAGAAGAAAATCACCATGGACACCCCGCCTGTAATGATTGTCACAAGGATATTATAAACTGCAGGAGCCACATACGCCGCCGCAATCGGCATCCACAGGTTATTAAACCCGTTGCAGATCAGAGAGATCACGATCCATGCGATAAAATACCACATTGCCTGGTACGCTGCATTGCCGTGACTTTTGAAAGTGATATTTCTCTGGAGAGGAAAGTTAATACACTGTGCCACAAAAGAACCCACTTCATAACTGATGAAATAGCCCAGTCCGCCACCGATGACTACCTGGCCTCCCTCATAAAGAACATTGTATCCCAGCAGGCTCCATGTAAACGGCACTCCAAAAATTTCCAGCTCTATCTGCGGCCACATAAACTCTGTTCCTGCCAGTTCTTTTCCCAGAAGTCCCGGCATGAAAGTAAAAAACAGGTACTGTATTACCGTCACACCCATACTGAATACAAAGAAGTAAAAAATCTGGTACAGCCATTTCGCAAGTTTCGGATGTTTCTTTTCAAAATTTCCCCACCCTTTAGTCCATCCTGCCTTTATAGACGCTTCTCCGGTATTCATATTCCATTCCCCCTGTCGTTCGAATCTATCTTTCATTTTCCTGTGATCTTTTTCACATATTTTTTATTCTGACTCCGATTGCGGAAGAATCCTGCGACGGTGTGCCCCAGCCCCCGGAACAGATGGCCGTTCACCATGGTCACGATCCCATCCACCATCTCCATGCTTACCATACCGCCGGTCATCTTGGCAATGGCACGGAAAGGCATATTATATATGAACAGAATATTCAGATCCGGCTTGCCGGCATCCTCGCTTTTCTTTTTCATTTTAGTCAGCTTCTTATAGACGAATCTTGCGATGGGACTCTTTGCATAATACATCTGACAGATCGCGTCATTGGCAGTCAGCTCTCCGCCCCACGTTCCGCTGGGGATCGGCATTTTCAGAAGTTCCAGGAATTCACTGTCGCTCACCTGTCTGATCTGTCCGGAATAATAGGAAGGCATCCGGTTCGTGTAGTAAGGATACGTTTCTGTTGTCCCGGGGACGTCAACTTCCGCAGTCAGACGGATGTCCTGACAGCTGGCGCCGACCATGATAATATAAGCGCCGCCTTCTGTCTCCCACTGATTTGTCCGCACATTCCAGTAACGGAATGTTTTATCATCAAAGGGAATTCTTACTTTCTCAGACTCTCCCGCCTTCAAAGATACTTTTTTGAAACCTTTGAGTTCTTTTTCCGGCCTGAATATTTTACCATTCTTCATGCCCACATAAAGCTGTGCAACTTCTGCTCCGTCCCGTTTTCCGGTATTTGTAAGGGTAAACTCTACTCCGTCTTTCCCTGCCTTCAGATCACTGTACTCAAATGTCGTATAGGAGAGTCCGAAACCGAACGGATAGAGCACTTTTATCTTTGCGGTGTCGTAATAGCGGTATCCCACGTACAACGCTTCCCTGTACTCGGAATTTCTCTGCTCACTGGGAAAATATTTGAATGCAGGAGTATCCTCATATCGCATGGGATATGTCTCGCTGAGTCTTCCCGACGGATTTTCCTTTCCTGTCATAATATCCAGCATGGCTCCCGCTCCGGCCTGCCCGTACAGATATCCGTGAAGAAGACCTTTCAGACAGTGATGCCATGGCATCTCTACCGCCGCGCCCGCGCTCAGGATCCCTACCACATTTTCATTTACTCTGGAGATATCTTCCAGAAGCGAGATCTGATTCTGCGGGATTCTCATATGAGTACGGTCAATTCCCTCCGACTCACTCAGTTCATCCAGACCGAAACAATATATTACTACATCCGCGGAGCGCGCAAGATCCACTGCTTCCTTGGACAGCACTTCATCTTCTTCACCTGATCTTGCGTAGCCTCTGGAAGCGCCCTCGAGCACAAGGTCATATTCACCGATCAGATCTGTCATCCGATCCAGCTTTGTTACATTCACCATGGACGATCCTGCGCCCTGATATCTCGGCTCAAAGGCAAAGTCTCCGATCAGCGCCACATGGGTGCCCGGTTTTAGCGGAAGAATATTCTCTTTATTCTTTAATAACACGGCACTTTTACGTGCTGCTTTCCTTGCAAGAGCATGATGTCCTTCCCGATCAAAGTCTCCCTTGTCTTTCCGGCCGTTTTCAACATCATCCTTTGTAAGTGTCAGCACTGCTTCCAGCATCCTGTCCACACATGTGTCCACGGAAGATTCTTTTAATCTGCCATCCTTCACCGCACTCACAATCTGCCTCGCAGAATCCATTCCCGGTGTCGGCATCTCCAGGTCAGAACCTGCCGCCACACCTTTGACATGATCGTTGGAGCCTCCCCAATCCGTAATAACGATTCCGTCATAGCCCCACTCGTCACGCAGAATATCTTTTAACAGATGAGTATTTTCATTGGAATATATCCCGTTCACCTGATTGTAACTTGTCATCAGAGCATGGGCCTTTCCCTCTTTAATGGCTATCTCAAATCCGGTCAGATAAATTTCTCTCAATGTTCTCTCATCCACAACCGCATTCATGGCCATTCTCCGTAGTTCCTGGCTGTTCACCGCGAAGTGCTTGGGGCAGGCGTACCGCCCTTTGCTCTCAATCCCCCGCACATAGCCGGCCGCCATCTTTCCCGAGAGATAGGGGTCTTCCGAAAAATACTCGAAGTTGCGCCCGCATAAGGGGCTTCTCTTGATATTGAGTCCCGGGCCCAGAACCACATGGACATCCTGAACTTCTGCTTCCTCTCCAAGCGCTCTTCCGATCTCTTCTCCCAAATCGGGATCCCAGCTGTTTGCCATGGTAGCTGCCGTAGGGAAACAAGTCGCGGGCAGAGATGGATTCAGCCCCAGATGATCCCCAGCACCGGCCTGCTTACGGATTCCGTGAGGGCCGTCGGAGCAGTATATGGAAGGAATTCCCAGACGGTCAAGATTCCATGTCTGCCACTCTCCCCTACCGCTCAGAAGCGCGGCTTTTTCTTCTAATGTCATTTTTTTAATCAACTGCTGATGCTTCATACATAACCTCTTTTATGACAGCAGACTCCCGGCCTTTTCCGGAAGCCTGCTGCCAGTCTCAACTGCCTTACTGTTTATTTTTCTGCTGCCTTATCCTTTTTATATTTTCTCCATACCAGGACTCCCATCCCGATAAGGATAACGCCAACAACGACATCTGCGCCTATCACGGCTCTCTGCCAGATCGGCATGGAAGTATTCACACCGTCCTCCTCATACATCCAGCTGTTGACCACCGTATACATCACGTTCTTGCAGGCCTGCCTCATATATTTCACAGAGGACGCCGCATCCGGGTTCTGTACTACATTCGGACCACCCGCATATGTAGAAAGCATCGCATCCACACCGTTTGCAAGCGCTGCGTCAGCATTCATGAATCCGTGTCCGTTGTTCCGGAAGAAGTCTGTCAGGGTGAATCCCTCAAATCCCCACTCATCACGGAGCACCGTGTTAAGTAGATTACTGTTTTCACCGGACCATTTGATACCGATAAAGCTCCAGGATACCATAACTGCGTGCGCATCTCCGACTTTTACGGAAATCTCGAACGGTTTCAGATAAATCTCACGGATTGCCTGCTCGTTTGACCAGACGCAGACCATCTTGGCGTTCATTTCATACAGAGCAAAATGTTTGATATATGCGTATACACCCTGGCTTGCAGCTCCCTGCACTGTTGCTGCGGAAATATATCCGGCCAGCGTTCCGTCCTCTGAAAAATACTCATAGTTTCTTGCTCCGAACGGCGTGCGGTGTGTATTCATTCCCGGTGCATACCAGCCGGCAATGTTCATCTCGCGGCACATCCTGCCCATCATCTCACCGTACTGCTGTGCCAGATCCTGATTCCATGTACATGCGATCATTACCTCTACAGGGAAACCGATGGAGCCTGCTCCTGTAAAGTTGTTGTTGATGGCTGCCGGACCGTCTGCATCCACAGTGGCAACCTTTCCTACGGAATCCATAGCCGGAGTCTGATAACCGGACAGGGCAATCATATTACTCATATCATCCACTGTAAGCTGATCAAGAAGTTCATCCCATCGCTCGTCATCATAGTCCGCACCTCTTAAATCCGCCAGAGTCAGTCCGTTATCCGCACCGGTCACCGGCATCTCGTCATCTTCATTGATATATGTAGTATAATCGAAGTTGCTGTTCAGGTGATACTGTGCCACCAGATCATCAGACATCACATCAGATGCCGGAGCTGCTGTTGCTTCATCATAGTTCGCAAAGCCGTCTGCTCTTGAGAGATAGGTCACATTCCCTGCCACATCTTCAAACTGATTGACAGCTGTGATCTGGTCACTGTCTCTCTTATTTTCTCCCTCATAGCGGATCGTCTCTCCCACATTATAAGTCTGCTGATCCAGGATCGTATGGGAATCACTGTTTACAGAGATGATATAGTCTCCCTCTTCAAGTACGTAACATCCGTCGCCCGACATATCATAGGACGCAAGTTCCTCTGCCGGAAAACTGATACTGATCGTCTGTGATTCTCCCGGCTCCAGACTCTCCGTCTTATCAAACCGGATCAGATTTGCCGACGCCTTCTCAATGCCGCCGTTTGTATATGGCGGATTGAAGTAAACTTCCACCACGTCTTTTCCTGCTGTGTCACCTGTATTAGTGACTGTCACATCAAAAGATATTGTTCCATCATTTTCCGTTATGTCACTCATTTCCTGAGTAAATGTAGTATAGGACAGTCCATATCCAAACGGATACTGTACCGTTGCATCATAATTGATAACTCCTTCGGCTGCCGCTGTCTCATAGTACTTATATCCTACATATATTCCTTCGACATAATTGACAAAGGAAGGATAATAAGTCTGTGCCGTCCCCGCGTTCATTCCCTCGACCGCCATATCTTCCATATTGGAATAGTGCGTATTCTCCCAGTTGTTCCACCAGGGAGCGGCTGTCATATCATAGATAAATGTATCCGTTGTCTTTCCTGACGGATTGACTTCACCGTTTAATATCTTTCCAAGTGCCTCAAATCCGGTATGTCCCGGTCCCTGGCACCAGATTGCAGCGCGTATCTGCTCATACTGATCAATGAATCCCAGTTCCATAGGATTGGCTGCATTGTAGACAACGATAACATTATCAAAATTTGTACAGACAAGATCTACCAGATCTTCCTCTGTCTGTGAGAGCTGCAGATAATGCTCGCCGGGTTCAAAATCATTGTAGCCGTTCAGATTATTGTCGTAGGACGCTTCTGTCACGTCCCCCGGCATATCGTTGTGTCCCTCTCCGGCGATACGCGAGAGAACGATAACTGCTGTATCAGAAAAATCTTTTGCTCCCTGCATCAGATCGTCTGAATAACTGGAGGCCGGAGGTTCCGTCAGTGTCCAGTTCTGTGTGGAAAGAGACATCTCTGCCCTCTCTGTAGAAAATTCATTATAGAAATCAACAAGATCCTGGTTCACATTAAACCCTGCATCTTCCAGACTGTCGATCAGAGATATCTTCTCGTAAAGCTCATTGAGTCCGCCCGATCCTGTTCCGCCATAGGTCGGATTTACGGATGACCAGCCAAACAGATTGATATTTGAAGGTTCACTGATCGGCAGGATTCCATCATTTTCAAGAAGGACCATTCCTTCTTCAGCAATCTGGTCCGCCACCTCGATTGCCTCATCCGTTGTCGAATCACTCACCTGTCCGCTCCCCATCGTCAGATTAATCAGGGCTGACATAGGCCCGAGACAGATCAGATTGAGAACAACCACAAGTGTCAGAACCATGCTGAGCCCGGAATATTTTCGGATCATTCTCTTCCTGCTCTTTTTTGCCTTTCTGCAGGCAATCATAACAATAACCGCAATTACCCAGAGCACTGCAAGTGCTATCAGATAAGGCGCACATGTCTGCAGAACACCGATCACATCTTCCCATTGAATAGCAATCATAATTTTTTCCTCCTTACCAATAATAATCGCTCAGAATCCCGAGAGACTATTTTATTTTGATGATTCACCTCATCGACTGAACCCATCATAACAGGATTTCACACGAATTTTACAAAACCTGCACAAACTGCTCATTTTCTGCATAAACTGTTTTTCATTCTGTCACTATTAAATAAAAAACCGCGTGCAAAATTGTGTATTTTTCACAATTCACACGCAATATCTCTCATGAAATCTCCCTTGGTATCAGAATTCTCAGACTGAACCAGTTATCTTCCGTATCGATCTGAACTTCTCCTCTGTATTTGTGTACCGTATACCTGAGACTTTTTAATCCGTATCCATGCAGACTTTTCTCAGTTTTCGTAGTCACGGGAATTCCACGCTCAAAATTTATATTCCCTTCAAAATAATTTTCAAATCGTATGATCAGAAAACTTTTCTCTGAAAATGCATCCACATGGATCATCCGCTTGCTGTAATCCTCGATCTTCAATTCACATTCGATCGCATTGTCCAGGGCATTTCCGAAAATAGAACAGATATCCATGACATCCATAGAGTCAAATAATGTACCGTCAATAACACATGTCATATCAATCTTATGCTGCATGCAGCGCAGATTCTTACTCGTCAGAAGTGTATCCAGCACCTGATTTCCCGTCTTATTAAGGGCCTCATAATCATGAATCTCCTGTTCCAGTTTATCCAGATATTCATGACGCTGTGAGTCATTTCCGTCCGCTCTGAGGGCAATGATATGATTCTTCAGATCATGGTACCGGTAATTAATCAGATCCACAGTTCTCTCTGCCTGCTTATACTGCTCATACTGACTGTGCAGAATCGTCTGGATTGTTTCCAGTTCCCGCTGAATCTGCGCAGATCTCCACTGCGACTGATAGGCATATAGTATAGCCACACCTCCCAGATCGACCAGTGTTCTCATATTAAAAATCTCCAGACTGTCTCTTCCCGCAAAAGGCAGATCCACTGAAAGAAATCCCAGATTGCTGACCGCAAATATGAGCACTGCTGAGATAACAACAATAATGGTTTCTCTCCCGGAAACATTCAGTTCTTCTTCAGCCGAAAAAATACTTCGGTTGAGTTTCCACATAATTAGAAATACCAGCCCATAAACAAGAGCTATCACGGCTATTCTCCAGAAAAACATACCCGGCCGGAACAGATCATAGATATAGCACCAGATCTGCCATGCAAAAGATGCTGCGAACTCTGACGTAATAAAGGCGCTGCCGCAGCAGCATACAGCAGCATTTCCTGTGATTTCCGTACATATCCTAATATAAAAATACATCAGCAGAACAGCGCCCGTCATACACAGATTCCAAAGGATCCCATCAAATCCGTCTGTCACAATCATATAAACGCTCTGCAGAATCAGAAAAGGAATGCTGACTGCCGCGAACCGCGTTCTGTTCATCTTCGGCCTTATTGAAAGAATACACACAAAGCACGCCAGCCATTCAGCAAATGCGGTAAGAATCCGGGGAATATCCGGAAAAGTTGTAATAAATGCTGTCGTCGTCATGACCTCTCCCCCCAGTATCTTGTCAGTTCCTGCATAAACGGTTTCATACGGGAACGGCTGATCAAAAGATTCTCCCCGTGAACAATGGCATATTTCTCTTTCACTCCGTCCACATGTTCCAGATTGACCAGATAACATTTATTGATTCTCACAAACTCCATTTTTTCCATGATCGTCTCCACAGATTTCAGCGTGGCAGAGGAGACAGCAGGACCCTCTTTCGTGTGGTAGATCAGGCTGTGTCCTTCACTCTCTATATAATAAATATCAGAAAGAGCCATCCTCATCACACCGCCTTTGACTGATATCGTGATCCATTTTTCACTGCGCTTTTTCAGTTTAGTGACCGCGCGCCCCAGCTTCTGGGAAAACGTAAAATAAGATACCGGTTTCAGTATATAATCCAGAGCGCCGACTTCATATCCGCGGATGGCATACTGCGGGGCATTTGTAATAAAAATAATAAAGACCGAAGAATCTACTTTCCGTATCTCCTCAGCCGCAGTCATCCCGTCAATAAATTTCATCTCAATATCCATCAAAATGATATCAAACTGTGCGCGGTAAAACGCGGCAATTTCATCTCCGTCATGATAAACCGTAACCTCGATCTGTTCTCCTGACTCCTGTTTATACCTCTCCAGATAGTCTTTCAGAACAGAGATATAATTTTCTTCGTCTTCAACAATCGCTATCCTCAACATGGTCATTCTCCCGTTCCCTCTTAGAACCCCCATATGGTCCTGCATAGATTATATTATCCGCGGAAGAGCAGGTCAAGAAAGAATGCCTCTGCAATGGCTTACAGATGGCCGGCGTTTTCACAGACCGCCAGAATTCCCGAATAATCAACTTTCATTTTCAGACGAAAAGAAGGTATCCTTCAAGTCTTTTTGTGACTTTTAGGACACCTTTTCTCTAAAATGTATAGACTTATCTTTATTTCAGTTTCTTTCTAAATTGTACGCCCGCTTTGGAAATTCAGCGTGCCGGATCATTGCAGACATACCACTCGACTATCTGTCTTTAAAACCAGGCAGTAATCTTATCGTAATTGATTGAATGATTTCATAGATTGAAAGGAACACATAATTGGCCTGCACCTGCTCCATCGCTTCTTTCTGCTTGTTTGTCACAACAGTATATGGATACACGCCAAATAAGAACGGGAAAAATGCATAAATAAACCCCTGCCTGTCATCCGCTGTCATATGAGGAAAAAACTTCTCCAGACAACCGTCAACCGTTCGCATAGAGTTTCCATACACCTTTTTGAATGCGACAAGATTCTCCATCCTGCTGTTGCTCTCCATATCATAATGGTTCATTGACATCAGTTTCAGCAGTCGATCACGTCTCTCCAGAGAATGTGCCAGTTCTTCGGCAAACTGTTCAACCGACATTTTCTGATGGCTTTGCCGTATGGAGTTCAGATCCTGAATCCATGCCTCATATTCCTTTTGAAGCAGCGCGAGAAAGATTTCTTCCTTTGTGTGAAAATAGTAATAGATCAATGTACGGGAAAACGGTGTTTTCTTTCCAACTTCTTTTAGAGTGACGTCTTTAAAATTCATCGTTTCATAAAGCTCTGCACAGGCATTGATTATTTCTTCTTTTCTAGCCCTGGTCAGCTCCGGAGATCCTTTTGGCATAATTGACACGCTCCTTTTTTCGTGGGTTTATCGGGATTTTACGATATAAAAGATATAAAAATACTGTATTTCATTATACCGATATCCTGACATTGCGTCAAACAAAGAACCCATTTTCCAGAAACATATTACATGCACATTTTCAGGATCTCTACAACATCCTTTTCATTCAGAGGAACATGCGCCCCGTCAAGGTGTCCTACCTCTACAGCCTTTACAGCCATTTCCTCAAATCTGGAATCATCAATTTTAAATTCAGCGAGCGTCATTGGCAGAACGATAGACCGGAAAAATTTCTCCATTGCGTCAATTCCTGCATTTGCCACGGCAAATTTATCTTCTGCCGGAGTTACTCCCCAGACATTCACCGCATCTCTGTATCCCCAACTGGGATGTTGGTACAGAACTCTCATCACTGACAGATC
>CAKNHF010000019.1 GCA_930972465.1 uncultured Lachnospiraceae bacterium
ACAAATATCAACCTTCCGTTCATCACAGCAACATCTGAGGGACCGAAGCACTTTGATATGAACCTGACAAGAGCAAAATTCGACGAGCTGACAAGAGATCTTGTCGATAAGACAGCAGAACCGGTAAGACGTGCTCTTTCCGATGCAGGTATCACAGCTGCAGATCTGGGCCAGGTACTTCTGGTAGGCGGATCTACACGTATCCCGGCTGTACAGGAAGAGGTTAAGAGACTGACAGGCAAAGAGCCGAGCAAATCTCTGAACCCGGATGAGTGTGTTGCACTCGGGGCTTCCGTACAGGGCGGCAAGCTTGCAGGCGATGCAGGCGCAGGCGATATCCTTCTTCTGGATGTTACTCCGCTGTCACTTTCCATCGAGACGATGGGCGGTGTCGCTACAAGACTGATCGAGAGAAATACAACGATCCCGACAAAGAAGAGCCAGATCTTCTCCACAGCTGCTGATAACCAGACAGCCGTTGATATCAACGTAGTACAGGGCGAGAGACAGTTCGCAAAAGACAACAAGTCACTCGGTCAGTTCAGACTGGACGGAATTCCGCCGGCTCCGCGTGGAGTACCGCAGATCGAAGTTACATTCGATATCGATGCAAACGGTATCGTAAATGTTTCCGCTAAGGATCTTGGTACAGGCAAAGAGCAGCACATCACGATCACAGCAGGATCAAACATGTCTGATGCAGATATCGATAAGGCTGTCAAAGAGGCGGCTGAGTTCGAGGCTCAGGATAAGAAGCGCAAAGAGGCGATTGATGCAAGAAATGAAGCTGACGCAATGGTATTCCAGACCGAGAAAGCTCTGAAAGATGTAGGAGACAAACTGGACGCCAACGACAAGGCTGCAGTTGAGGCTGATGTGCAGGCGCTGAAAGATGTCCTTGCAAAATCTACTCCGGAGACAGCGGCAGACGCTGATGTAGGAGAGATCAAGGCAGCAAAAGAGAAACTGATGGAGAGCGCTCAGAAGCTGTTCACTAAGATGTATGAGCAGGCTGGCGCAGGCGCCGGAGCAGGAGCAGCAGGCGGCCCGAATCCGGGAGCAGGAGCAGGCCCGGCACCGGACGGATATCAGGGAGATGACGTTGTAGACGGAGATTATAAAGAAGTCTAAACGACATGAGAAGATAAAACTGCTACAGAAAGTAATGTTGCGGACATAATATCTGCCGGAGAGGATTCTCCGGCGGAGAAGTCCGTGGCTGAAGATTCTACGGAACCGCATAAAAGGCGGCTGCGTAGAATTTTTAGGTTTGAGTTCAGCGGAAAAAGAAGGCCTGAACGGACAGAAATCTGTGCAGCAGGTTCAGTGAAAATAGAAAGGTAGAGTTGTAAAGTTATGGCAGAGTCAAAGAGAGATTACTATGAAGTGCTCGGTGTCAGCAGAAATGCCAGTGACGCGGAGATCAAAAAAGCATATCGTACCCTTGCCAAGAAATACCATCCGGATATGAATCCGGGGGACAAAGAGGCGGAGAAAAAGTTTAAGGAAGCCTCAGAGGCATATGCTGTATTGAGCGATGCTGACAAACGGCGCCAGTATGATCAGTTCGGTCATGCTGCGTTTGAAGGCGGCGCGGGCGGTGCCGGCGGATTCGGCGGCTTTGATTTTAACGGCGCGGATTTCAGTGATATTTTCGGCGACATTTTCGGCGATTTGTTTGGCGGAGGCGGCGCGCGAAGAGGACGCGGCAACGGCCCGATGAAGGGCGCCAACATAAGGAAAAGCATCCGTATCACGTTTGAGGAGGCTGTCTTCGGATGTGAAAAAGAACTTGATCTTGTGCTGAAAGATCCGTGTGATTCCTGTCACGGGACAGGAGCAAAGGCCGGAACCTCACCGGAGACATGTCCGAAGTGCGGAGGAAAAGGCCAGGTTGTATACACTTCACAGTCCTTCTTCGGCACTGTCCAGAATGTTCAGACATGTCCGAACTGCAACGGTTCAGGAAAGATCATAAAAGAAAAGTGCCCGGATTGTTCCGGAACAGGATACACTTCCAGCAGAAAGAAAATCAAGGTTACGATCCCGGCCGGTATCGACAATGGACAGAGTGTCCGCATCCGTGATAAGGGAGAACCGGGAGTGAACGGCGGACCGAGAGGCGATCTTCTCGTGGAGATCAATGTGTCCAGACATCCGATCTTCCAGAGACAGGATGTGCATATCTTCTCAACTGTGCCGATCTCTTTCGCGGTTGCGGCACTTGGCGGCGACGTGAGGATCCCGACGGTGGACGGCGACGTGATCTATACTGTGAAGCCGGGTACAAAGACCGATACGAAGGTGCGCCTGAAAGGCAAAGGTGTACCGTCTCTGCGCAATTCCCAGGTCAGAGGCGACCATTATGTAACCCTGGTCATCCAGACGCCTGAACGCCTCAGCCCGGAGGCAAAAGAGGCGCTGAAGCGGTTTGATGAACTGACAGGAAATACGCTTCATCAGAATGACCAGGCGCCGGAGAAAGGCGAGAAAAAGAAGAAAAAAGGATTCATGGAGAAGATGAAAGAAGCTTTTGAGGAGTAATCCTGAACAGGAGGAGTGCTTCCGGCTGTATGGACGTGATGTCCGGCCGGGAACGCTCCTTTTTTGTGTGTTTTTGGAATGTAACATATTCGAAAATGTCACATCCGCGTCATTCTTCTTTCCAGGCCTTATTTTGAATTGTCTGTCGGACTCTGAACCTTTTCTCCTGTAAACACAATTATCGATCTCTCGCCCAGCAGCAGGTTCTTTTCTGCGACAGGCATTTCTTTTTCAGCAAATGTCTGCTGTTTCGGGTCGCCTGTATTGACGGCAATCCTCCAGCAGTATCCGTCAGGAAGGTCGGGCAGACACATTTCTGCCGCATCCCAGTGTGCGTTCACCGACACATAGACCAGATCCTCCCGTTCATTCTCTTCATCGTATCCTGAGAAGAGGACACAGGTGACATAAGCGCTCTCCGGCGCGTCCGGCATCCAGGGAGTCAGCCCGTGAATGCTCATGGAGGGGAATCCGATATAACTTGGCTCCAGATCCCTGCGGATGGCGGGATGATCCATGCGGAATGCGATCATATAACGGAAGAATTCAAACATTTCTTTATTTCTGTCAAGAAGACTCCAGTCCAGCCAGGAGATGGCATTGTCCTGGCAGTAGGGATTGTTGTTTCCGAAACGGGTATCACAGAATTCATCTCCGGAGAGGAACATGGGAGTTCCCCGGCTGCACATGAGTACTGCGCAGGCATTCATCATCATTTTTCTGCGAAGAGCCAGGATATCAGGATCATCCGTATCACCTTCCACGCCGCAGTTCCAGCTGTTGTTGTCGTCGAATCCGTCGGTGTTGTCCCAGCCGTTGGCCTCGTTATGCTTCTGGTTATAGCTGTACAGGTCGTTCAGAGTGAAGCCGTCGTGACAGGTCAGAAAGTTGACGGATGCATTGCCGCCCCGGTAGACCGGGTCATAGAGATCCAGGGAACCGGTCATTCGCTGCGCCGCGATACCGGCCATTCCGGGATCCCCTTTCAGGAAGCAGCGCATGTCGTCACGGTAGCGGCCGTTCCATTCCGCCCATCGTTTCCAGGAGGGGAAGGAGCCGACCTGATAGAGTCCGCCTGCGTCCCAGGCCTCTGCGATCAGCTTGACATTTCCCAGGATGGGGTCAAAAGCCAGGCTCCGCAGAAGAGGAGGCTGATTCAGCGGTGTTCCGTTCTCACTACGCCCCAGGATGGAGGCGAGGTCAAACCGGAATCCGTCCACCCGGTAATCTGTGACCCAGTAGCGCAGGCAGTCCAGAATCAGCTCCTGCACCACCGGATGATTGCAGTTCAGCGTATTGCCGCAGCCGCTGAAATTGTAGTAGTTCCCGTCCGGGGTGAGCATATAGTAGATATTGTTGTCAAAACCCTTGAAGCAGAAGGAAGGTCCCATCTCATTTCCTTCTGCCGTGTGATTGAATACCACATCGAGAATCACGTCGATCTCATTGTCATGGAGCGCCTTGATCAGGTGTTTCAGCTCCATTCCCTCCCGGTTGTATTCAACCCCGGAAGCATAGCTTGTGTTGGGCGCGAAGAAGCAGACCGGATTGTATCCCCAGTAGTCCAGAAGTTCATTTTCATCGATCAGCCGGGCGTCCCGCATTTCGTCGAACTCAAAGACCGGCATCAGCTCAACTGCATTGATCCCAAGCTTTTTCAGATAGGGGATTTTTTCTTCCAGTCCCCGGAAAGTTCCGGGACAGGCCACGTTTGAAGTGTGGGACTTGGTAAATCCCCGGACATGGAGTTCGTAGATTACAAGATCCTCCATCGGGATCGGCTCGCTGCGTTCCAGTCCCCAGTCAAAGTTGTTCTGTACGACCCGGGCACGGTAGCTGTGCTGGGGATTGTTCTTGCATCCCCACTGGCTCTGACCGGTGACGGCTCTGGCATAGGGGTCCAGCAGAATCTTTGTCTTATCAAAACGAAGCCCTTTCTTCTCGTCATAAGGGCCGTCCAGACGGTAGGCGTACTCGAATTCCTCCACATCCAGACCGAACACGATCATGGAGTAAACAAAGCCGATCTTATAGTTGTCAGGAAATTTCAGAGCAGCGAAGGGCTCCTCGGCTTCTCTGTGGAAGAGGAGCAGCTCGCAGGACGTTGCCCCGTGGGACTGGATGGTAAAATTCACTCCGCCCGGGATGATGGTAGCGCCGAAGAAACGGAAAAATCCGGGACGTACCTGGAATCCGGATATGTTGTCCAATGGTTTTAACTGGCGACCGGGAACGAGCACCAGATCAGATGTATGCAGTGACATAAAGGTCATCTCCTTTTCAAATCAACAGGTCGGTTCCGTGAAGCCTGATGTGGGGACGGGGCGCCAAGCGCCGCCGTCATTTTCTTTCCAGATAAAATACTGCAACCTGGGTGCGGTCCCGCAGATCAAGTTTGTCAAGAATCATACTTAAATAGTTTCTCACAGTTCCCTCGCTTAAATACAGCCGGACTGCGATCTCTTTGTTGCTTAAGCCTTCGGCGATGAGACGGATTACGTCCAGTTCCCGTCCGCTGATGCCGTGAGCCGCATAATCGTAAGTAGGCTTTTCCCGGTTCATCAGTCCGGGAAGCCGTGAGACGATCTCATCTCCGAAGACGGACTGCCCGGAGGCAGCGGCGCGGATGGCGGGAACGATATTCTGATAGTCCTGCTTCAGAAGATATCCTGCGGCTCCGAGTTTTAATGCTTTGATAATATATTCGTCGTCGGAGAAAGTGGTGAGGAGCAGGATACGCGCGTCCGGAAATTCTTCAAGAACGTTTTCTGCCGCCTTGAGCCCGTCCGTACCCTGCATCCGGATATCCATGAGAAGGACGTCGGGACGGTGCTCACGGAAGAGAGGCAGGGCTTCTTCTCCGTCTGAGGCTGAGGCTGCCACCTCAAAGTCAGGCTGTGCCTCCAGAATCATTTTCAGCGCGCTTACCACAAGGCAGTCGTCATCGATCAGTATCAGTTTCATCGTCTTGTCTCCTTTTCGGTATAGTAGCCAGGATCCGGAAGCCGTTCTCTGAAGAAAAATGGATATTTCCTCCCAGCTTTTCCACCCGGTCCCGCATGTTGGCAAGTCCCATGCCGTTTCCTCTTTTTTGTATCCGGGTGCCGTTATCTTCGATGAAGAGCTGATACAGCGCGGGATGTTCCCGGATCGTGAGGACAGCCTTCGTTGCATTGCTGTGCCGCATAATGTTGGAAAGAGCCTCTTTGGAAATGCTGATAAAGGCGTATTTCACATCTCTTGGCACGGTCCTTCCCGCATCATATTGAAAAGTGACAGGGCAGAAGGTGAAATCGCCGGTCAGGGAACGGACAGCTTCCTCCAGGTTCACTGCCTCGTCCCTCAGGTCGTGGACACTGGCGCGGATGCTGTCCATCGCAGAGTTCAGCGTTGTGTCCAGGGAATCCAGTGTGGGAGCAAGGGACTCTTCTCTGCTGACTGCTTTTGCCGCTCCGACTAAAAGGATAGAGCGGGAGAGAAGGTGTCCCACATTGTCGTGGATCTCACGGGCAATCCGGTTCCTCTCCCGAAGTGTGGCCGCATAGATCTCGTAGTCCTGCTTTTCCTGTATGGAGCGGTTTTTCTCTGTCAGCAGAAGATCCCGTTCTGTGCTGTCATCCTGGGTACGCCGGAGCGCTGCCTCAAGCTCTTCGCGTGTGCGGGTCTCTTCCGCCAGAAGAAAAGCCGTGAGAAACCCGAAAAGATCCAGACAGAGCAGAAGCATGGGAAAATCTCCGCCGCCGGGAAACGATGAGCCCGTCGATGTCAGTTCCCATCCTGCACGGAATAAAATGATGCAGAACAGAAGGACACCCGCAGCGGCAGCGGGGTACAGTTTCCGTCGAAACAGTCCGTAAGATGCCGCCGGAAAGAATAGGGCGGAATCGGGATTTGCCAGTCCTGTGAGAAAGAAAAACAGACAGAACAGTCCGAATATCCTGCCGTTCTCCGCGATACAATCTGCACAGAAAACAATCACAGCGCATAGAAATGCTGCTATATATGGAAGATCCGGCTGTACGAAAAACAGGGAGAACATACATAAAAGCATGACTGCCGCAGGATTGAGTACATGTTTCATAACGTATACGGACACAAAGTCCGCTCCTTTCCGATGCTGTATGACTCCATTATAGACCAAAAAAGAAAGAAAGCAAAGAAAAACAATGGTGATGTGACATTTGTCATGCTGCTTTATGACACCGGGCACTACAGAATAAGAGGAAGATGAAGTATCATAAAATTACAAAATAACAGGAGGGATATCACATGATAAAGATAGAGAATCTTGTGAAGCGATATGGCGATAACGTGGCGCTGGACCACTTTAATCTGAATGTAGAAGAAGGAGAGATCTTCGGCCTTCTTGGTCCGAACGGCAGCGGAAAGACTACAGCCATCAACTGCATGCTGGCGCTCCTGAAGTTTGACAGGGGCAGCATTAAGATCATGGGAGAGGAGATGGCGCCGGATAACTATAAGGTGAAAGAACAGATCGGAATCGTCATGCAGGACGTGGCGGTGTTTGAGGAGCTGAATGTGCAGGAGAATATTGATTATTTCTGCAGCCTGTATGTGAAAGACCGGAAAAAGCGCAGAGAACTTGTGGAGGATGCCATCCGGTTCGTCGGACTGGAAGAGTACAGAAAATCTTATCCGAAGAAACTTTCCGGCGGACTTCTTAGAAGACTGAACATTGCCTGCGGAATCGCACACAGGCCGAAGCTGATCATACTGGATGAGCCGACCGTGGCTGTGGATCCTCAGAGCAGAAATAAGATCCTCGAAGGGATCTGTGAGCTGAACCGGCAGGGTTCTACCATCATATATACATCTCACTATATGGAAGAGGTGGAACAGATCTGCACCCGGATCGCCATTATGGATCACGGCAGGAGCATTGCCGTGGGAACGAAGGAGGAGCTGAAGGGGATGATCAAGACCGGAGAGACTGTGACCATCGAGGCGGTGATCCTGAGCGAGGGAGATCTCTCTGAAATCCGGACTCTGCCCCATGTGTTTGATGTGCAGTACAGTGATCAGAAGCTTGTGGTGAGGTGCACCGGCGCAAAGCACAACCTGATCCACATCCTGAACTGTCTGCAGGAGAAGGAAATCCCCTTCGGGAGAGTATTTTCCGAACTGCCGACACTGAACGATGTATTTCTTGAGATCACAGGAAAACAGCTCAGAGATTAGGAGGAGACAATATGTGGGATATGATACGGTACAGTTTTCTTACGAAAATCAGAAACAGAGACCTGATCTTCTGGCCCCTCGTATTTCCCTTTGTTCTGACCACTGCCATGTACTTTTCCATCGGCCAGGTGGGAGAAGCGGACTTCGAGACCGTGGAGGCAGCGATTGTCACAGAGGAAGGGCAGAACGAAGGAGATATACAGAACAGCGGGGAAGAAATGTTTTCGCAGTTTCTGGAAGGCGTGGAAGAGGATTCGGATCTGATCCGGACCATGGAAATGACAGAAGCAGATGCAGTAAAGGCCCTTGAGAACGGAGAAGTGGACGGGATATTCTACAGTGGGGAGGATCCGTCGCTGACGGTCAGCGGGAGCGGGTTCCCTCAGAGTATCCTGCAGATGATTCTGGAGAATTATACGGAGGGAAAGCAGACGCTGGAGGATGTGGCGCGGCTCCATCCGGAAGGAATGGAGGCAGCAGTGGAAGCCATGTCGGATTATGGAGACGCAGTGGAGCAGGTTTCCCTGGGCGGAAGGACAACGGACGGGACAGCCCAGTTCTTTTATGCCCTGCTTGGGATGGCGTGTCTGTACGGCTGCTTTATCGGCTACAACTCCGCGATGGAACTGCAGGCAAACCTGACCCCGCTTGCCGCAAGACGATGTGCGGGCCCGGTGAACCGGCTGAGTCTGGTGCTCACGGAAACCCTGGTGTCCTTTGGACTTCATTTTGTGAACATGGTGCTCCTTCTTGCCTATATGAAATACATCCTGAAACTGGAGTTCACGGGATCCTATGCAGAGATGCTCCCGGCGCTGTTTCTCGGCAGCATGATCGGTGTGACCATGGGAATGTTCGTCACAAGTGTCGGGAAAGCGGGCGAGGGCGTGAAGATCGGGATCATGGTCGGGGTCTCTATGGCCTTAAGTTTCCTGGCGGGACTGATGAACGCGGACATAAAAAACGTGGTGGACAAAAATGCGTCGCTGATCAACCGGATCAACCCGGCTGCTCTGATCTCGGACGCCATGTACTGTATCAATGTGTACGACGCCCCGGAGCGTTACGCGCAGGATATGCTGATCCTTGCGGTGATGTCCGTGATTCTCATTGCAGGAACATTTCTGATCATAAGGAGGGAACGCTATGTCAGTATTTAGGGCTTATATGAAGATCGCAAAGAGAAATATGTGGATGATCCTTCTTTATCTCGTGATTTTCTTTGGCATCACGGTCATGTTTCAGAGCTTTGCCGGAGGCGGAGCGCAGGACTATCAGGCGGAGAATGTTCCCGTGGGGATCGTGGACGAGGACCAGGGCGAGGCTGCGGCCGCTCTCATCGGATATATCGGGAAGACAAACAAAACGGTCATGCTGGAAGACGACAGGGAAGTCCTTCAGGAAGAACTGTTTTACCGGAATGTGGACTATATTGTTCGGATTCCGGAAGGCTTTATGGAAAAATGTATCCTGGGCGGTGAGAATCTGCAGGTGACTACTGTGCCGGGGACCTATGCCGGATACTATGTGGAACAGCAGATCAGCAGTTTCCTGAGCTTTGCACGCAGCTATGGCGCGGCGGGATTTACGGAGTCGGAGATCGCCTCCGCCATGGCAGACAGAGAGACGGCGGAGGTGACGCTCCTTGATCTTGGCGGGAATACGGGGGAGACCCCTTCCTACGTCTTTTTCTTCCGGTATATGCCCTACCTGTTTTTAAGCCTGCTGTGCTATGTCCTTGGCTATATCCTGATGGGATTCCGGAGAGGGAGTCTGCCACAGCGGATGAGGGCCTCCGCCGTGCCTGTCCGCCGCCAGAGCATGGAAGGGCTGGCAGCAGCCGGCGTGATCGCTTTCGCTCTTTGGGGCATCTGTGCTGTTGCCGCGCTGACGGTATACGGGAAAGAATTTTTAAGCAGCGGAAGGGCAGGATGGCATCTGCTCAATTCCTTTACTCTGCTGGCGGCGTCCCTGGCGCTGGCATACCTGGTGGGGACGCTGGTGAAGACATCCACCGCCCTGAACGGGATCGTAAATATCCTGGCTCTGGGGATGTGCTTTCTCTGCGGCGTGTTCGTGGAGATGGACTATCTGAGCAGCGGCGTCAGGAAGGCGGCTCAGTTTCTTCCGGTGTACTGGTATGAGACTGTGAACAACCTTCTGGCGGAGCACGGGAACATAGTCGGGAATGTGAGAACAGAAGTGCTGGAGGGAATCGGAATTCAGCTTGTGTTTGCGGCGGCGTTTGTGTGCGTGACGCTGGCGGTGTCGAGAGAGAAAAAACTTTGATAGAAAACCCTGAATTAATAAATAATGTCTTCCGATCATGTTACAGCACGGTAAATACACGGAAGACATTTAATCTCTGACAGCCGGGCAGGGGGAAAAGAAATACCAGCATTGGTTATTGACTTTTCCCCCTGTCCTACTTTATGCTGTATGAGTATGAATGGATATGTAAAGAATGCGAAGCGGCTTTTCAGCAGAGCAGTATGGTATGAGAAGGAGGACATGCTTTTATGGGTGGATTTTTCGGTGTGGCATCGAAGAAAGATTGCGTTTTGGAACTTTTCTATGGGGTTGACTATCACTCTCATCTTGGAACAAGACGAGGAGGTATGGCAGTTTATGGAGCCGGCGGATTCAACCGGGCAATCCATAATATAGAAAATTCACCGTTCCGGACAAAGTTCGAACGGGATGTGGAAGAACTTCAGGGAAATCTCGGGATAGGCTGTATCTCGGACTATGAGCCCCAGCCGCTGCTTCTGCAGTCTCATCTGGGAAGCTTTGCGATCACCACAGTGGGAAAGATCAACAATCAGGATGAGATTCTGAGGAAGGCGTACAGTGACGGGAGAACGCATTTCCTTGAAATGAGCGGCGGACAGATCAATGCGACGGAGCTTGTGGGCTCTCTGATCTGCCGGAAGGAGTCGATTACAGAAGGAATACGTTATGTGCAGGAACTGGTGGACGGCTCAATGACTGTTCTGATCATGACAAAGGAAGGAATCTATGCGGCGAGAGATCTGCATGGAAGAACTCCGGCAGTTATCGGAAAAAAAGAAGGAGCATACTGTGTTTCTTTTGAAAATTTTGCCTATCTGAATCTGGGATACGAGCACTACAGGGAACTGGGGCCGGGCGAGATCGTTTACATCACACCGGAGGGGGTGGAGACGCTTGTGGAGCCTCAGGAGAATAAGATGAAAATATGCTCTTTCCTCTGGGTATATTACGGGTATCCCACCTCTTCCTATGAGGGAGTAAATGTAGAAGAGATGCGCTACCGGTGCGGAAGTATGCTGGCAAAGAGAGACGGAGATTCCGTACATCCTGATATCGTGGCAGGAGTTCCGGACTCCGGTGTGGCACATGCGATCGGATATGCCAACGAGTCAGGAATTCCCTATGCAAGACCGTTTATTAAATATACACCTACATGGCCGAGATCATTTATGCCGACAAACCAGAGCCAGAGGGACCTGATCGCCAGAATGAAACTGATCCCGGTTCAGGCACTTATTGAGAACAAGCGTCTGCTCCTTATTGATGATTCTATCGTCCGGGGAACTCAGCTGCGCGAGACGACAGAGTTTCTGTACAGGAGCGGCGCAAAGGAAGTTCACGTGCGTCCGGCGTGTCCGCCTCTGGTGTATGGCTGCAGATATCTGAATTTTTCCAGATCAAAGTCTGAGATGGAGCTGATCACAAGAAGGGTGATCAGGGAGAATGAAGGAGAAAACTGTACGGAAGAGGTTCTGGAAGAATATACGAATCCTGACACCTGCCGCTATGCCCGGATGATCGAAGAGATCCGAAGACTGCAGAACTTTACCACACTTCGATATCACCGGCTGGATGACCTTCTGGCGTCTATCGGACTGGAACCGTGCAAAGTATGTACTTACTGTTTTGACGGAAAAGAGTGAGAAGAAAATCTGAGCCTTTGCTGACAGGCTGACATAAACGGCTGAAATACGGCGTAATATGAGAAAAAGACCGTATCTCAGCCGTTTTTTGTGAAACATTTCTAAAGCCTTATAAAAGAAGTGTGAACTCTATTGACTCCGGATGAATATATAGTATTATTTTATATTAGGGCTGAAATTCAGGGGTGTCAGGCAGATCCCTGAATATGATAAGGCAGAAGAGGAAGGAGCAGTACAGAACATGGGAAAAGTAATCGGGATCGACCTCGGGACGACAAACAGCTGCGTATCGGTGGTGGAGAATAATGTCCCTGTCATCATACCGGGAGCATCCGGAAGCATGACTACTCCGAGTGTAGTGGCATTTACGAAAAAGGGTGAACGGCTGGTGGGCGAGAGCGCCCGCAGACAGGCAGTCACGAATCCGGACCGGACGATCAGCTCGGTAAAAAGGCATATGGGGACGAACTGGAGCGTGAAGATCGACGGAACCGAGTATAAGCCGCAGACGATCAGCGCGATGATTCTGAGGCAGCTTAAGAAAGACGCGGAAGAATTCATCGGAGAGGAAGTGACCGATGCGGTTATCACCGTCCCTGCTTACTTTAATGACATTCAGAGACAGGCCACGAAGGACGCAGGGAGGATCGCAGGGCTCAATGTAAAGAGGATCATCAATGAGCCGACCAGCGCGGCACTGTCCTACGGACTGAATCACGGAGAAGCGCAGAAAGTCATGGTATATGATCTGGGAGGAGGAACCTTTGACGTCTCGATTATCGAGATCGGCGACGGTGTTGTGGAGGTTCTTGCGACTGCCGGGGACAATCATCTGGGAGGCGATGATTTTGATGACAGGATTGTCAGATGGATCACAGAGAATTTCAGAAACGAGTATCATACAGACCTGAACAAGGATTTTGCCGCCATGGAGCGCGTGCGGGATGCGGCGGAGCGGTCAAAGAAAGAACTTTCTTCTTCCGCAACATCCCATATTGTCCTGCCCTATCTTACGCAGATAAAAGGGGAGCCGGTTCATCTTGATATGACGCTGACCCGGGCAAAGTTTGAAGAACTGATCGATGATCTGATCGCAAGGACAGAGGCGCCGGTCAGGAATGCCCTAAGCGATGCCAGAATCAACCCGGCTCAGCTCGGCAGAGTGCTTCTTGTAGGCGGCTCCACCCGTATTCCGGCAATTCAGGAAAAGGTGCGCCAGATGACGGGGAAAGAACCATCAAAAAACATCAACCCGGACGAGTGCGTCGCAAAAGGAGCCGCAATTCTCGGGAGCACGCTCCAGGGCAACGGGCTTGTCGCCGCAGGAACCGGAAAAGACCTGCTTCTTCTCGATGTGACGCCGATGAGTCTCTCGATTGAGACGGTAGGTGGAGTGGCTACCCATCTCGTAGAGCGGAATACCGCACTTCCCACACGATATTCAAGAATCTTTTCTACTGCCGCACCTTATCAGAGAACTGTAGAGATCCATGTACTTCAGGGAGAACGGGCCATGGCAAGAGACAATAAGACCATCGGAAAGTTCAAGCTGAAGGGAATCAAGTCAGCACCGGCAGGAGTGCCGCAGATTGAAGTCACTTTTGATATCGATGCAAATGGTATTCTGAAAGTATCGGCAAGAGATCTGGATACGGGAAAGGAACAGTCTATTACGATCACTGCAAATGACAGGATGTCCGAGGAAGAGATCAGACAGGCTATGGCGGACGCACAGCAGTATGCGGGACAGGATCAGGTCCGCAGAGAAGCAATGGAAGTGCTGAATGATGCCCAGAGTCTGCTGGCCAGGACAGAGCAGGCCGTGAAGAATAAAGGAAAGCAGCTCGACAAATCCGTGAAAAAGCAGGTGAAGGCGGACATCGGACGACTCAGAAAACTTGTGGTGAAATGCCGCCTTGATAAGGTGACGGAAGAAGAGATTGCGCAGATGCGCTCGGCGAAAGCAGCGCTTGAAAACAGCGCGGCAGGGATTTTATAAGCGTCCGGCTCATACGTCTGCAGCCATCGGGCTAAAATAATGTACAAGATTCCGAAAGAATATGTTATACTATCGGGGTGAGAAGTCTGCATCAATAAATTCGGCAGACAAAATTATCAGAGAGAAGGTAACAGATTATGGCAGAAACACAGAATAACAGCGAATGTACGGAAGAGTCATGTGCCGGATGTGCTCATGCAGATTCCTGCAGCAGCAAGAAGACGGATTTCCGGGAACCTGCGAATAAGTATTCGCAGATAAAGAGAGTCATCGGGGTTGTCAGCGGCAAAGGCGGGGTGGGAAAATCCCTTGTCACTGCATCTCTGGCCAGGAAGATGATTGAAAAAGGATACACAGTCGGCATTCTGGACGCTGATATTACCGGCCCGTCCATTCCCAAGATGTACGGGATCCATGACAAGGCGGCAGGCACAGAAGAAGGCATCCTTCCCTGCATCGCAAAGGACGGAACCAGAATCATGTCGGTCAATCTGCTTCTGGAAGATGAGGCAATGCCTGTTATCTGGAGAGGACCTATTATTGCAGGAGTTGTCAAGCAGTTCTGGACGGATGTAATGTGGGGAGACATTGACTATCTGTTTGTTGATATGCCGCCGGGAACCGGGGATGTGCCGCTGACGGTATTCCAGTCACTTCCCGTGGACGGTGTTGTTATCGTGACATCTCCTCAGGAGCTTGTGAAGATGATCGTAAAGAAAGCCTATAACATGGCAAGGCAGATGAACATCCCGGTACTTGGACTTGTAGAAAACTACAGTTATGTCAAATGTCCTGACTGCGGAAAGGAGATCAGGATATTCGGCGAAAGCCATATTGACGAAACGGCATCGGAGCTGGGCATCCCGGTACTTGGAAAGATGCCGATCGACGCCGGGCTTGCAAGAGTCGTCGAGGAAGAGAAGTTCTATGAGGCGGAGAACCCCTATCTCGGGGATGCGGAACTGTAAAACAGAAGAGACAGGATGAATGACAGGCGCCTGCCGTAAGGCAGGAGCCTGCTTTTGTATGACGGACAGAACTGGGGTTAAAGGTCAGCATGACCAAAACTCACATCATAAGAAGGTGACAAGAGGATGGATTAACTACTATGCTGTTGGTTCCATGAAAACAACAATGCTGTGAATTTACTGCGGTATCGCGTCGGACAGGGGGAGCTTCCCCTGTCCGGTTAAGATGAGAAATGAGGAGGATATATTAATGATCGGACAGAGAACAGAAATATGGAAAAAAGACGAGTACTCTTATCCTGCGGCATATGGCTTTATACCTCTGATGGTAAGCTACGTGCATGAAGACAGGAAGATCCGTCCGGCTATGATCGTTGTCCCGGGCGGGGCATACCGCTACGCTTCACCCTCTGAGGGGGACATTGTTGCACGGCAGTTTTACAGCGCCGGATATAATGTTTTTGTGCTTGCATATACGGTAAATTATCTGGGAGATGAACCGCTTGGTCTTCAGCCGCTCAGGGATATTTCCAGAACTGTCCGGATTATCCGTCTTCACGCGGAAGAATGCAGGATCGATCCGTCTAAAATTGTGGTATGCGGATTCTCTGCGGGAGGGCACCTCTGTGCCAGCCTGTGCGTACACTATAAGGATATAGACGACTGCCGGCCTGAATATGACGCTGTGTCGAATCGTCCGGATGCTGCCATCCTGGCATATCCGGTTATTAATTCCGGAAAGTATGCGAACAGAGAATCTTTTCTTGCGCTTCTGGGAGAAAAAGCGTCCCAGAAAGACCTGGAATACATGTCATTGGAGAATCATGTGACAGAAGATACTCCTCCCTGTTTCCTCTGGCAGACAGCGACAGACGACAGCGTTCCGGTTGAGAACAGCTGCCTGTTTGCCCGGGCCTGCAAAAAGGCCGGAGTTCCTTATGCGCATCACATATTTACGGATGGAGTTCACGGGATGTCTGTGGCGAATGAGGCATGGCTGGAGGGAAAGAACAGGGATTCCTATACACTGGAACAGATCGTAAAACTGGCAGATGCGATTCAAAACGGGGAGACCGGATATCCGCCGGAAAAAGGAAGTGAGATACTCAGAGAGAGGGGGCTGTCGGGCGAGCTGCGGGAAAAATGGTCCCCGGAGATGAAAGAATGGCTCAGAACCGTACTGCCCGAGGTGGGAATGTGGCCGGAGATGGCCCTGAGATGGCTGGAAAGAATACTGGATACCGCGGCGGTATAAGAAAACAGGACTAAGGAGAAACAGATCATGAGAATTTTATTTATCAGACATGGCGATCCCGACTATGTCAATGACACTCTTACGGAAAAAGGACACAGAGAAGCAGCATTGCTGGCAGAGCGGGCTGAGGATCTGAATCTTGGAAGATGCTTTGTGTCTCCGCTTGGAAGAGCGCGCGACACGGCGGCATACTGTCTGAAAAAAACGGGATATACGGCCAGGACGCTGGACTGGCTTGAAGAATTCCCGGCCAGACTGGATCTCAACAAAGTGCCGCAGCTGAGAAAAGCCTATCCAAATTCCAGGATGAAAGACGGAGAGTATGTACCGCGGGTCGTGTGGGATATGGCTCCTGCATACTGGACGGAACATGAGGAGTATTTTGACTGCAGAAAATGGAGGGAGACTGAGGTCTGCCGTAATTCGGATGCCGTTGCGACGTACGACAGGGTAACGGAAGCGTTCGACAGATTTCTCGCGGATTTCGGGTATGTCCGGGAGAAAGCCCATTACAGAGTGGAGAAGGCGAATACGGACACGGTTACATTTTTCTGTCATTTCGGGGTCACATGCGTCCTGCTTTCCCGTCTCTGGAATGTATCGCCGTTTATTCTATGGCACAGTCTTGCTCTGGCGCCTACGTCTGTTACAGAGGTTGTTACGGAAGAAAGAGAAGAGGGCACCGCGTACTTCCGCGGTCTGAAACTCGGAGACGTCTCTCATCTGTATGCGGGAAAGGAACCTGTCTCATTTGCGGCAAGATTCTGCGAGATTTTCAGCGATAGAGAACACAGACACTGACAATCAGCTGCTCATATGCATAGTATAAAAGAAAAAGGAGTTTTTCTGTTATGGCATATGAGACTTTTGAGAAGATAGAGGGAGTCATACAGAGTGTCAACAGAGGGGATTCATGCTGCACCATGATGCTTTCCCTGATCAGTAATTCCAATATCGTAAATGTCGTTGTCTCGGGCGACACGATAATCATTGATAATGTGCGGCTGCGCGCAGGTCTGCGCGTTGCCGTATTTTATGATGCAAATCTCCCTACACCAGCTGTCTATCCGCCGCAGTACCGCGCGGAAATCATTACGTCGCTGAGACGGGGGCAGCAGGCTGCACTGGCTTATTTTGATGAGAATCTTATATCGGATGACAATACACTGCAGCTCAATATCGGACCGATGACGAATGTGGTTACACTGAATGGTCAGTCTTACACATGCACTCCGGAAAATTCGGAGCTTCTTGTTTATTACACAAATACAACCTTCAGCATTCCTGCAATGACAACGCCTCAGAAAATCGTGGTCATGTGCCCGGATTAAAGGATAGTCTGAATGTAAGAATAATCCCTCTGGACAGGATGAAATCCCATGCCGGTTCAGGGGGATTATTCTTCGGATATGAAAAACATGAAATACTGTCCGGAACAGCTGAAATCGGGAGATCTTCATGCTGAGCATATTCTCGAAAAAGGTTGAAAATAGTCGAATGAAATTTATTGTTTACCAGATATTTACAATTTACCATATTAAAGGGAACAGGGCTCAATATCGGGAGGATATTGTTATGAATTACAGAAGAATTATCATCAGTATTCTTGATTCTCTGGGCGCGAACAAGTCATATAGAGGTTATGATTACGTTGTATACGGCATGCAGTTAATGCTGGAAGACGAGGAATGTGTGACGTGCATTACAAAATCCCTCTATATTGATATTGCGAAATATTACCACACTACATGGAATTGCGTGGAAAAGAATATCAGAACACTTGTCAAAGATATATGGAATTCCGGTAACAGAGATCTGTTCAGAATCATATTCAGAAAATCGGTTAGAGAGAAAAAGCCGACAAATAAAGAATTTTTCAAATACATCTATGAGTACATTTCTGAGATGGACAGAAAAGGAGAAAATGAGCGTTCATGGATCTCGGTAATCTGTCCGATTTCAAATCAATACTGCGAGTCGCTTTCGGTCTATTACACAAAACTTCTGAGCGTGCTGGATGATACGCAGACAAATATTGTACAGAATGAAAAAAGTGGGAAGTCCGTAAAAGCGGAATTCCCACTTGAGTGCTGAAAGAGCGGAGACGGAGGGATTCGAACCCTCGTGCCCCGGAGGGCAAACGCATTTCGAGTGCGCCCCGTTATGACCACTTCGATACGTCTCCATTCTGCTGTGAAAAGAATGAAAAACAAAAGTTCTCTTTCACAGCTTATTTATTATATCAGACTTTCCTGCAAAAGAAAAGCACGAATTAAAAAAAGTTTTTTCGCTGAATAACAGAACAATGGAAAAAAATACCTGATATTCTCTTGTATTTCCGGGAAAATATACTATAATATAGACATGGATAAATCCTACTAAAATACTAGGAACAAAATATGTGGGGGATATCCGGGATAATATGGAAATGGAAGAGGAGGAACAGCACATGATAAATATACAGAAAGTGGCCGTAATAGGCTGTGGATTTGTGGGATCAACGATTGCGTATACGCTGATGCAGAAAGGAATATTTTCAGAGATGGTTCTTCTGGATGCAAATCAGCCAAAGGCAGAAGGAGAGGCAATGGATATCAGCCACGGACTGCCCTTTGCGCACGCCATGGAAATATCGGCGGGTACGTATGAAGATATTGCTGATGCAGCGGTGGTGATCATCACGGCGGGAGCGAATCAGAAACCGGGGGAGACGAGACTTGATCTGGTCCAGAAGAATTCACGGATCATGAGATCTATCATCGGGGAGATCAAACGGGTGAAATGCGAGGGAATCCTTCTTATTGTGTCAAATCCGGTGGATATCCTGACACAGGTAGCGCTTGTTGAATCCGGATTTCCGAAAGAACGGGTAATCGGTTCCGGGACTGTTCTGGATACGGCAAGGCTGAAATATCTGATAAGTGAAAAACTGAATGTAGACAGTCGGAATGTTCACGCCTTTATTGCCGGTGAACACGGCGACAGCGAACTTGCAGTGTGGAGCTGCGCCAATATTTACGGGATCGGACTGGAAGACTTTGCCAGAATGAAGGGATTCGGAGACTTTGAAAAAGAAAAGGACGAGATCTACCATGCGGTGAGAGACAGTGCGTATGAGATCATTGAAAGGAAAGCCGCAACATATTACGGAATAGGAATGGCAGCGGCGAGGATCGCGGAAGCTGTTGTAAGAGACAGTCATACGGTAATGCCGGTGTCGGTTTCGCTGAACGGGGAATACGGGCTTGAAGGGCTTTGTCTCAGTATTCCTTCCATTGTCGGAGGAAGAGGCGCGGAACAGATTCTGGAGATAGATTTCAATAACGATGAAATGGAAAAACTGAGGAATTCTGCCGAGGAACTGAAAAAGGTGCTGGGGCAGATCAGGTAAAGCGGAAAAATCCGGAGTTTCTGTTCTGATGAATTGAAAACGGATGCAGGTCAGTTGTCTGCATCCGTTTTTTCTTTAATATGCTTTTTGATTGCTTCAAAACTTTCTGCGCTGATCACATGTTCAATACGGCATGCATCATCTACGGCGACTTGAGGGTCAACCCCAAGGCGCTTCAGCCAGGAGGAGAGCAGAGTATGCCGTTCGTAAATCCGATCGGCGATCTCTTTTCCGGATTCTGTCAGTGTGATATATCCCTCGGGAGACACAACGATATGGTGATTCTCTCTCAGCTTTTTCATTGCTACACTGACACTTGACTTCTTAAAGTTAAGTTCTGTTGCAATATCTACAGAACGGACAACCGGAAGAGTCTGACTCAGCATGAGAATCGTCTCAAGATAGTTTTCAGCAGATTCATTTACATGCACAGGCATAGATTCTCACCTCGATTTTACATATTTTTCGCATGATTACTGTCAACAAGTATAACATAACTCAAAAGTAACATCAAATAAATTTTCTGCACAAATATTATCGTAAAAGGATTGACAAATGGAAAATGTTAGTTTAAACTTACAGTCGTTAGATGTGACGAGCGAGCTGGAGCATAAGCTCCCGCCGGGATATAAAAATGAGAGGGCTGAATTAAAATGACTTTACTGGACGCAAAAGAAGGCGAAGAGTACATCGTAAAAGATATCACGACAGATGACGAGGAGCTGGAAGCGTTCCTGTTTTCTCTGGGCTGTTACAGCGGGGAACCGATCACTGTGGTTTCGAGAGTGAGAGGCGGCTGTGTGGTATCCATCAAAGATGGAAGATATAATATTGATACTGATTTAGCGAAAGCTATTTCAATATAAAATAAAAGAAAAAAATAGCGATTCGGTTTGCTATTTTTTTTGAAACAGGGTTAGTTTATTCTAATCCGGATAAAGGAGGAGATTTGTAAGATGAGAATTGCTTTTGCAGGGAATCCGAACAGCGGAAAAACCACCATGTACAATGCTCTGACGGGAAGAAATGAACGCGTTGGAAACTGGGCCGGTGTTACGGTAGAGCGAAAGGAAAGCCTGATCAAAAAGGCTTATTATGACGGGACGGAGGAACTGGTTGCGGTAGACCTTCCGGGGGCGTATTCCATGTCACCTTTTACTTCGGAGGAGAGCATCACCAGCAGCTATGTAAAGAATGAACATCCGGATGCGATCATCAATATCGTGGATGCGACAAACTTAAGCAGAAGCCTCTTTTTCACAACACAGCTTCTGGAACTCGGAGTTCCTGTTGTAGTGGCTCTCAACAAGAGTGACATAACCGATAAGAAGCAGACAAAGATCAATGAAAAACTTCTTTCGGAAAAGCTGGGGTGTCCGGTAATAAGGACGATTTCCACATCATCGGGGCATGTTGGTCTGAAAGAAGCTGTTGAAGCGGCCGCTTCCTTAAAGGGAAAGGGACAGAAAGCTCCATATGTTCAGGCGGACATTGATCTGCATGATAAAAATGCGGTTGAGGCTGCTGACAGAAAGCGTTTTGATTTCGTCAACAGTATTGTAAAGCAGGTAGAGAAGAGAAAAGTCTTTACAAAGGATAAGAATGTACAGGATAAGATCGACAGCATCATCACACACAAGATCATAGGTATTCCGATTTTTGCAGTTGTGATTTTCCTCGTGTTCTACATATCTCAGACTACTCTGGGAACCTGGATCGCCGACTGGCTTGTCGGATGGATCGAGACATTCCAGGGATGGGTCGGCGGAATGATGGAAAATGCAAATCCGCTGTTGTATGCGATCCTGGTTGATGGTATCATTGGCGGTGTCGGAGCAGTTGTGGGCTTCCTGCCTCTTGTAATGGTAATGTATTTTCTGATTGCACTCCTGGAAGACTGCGGATATATGGCACGTGCAACTGTTGTGCTGGACCCGATCTTCAAGAGAGTGGGACTTTCCGGCAAATCCGTTATCCCTATGGTAATCGGTACCGGATGCGCAATCCCGGGCGTTATGGCTTCCCGTACGATCCGCAACGAGAGAGAGCGCAGAACAACTGCGATGCTCACACCGTTTATGCCGTGCGGTGCGAAGATTCCTGTTATTGCACTTTTTGCAGGAGCGTTCTTTGCGGATGCATGGTGGGTATCAGCTACGATGTACCTGGTAGGAATTGTTCTGGTCCTTCTCGGAGCACTGCTTGTTAAGAGAATCACAGGACAGAAGTACCGTAAATCTTTCTTTATCATTGAACTTCCGGAGTATAAGATCCCGAGCCTGAAGCGGGCATGCGTCTCCATGCTGGAACGTGGTAAGGCATATATTATCAAGGCGGGAACGATCATCCTGGTCTGCAACACGGTTGTACAGATTATGCAGAGCTTTAACTGGCAGTTCCAGCTTGTGGAAGAAGGTGCGGAGAGTACTTCTATCCTGGCAAGCATCGCGCATCCGATTTCCATTCTGTTCATTCCGCTGGGATTCGGCGTATGGCAGCTTGCGGCGGCAGCAGTTACAGGATTTATTGCAAAAGAAAACGTAGTTGGTACGCTGGCTGTTGTTTACGGTGTTACAAACCTGATAGATACAGATGCACTGGCTCTGGTCGGAAGCGGAAATGAAGTTGCTACGATCATGGGGCTTACAAAAGCGGCAGCTCTTGCATACCTGATGTTCAATCTTTACACTCCGCCGTGTTTTGCGGCTCTCGGAGCAATGAATTCGGAGATGAAGAGTGGAAAATGGCTGTTTGGCGGTATCTGTCTCCAGCTTGCGACCGGTTATACAGTGGCGTTCTTTGTATATCAGATCGGAACTCTGGCTACGACAGGGGCTCTTGGAACTGCCTTTGTTCCGGGACTCATCGCGATTCTGGTATTCGCGGCTGTCATCATATGGAGAATTCGCAGGTCCGATCAGGAATTTGCGGCAGAATACAGCCTGCATGCGTAAATATAGCAGATGAGAATATAGTCAGTGGTGGACAGAGAAAAGGTGCTTTGTCCACCGCTTGACGTTAAAGCAGAGAGGACGGTATTTCATGGCAAATGTTATAGCAGTGATTATTCTTGTGATTTTAGTCGGAAGCGCGGTCGCATATATAATAAATGCGAAGAAAAAAGGCGTAAAGTGTATCGGATGTCCTGCCGGGGGAAACTGCCCCGGAAGCGGGAAAATGCCGAAGAAGAAACTTGAAGGTCGGGTGATCGGCAGAAAGATGATGAAGATCTCTGGAATGAACTGTGCACACTGCGCGACGGACGTGACGATGATTCTGAATCAGATAGACGGTGTCCGGGCAGAGGTGAATCTTGCAAAGGGCAGTGCGAAGATATCATATGACAGGACAGTAGGAGATGATGTTCTGAGAAATGCAGTGGAGAAAATAGGATATCATGTGACCAGCATATCCTAAAGTTTTAAAATCGGGAAGATGAAAGAAGGAACGTTATGGAAAACGTGATCATTATACTTATTCTGGTCGTTTTACTCAGTTTTGCGGTAAAAAATTCCATTAAACATTTTAAGGGGGAGGGCGCCTGCTGCGGAGGCGGTTCCGGATCCGTCAGAACAAAAAAACCAAAGAAAAAGAAGCTTGACGGTCCGGTGATCGGAAAGCGGACCATAGAGATATCCGGAATGCACTGCCGGAACTGTGTCAACAGTGTGACGAGAGCTCTGAACAGCATAGACGGTGTGGCGGCAAAGGTAAGTCTGCGTGACAGCAGGGCGGACGTGCTGCTGGACCGTATGGTCGATGAGAATGACCTGAGGCATGCTGTGGAGGGAGCGGGATTCAAGGTTATCAGCATAAAATCGTCATAACGGCCGTGGGAAGGCTGATGGGAGGTAGCTGTGAGCAAGAAGGAACAGATTATTGAAAAACTGAAAGAAAACGGATGCCGTATCACAAAGCAGCGTCTCATGTTGATTGATATTATTCTTGAAAATGACTGCTCGAGCTGTAAGGAGATCTTTTATAAAGCATCAAAGTGCGATGCTAAGATCGGCGTGGCTACTGTGTACCGCATGATCAATGCGCTGGAGGAAATCGGAGCGATCAGCCGCAGGAATATGTATAAGGTGGAGTGCTCGGAAGACTGCCAGCCTGAGTATGGATGTCTGATTGTTCTGGACGATGATACTACATACCATCTGTCGCCGGGAAACTGGAATCAGGTGATTCAGGAAGGGTTGAAGCGGTGCGGCTATCTGAAGAATCAGAAGATTGCGAAAATTGAAGTACAGAATCCTCCGCAGGGGTCTGCGAAGGTTTGACCGGACTGTTTGGAGGTCCGGTTTTTCTATGCAGACATACCGTCGGGAAAAAATAATCTGTCTCCGAGTGTGGAATCCTGTGCAGCAGGATTCTTTTTTTGCGTATTTATGAACGAAAATGAACGATTATGAATTATGCATAAAAATTAAACTCTCAATTTGTGAACTATTATGATTGAAAATGAATGAATATGAATGTATAATGAAATCATCAAGAGGAGGTAAAACAAAGATGATCTACACAGTTACATTTAACCCTTCACTGGACTACATTGTTGAAACAGAGGGATTCAAACTGGGAAATACGAACCGGACCGTATCGGAGCGGATCCTGCCGGGAGGAAAGGGAATCAATGTCTCCACTGTCCTCAAGAATCTTGGGATAGAGAGCACGGCGCTGGGGTTCGCCGCAGGCTTTACAGGGGATGAGATCCGGCGCAGAGTAGAGGAACTGGGATTCCGAAGCGAGTTTATCGAAGTAGATAATGGTTTCTCCAGGATCAATGTAAAAATGAAGGAATTTGACGGGACAGAGATTAACGGGCAGGGTCCGGTTATCGGCAGCGGCGCCATTAAGGCTTTGATGCAGAAGCTGGATAAGCTTGGAGAAGGCGATACACTTGTGCTGGCAGGAAGCATTCCTTCCAGTATGCCGGATTCGATTTACAGTGATATCCTTGCCGCACTCCAGGACAGAGGCATCACTTTCGTGGTGGATGCGACGAAAGATCTGCTGCTCAATGTCCTTGAGTATCATCCGTTTCTGATTAAGCCCAATCACCATGAACTGGGAGAGATTTTCGGGGTGACTCTGGAAGAGAGAGAGGATGTGATCCCATATGCCCGGCAGCTTCAGGAGAAAGGCGCGGAGAATGTTCTTGTCTCTATGGGAGGAAGAGGCGCGGTTCTTCTCGATGCCGGACAGCAGGTGCATATGCTCCCTGTTCCGAAAGGAAAGCTGGTAAATGCTGTTGGTTCCGGTGACTCCATGGTAGCAGGATTTATCGCAGGATGGACAGAGAGAAAAGATTATGAACACGCATTTAAGATGGGGATCGCGGCGGGAAGCGCAAGCGCATTCTCAGAGCTTCTGGCGACAGAAGAGGAGATCAGAGCGCTTTATGAAAAACTGTAAAAGCGATCGGTTAAAATAAGTTGTGAAAGGAAGGAAACCAAGATGAAGATTACAGAACTGCTGGACAGACGGAGCATTTCACTGAATGGCGCGCCGGCTTCAAAGAAGGAAGCTCTGGATCAGATGGTCGCGCTGATGGTGAAGAGCGGAAAGATCAGAGATGAGGAGGCATACAGAGAAGAGGTATATCACCGGGAGGAGGAAGGCACTACCGGGATCGGGGAAGGAATTGCGATCCCGCACGGTAAATGCGACGCCGTCATTCGTCCGGGACTGGCGGCTATGGTTATAAAGAAAGGCGTGGATTTTGATTCGCTGGACGGTGAGCCGGTCAATCTTATTTTTCTGATCGCCGCACCGAACACGAAGGACAACGTCCATCTTGATGTGCTGAGCAAACTTTCCATGCTCCTCATGGATGAAAAATTCGTGGAAGGTCTGAAGAATGCGGCCACAGTGGATGAGTTTCTGGAAGTGATCGACAGGGCGGATCAGGAGAAGCCGGATGTAGACGATCAGCTGGCGGCCCAGGCGGAAGCCGGCACATCGAAAAATACATGCCGCATCCTTGCTGTTACGTCCTGCCCCACGGGAATCGCCCATACATATATGGCCGCGGAAGGAATCGAGAAAGCGGCAAAGGCTGCCGGATGTTTTGTGAAAGTGGAGACAAGAGGATCCGGAGGAGCGAAAAATGTACTGACTGATCAGGAAATCAAAGACGCAGACTGCATTATCGTGGCAGCCGACGCGCAGGTGCCCATGGACCGGTTTGACGGGAAAAAGCTGATTGAATGTGCGGTGACGGACGGAATCAGCAAAGCGGACAAGCTGGTCGAGCGGGCGATGAATGGAGAGGCCTCTGTGTACCATGCGGATAATCCGGCCTCAGAAAAGGAAAAGGACGGCTCCGGCGGCGCGGGGCACAAGATCTATACGCAGCTTATGAACGGTGTTTCCCACATGCTTCCCTTTGTTGTGGGAGGCGGTATCCTGATCGCACTCGCTTTCCTGATCGACGGACTTGCGGTTGACGTAAATTCGCTCTCGGATGAGGCACGCTCCAGTTTCGGTACGATTACTCCCGTTGCTGCTGCGCTGAAGGGAATCGGTGATCTTGCGTTTGGGTTTATGCTGCCTGTACTCGCCGGATTTATTGCCATGAGTATCGGTGACAGGCCGGCGCTTGCAGTGGGATTTGTGGGAGGAATGATCGCGGCAAACGGAAACTCCGGATTCCTCGGGGCCCTGCTTGCCGGATTTATTGCCGGATATCTGGTCCTGCTGCTCCGGAAAGTGTTCAGCAGTCTTCCTGAGTCGATTGAGAAGATCGCCCCCGTTCTGCTCTATCCAGTATTTGGGATCCTGCTGATCGGACTGATCATGATGTATATTGTGGAACCGCCGGTCGGCGCGCTGAACACAGCGCTGAATACGGGGCTTACAAATATGAGCGGAAGCAGCAAGATCCTTCTCGGAATCATTGTAGCGGGGATGATGTCGATCGATATGGGAGGCCCGTTCAACAAAGCTGCATATGTATTCGGTACGGCTTCCATAGCGGCGGGAAATTATGACATTATGGCAGCAGTTATGATAGGCGGTATGGTGCCGCCCTGTGCAATCGCCCTGGCAACGCTTCTTTTCAAAAACAAATTTACGAAACAGGAAAGAGAGTCCGGACCGGTTAACTTTATCATGGGACTTGCATTTATCACAGAAGGCGCGATCCCGTTTGCAGCATCAGATCCGCTGCATGTACTGCCGTCCTGTATCGCTGGTTCGGCCCTGGCTGGAGCTCTTTCCATGGCGTTCGGCTGTACGCTGATGGCTCCTCACGGTGGAATCTTTGTATTCCCCGTGGTGACAAATCCGCTGATGTATCTTGCAGCGTTGGTTATCGGGACGGCCGTCGGCGCGCTGCTCCTCGGCGTACTGAAGAAAAGAGTTCGTGAATAACAAACATCGGTAAGTCACTGTTTGCCGAAACGTCTGAAATATCGGAGAAAAGACTCTTACCGGAACTGCTTGCCGAAGCAGAAATTTCGAGGTAAAATAAGCAGTAAGTAGAAGGAAAGCGGATTCCCGGAATCCGCTTTCCTTTTCAGAATTGCTTCGCGGAGGAAAGAATAATGCTGACAGAAACAAGACAGGACGAGATATTGCAGATGCTGGAGGAGAAGGGAAGCGTGACCGTGCAGGAACTGACGGAAAAATTTCGCACGTCAGAATCTACAATCCGGAGAGACCTGAACGCACTTCACAAGAAAGGAGCCCTCATAAAAGTGTTCGGCGGGGCAGTGCAGGCGGAAAGCAGGCTTGCCACGAAGGATGAAAAGGTCGCTCTGCGAAAAGAACAGAACAGGGATCAGAAGATACGCATTGCCAGATATGCCGCTTCTCTGATTAAGGCGGGGGATTTCGTCTACCTGGATGCGGGGACAACGACTGGCTATATGATTCCCTTTCTGCAGGAACGGGCGGTAACGTTTGTGACAAACGCGGTGTCTCATGCGCTGAAGCTCTCGGAGAACGGTTTCCGGGTCATACTCATAGGAGGGGAACTGAAGGCTGCAACGGAAGCTATTGTCGGAAATGAGGCCTATGCAGCGCTTCAGAAATACAATTTTACGAAGGGGTTCTGGGGAACAAACGGTGTCAGCGAACTGTCAGGGTTTACCACTCCGGATATCAATGAGGCCATGATCAAGGAGTGCGCCATGCGGCATACGCAGCAGAAATACGTGCTGTGTGACAGTAGCAAGTTTCATCAGACAAGTCCGGTAAGTTTTGGAGAATTCCTGTCGGCATCCGTTATAACTGACCGGATCCCGGAGGGCGTTCGGGAAACAGGTAATATCATTGTGGCCGAATAAACAGATATGAGATTCGGGCCGGTTATCCGGGTGGGGATCCTGCGCAGCAGGATCCCTTTTTATTTAATTAGGGAACTTTGTTCTCCATGCAATAAAAGCACTTCAGGTCTTTCCGGAGACTCTGCATGTACCGGACTCATCCCTGAAAAAGCAGGTAGTGAGAATATTTATCAATAGACTCTGTTAGAATTGACTTCCTTAAACTACGGTTGCTATGATGTGTCAGTAAGCAGAAGCCTACATATATTTAGTATAAGGAAGTGGTAAGGTATGAAACAGCACAGATTCTGGGCATGGGCTGCGGTCTTTTGCTTTGTGATGGTATTTTATACAGGCTACAGACACAAATAAACAGGAGGTAATCGTGATGATGGACATTTTTAAACTGAAAAGACTTGGAATTTTTGCAGGAGGCGTTCTGTTCGGAACAGCGGGAATCAAAATCCTTTCAAGCAGGGACGCAAAGAAAGTTTACACGAACTGTACGGCGGCTGTTTTAAGGGCAAAGGAATGCCTTATGAAGACGGCGACAACGGTTCAGGAGAATGCAGAGGATATCCTTGCGGAGGCGCAGCAGATCAATGAAGAGAGAGCGGCTCGGGAGGCGGCAAACGAGGAGGAAACTGCAGAAGTAAACGCCGGTGCGGATGAATTTAAAGAAGTAGAATAGCCGGCCATGAAATTTATCATAAAGCATGAATTGAAAGGCCGTCTTCGTATCCATGCCGTCCAGAGGAGGATGACATGTGCGGAGGCGGATACTCTTTCCTGGTTTCTTGAAAGGCAGGAGAACATAACGAGTGTCAAAGTATATGAACGCACCGCGGACGCTGTTATCTGCTACACGGGAGAGCGGGAAGATCTGATCATGCTGCTGAAGCGGTTCTGCTACAGCGAGGTGGAAGTGCCGGAAAATGTATCTGCAAGTTCCGGCCGCAGGATGAATGCGGAATATAAGGATAAGCTGATTACAAAAGCTGTGCTTCATTACGGCAGTAAATTTTTCCTGCCCTACCCCATAAGGGCGGTGTACACAGTTCTGAAATCGGTGAAGTATATCTGGCAGGGAATCCAATGTCTGAAACAGGGAAAAATCGAAGTGCCGGTACTGGACGCCACGGCGATCGGGGTGTCTGTGCTGCGGGGAGATATCAATACGGCGGGATCTGTCATGTTTCTGCTGGGCGTAGGAGAGATACTGGAAGAGTGGACTCACAAGAAATCGGTAGGAGACCTGGCGCGCAGTATGTCCCTGAATATAAAGAAAGTATGGCTTGAGAGAGACGGACAGGAGGTTCTGGTAAAAACCCCGGAGATCATGCCCGGAGATACGGTTGTGGTTCACATGGGAAATGTGATCCCCTTTGACGGAGAAGTGTCTGCAGGAGAGGGAATGGTCAATCAGGCGTCGCTCACAGGAGAATCTATGCCGGTACGAAGGACGGCGGGACAGACCGTGTATGCGGGGACCGTTCTGGAGGAAGGAGAACTTAAGATCCTGGTGAAAGCGGTTTCCGGCTCCACGCGATTTGAAAAGATTGTTACCATGATTGAGGATTCCGAGAAGCTGAAGTCCTCTGTTGAGAGCCGGGCGGAACATCTGGCTGACAGACTTGTCCCCTATACGCTGCTGGGGACCGGGATCGCGTGGCTTGTCACAGGGAATATCACAAAAGCATTGTCTGTGCTTATGGTAGACTTTTCCTGCGCGCTGAAACTTGCCATGCCGATCTCTGTACTTTCCGCGATCCGCGAAGCCGGACAGAGGAATATCACTGTGAAGGGCGGAAAATTTCTGGAGGCGGTAGCAGAGGCGGACACGATTGTGTTTGATAAGACGGGAACCCTCACGAAGGCAAAACCGACAGTGAAGGAGATTGTCCCGTTTGGAGATTATCCGGAGGAGGAGTGTCTTCGGATCGCAGCCTGCCTGGAGGAACATTTTCCGCATTCCATGGCCAAGGCTGTTGTGGATGCGGCAAAGAAACGCAACCTGTATCACGAGGAAATGCATTCGAAAGTGGAGTATGTTGTCGCTCATGGAATTTCGTCCTATATTGACAGCAGAAAGGTTGTGATAGGGAGCAGCCACTTTGTATTTGAGGACGAGGGATGCCGCGTGCGCCCTGAATATCAGGAGAGATTTGAACGACTTCCGACGGAATATTCCCACCTGTACCTGGCCATTGATCAGAAACTGACTGCGGTGATCTGTATCGAAGATCCGCTTCGGGATGAGGCGGGAGAGATGGTGAGGGAACTGCGGGCGGAAGGAATACGGAAGATTGTAATGATGACGGGCGACAGTGAGCGGACCGCGGCTGCAATTGCCAGGAGAGTGGGCGTGGATGAATATTATGCGGAAGTTCTGCCGGAAGATAAGGCAGGGTTTGTCGAGAGGGAGAAAGCAGCCGGAAGAAAGGTTATCATGATCGGCGACGGCATCAATGACTCGCCCGCGCTTTCCGCGGCTGACGCGGGAATCGCGATCAGCGACGGCGCTGAGATCGCGCGGGAGATCGCGGATATTACCATTGCGGCAGATGACCTCAGGGAGATTGTGACACTGAAGAGGCTGTCTGACGGGATGATGAAGCGCATCCATCGCAATTACAGGGGGATTGTGGGAATTAATTCCGCCCTCATCCTTCTGGGAGTTGGGGGCGTGATCCAGCCAACAACCTCAGCTCTGCTCCACAACACCTCGACGCTTGCAATCAGCCTGAGAAGTATGAGCAGTCTGCTGCCCCAGGACAGCAGAGAAAAAGCGGCCGGCACTGTCCGGATCTGAGTTGAGGATTATCGCGAAGCGGGGCGCAAATATTGCCTTGAAAAATGTGTATATATTTGCTATTGTATCATATAGGAAGGTGATGCAGTATGTCTTTTATTCGAGGTGATTCCTGTTATATTTTAGATGATGAGAATAAGATAATCAGGGCAAAAGTCGTTGGACGGAAAGGCTCGGGATATCTGCTGGAACGTGTCGGCGTCTGCGGAACACTTTTCAGAGAAGAAAAATCCATGTTCCGCACCGAAGAGGAGGCCGAGATTAACAAGAAGCCGCTCCCGCCCAAGATTAAAGTACAGCTTTCGGATTATTAATCAGAATTAAAAAGGACCTCCCAGCCGGTTGCATGCCGGCGGGGAGGTCCTTTTTAATCTGATTTCATTCTGTGTCAGTCCTGTTATAATATAACTTCCATTCCGACTTTCTGCGGCTTCAGTCCACGGGCTAGATAGAATTTCATGGCGCTTTCATTGCAGCTCCATACATTCAGTGTGACGTTATAGCATCCGTTCTCTCGCGCAAAATCAAGAACAGCATCATAAATCATGGTGCCTATATGAGAGCCCCTCATATTTTCGTCGACACAGAGGTCATCGATATACAGAGTTCTGATATCGGTCAGGATATTATCATTCATATGCTGCTGAAAAATGCAGAATGCGTATCCCATCAGACGGTCATTTTCGTCTACCGCGGCAAAAACAGGTCTTTTCTTATCTATCAGAATTTCTTTTAACTGATTGTCGGTATATTTGCGCTGACCGTATTTGAACAGATCCGGCCGGCCGTTGTGGTGTACCATGGCTACCTGCAGCAGCAGCTCATGGATTCTGGCAATGTCTTTTTCTGATGCCATACGTATTTTCATGTTCAAGTCTCCTTTTCTTTTCGTTTCACGGGAAAATTGTAGCATATTTTCTTCAGATGTGTAAAGGTTATTACGGGTGTTGTTAATATCTGAACTTTACAGATTGTAAAAATTAAAAATTTAACAGTTTGACTTTTCACAGAAGTTGGAGATATAATTATTCTCTGGAATAGGGCCGCCGAAAATTTCCGGCGGAGGTATTCCGGTATGTTTTATTGTCAATGCTGAAAATACAGGCCTGTAATCCATACCATTGTGCCTGAAAGGAAAGAAAGGAATGGTGAAAAATGATAGTAGAACATGGATTGATTTCTTTTTTGCGGAAATTTGATGAACAGCCTTTTCTTGTAAAACTTGGAGGAAAGGAGTACAGGATCGGTGAAGGTGAACCGACTTTCACGGTGAAATTCAACAGGTCGATTCCTGTAAGTGATCTTCTGACCAGTACTTCAATCGCTCTGGGAGAAGCCTATATGAACGGGGATCTGGAGATCGAAGGAGATCTCTATGACGCTCTGGATCATTTCCTCGGACAGATGGGAAAATTCTCAACGGATCAGAATGCGCTGAAAAAGCTGATTTTCACTTCTTCATCGAAAAAGAATCAGGAAAAAGAAGTGCGCAGCCATTATGATATAGGAAATGATTTTTACCGGCTGTGGCTTGACGATACGATGAGTTACTCATGCGGATATTTTATGAATGAAGACGATACACTGTATCAGGCTCAGGTCAACAAGGTGGACTATATTTTGAAAAAGCTGTATCTGAAAGAAGATATGACGCTTCTGGACATAGGATGCGGCTGGGGATTCCTGCTGATAGAAGCGGCGAAAAAATACAAAGTCCGCGGAACAGGAATCACACTCAGCGAGGAACAGTATAAAGAGTGCCAGAAAAGGATTAAAGAAGAAGGTCTTGAGGATTATGTAAAGGTGGAGTTGATGGATTACCGGGATCTTCCGAAGCTTGGCGAACAGTTTGACCGTGTTGTCAGTGTGGGAATGGTAGAGCATGTCGGACGCGACAATTATAAACTTTTCCTTGAATGTGCGAACAGAGTGATGAAAAAGGGAGGACTTTTCCTGCTCCATTTCATCAGTGCACTGAAGGAGCATCCCGGTGACGCATGGATCAAAAAATACATCTTCCCCGGCGGAATGATACCCAGTCTGCGCGAGATGGTGAATGAGATGGCTGAATTCGATTTCCATACCATGGATATTGAGAATCTCAGACTTCACTATAACCGTACACTGAGGTGCTGGAGAAAGAACTATCTCGAGCATCTCGATGAAGTGCGCGCCATGTTTGATGAGAAATTTGTCCGTATGTGGGATCTCTATCTTGCAGCATGTGCCGCGACATTTCACAATGGAATCATCGATCTTCATCAGATATTGATGACCAAAGGAATCAACAATGATCTCCCGATGGTTCGTTGGTATTGATTGTCAGAATTTTCTGAAAACAGGGGCCAAAGGGGTCAGGCCCCTGTGATATCAAATTATCAGAATTGTTTCTACAATATTGAGAAAAGCGTCTCAAGACCAAATCTTTCATTGCTTTCAAGCATCTTTTCCATTTTAATTTTATTTGTATCTGAATGTTCTATTTCGCGGGAACAGCTGCAGGCCGTACTGACAACATAATCAAAAGATATGTCTCCTCGGGTTTTCAGCCATTCGGCCCGGACAAATTCTCGGATCAGAACCAGTCCGGCCAGAGCAAACTTCATTTTTCCATAGGCATTGCCGTTGTAGACAGCTCCGCAGAAATATGTATAAATAAAATATGCCATAAGCTGTTCGGATGTTATGTCAGAGAAGAGCCGGTGAAAAGAATTGTAGATGTCATCGGAAGGAACCGGCGCATCTGAGAGGATCTCCCGGGCTTCCCGTGTGTGTGGCTTCCAGTCGGGGCGCAGCACTTCAAGATGATCAAGAATCACAAAAAGATTCCCCACAGTACGCGCGGCGAGGATGTCATTCTGACCGGCTTTTTTCAGACGCTGTTCAAACCATGTCCAGACAGAAGGAGAAGAATATCTCACCATGAGAGTGTCCGTGTCGAATAATGCATGATGATCAATCCTCTGCTGAAGATCATGGACAAAAGCAAGGATAATGGCAGCCCTGAGCCTGAATGGATGACTGCGGTCCTGCAGTATTCTGAAAATCAGGTTCCGGGAGTCCATGAGTTTTGTAAAAAGAAAGAAATCAAAGTCCTGATAGGATTCGGTACGGGATGGTATCTCAGCATGAAGGAAATGCAGGGGATCACGGCTCTTCAAAATGAGTTCTGCTGCTGACGGACATGAAAGCGAAAGAGATATCTCCCTCAGCCCTTCAAATTCTTCAATGTGGCGGGGGTAGAGCCGGCAGGTGCGGCAGAAAGCCTTTTCTCCTCCGCCTTCCAGATAGAGATCACAGAGATTTTCGTCATTTAGAAATGCACAGCGTCCGTTATGCTGACGGAAACACTTGTTTTCCCAGTCGATTTCGTTTTTCAGTCGGCTGCCGAGACGCCCTTTTGTTCTGTGATATTTTTTTATGGAAGCCGGATCAATCTGAATCTGCCACCCGGCACAGCAGGTGTCAGGGCATGCTTCTGCGGTACATCTGAATTTTCTGTAATAATGTGGTACTGTATACTGCAATTTATAATTCCTCTTTTCCTCTTCATTCTTTAACAGTTAAATATTATAGACGTAAAATCAGACTGATACAATGAAAAAAACTTTGGCATCGGATTATTTCCGGCGTATGAAATCGTTTATGCCGGAAGCCGACAGTTGAAGATGCCGGATTTTTAATAGAATCAGAAAATTAGAACAGACTGATAAAAAATATCAAAAACAGATATTGATATTGGTTCTCAATTATAGTATTATACAAATACGAGTTAGATATAACTAACAAAAGCGGATAAACTTATACTCTACAGGAGGTCAGATATGAGCGTTGTGATCATCGGCGGACATGACAGAATGGTCTGCCAGTATAAAAGAATTTGTAAACAGTATAACTGCAAGGCAAAAGTATTTACGCAGATGTCGGCAAATCTGAGCAAACAGATCGGAAGTCCGGATCTTATCGTGCTTTTTACCAATACAGTCTCGCACAAAATGGTACGCTGTGCGGTAGAAGAAGCGGGCAGGTGCAACGCGGATGTGGTGAGATGTCACACCAGCAGTAAGAACGCGCTGGAGGAAATCCTTGAGAATGCCTGTGCATAAGAAAACGGATACAGCAGATTATGAAAAACAAACAGGGCGGGTGCCGCAGCACCCGCCTTTGTTGTCCGTTAAATCTTCTATTGCGTCAATACATCCGGATTTACAGCTTCAGATTTTTGAAAAGCTCACCCAGGTTTGTTCCGATGCTTTCACTCTTCGGAATAACCACTTTTTCTTCCGGCTCTTCCTTAACCTCTTCGAGAGCTTTCATGCTCAGACTGACTTTTCCGTCTTTGATGCCGATAACTTTCACGTCAACCGTATCGCCTACACTCAGCACGTCAGAGGGAACTTTTACACGTTTCTGTGAGATCTGAGACACGTGAACAAGTCCGGACAGCCCGTTCTCCATCTTGACGAATGCGCCGTAGTTCTGCAGTGTTTCCACTGTGCCTTTCATCACGGTTCCGACTTTCAGGTTTGCAATCTGCTCTTCCCGCGCCTTGCGTTCTTTCTCCTTAAGGATCTCCCGCGCAGAGAGAACGAGACGGTTGCTGGCCTGATCAACATCAATGACCTGTACTTCGATATCTTTCAGGAGATATGTCTCGAGGTCTTCAATGTAACTGAGAGACAGCTTGGAAGCAGGAACAAAGCCTCTTAACCCCTCTACCATGACGATAACACCGCCGTTGACGACACCTTCTACTTTGACAGGAAGAACAGTCTTATTGTCCATATATTCCTGAACTCTGTTCCACGGATTGGCATCATCAAAATGTTCTTCATAATCAGCCATGGATTCAGCTGTGTCCGCTCCGGCAGTTTCATTTGTCTGTAATTCTTCTTTCATTTCTTCGCTCATTGTGCAGCACCTCAATTTACTTTCTTTTTGTTCAACAGCAACAGTATACCATAAATTTACCGTAAAAAACAACTGGTATAAGCATTTCTGAAATATAAGGTTGACGAAACTGCAAAAAAATGGCAACCTATCTATTAGACGAATGGCTTATACATCACAGGGATTGGAGAATGAAAGGATGAACAGAGAAAAAGAAAGAAAAATATATGTGATAGGACATAAAAATCCGGATACAGATTCAGTGTGCTCGGCGATCGCTTATGCAACGCTTAAGACAAAGATAACAGGAAAACATTACGAAGCCCGCAGAGCAGGACAGCTGAACGAAGAGACTCAGTATGTGCTGGAACATTTTCATGTAAAAGCGCCGAGACTTCTGACGGATCTGAGGGAACAGATCAAAGACGTGGAACTGAAAGAGGTAGAGGGACTTCGGAGCAGCATCTCTATCCGTACAGCATGGGAGAAAATGCGCGAGTCCAACATACATACCCTTCCGGTAACCAGGGATGGAAAACTGGAGGGAGTCATCACGATCGGAGATATTGCGAAGACATACATGGAAGTATACGACAGTACGATTCTCTCCAAGGCAAGAACTCAGTACAGAAATATTGCCAGGGCGGTGGAAGGCGAGGTGGTGACAGGAAACGAACATAGTTATCTTCTGAACGGAAAGGTCGCTATCGCCGCATCCAGCAGAATTCTTATGTCTGATTTTATTGATCAGGATGATCTCGTGATCATGGGAGACAGAAAGGACGCGCAGCAATGCGCAATAGATAAAGGAGCAAGCTGCATGGTCGTGTGTCAGAATGCACCGATATCCGAACACATCATCCGCCAGGCAGAAGAAAAGCAGATCGTGATTATAAGAACACACCACGATACTTTTACAGCCGCTCAGCATATCAATCAAAGTATTCCGGTGAAATATTTCATGACAAAGGACAATCTTGTAACATTTAAGCTGAAAGACTATGTTGATGATGTGAAGGAAGTTATGGCGAAAAAGAGATTCCGGGATTTCCCGATTGTAGATAATAAAGGAAAATTTCTCGGGCTGATTTCAAGGCGTCGTCTTCTCAATGTAAAGAAGAAGCAGGTTATCCTTGTGGACCATAATGAAAAAAATCAGGCAGTTGACGGGGTTGAGGAGGCAGATGTTCTTGAAATCATCGATCACCACAGACTGAGCAGTATAGAGACGATGGGACCGGTATTTTTCCGCAATCAGCCCGTCGGATGCACGGCTACGATTATCTGGCAGATGTATCAGGAAGCAGGAGAGGATATTGATCCCATCAACGCAGGACTGTTATGTTCGGCTATCATATCCGATACACTGATGTTCCGGTCGCCTACATGCACACCTCTTGATGAAGCAGCTGCGCGAAGACTTGCGGAGATCGCCGGAATTGAGATAGAAGAGCTGGCTCAGGAAATGTTTAATGCGGGCAGCAATCTGAAAGGAAAGAGCGCTGAGGAGATATGTTTCCTTGATTTCAAGCAGTTTACAGTGAATGATACTGTATTCGGCGTAGGGCAGGTCAATTCCATGAGTTCGGAGGAACTGAAAGAACTGAAGAAGATCGTAAAACCGCATCTTGAGAAAGCCCGCCAGAATCACGGCCTGGATATGATCTTTTTCATGCTGACCAATATTATTGCCGAATCATCCGAGCTTCTCTGCTGCGGAGAAGGCGCGCGGGAGATGATCATAGGGGCATATGATCTCAGGGAGGATACAGAAGATATCATGCTGAAAGGCGTAGTGTCGAGAAAAAAACAGCTTGTGCCGACTCTTGTCGGGGCGCTGCAGCAATAGCAGGGGGAGGAGATTATGGGAAAACAGATCTGGAAACCGGGAAATATGCTTTATCCTCTTCCTGCCGTAATGGTCAGCGTCGGAGACAGGGACGGAAACAGAAATATCTTTACCGTGGCCTGGACGGGGACGGTATGTACAAATCCGCCGATGGCATATATTTCTGTCCGCCCTGAGAGGTATTCTTATCATATGATTGAGGAAAGCGGAGAATTTGTTATCAATCTTACTACGGAGAAGCTGGCGCAGGCTGCGGATTTCTGTGGCGTCCGTTCGGGCCGGGATCTGGATAAATGGAAGGAATGCCGGCTGACAGAGCGGATGGCGCATTCTCTGCGGTATGCGCCATGCATTGAAGAGTCTCCGGTTAATATCGAGTGCCGTGTGGTGAAAACAGAAAAACTGGGAAGTCATCATATGTTTCTCGGGGAAGTCACAGCCGTACAGGTGGATGACGCCTATATGGATGAAAATGGGAAGTTTGATCTGAACAGGACCGGACTTATTGCCTATTCTCATGGGGAGTATCTGGGAATGGGCAGGAAGCTGGGGACGTTCGGCTGCAGCGTAAGGAAAAAGAAAGGTGCCGGAAATCCGGGAAAACGAAAAAAAAGAAAAGTATAGCATTGTAAAAAAGGGAAAGAATATCAGAGAGCAATATATCATGACAAAATGATAATCAATCTCAATAAATGACTTGAATCCGAAACCTGATTCTGATAAGATACATATAGTTAGTTAAAGCTAACTATATGTGAATAAATCATGTAAACTCCTTTGCCCCTCATTGCCTGAACTCTGGGGCAGAGGCTGTTTACACGGGAAAGGACGAGGAAGTTATGGATTATTTAGAGATTGAAAAAGTGATCGGACGTGAAATTATCGACTCCAGAGGAAATCCCACGGTTGAGGCGGAAGTACATCTGGCAGACGGAACAGTTGCAAGAGGTGCGGCTCCCAGCGGCGCTTCAACGGGCGAGTTTGAGGCACTTGAGCTCAGAGACGGAGATAAGGGTAGATTTGGAGGAAAAGGCGTTTCCCGGGCTGTAGACAATATTAATACAGTAATCAATGATACTCTGCAGGGAATGTGCGCGGGAGATATTTATGCGGTTGACAATGCAATGATCAGAGCCGATGGAACTGACGATAAATCAAAGCTTGGAGCCAACGCGATACTCGCAGTGTCAATTGCCTGCGCAAGAGCGGCTGCGGAAGCGCTTGAAATACCTCTGTACCGCTTCCTTGGCGGAGTGAACGGAAACCGGCTGCCGGTTCCCATGATGAATATTCTGAACGGAGGCGCTCATGCGGCCAATACGGTGGATGTACAGGAATTTATGATTATGCCTGCAGGAGCAGAGAGCTTTGCTGAAGGACTGAGATGGTGTACGGAAGTATTCCATGCGCTTCAGGCGCTCCTGAAGTCAAAGGGGCTGGCCACGTCTGTCGGGGATGAAGGCGGATTTGCACCGGATCTTTCAAGCGACGAAGAAGCCATCGAATACATTCTTGAGGCGGTGCGCCGGGCCGGCTATGAACCGGGCCGAGACTTTGTACTTGCCATGGATGCAGCTTCCAGTGAGTGGAAAGGGAGCCGGAAAGGAGAGTATATTCTTCCGAAATGCGGAAAGAAATTTACTTCGGCAGAACTTGTTGAACACTGGAAATCCCTTGTTGAGAAATATCCGATTTACTCAATTGAAGACGGTCTGGATGAGGAGGACTGGGAAGGATGGCAGATTATGACAAAGGAGCTGGGGAGCAGAGTTCAGCTTGTAGGAGATGATCTGTTTGTAACCAATACGGAACGTCTGAAAAAAGGAATTGATCTCGGATGCGGCAATTCCATTCTGATCAAGCTGAATCAGATCGGTTCTGTTTCCGAGACGCTGGAGGCTATTAAGATGGCTCATAAAGCGGGATATACTGCAGTGACATCCCATCGCTCCGGCGAGACGGAAGATACGACCATCGCCGATCTCGCAGTTGCGCTGAATACGTGTCAGATCAAGACAGGCGCTCCCAGCAGGAGTGAGCGCGTGGCAAAATACAATCAGCTTCTTCGAATTGAGGAAGAGCTCGGCGAGAGCGCGGTATATCCGGGATTTGGTGCCTTTAATGTAAAAAGATGAAATGAATATGCGGGCGAAGACGGAAGGGGCTTCTGACAGGTGTCAGAAGCCCCTTTTGCGTCGGCTTTATTCAAGTGAATTGACTGACGGGCAATTATGAAATATGATAATGGATAGACAGATTAGAAAAAATATATGAAGAACAGGATTTGGAAAGAAATGAAAAGACAACAGACAACAGACATGACACACGGACCGGTGTTCAGACAGATGGCGGTCTTCGCCCTGCCTGTCCTGCTGGGAATGCTGTGCCAGAGGATTTATAATTTTGCGGATGTATATATTGTAGGAAAGTTCCTGGGGGATCAGGCTCTTGCTGCGGTCAGCATTTCAGGATCAGCTATGTATATGATGACTTCTGTCATGATGGGAGTGACGACCGGCGTAAGTGTTGTGGTCTCTCAATTCTACGGGGCAGGTCAGAACGAAAGAATCAAAGAGACTTTTGCTGCGGGAGTGCATGTTTCTGTGTGGGTAACGGTAATTATTACGGCCGTCGGCGCGGCTACGGCACGGCCGCTTCTGGAACTGCTCCAGACAGGGGAGGATCTGATGCCTCAGGCACTGGAATATCTTCTGATCATCTATCTGGGAAGCGGGGCTACAATGCTCTATAATTTTGCGTCTGCCGTAATGCGTGCTCTGGGAAATTCTGTTGTTCCCCTGATTTTCCTGATCATATCCAGTGTGCTGAATGTAGTGCTGGATGTTGCATTTGTGTCATGGATCCCGATGGGAGTGGGAGGCGCTGCTTTTGCAACGGTTCTTTCCCAGCTTATATCAGGTGTGCTCTGTCTTCTGTATGCCGTGAAACACCTTCCCATGCTGCGCCGGACGGGAACAGAACTGAGAAAGCCGGACATACGGCTGGCCGGGGAAATTTTACGGTATGGCCTTCCGACAGGATTACAGATGAGCATTATCTCTATTTCTGATATGACACTGCAGGCAGTGATAAATACTTACGGCACGGCTATGATTGTGGCCTATGGAGTCTGTATGAAAGTGGAAGGGCTCGGATTTCAGATTGCAGATGCCATTGGCTCTTCCATGGGAACATTTGCAGGACAGAATGCCGGGGCAGGGAATCTTGCAAGAGTGAAGAAGGGGGTAAACAGTGCGTATCTTCTTAATCTGATAAGTTATGGGATTTTCTGCCCGGCGGTGTATTTCCTTGCAGGGCCCATAATGAAGGCGTTCACGGATACACCAGAATCAATCAGATATGGAACAGAGTATATGAGAATTTTTACGATATTCTTTCTTGCAGGGGGAGTGCTTGTTGTGTATCATAATATTCTGAGGGCATCAGGAGACGTGGCGGTTACAGTGCTGATGGGAGTCAGTGAGGTGATCACGCGGATCGGCTGTGCTTTCCTTCTTCCGGCTTTATTCGGCTACAGAGGTCTGTGGTATGTCTCGCCGCTGACATGGGTCTGTGCGGCCGGGGTAGGTGCTGTCCGCTATTATTCCGGAAGATGGAAGAATAAGGCAATCCGTCTGGCAGCAGACTGCAGAGAACAACAGTAAGGTGGGTGACGTATTATTTGAGCAGAAGAAAAAGAAAGCCGAAGATGGAATACCGGTACTACAGGATGCCTGAAGGCAGAAAGGTTTTTGCGCTTCTCGGAGAAAAATGGGTTCAGCATTATGGGAGAGATATTGATTATCTCCATTTTCACAATTATATGGAAATCGGATACTGCTATGAAGGAACCGGTACGCTGACGCTGGGGAAAAAGAACTACAGATTCAGCGGAGGAGAATTTACGGTGATCCCTCAGAATTATCCCCATACGACGAACAGTGATGATGATACGGTTAGCCGCTGGGAATATCTCTTTGTAGATGCGGAGGGTATCCTTCAGGAAACATGCGGACATAATCCGATCCGGCAGGAGAGGATGTCGAGAAGACTGAATTCGCGGGCTCTGTTCCTGAAAGAGAAAGACTACCCGTCACTTGGAGGGAAGGTCAGAAGAATTCTTGATATTATGAGAAATACCGAGGAGTTCTATCAGGAAGAGGCGGCAGGGCTTCTGACGGCGCTGCTCGCCGGTATAGCGCGAAATAATCAGGAGACATCAGAGAAAGAAGAAAGCGGTCTGGAAGATAGCAAATTCTCTGTTATGATCGCACAGACACTGCAGTATATCAGCACCCATTATGCAGAACCTATCAAAGTGAAGGAACTTGCTTCTATATGCCATATAAGCGAGACTCATTTCAGGCGAATCTTTTCTTCCTATATGAATATGAGTCCGCTGGAGTACATTAACCAGGTCAGAATACGGATGGCCTGTGAACATCTGAAAAGAACGGATGAACCCATTGCGGAAATCGCAGTAAAATGCGGGTTTTCCACAAATTCTACTTTTAACAGGAATTTCAAGCAGCTGCTGGGGGTTACCCCCATGGAATGGCGGAAACGCCCGGAAAATTATGAGAGGCAGCTGCTTAAATTTGAAATACACTCAGAGGAAGGATGGTAAATGAAATATGATAGACTATAAAATCGTGGCTCAGGTAAAGAAAAAGAAGAAACGGCTGACAGGGATTCTGAGAAAGGTGATGGTGATTCTTGGCGTTATTTTCATATTGATGGGGATCATGCTGTCGCGTGGATTTATGCTTCCGGGCTTCCTTATGATAGTTCTCTACCTTGTCTACGATATTTTCGGTGAGAAGGAGTATGAATATACTATGGAGAACGGAAAAATGAGTATTGATGTGATCTATGGGAAGAGATACCGCAGACACAAGCATGATCTGAATCTCCGGGAACTTGAGGTTGTGGCTCCGAACTGGCATGAGGCGGTCGCTAAATACCGAATAAAGGGAGGAACTGTCCGGCTTCCGAAATATGACTATACATCATACGAAGATGATATTCCCTATTATACCATGATCATCATGGATGGAAGAAAAAAGATCAAGCTTTTGCTTGATCTGACAGACGAAATGCTTCAGGCGTTGAAACGAATGTATCCTGACAAGGTTTATTTTGCATAAAAAGTTTATTTTCTTGCAAAAAACAGATGCTGCGGCCCGCTGAACGATGTGATTTTATGTCTGAGAAGCGGAGAAAATGTCAAATTTGAACATTTTTTTTTCAATCTGTTGTGAATTTAACAATGTAAAATGAATAAAAAAGTAATGCTGTCAGTGTGAAAATAGTGCAAACTCCATAAAATTGGTTGAAAATGCAAACTATATGAACGGTTATGCAAACAATTATAGGGATGATTTTGCTATAATAGCTTCATAAGCATTAAGACGAAAGCGGATAGAAAGCCGCTTTTTGTTAAGAAAAGGAGGACAAGCATTATGAAGAGAAGAGTACTTGCAGCATTAATGGCAGGAGCAATGGCCCTGTCACTTGCAGCTTGTGGAAGCGGAGGAGGAGACAAATCATCAGGTGGCGGCTCAGCGTCAGGCGGAGATGACAACACATTGACAGTGTTCGCATGGGATCCGGCGTTTAATATCCCGGCTCTGGAGGCAGCAGCAGCGGATTACAAAGAGAACGTGAATCCGGATTTCAATCTTGAAATTCTTGAGCAGGCTGCTTCAGCTGACGTTGAAACAGCAGTTACAACAGCAGCTTCCGCAGGTGATTTCAGCAACCTCCCGGATCTGGTTCTGTTCCAGGATCACTACATTCAGAGATATGTAGCAGATTATCCGGACACATGGACTCCGCTGGGGGACATCGATATCAACTGGGATGATTTCTCAGCTGAGAAATTGGACTACTCCACAATCGACGGCGAGCACTATGGAGTGCCGGTAGACAACGGTACTGTTATCTGCGCATACCGTACAGATATTCTGGAACAGGCTGGATATACCATCGATGACCTTACAGGATGTACATGGGATGAGTTCATGAAGATCGGTAAGGATGTTCATGACAAGACAGGCAAAGCTCTTCTTTGTATGAACAGTGACGGTAATGACCTGCCGTATATGATGCTTCAGGCAGAGGGTGTATCTCAGTTCAAAGACGGCAAACCGTACATTACAGAGAATGAGACTCTTGTAGAGATTGTTGAGAAGTTAGTTCAGATGGCAAAAGACGGCACACTGCTTATGCCGAACAGCTGGTCTGACTATACAGACAAGGCAATCCAGGGTGACCAGGTTGCTGGTGTTATGAATGGTAACTGGATCATCCCGACAATCGAGAAAGTTGAAGCAAACAGTGGTAAATGGGAGATCACATCAATGCCGACACTTTCTGGCGGAGAAGGATATGCAAGTAATGGCGGTTCCTCACTGTACATCACATCCAATTGCCAGAACGTTGACCTTGCAAAAGATTTCCTTGCAAAGACATTCGGCGGCAGCACGACTACATATGACAACGCCCTGAGAGACGGCGGCGTTATCGCAACATATGCTCCGGCAGGCGAGACAGAGGTTTATCAGGAAGGCGTTGAGTTCTTCAATGATCAGCCGATCTATGCTGATATCGTTGAGATGGGTACACATGTACAGATTGTTGAGCAGAGTGACTACCATTATTCAGCACGTAACTATGTCGGAACTGCGATCGTAAATATTATTAACGGCGCGGATACGATGGAAGCTCTTCAGGAGGCAGAAGATCAGCTGAACTTCGAGATGGGCAACTAAATCTTTCAACAACTGAAGAAACGCTAGAGAGATGAGACAAGGCGGGGGACGGAGAGATCCGTTACCCTGCCCTGTTTATCAGATGAGAGTTAGTCTTGAATAAAAGGAGGGGCTCTAAGTGAAGCAGAAAAAGAAAATGTCGCTGCTTGCGAAGCAGTCAGTGGCCGGCTGGGTTTTTCTGACCCCGGCTACGATCCTGATCGCCGTCATGGCTTTCTGGCCGATGATTCAGGCGTTCATCATGTCACTTCAGACCGGGTCCAGTGCAAACTTGCAGTGGAATGATCCGATCTTTAATAACTACACAAGGATGTTCGCAGATAAAGTATTTTTAAGATCTGTTGGAAATACATTCCTGTATCTGATTATTCAGGTGCCGATTATGCTGATTCTGGCAATCCTGCTGGCACAGCTTCTGAACAACCAGCACCTGAAATTCAAAGGATTTTTCCGTACGTGTGTATTCCTTCCGTGTGCGACTGCCCTTGTATCCTACTCGTTGATCTTTAAGTCTCTGTTTGCAACAGATGGTCTAGTTAACGCGGTTCTTGTAAATCTTGGTATTTTCGAAGAAAACTATAATTTCCTCGGTCATTCCGCAAGTGCAAAAGCAATCATTATCATTGCACTGATTTGGAGATGGACAGGATACAACATGGTATTCTATCTTGCCGGACTGCAGAACATCGAGTATTCTGTATATGAGGCTGCCAAGATTGACGGCGCTAACGGCTGGAATACGTTCTGGAGAATTACAGTTCCGCTTCTGAAACCGACGATTATTATGACATTTATCATGTCAATCAACGGTACACTGCAGCTGTTTGATGAGTCTGTCAACCTGACAAACGGAGGACCGGCAAACTCAACAATCACTATGTCACACTATATTTTTAACAATTCATTTGGTCAGGGTGGCGTTTCCAACTTTGGATATGCGACGGCGATGTGCTTCTTTGTATTTATCATCGTTGCGATTCTGGCATTTATCAATATGAAAGTAGGTGATACACGTGACTGAGAAAAAGAACAGAAGTATGATTCAGCGCCGTCTGATTCCTACGTACATATTTTTGATTATCGTGTCGCTTATATCCGTCTTTCCGTTTTACTGGATGATTTCTGCGGCAACGAATACGTCGTTTGAAGTTGCCAGTGGTAAAATTACGATCGGCACTCATTTGATCGAAAACTTCCAGAACCTGCTTGCCAATTATGATCTCTGGCGTGCGATGGGAAACTCATTCCTGTACGCGATTGTGCAGACGGTTCTTGCTATTCTGATCTGTTCCCTGGCCGGTTACGGATTCGAGCTGTATCATGACAAGGGAAAAGACCTCGTATTCTCAATCCTGCTGCTGGCTATGATGATTCCTGCGGTTGCTACGATGATCCCGCTGTTCAAGCTCCTGTCATCGGCAAAACTGCTGAACAGTGTGTGGGGATTCATTCTCCCGTCCATTTCGACGCCATTCCTGATCATGATGTTCCGACAGAATTCCAGGAACTTCCCGATCGATACCATGGAAGCAGCTCGTATTGACGGTCTGAATGAGTTCCAGATCTTTTATCGTATGTACATGCCGATGATGAAAGCTACTTATGCGGCAGCCGGTGTTATCACATTCATGAATGCATGGAATGCATACCTGTGGCCGAAGGTAATCATGACAATGCCAGAAGCACAGACAATGCCTATGCTGATTGCAAACATGTCCTCCGGTTATACAACGGATTATGGTATGTTGATGGTCGGCGTCCTGTTCTGTTCAGTGCCTACGATGATTGTATTCTTCGTACTGCAGAAACAGTTTGCAGAAGGTATTACAGGTGCAGTTAAATAAGGTAAGCCTAGAGAATAAAAGAGCTGTCGCGCTGCGGCAGCTCTTTCTGTATATCATTTTTTAAACAGTGCGATTAAGCTTTCGGAATTCAAGAGGAGTTACACCGGCAATTTTCTTGAAAACGGCAATAAAGTGACTTGTATCGGAGAATCCGGTCATACGGGCGATTTCCTGTACTTCCAGGCGCACGTCTGTAATAAGCAGTTCTTTTGCCTTGCTCAGACGGAAAGAAGTAAGATATTCATAAGTAGAACAGTTAAGAAACCGGCGAAAGAGCCGTGAAAGATACTGGGGAGTGATGTAGACCAGACCGCTCAGGCCGTCTACGGTGAGCTCCATGTAATAGTGCCTTTCGATTTCTTTTATCACAGGAAGCACATATCGCTGGTAGAGCGGATCTTTTTCCGTTCTGCGAGTATTTACTCCTTCCATAAAATTCATAAGAATGCTGTAGCAGCTTATGGAAACTGCCTTCTCATCTACCGGGTGTTCCTGGTATCTGTCGATGCAGTCGGAAAGCAGACGGGCAATGCGCGCCCCCTGCTCCTTTTCGGTCAGGATCACCTGTCTGTTTTCAAGCATCTGGGGAAGTATACTTTCAACCGTGCCCGTAAAGGATGCGAAAAGAGTATACCATTCTCTGCTTTCAGGGGTGTAGGAATGACGGATAAAAGGAGCGATCAGAATCCCCTCATCTTCATGGAGAATGTATGTATGCCCGGCGGCTTCGACCCGGCCTGTCCCCCGTTCTGTCTGAAGATAATGATAGAATGGATATCCTCTGGGACGTACTACCGGATCCTGATTCCATTGATTCCCAAGAGAATCAAATGTGAAGGGTTCATTGATGGGAGTGCTGCGAAATATTATGGGCATATATGTCACCGCCTGTTTCGAAATATTATATTGTTTAGTTTAACATATGATACACAGAAATGTCTATTTATATTATACTGATAGTAAAGGTGAAGGCCAGATTACTTAAATTATGAACAGGAGGAATTAAGTTATGGGCGTATTTAACTATGAAAACGTGAAGGATCCCAGGTATTTCCGTGACGGCAGGCTGGATGCACACTCTGATCATGAATATTATGCTTCCAGAGAAGACGCGCATGAAAGAGAATGTACCTTCAGAGAATCACTGAATGGTCTGTGGAAATTTCACTATGCAAAGAATTACAATTCTGCGATTCATGGATTTGAATCAGAGGGATACGACTGCAGAGACTGGGACGACATCCATGTTCCGGCGCATATCCAGCTGGAGGGATATGATATTCCACAGTATGCAAATACCCAGTATCCCTGGGAAGGACATGAGGAGATCGGCCCCGGTGAGATACCGACACATTTTAATCCGGTGGCAAGCTATGTGAAGTACTTTGAAGTGCCGGAAAGGATGAAAGGCAGGAGGCTGTTTATATCTTTCCAGGGGGCAGAGAGCGGACTTGCACTTTGGCTTAACGGGCAGTTTGTCGGATACAGTGAGGATACGTTCACACCGTCGGAGTTTGAACTCACCGACTTCCTGAAAGAAGGAGAGAATAAGCTTGCAGCTCAGGTTTTTAAGTGGACAAGCAGCAGCTGGTGTGAGGATCAGGATTTCTACAGATTTTCAGGAATCTACCGTGATGTATATCTGTATACTGTTCCGGATGTACACATCCGCGATCTCAGGATACGGGCTCTTCCGGATGCGTCTCTCACGAAAGGCACACTGGAGATCTGCACAGAGACATGGGGAGAAGGAAAAGCTGTCTTCACACTGACGAACGGAAATGTATCTTTTGAAGGCGAGTGGAATCTTGCAGACGGCAAATATACAATGGAGATTGCCAATCCTGTTCTGTGGAGTGCGGAAGATCCCCAGCTCTATGACCTGTACATTGAGGTGCATGACGCCGAGGGCGTACTCCAGGAAGTGATTCCGGAGAAGGTAGGTTTCCGGAGATTTGAGATGAAAGACAGTATCATGACTCTGAACGGAAAGAGAATCGTGTTTAAGGGCGTAAACCGTCATGAATTCAGCTCTGTGACTGGACGCCATGTATCAGAGGAAGAACTTGTAAAAGATCTTGTTACAATGAAGCAGAACAACATCAATGCAATCCGTACATGCCACTACCCTGACGCATCTCCGCTCTACAGGCTCTGCGATGAATATGGTCTGTATCTGATCGATGAGACGAATCTTGAATCTCATGGCTCATGGGATACTGTTGAGGGAACCGGAGATTATTCCGGAGTAGTACCGCACGATAAACCGGAATGGCTTGATATGATGCTTGACCGTGCAAATTCCATGTATCAGAGAGATAAGAATCATCCTGCGATTCTGATATGGTCATGCGGAAACGAGTCCTTTGGCGGAAGGGATATTTATGAGATGTCCCAGTTCTTCAGAAAAGAGGATCCTACACGCCTTGTTCATTATGAAGGTCTCTTCCATGACCGCAGCTACAATGACACAAGTGATATGGAAAGTCAGATGTATCCTTCGGTGGAATCGATCAAAGAATTCCTGGCAAAAGACAGGAGCAAACCGTTTATCTGCTGCGAATATACACATGCTATGGGAAATTCCTGCGGTGCGATGCACAAATATACGGATCTGACAGACACAGAGCCGCTTTACCAGGGAGGATTCATCTGGGATTATATTGATCAGACACTTTACAAAAAGGATCGATACGGAAAAGAATTCCAGGCTTACGGCGGAGATTTCGGTGAACGTCCGACAGACTACGAGTTCAGCGCAAACGGAATTGTCCATGGCGGAGAGAGAAATCCTTCTCCGAAGATGCAGGAGGTTAAGTTCAACTACCAGAATATCACTGCGGAAGTCAGAAAAGACGAAGTGCTTATAGTAAATAAAAATCTGTTTGTGAATACAGATAAGTACGATTGTGTCATAATGGTACAGCGGGACGGAAAGCTGATCCGTCAGACAATGCTTGAAACAGATGTCAAGCCTCTGAGCGAAAAACTGTACAGGCTTCCTTTACCGGAGGAGAAAAAAGCGGGAGAATACACTGTGACTGTTTCTTTCCGGCTGAAAGAGGCCGAGGTATGGGCTCCGGCAGGACATGAAATAGCCTTTGGACAGTATGTCTATTCCGTGGAGGGAAAGAAGAACGTCTGCACGAAACCGATCGATGTGATAAAGAGCGCGCATAATATCGGGGTTCGCGGAGAGAATTTTGAAGTCCTTTTCTCATTCCTGAACGGCGGACTTGTCTCCTACAAATATGCCGGAAAAGAGATGATCGAATCCATACCGAAGCCGAACTTCTGGAGAGCACCTACGGACAATGATAACGGCAATCATATGCCGGCCAGATATGCGCAGTGGAAAATCGCAAGTCTCTATCCTGCTCATAAGGATTACCACGAGAGCACATATGGCAGAATTATTGCTCCGGAGCTTGAAGTGGAGGACGGAAAGGCAACTGTAACATTTACATATCTTCTTCCGACGATACCTGCAAGCCGTTGCAGTCTTTCCTACGAAGTGTCCGGTGACGGAAGAGTCCGCACAACACTTTCTTATGATCCTGTGAAAGAGCTCGGGGATATGCCGGAGTTCGGTGTAATGTTTAAGCTCAATGCCGATTATGATCATCTGGAGTGGTATGGCATGGGACCTGCGGAAACGTATGCAGACCGTCAGAAAGGAGCAAAACTGGGAATCTACAGGAATCTTGTCAAAGATAATATGGCCGCGTATATTGTTCCCCAGGAGTGCGGCAGCAAAGTGGGAGTACGCTATGCCAAGGTAACGGACCGCAAGGGCAGAGGAATGCTTTTTGAGATGGATGAGAAGAGCGGACCGATGATGTTCTCAGCCCTTCCGTATACGCCGCACGAACTTGAAAACGCGAGACATCCGTTTGAGCTTCCTGAAGTACATTATACGGTAATCCGTGCGGCTCTCGGACAGATGGGAATTGCGGGCGATGACAGCTGGGGTTCTCCGACACATCCGGAATATCTGCTTAAAGCTGATGAGAAGATGGAGTTCTCTTTTGTATTCAAGGGAATTTAAATGCCTGATAAAGACATGACAGGATCATAAAATGAGGAGCGGTATCCATGGTGCATGCGGTTCCTTCCGGTATGTCGGTGATTCTGAGAGACAGAAAAACTCAGTGATATGGTAAGCATGAGGCAGGGGGTTCATATGAGGCCCTCTGCTTTTTAATGGAAGGAAGCATAAAATAATGTTAGAATAATATATAGCATATATTGTGTACCGGAGAGAAGAGTGAAAATGGAACAGGATGTTTTACAGAAGGAAAATGAGAAAAAGGTTGAGTACAGGTATTATGAAATGCCTGTAAATTCGTATGTACTGCCGCTTTTAGGAGAACGGTGGATAACAAATTACGGGAAAGACTCCCTGCATTTCCACAATTATCTTGAAATCGGATACTGTTATTACGGAAAGGGACGCATCGTCACAGAGGATCAGGTTTTTGAATATGAAAATGATACATTTACGATCATTCCCAAAAATCTTATCCACCGCACATGGAGCAATCCGGAGAGGGTCGAAAAGTGGGAATATCTTTTTATTGATGTAGATGGATTTCTCACTCATTTTTATCAGAATGACCTAACTGCGGCTGCGGCCTCTCTGAAGGAAAAAAGCGAAAAGAAAATCCAGGTTTATACTGCCTCTCAGAAACCTGAAACTGCCGCTGTAATTCGCTTTGCCCTGGATGAGGCGCGGGGAAGAAAAAAGTTTTACAAAGAGAGTATGAAGGGCTGCGTTCAGACTCTCCTTGCCATGATAGCCAGGAATGCAGGTGCTGAGACGGAAAGCCCGGAGGAGTCTGAAAGAGGAAGAAAAGAAAATCGTCTTGGGGTCGTACTGGAGTATATCTCGACGCATTATCCTGAAAATATTCGGATTTCAGATCTGGCCCGATTGTGTCACGTAAGTGAGACCCACCTCAGAAGGCTTTTTCAGGATGTCATAAATATAACACCTCTCGAATACATCAATCTTGTGCGGATACAGGCGGCCTGCCATGAACTTTATAAGACTGATAAACCGGTCGATACAATCCGTTCGGAAACAGGTTTCGACACTGCGTCCACATTCAATCGGAATTTTAAGAGGCTCGTCGGCATGTCGCCGATTGAGTGGCGGACAAAGAAGCGGGAGAAAGCGGATTATAATATTTCGATATATAAAGGATGGTGAGTCCAACAGTAATGCTCTGTGAGGTATCATTTCTGTTTTCTCATGCCCGGCTATGGATTTTTTCAGCTTTTTATCATACAATGGAACAGGAAAACGAAAGCTCTTGAGATCAAAGGAGGAGGAAGATATGAAGAAACCGGTTCTGGTTATTATGGCTGCGGGGATGGGTAGCAGATACGGAGGCCTGAAACAGATTGATCCTGTGGATAAAGAAGGACACATTATTATGGATTTTTCAATCTATGACGCGAAACGTGCAGGTTTTGAAAAGGTCGTCTTCATTATCAAAAAGGAAAATGAAGAAGACTTTAAGAAAGCTGTGGGACGCAGAACGGAGCAGATAATGGACGTGGCATATGCGTTTCAGGATCTCCATAATATTCCTGAGGGATTCAGTGTACCGGAAGGACGTGTAAAACCGTGGGGAACAGCTCATGCTGTTTTAAGCGCCATAAATGAAGTGGATGGTCCTTTTGCGGTGATTAATGCAGATGACTATTATGGATGCCATGCTTTTGAGGCGATATATGATTACCTGACCACGCATGAAGATGATGAAAAGTATCGTTATACAATGGTTGGCTACAGATTGAAAAATACGGTTACAGATAACGGACATGTAGCCAGGGGAATCTGCGAGCTTAATTCAGAGAAGGAACTGGTGGGAATAAAGGAGAGGACAAGGATCGAGAAAAGAGACGGCGGCATCGCCTACTCTGAGGATGAAGGCGAGACCTGGACCGGACTGGATCCCGACACTCTGGTTTCAATGAATATGTGGGGATTTACAAGGAGCATTCTGGACGAGATCAGCGCAGGATTTCCTGAATTCCTGAGAAAAGGTCTGGAAGAAAATCCGTTGAAATGCGAGTATTTTCTCCCGTCAGTTGTAAGCGGCCTCCTTGAAGAGGGACGAGCGTCTGTGAAAGTGCTTGAGTCGGAGGATAAATGGTATGGAGTGACTTATAAAGAGGATAAACCTGTTGTTGTCGCTGCCATACAGGCGCTGAAAGATTCCGGAGTCTATCCGCAGAAGTTATGGGAGGATGCAACATTTTTACCATAAGATGGGATAAAAGTATAAAGAAGTTTCCTGGTTGTTGTGCTATACTGTAATTGTAGGCGAGAGATGATACTTTGAGTATCGGCATGCGTCAGCAGAAGAACTCAAGCGGAGCAAAAGTTGAAGGAGGAAATGATATGTCAATTTTAGTAACCGGAGGAGCCGGATTCATCGGAAGTCACACATGCGTAGAACTGCTCAACGCAGGATATGATGTAGTCGTAGTGGATAATCTGTATAATGCTTCCAGAAAAGCACTTGAAAGAGTGGAAGAGATTACTGGAAAAAGCCTGAAGTTTTATGAAGTGGACATACGTGACCGTGAAGCATTGAGTGAAGTATTTGACAAAGAAGAGGTAGAGTCTGTGATTCACTTTGCAGGTCTTAAGGCAGTGGGTGAATCTGTAGTTAAGCCTCTTGAGTATTATGAGAACAACATCGGCGGAACACTTACTCTCTGTGACGTGATGAGAAAACACGGTGTGAAGAATATCATTTTCAGTTCTTCAGCTACTGTTTACGGAGACCCGGCATTTATACCGATTACGGAAGAGTGTCCGAAGGGAACATGTACCAATCCGTATGGATGGACAAAATGGATGCTGGAGCAGATCCTGACAGATCTTCATACGGCAGATCCGGAGTGGAACGTAGTGCTTCTCCGTTACTTTAATCCGATCGGAGCCCATAAGAGCGGAAAGATCGGGGAGGACCCGAAGGGAATCCCGAATAACCTGATGCCGTATATTACACAGGTGGCAATCGGCAAACTTGAGTGTCTCGGCGTGTTTGGAGATGATTATGACACACCGGACGGAACAGGCGTACGTGATTACATCCATGTAGTGGACCTGGCTGTCGGACATGTTCGTGCGGTAGAGAAGCTGAAAGAGAAAGCCGGAGTTTCTGTATACAATCTTGGAACAGGAAAGGGATATTCCGTTCTTGATATGGTGAAAGCATTTGAGAAAGCATGCGGGAAGAAGATCCCTTACCAGATCAAGCCGCGCCGTGCAGGTGATATCGCAACATGCTACTGTGATGCCACGAAGGCGAAAGAAGAACTTCACTGGGTAGCTGAGAGAGGACTTGACGAGATGTGCGAGGACTCCTGGAGATGGCAGAGCCAGAATCCGAACGGATATAACGACTGATCAGATCCGAGGTTCCGGAATTGAAAAAGCAGACTTGAGAAAGCTTCCTGTCACGCAGGTATTCTGTGTGACGGGGAGCTTTCGTTCTGCAGGAGAGTGCGGAGAATTTTCCTGAGGCTGAAAACAGAAAATATTCTGCGTCTTTTAAGATGGCATAGCGCTGATTGTCACAGGATAATGAATATGCTACACTGTGAATGAAAACTGCGGTGATAAACAGGTATTATACAGAATCAGACAGGGGGAAGTATATGAAACGGAATATTGACCTGAGTGAAATCTCGGATGGAAAGCTGTATACGGCTGAGGATTTGGTGCGTGCAGACTGTCACGACTGTCAGGGCTGTTCTGCATGCTGTCATGGTATGGGAAATTCAATCATTCTGGATCCTATGGATATCTGGCGGCTGTCCCGCGGAACAGGGATGAACTTTGACGGGCTTGTGAATGGAGGATATGTGGAACTCGGCATTGTGGACGGTATGATTCTGCCCAACATCAGGATGAGTGAGGATACGGAAACATGCGGGTTTCTGGATCAGAACGGACGATGCTCCATACATGGATACCGCCCCGGAATCTGCCGTCTTTTCCCCTTGGGGCGGTATTATGAGAAAGAGGGATTCCGCTATTTTCTTCAGGTTCATGAGTGCAGAAATAAGAACCGGAGTAAGGTCAGGATAAGAAAATGGCTGGGAATCCCCAACATAAAGGAATACGAGAGTTATATCAGAATGTGGCATGATTTTCTGCTGCAGTGTGAAAACGGGCTGGCACATCTGGACGACCGGAATGCACGGATATTGAGGATCTATGTGCTGCGTGTCTTTTTCCAGACTCCCTATGAAGGAGAAGAGAAAGAATTCTATCATGAATTCAAGGCAAGGCTGAATGAGACAAAAGAAAAACTGCAGTTGGAAAGTTGAACCATGAATCGTTTTCTGCAGTGCAGCCGCCCTGCCTTGAGTTTTACAAACGGAAAATCAGCGCTCTGTCCCGGTTTTATTTTTTTTCTTCCATGTCAGCAGAAGCGCAGAATTGATGATGACCAGGACAGAGCCTGCGTTATGTACAAGCGCTCCCACAACCGGATTCAGGACTCCTGTTATAGCCAGGACAATGGCAATAAAATTCAGAGTCATGGAAAAGGTGAGATTCAGTTTAATAGTGGTTATCATACGTTTTGACAGTCTCAGAAGATGCGGCAGCTCCCGGATTTCATCATCTACCAGCGCAATATCTGCCGCATCTACCGCTATGTCGCTTCCTACTTTCCCCATTGCAATTCCAACATAAGATTTCTTGAGTGCAGGTGCATCATTGATCCCGTCGCCGATCATACATACATGACCGCCGTCTTTCTGATAAGAATCGATCCAGTGAAGCTTATCTTCGGGAAGGCACCCGGCATGCATATCGGTTATTCCGATCTGCTCTGCAATAAATTCGGCGGCGTTCTGGTGATCTCCGGTGAGCAGCACCGGAGAGACACCCGTCTGACGGATGCCGTCGATCATTTTTCCCGCATCCGGGCGGAGTGTATCGGAAAGGACGATAAATCCTGCGGCTTTCCGGTCAATGGCAAGCCAGGAGACAGTGCTGCCCTTGTCTATAAAAGTTTCGGCGCGGCGGGAAAAATGTTCCGGGATCGCGGCTCCGTAATCCGCCAGCAGTTCCGGGGTGCCGGTGAGAATCTCTTTTCCCTCCAGGAGGGCATATACTCCGCGCCCGGGGATCATGCGGAATTCTTCCGGCCTGGAAAGAGAAGATCCGTTCTGGTTTCTGCGGCAGCGTACAATAGCCTTTCCGAGGGGATGTTCTGAATTCAGTTCGGCAGATGCAGCGCAGTCGTAGAGCTGATCCTCAGTGAACTCCGGAGCAAGGCTTACAACAGCAGTTACCTGAGGCGTGCCGAAAGTCAGTGTTCCGGTTTTGTCAAATGCGATATGTGTTACGGCGGAGAGGCGTTCCAGCGCATCTCCCTCCCGGACAAGAAATCCATGTTTTGCAGCATTCCCGATGGCTGCCATTATGGCGGTCGGCGTGGCGAGGACCAGAGCACATGGACAGAAAACGACAAGGATGGTCACTGCGCGTATGATTTCTCCGCTGATCAGCCAGGTAAGTGCAGCGGCGCTTAAAGCAATCACAACGATCCAGGTGGCCCATCGGTCTGCAATACCCACGATCCTGGCTTTTCCGGCGTCTGCCGACTGTACAAGACGGATCATCCGCTGGATGGAACTGTCTTCACCGACTTTAACGGCTTTCATTTCAAAGGAACCAAACTGATTTACAGTCCCGCTGGACACTTCGTCTCCGGGACCTTTGTCTACAGGCATTGACTCACCTGTCATGACAGCCTGGTCCACAGAGGTCATACCGGAGAGAATGACTCCGTCTACGGGGATTGATTCACCGGGAAGCACCCGGAGAATATCTCCTACGGCAACATCCCCGGCAGGAATGACACTTTCAACGGTGCCGTCGATTCGCCGGGCTGTCCGCGGAGTGAGGTGAACAAGACGCTCTATGCCGGCACGTGCCTTTGAGACGGTCAGATCTTCCAGAAGTGATCCGATCTGCATGATAAAAGCAACTTCGCCGGCGGCGAAATCCTCACCGATGATAATCGAGGCGATCAGGGCGATGGAGACGAGCACATCCGCCTTGATATCAAAAGCGGTTATCAGTCCTATGACAGCTTCCAGTATGATCGGAATACCGCAGAGAATAACAGCGATCCATGCCATATCAAATGAAAAAGGTCTGAATCCGACAATACTGCTCAGAAGAGAGAGGGCGGAAAGAATAAGAAAAGCAATGTCGCGCCTTGTCCCGCCCAGCTCCAGCAGCTGTTCAATTTTTTTCATAATATCCTCCATTCTGCTGACATTGAAGAGCAATGCCGGCGTATAAAAAAAACATTTATACCCATGTGGGTATGGATATAGTATACCTATAGGGGTATGGGTTGTCAAGAGCGCAAAAAAAAGGTACGCGCATGAAGCGCATACCTGAAAAAGAGCTGAAGTTTTTTTTGCCCGATATTAATTAACCCGATATTAAATTAATATGAAGCAGAAATTATTTCATATTCGCAAAACGTTCTACAGCTTTTGTAAAGCTGGCAATTGTCTGTTCAACATCGCCGTGTTCGATGCCGTCTTTTACACAATGATTAATGTGTCCTTCAAGAACAATCTGACCGACTTTGTGAAGGGCGGATTTCGCCGCATTGATCTGAGAGAGTATGTCTTCGCAGGGAATATCCTCATCAATCATACGGTCGATTGCCTGAACCTGTCCGATGATCTTCTTCAGTCGGCGGTGAAGGTTATCAGAATCCATACATTGTCTCATAAGAAAATGCCTCCTTTATAGACGTAATTTCATTATTAATCATTCAGCCTGCTTTGTCAAGAAAGCAGCTCTTTCTTGCGGATTGAATGATAATTGTCGAAAATAGTAAAGATGAACAAAATCATAACTTGGCAAATTATTAACAATGTGTTATTATAAAAAAAGCGAAATCTGATTAAACCATGTGAGGAGTCACGACCAATGGATAAATGCATGAAACGGGAAAAACAGTTTATGTAAAAGACAATGGCAGTTTAATCATGGTTTCTTTTTTAATTCAGAAAAAAAGAAAGGTAAGAGGTGGAAAAAATGAGCAGTAAAATTACTATCATCGGCGCCGGAAGTGTAGGAGCAACAATTGCGTACAAACTTTCCTATGAAGATATCGCATCAGAGATCGTAATGATCGATATCAACAAAGACAAGGTAGAAGGAGAAGTTATGGATATCAAGCAGGGAACCTGCTTCAGAAGTCCTATCTCCATTATCGCAGGGGATTATGAGGACGCTGCCGGATCTGATATCGTTATTATTACATCCGGTATCGCGCGCAAGCCGGGCCAGACAAGAATCGAGCTTGCACAGACTAACGTCAATATCATTAAATCTATCACACCGGAGATCGTGAAAGCAGCACCGAATGCAAAATACATTATCGTCAGCAACCCGGTTGATGTTCTGACATATGTATTTACGAAGATTTCCGGACTTCCGGAGAATCAGGTGATCGGTTCCGGTACGCTGCTTGATACAGCACGTCTGCGCTATGGCCTTTCCGAGCATTTCAAAGTTGCACAGAAAAACATTCATGCATACGTATTCGGCGAGCATGGAGACTCCTCATTTGTTCCGTGGTCAGGAGCAGATATTTCCAGCGTGAATATCGATGACTACTATGAGTCTATGAAAGCTCACGGAGTTGATCTGGGAGAGCTTGATAAAGATGCAATGGAGGAATATGTACACAAATCAGGCGGACAGGTGATTGCAAAGAAAGGTGCTACATTCTATGCGGTTTCCATCGCTGTCTGTGAATTGTGCAATATCGTTCTTGCGGCTTCCGACTCTGTGGCAACTGTTTCATCCATGCTTCACGGGGAATACGGAATTGAGGATGTCTGCCTGAGTGTTCTGACACTGGTAGGACCGAACGGTGTTCAGGGGAAAGTTCCGATGCGCCTGACGGACGAGGAAGTGGCAAAACTTCAGAACAGTGCCAATAAGCTGAAAGAAGTTATCGCTCAGCTCGATATCTAATCCCAAATTTCCCTGGCGTTCCGCGCCGGGGAATGATCAAGTAACAGGGCGGATCATTTCCGCCTGACAGACGAGGAGGTAATACTATGAAATACAGCTATTTTCCCGGCTGTACTCTGAAGAACAAGGCACAGGATCTTGATCACTATGCCAGAATTTCCGCAGAAGCTCTGGGATTTGAACTGGAAGAGATCAGCGAGTGGCAGTGTTGCGGCGGTGTTTATCCCCTGGGAACCGATGAGATCGCAACAAAGCTTGCCTCCGTCCGCGCGCT
>CAKNHF010000020.1 GCA_930972465.1 uncultured Lachnospiraceae bacterium
TATGACCCTCTGCTTGTAAGGCAGATGCTCTCCCAGCTGAGCTAAGACCCCATACTCTCTCGGGTTTTAAGTTTCTCACCCGCAACCCGCTTTGCTATTATACTATCATAATCCGCCAAATGTCAACACTTTTTTGAAGATTTTTTTCAAATTTTCAAAACAATTCTCACAATTCCTTTTTCAGGGCAGGGATCTGTACTTTCCAGACGCCTCCCCGCCCCGCATTCAGACTGTTATCTGAAATATTTTACTCCTGATTCAAAGATCTTCATATCCTGCTCACCGTAAATGTTTACCGCCACAGAATCGCCGCGGCGCTCGGAATGAGCCATCTTTCCGAGTATCCTTCCGTCCGGGCTCGTAATACCTTCAATTGCCCGATATGATCCATTCACGTTCCACTCTTCAGACATACTGATATTTCCTTCCGGATCACAGTACTGTGTAGCAACCTGTCCGTTTGCAAACAGTTTCTCCAGCCATTCTTCTCCGGCAACAAAACGGCCTTCTCCGTGGGAAGCCGGATTTGTATATACTCCGCCCAGATCTGCCTCCTGAAGCCATGGCGATTTATTTGTTACCACTTTTGTGTAAACCATTTTTGATATATGACGTCCGATCGTATTATACGTCAGCGTCGGGGAATCTTCCTGCTGTCCGACAATCTTTCCATATGGTACAAGTCCAAGCTTGATAAGAGCCTGGAAACCATTGCAAATTCCGAGTGCAAGACCGTCTCTCTCATTGATCAGCTTCTCAACCGCTTCTTTTATCTTTGCATTCTGAAAAGCTGTGGCAAAGAACTTGGCAGATCCATCCGGCTCATCTCCTGCGCTGAATCCTCCCGGGAACATGATCATCTGGGCCTGTCCGATTGCTTTCTCAAATTCAGTCACGGAAGCACGGATATCTTCAGCATCCAGATTACGGAAAACTCTGGTGATCACTTTCGCTCCGGCACGCTCAAACGCCCGCGCACTGTCATACTCGCAGTTTGTTCCCGGGAATACCGGAATAAATACCGTAGGCTGTGCAAGTTTATGGCTGCAGATATGGATATCGGAAGTATTGTACAGCTTTTCTTCGATCTTTTCCTGTGAATCAGCAGGAGATTTTGTTGCAAACACCTTTTCAAGTGTCCCTGTCCACGCCTTCTCCGCCTCATCAAGTCCGATACTTGTGCTGCCATATTCAAAGCGCCCTCTGTCAGTCACTTCACCGATAACAGTATAAGTTATACTCAGATTGCCAACCTGGCCGTCAGGTACTTCGGCAATAATATCTCCGAACGCCGGCGCAAACAAATCTCTGGGATCCAGATTATGCTCCAGCTTCACGCCCATGCCGTTGCCAAACGCCATCTTGCTCACCGCTGCTATCACACCGTGCCGGTCAAGAGCATAAGCGGAAATAATGCGCCCGTTCCTGATATCGTCTGTAAATTTCCCATACTGTTCCAGTACTTTATCATAAACAGGAAGTTCATAGTCATCCCGCTCGATTCTGAGCCACACAAGCTTATTTCCCGCTTTTTTAAGTTCGGGCGTAATAATATCCTTTTTCTCTGCCATATCCACCGCAAAAGAAACCAGTGTAGGAGGCACATCAATGTCCTGGAACGTTCCGGACATGCTGTCTTTTCCTCCGATGGAAGGAAGTCCGAAACCGATCTGAGCCGCATACGCCCCCAGCAGGGAAGCGAACGGCTGGCTCCACCTCTTCGGATCCTCTGTCATTCTCCTGAAGTATTCCTGGAAAGTAAAACGGATCTTGCTGTGATCTCCGCCCGATGCAACGATCTTGGCCACCGACTCAGTCACTGCATATACCGCACCGTGATACGGGCTCCAGCTGGACAGATAGGGATCAAATCCATAGCTCATCATGGAAACACTGTCTGTCTCGCCATTCTGTACCGGAACTTTAGCTACCATGGACTGTGTTTCTGTCATCTGGTATTTTCCTCCATGCGGCATAAACACAGACCCTGCTCCGATCGAGCCGTCAAACATTTCCACCAGTCCCTTCTGGGAACACACGTTAAGATCAGCCAGAGTGGAAAGCCACTTTTCTCTGACATCTCCGATTTCCATTCTGTTGAAGAGACTTCCGCTGCGCTCCGGCATCTCAACCTCCACGCCTGTCTCCTGATGTGCGCCATTTGTATTAAGAAACGCACGCGAAATATTAACGATCTCTTTTCCTCGCCAGATGAGCACAAGCCTTGGCTCTTCCGTAACGACTGCCACCTCAGTCGCCTCCAGATTTTCCTCTTTTGCATATACCATGAACTGTTCAACGTCTTTCGGATCCACTACAACGGCCATTCTTTCCTGCGACTCTGAAATGGCGATCTCTGTTCCGTCAAGTCCGGCATATTTCTTTGGAACTTTATCGAGTTCCACTCTCAGTCCGTCTGCAAGTTCGCCGATTGCCACAGAGACTCCGCCCGCGCCGAAGTCATTGCACTTTTTAATCAGGCGGCTCACTTCCTCTCTTCGGAACAGACGCTGAATCTTGCGTTCCGTAGGCGGATTACCTTTCTGCACTTCCGCGCCGCATGTCTCAATCGACTCTTCTGTGTGGACCTTGGATGATCCTGTAGCACCGCCGCAGCCATCGCGTCCGGTACGTCCGCCAAGAAGGATAATGATATCACCGGGATCTGAATTTTCCCGAATAACAGCACGTCTCGGAGCAGCCCCGAGAACAGCTCCGATCTCCATTCTCTTTGCCACATAATCCGGGTGATAAATTTCTTTGACCGCTCCGGTAGCCAGGCCGATCTGATTTCCATATGAACTGTATCCGTGAGCAGCCTCTCTTACCAGTTTCTTCTGGGGAAGTTTTCCTTTCAGCGTCTCATTTGCCGAAACGGTCGGATCTGCGGCTCCCGTCACACGCATGGCCTGATATACATAGGTTCTTCCTGAGAGCGGATCCCTGATGGCACCGCCAAGGCATGTCGCCGCACCGCCGAAAGGTTCGATCTCTGTAGGATGATTATGTGTCTCATTTTTAAAGTTGATCAGCCACTCTTCCTCTGCTCCGTCCACGCGGATCGGCACTACAATACTGCAGGCATTAATTTCATCAGATTCTTCCTGATCCGCAAGTTTTCCCTCTTTTTTGAGTCTCCTCATAGCCATCAGCGCAAGATCCATAAGACAGATAAACTTGTCGTCCCGTCCCGCAAATATTTCATCGTGATCTCTGCGATACTGTTCATAAGTTGCAACGATAGGCTCTCTGTAGTCTCCATCGTCAAATTTTATCTCTTTCAGTTCCGTTGAAAACGTTGTGTGCCTGCAGTGATCTGACCAGTACGTATCGAGAACCCGGATCTCCGTCATAGTCGGGTCACGGTGTTCTTCACGGCTGAAGTAGTTCTGGATATGAAGGAAATCTTTAAAAGTCATGGCCAATCCCAGTGAATCATAAAGATTTTTCAGCTCCGCTTCCGGCATATCCTTGAATCCTTCAAACACTTTTATGTCCTCAGGCTCTTCAAACACTGCAACAAGTGTTTCCGGCTTCTCTTCCGCCGCTTCTCTGGAATCCACAGGATTGATACAGTGGTTCTTCACAGCCTGATATTCTTCTTCTGAAATATTTCCTTCTATGACATAAGTCACCGCGGTTCTGATAACCGGATTCTCATCTTCTCTGATGAAACGGATACACTGTTCCGCCGAATCCGCACGCTGGTCAAACTGCCCCGGCAGGAATTCAACCGAAAAGGTTCTGTCTCCGGAATTTACCGGAAACTTCTCCCTGTAAAGAATGTCAACCGGAGGCTCTGCAAATACTCCTCTGCAGGCCTGCTCGAATGTTTCATCCGTAATATTTTCCACATCGTAGCGTATCAGCACTCGTACTCCGGAAACACCCGTTATCCCGAGATAATGACGCAGTTCATGTCTCAGTTCCTTCGCCGTTACGCCAAACTCCGGTTTCTTCTCCACATACACACGTTTTACGTTACTCATAAGCAATCTCCTTTGCATCTTAGATTCCGCACAGTATATCTGCGCAGTCTGCCAACAATCTGCTGTGTTTATCGTACCATATTTTTCTTCATTAGTGAAATTAATATACTTAATCTTTCTGATAAGCACATCTAATCATTTTTCTTATGCACCTTTCCGGCTATCAGACTGAAGACAAAAAGAATAAGCAGACTTCCGACGAACAGAATTCCTATTCTCGCAACCATATCCGCAAAAAGTCCCTCCGGAAGCATGCGTATCATATAGTCTTCCGCCGGGTCAAACAGCCAGAGGTCATTATCAAAGAAAATATGGTGGAATTCGACAAATACTGCATTGAAATCTACTGCGCATGCGATTCCCAGCAGAATGGCCAGTACTCCCACAATAGCCAGAGCAACCTGATAACATCTTGGGATAATCTTCTTCCAGTCTGCCCTGGAAATAAACAGAAAGAGCAGACATAAAACTGCTGCTGCAGCCGCCCCGAGTCTGATATCGAGTCCCCCGATAAAAAGATCCCTGACTTCAGCCATATGGAATCTGTCCTGTTCATTGAAAAAGTCCTGTTCCTTTCCTTCTACTGTGGTAATGACTGACAGCTCGTCCCTGTCTCCACGAAGATATGCCATCATTTCACGGGTAACATACATGGTATCATCCATCGTCATATCAAGCTCGGACAACACATCGTACTTTTCATATTCTCTCTCGTACACTCCGAAATCCGCGTACATTGCCACTTCAAAACTGGTGATCAGCAGGACCGCCATTATCGAAAACGCGAGAAGCATACCCGCGATCCACTGAATTTTCTTCATCTGATTTCCAACCTTTCTCCATAAATTGTAACGATATAAAATAATTTATATCCTCCATTGTAATCCCCTCCCTTTTCGCTTATAATACAATCAGTACTTATTAGGAGGTCTTATAATGATGGATATCAATTATGAATTATATAAAGTATTCTACCATGTCGCATCAACACTCAATTTTTCCGAGGCATCAAAGCAGCTTTTCATTTCACAGTCTGCAGTCAGCCAGTCCATCAAAACACTGGAACGCAAGCTGGATCAGGTCCTGTTCATACGCAGCACGAAAAAAGTACAGCTTACTCCGGAAGGGGAAATACTGATGCGGCATATCGAACCTGCCATGAATCTGATACAGAAGGGCGAGGCCCAGCTCCTCGAAGCCGCATCCACCGGAGGACAGATCCGTATCGGAGCAAGCGATACAATCTGCAGATATTTTCTTATCCCGTATCTGAAGCGCTTTCACCAGTCGTTTCCAAACGCGCATATCAAAGTTGTAAACCAGACTTCCGTAAAATGTGCAGAACTGCTGAAGAACGGTCTTGTCGATCTTGTTGTCGTCAATTATCCAAACAACTATCTCGGCAGTACTTCATCCATCATCAAGATAAAAAGCTTCCGAGATGTATTCATAGCCGGAGACGCTTTTGAGGAGCTGCGCGGCAGAAAACTTACTTTCCGCCAGCTTATCAGATATCCCATATTGATGCTTGATAAAAACAGTACTACGAACGAATTTCTCCATCAGCTCTTTCAGCAGCATCAGCTTGATCTGGTCCCCGAGATCGAACTTACCAGCAACGATCTGCTCATAGATCTTGCACGCATCGGACTTGGAATCGCCTTCATCCCGGATTACTGCATAACGGAAGGCACCGAAGGAATTTACGTGCTGGATACAAAAGAAGAGCTGCCGGAAAGAGAACTGGTCATCGCCTACAATGAGCACCTGCCTCTCTCCCGGGCGTCACAGGAATTTCTCGGCTATTTTTCTCCGGGGATCTGATAACAGGAGATTCCCTTTGTTAGTACGGATTCTCCTTTTCAAGCCTCTTCCAGAATTCTTTCATATATCTTTCCGCATCAGAAACCGTACAGGATCTCCACGAACTCCATTCCCTGGGGAAAAGCCCTCTGTACTGCTGCTGAAGGAATCGGTCGTCGAGAAGGAGAATGACTCCCCTGTCTTTCTCTGTCCGGATTACTCTTCCTGCGGACTGAAGTACTTTATTCATCCCGGGATATCGATACGCATAGTCAAATCCCTGCATATCTTTTCTGTCAAAATAATTCCTGATGATCTCTCTCTCGTTGCATATCTGAGGAAGTCCCGTTCCAACTATCACAGCACCGATCAGACGGTCTTCCGCCAGATCAATTCCTTCAGAAAAAATCCCGCCCATAACACAGAAACCGACCAGGCTGCAATTTCTTTCCTTTTCAAACTCCTGCAGGAACTTTTCCTTCTCGGGTTCCTCCATGAACTGTGTCTGTTTAACAATATCTGTGTCTGTTTCCACCTCTTCAAAACAGTCGAATACGTCTTCCATAAACCGGTAGGAAGGAAAAAAGGCCATATAATTGCCCTTCCTGGATCGAGCCGCAGCCGCAATATACCCGGCTATCTTCAAATACATATCTCTTCCCCGGCGAGTATATCTGGTACTCACATCCCGCCCGATCAGCAAGAGTCTGTTTTCACACGGGAAAGGAGATTCCGCATACACTGCATAATCATCAGTCTGAACTGAAAGCAGCTTTTTGTAATAATGAATGGGCAGAAGCGTGGCGGAGAAAAAAACCGTACTGTTTCCATACTCCAGATAATTTTGAAGATTAACCGCCGGATTTACACATGACAATTTTACCCGAAATCGTCCGTCGGCCTCAAGCTCCGTATAAATCACATAATTTTCATCAATGACATCATGTATATTAAGGAACCCTCTGACCTGAAAATAAAGATCCAGTACGAGTTCTCTCACCTCTCCATCCTGATATTCCTCCAGAAACCTTTCCATTTCGGTGAGAACGTTCATAAGCTTCAGGGCAAGATGGGACACGCTGTCAATTTCCCTGCAGGACTCGCATTCTCTTTTCAGTTCCAGCATAAGTCTGTTGGTCTCATCCAGTCTTCTGGCCAGTTTTCCGTCAAACGCCTTCACCTGTTTTCTGACAGAGAGGATATCCTCTTTGCAGAGCGACGCACTGTACATCTCTCTGCCCCGCTCCACAAGATTATGCGCCTCATCAATCAGAAAAATATATCCGCCGCCCGAACCGTCAGAAAAAAAACGTTTTAGGTGTGCATTGGGATCGAAGACATAGTTATAGTCGCAGATAACGGCGTCTGCCCAGACTGAGACATCCAGAGAGAGCTCAAAAGGGCAGACATGAAATTTTTTTGCCTGTCTTTCCAGCGCTTCTCTGCTCATGTCCTTGCTGTTCGATATCATATCAAACACAGCGTCATTCACCCTGTCAAAATGGCCTTTCGCGTATGGGCAGGCATCCGGATTGCATTCCGTAGCTTCACAGAAACATATCTTATCCTTGGCCGTAAGTGTGATTACATTAAGATTCAGCGCCTGTTTTTTCAGTGTCCTGAAGGCCTGTTCTGCCACTGTTCTTGTAATTGTCTTGGCAGTAAGATAAAAAATCTTATCTCCCAGTTCCTCTCCGATCGCTTTCAGTGCCGGGAAAACAACGGCCATGGTTTTCCCGACTCCTGTTGGAGCCTGGATAAAAAGCTTTTTCTTTCTCATGATCGTCCGGTAAACAGAAGCTGCCAGCTTATACTGTCCTTCGCGATATGAAAAAGGAAATTCCAGATTCTTAATGGATCTGTTTCTCTTTGCTCTCCATTCGATCTGGAACTGCGCCCACTTCTTATATTGATCTATCAATCCCTCAAACCATGTTCTGAGTTCTTCATATGTATATTCCCGCACAAAGCGTTTTATCTCTTCAGTGTCCAGATGACAATATGTCATCTGGACACTGATTTTATCTGCTTTATTCTGTTCTGTGTAGATGTATGCATAACACATGGCCTGTGCCAGGTGAATCCCGATCGGCTCTCTGATATATTCCAGATCTCTCAGGACTCCCTTTATTTCATCGACGGTGACCAGAGATTGTCTCCCGTCTTCTCTGACGATGATTCCGTCTGCCCTGCCTTCCAGCTGAATCCGGAACCCATCACAGGGAATGATGATCTTCAGCGGCACCTCCGCGTGATATTGAGGTCCCATCTGTCGCTGTATCTTTCTGTGGATTCTTCCTCCGCGGAGCATGGCGTCTTTATCAGTTCCTCCTGAAACACGGTTGTCAATGTCTCCTTCCCTGAGGATAAACTCGACCAGATTTCTGACCGAGATACGCACTGTCCGCTCCTCATCTCTTATACCGCTCATTCCGTCTTGTCCAGCCTGGCCACTTCAGCTATTGTCTTGGTCAGTCCGGCAATGCCCTGAAGTTCTGACGGAATAATAATCTTGGTCGCTTTCCCGTCTGCAGCCTTGACAAAAGCCTCCAGACTCTTAAGAGTAAGAACCGCATCATCTGCTCCCGCATTTTTAATATATTCGATTCCTTCCGCTGTAGCTTTCTGAACAGTCCGTATAGCCTCAGCCTGTCCTTCCGCCTCCTTGATTCTCTTCTGTTTCTCAGCTTCCGCATTCAGAATTGCGGCCTGTTTTGAAGCTTCCGCTTCCAGAATAACAGACTCTTTTTCTCCTTCGGCCACAAGAATAGTCGATTTCTTTTCTCCTTCAGCGCGCAGGATTGCTTCTCTTCTCTCACGTTCCGCCTTCATCTGTTTTTCCATGGCGTCCTGAATCGCCTTCGGAGGCATGATGTTCTTAAGCTCAACCCGGTTTACCTTGATCCCCCATTCATCTGTGGCAATATCCAGAATTGTTCGCATCTTTGAATTGATCGTCTCACGCGAGGTAAGCGTCTCATCAAGTTCCAGATCACCAATAATATTTCGGAGCGTTGTCGCCGTAAGATTCTCGATAGCCGAAATCGGACTTTCAACGCCGTACGCATATTTCTTCGGATCCGTTATCTGAAAAAAGATAACCGTATCAATCTGCATGGTGACATTATCTTTTGTAATTACCGCCTGCGGCTCAAAATCCACCACCTGTTCTTTGAGAGAAACTTTCTTGGCCACCCTGTCAAGTATGGGGACTTTGAAATGGAGACCAACACTCCATGTCTCTTTATAGCCTCCAAGTCTCTCAAGCACAAATGCATGTGCCTGCGGCACGATCCTGATATTTGTAACCAGAAGGAACAGTATAATGATCAGAATCAGCACCCCTATTACTATCCATACTGCAGCATTCATTTTTCATCCTCCTCATAGCATTTTAAAATCAGTTTAACCCCTGACACGTTCACCACCTGTGCCAGTGTGCCTTTTTCAAGTTTTTTCGCATTGTCGGCAGAACGGGCCGTCCACTCCTTTCCTCTTGCAACTGCGGTTCCTGTCTGCGCCAGATTATCCACTGTCTCCGTAACCTTTACAATCTCTCCGATCAGCTCTTCATAATTTGTCTTTACATGATGTGTATTTATGTACTTCTTTGCAAAAGGGCGGGTAAACACAAGAAGCAGAAGAGAAACCAATGCAAAAATTCCCAGCTGCCATCCGATTCCTCCGCCCGCCGCGGAGACGAGCAGCGCCGCGAGAGCCCCTCCCGCCAGCCATATCGATGTCAGCCCGACCGTTGCAATCTCCACCGCCAGAAACAGGATCATAAGTCCTGCCCAGATCATGATTTCCTTATCCATATAGCGCCTTTCTCCTCAGTAATATCTTTGCAGTTAATGGTGATGGTTCTATCATAATCTGATTTTGCTCTTTATACAACTCTTTTTACGAAAATTCCGTCATTTCCCTTCGGTATCTTTTCGGAAGATGTGTCCGCTGCAGCTTCGGGTTTTCTCTTTCTTTTACTGCAATGGATTCAAAAAAAGCCTTCCAGAGTTCTTCATATTCCTTCTGATTTGCGGAGATTCTGGATGCGGACTCTTTATTAAGTTCTTCTCCGCAGATCAGTCTGCATTCGGCGCCGGCGCGATGCGCAAGAAAAGCTTTATGTGTCTTATCATAGATCATCCAGTTTTCCAGAGGAAAGCGGTCCGCAAAATGCTCAGCAATGCAGGCAAGTATCTTTGTGCGGGGCGATATCTCGGAGAACAGCACACCGTTCTCCAGTTCTCTGAATCGAATCACTTCCTTGTAGATGTGTGCCTCATTGGATACACGCCTGCTCAGTTCAAACACCTTTGCAACAGCCGGGCATCCCAGATGATCCATGATCCTGGTGCTGTCCGCTATACGCCTGGCCTCCTGCATTGTCCGGAACACAGCATCTCCCTTTTCATTATCATCGGACAGAATCGCAAGATAAAAATCCCAGTAGGTATTATATCCCATATATCTTTTTATCATTCTCTGCACGGCCGGAACTTTCTTTTCGCATTCCTCAACAATCCTGTATTCACAGAACAACTGCTGCTGCGTCTTCCCCCGCAGTTCAATTCCCGCCTCACGGTTTCTGCTCTCTTTCCACGCATCGTAAAGGGCGGAATAGATACCTGTTACCGTATCATGGCATATATATACCTGTTTCATCATCAATCCCTGCCTTTAAAATCATACTCATTGGAATGTAAGTCTCGCCTTTTCCGGATCCATATCATCGAAAAGCGTCAGCTGTCTGTAGTTCAGGCTACCAGCCCCCTCCGGAATCCGCTCCTTTGTATTAAGGAGATTTCTCGTAATATAATCTTCCTCAATCTTTGTCGGGCACATCATTTTGCCGCTGCATGTGATAAAGTAAAGCGCACGTTTAAGCACGACGCCGATTTTCCGCAGATCATCAAATTGAAGATTTCCCATTCTTCTAGCCTTTACAATGCGCGATGCGGATTTGCATCCGATTCCCGGAACGCGAAGAAGCATACGGTATTCGGCACGATTGATTTCAACCGGAAACAATTCCAGATGTTTCAGCGCCCAGCAGCACTTGGGATCAAGAAAAATATTGAAATTCGGATTCTTTTCATCCAGAAGTTCCGCCGCCTCAAAATGATAGAATCTGAGCAGCCAGTCGGCCTGATAAAGCCTGTGTTCCCGGAGCAGAGGCGGCCCGTCATGAGAAACTGCCGGAAAGACGCTGTCTCTGTTCACAGGCACAAAAGCTGAATAGAAGACTCTCTTCAGATCAAATTTTTTGTAAAGCGCCTCTGCTGTACTAAGGATGTGATAGTCCGTATCCTGAGTCGCTCCTATGATCATCTGGGTGCTCTGTCCTGCCGGCACGAATCTCGGAGCATTTCTGTACAGAGTTATCTCTTCCCTGTTTTGCCTCATCCCGTCCTGTACAAATCTCATGGGAGTCAGAATATTCTTTCTTGATTTATGCGGCGCAAGACGTCTCAGTCCCTCAGCGGTCGGCAGTTCCACATTCACGCTCATCCTGTCCGCAAGGAACCCCGTAAGACGGATAAGCCTGGTATCAGCTCCCGGAATCGCCTTGACATGAATATAACCCTGAAAATTATATACATGCCGAAGTTTATATAATGTCACATATAACAGTTCCATTGTATAATCGGGGCTTTTCAGTATGCCGGAGCTAAGGAATAATCCTTCGATGTAATTTCTCCGATAAAATTCCATCGTCAGTGTACATATGTCATCCGGAGTAAATGATGTCCTTACCACATCGTTTGAAGAACGATTGACACAATATTTGCAGTCATAGATACATTCATTTGTAAACAGGATCTTAAGCAGTGATATGCATCTGCCGTCAGCCGAAAAACTGTGGCAGATTCCTGCTCTGCTGCAGTTTCCCATACCATTCCCGTCTCCCCTGCGATCCACTCCGCTCGAAGTACAGGCCACGTCATATTTGGCCGCATCCGAGAGGATCTGAAGCTTTTCGTATAAAGTCATTTCTGTCTGAATACAATCCAACGCCTCCGCCTCCATTCCGAACATTTGTTCTGTTTAGAGGATAGCACATATGTTCGATATTTTCAACTGTTTTATATATAAAAATACCGTTACCGGTATAAAACCGGAAACGGTATATAAAATCATATATTATTGTTTTCAGACATCCGCGGGGATTATTCGCATTCTCTGATTCTCTTTCTTAACGGAAGAACCATGGATGGTGATACGGACAATTCATCCAGCCCCATCTTCAGGAACTCTTCTGTCAATTCAAGATCAGCGCCGAGCTCTCCGCAGATACCGATCCACGCTCCCTCTGCATGTGCATTTTCAGCAGCCATTTTAATCATGGCGAGCACTGCCGGGTGATGCGGATCATAGAATTCATCAAGTTTTGAATTCTGACGGTCGATCGCCAATGTATACTGAGTAAGATCGTTGGTTCCGACACTGAAGAAATCCACTTCCTTCGCGAGCTCGCGGCTGATCATTACAGAGGCCGGAGTCTCGATCATGATACCAAGTTCAACATCCTCTTTGTAAGGAATTCCCTCATTTTTCAATTCTTCCTTAACTTCCGCAATGATTTCCTTGATCCTGAGCACTTCCTTCACAGAAATAATCATCGGGAACATTATGGAAATGTTGCCGTACACGGCCGCACGATAAAGCGCCCTGAGCTGAGTTTTGAATATCTCGGGTCTTGTCAGACAGATACGGATGGCTCTGTATCCGAGAGCCGGATTATCTTCCTTGTCGAGTCCGAAATAGTCAACCTGCTTATCTGCTCCTATGTCAAGTGTACGGATAATGACCTTCTTTCCCGCCATATTCTCCGCAACCTGCTTATAGACAGAAAACTGCTGTTCTTCTGTCGGGAAATCGGAATTCTCAAGATAAAGGAACTCACTTCGGAAAAGTCCGATGCCTCCTGCATCATTCTTGAGGACCGCGCCCACATCCGAGACATTACCGATATTGGCATAGACATTGATTTTCTGCCCGCTCTTGGTAACATTCTCTTTTCCTTTGAGCTGCTCAAGGAGCGCTTTCTGCTCCAGATCTTTGGCACGCTTGTCCTGCATCTCCTTCATGGTCTCTTCATCAGGATCAATGTAAAGGGTGCCCGTAAAACCGTCAATAATCGCATCTCTGCCATCATATTCCTGAAGCAGATTCTCGCCCAGCCCGATGACTGCAGGAATATTCATGGTACGCGCGAGGATAGCCGTATGTGAATTCGAAGAACCGTACATAGTTGCAAAGCCAAGTACTTTACTCTTGTCAAGCTGGACTGTCTCGCTCGGTGCAAGATCATCCGCCGCTATGATACACGGCTCATTCATCTCTCCCATTCCGGCGCTGACACCGCATAAAATGTCGAGCACACGCTCGGATACATCCTTAACATCGGCTGCTCTCCCCTGCATATATGCATCGTCCATCGCGGCAAACATCTTTTGAAAATTGTCCGCCGTTGTGGCAACTGCAAACTCAGCATTTACCTCCTGAGTACGTATAATATTTTCTATTGACTCAAGATAATCAAGATCTTCAAGCATCATCTGATGAATCTCAAAGATCATGGCATTCGCTTCGCCTACATCATCAAGTGCTTTCTCGTAAAGGCCTTTCAGCTGAGCTACCGCCGTATCCTTTGCCTTCTGAAAACGGGCCCACTCTTCATCCACATTATCGACATGTGTTCTCTTGATCACTTTGTCTTTTCTTTTATAAAACATAAGTTTTCCGATAGAGACACCGCCGAAAACACTTTTACCACAAATTGTAATCATAACTTATAAATTCTCCTTGAAGAAAGCTTCTAACTCGGCAATTGCCTTATCCTCATCTGCGCCGTCAGCAGTTACGGTAACTTCCTCTCCCGTCTTTACTCCCAGACCCATAACGCCGAAGATTCTCTTCGCGTCTGCGCTCTTTTCGCCTTTGGCGATCTTGACAGCTGACTGATATCCTGCAGCCTGTTTTACAAGAATACCTGCCGGTCTTGCATGAATTCCTTCCGGATCAGTAATCACATATTTAAATTCTTTCATAGCTACATTTCCTCCTTTTAGCTTATAGTGATTCTTGTAAAAGTATATAACATATTGTACGAATTTTCAATCAACTTTGCAGTGTTTTTAAGCATAATGATGCTCTGAAAAATGCTTTTTTAACGTTCCATAACCACATTTTTATACTTTTCACTCAAAAAGCGGCGTCGACAGATACCGTTCTCCCGTATCCGGAAGAAGCGCAACAATAACTTTCCCTTCATTCTCACTCTTTTCCGCCTCAAGAAGAGCGGCGTGAAGTGCGGCTCCCGATGTAATCCCGGTAAGGATACCTTCCCGCCGCGCCAGCAGTCTTGCCGCTGCATAAGCATCATCCTCTGTCACCTGTACGACTTCATCATATATTCCGGTATCCAGAACGCCGGGGATAAAGCCGGCTCCGATTCCCTGCAGTCCGTGAGCCCCCGGCCTGCCTCCGGAAAGCACCGGTGAACGGGAAGGCTCCACAGCGATCACTTTGACAGAAGATTTCTTTTCTTTCAGATATCTTCCCGTTCCTGTTATGGTTCCTCCGGTTCCCACGCCGGCCACAAAAACATCCACTTTTCCGTCCGTATCCTCCCATATTTCGGGGCCGGTCGTCCGGTAGTGCGCATCAGGATTCGCCGGATTTGCAAACTGTCCCAGGACAACAGAATTTTCCCTCTCCTTCTGAAGCTCCTCCGCTTTTTCTATCGCGCCAGCCATGCCTTTTGCCCCTTCTGTCAGAACAATTTCAGCGCCATAGCCGAGAAGAAGTTTCCTTCTCTCAATACTCATTGTCTCCGGCATCACAAAGACTGCCCTGTATCCTCTGGACGCAGCCACTGATGCAAGACCTATTCCTGTATTTCCGCTTGTGGGTTCTATGATTGTAGCGCCCGGGCGGATCCGGCCGGACTTCTCCGCCTCCTCGATCATACTCAAAGCCGCTCTGTCCTTCACGCTGCCTGCCGGGTTAAAGTACTCCAGTTTCACAATGAGCTTCGCCTTAAGGCCTCTTTCTTTCTGTATGCCGGCTGTCTCAAGAAGAGGTGTATGCCCGATCATTTCCGTAACGCTTTTATATACTGCTGTCATATCACATTTCCTCCTTTTTAACATGTCTGCATCGTTTGCAGTGCATCTCTATTTTACCCGGAGTCGCGGTGTAAAACAAGTGGCTCTTTTTTGTCTATTTTTACGAGGCAGACAATAAATACATTGACTTTTATTGTTAAACATGCTACACTGTCACAGTATCGATAGAAGTTATATATCGATATGCAACTTATCAATCTTATGGAGGGTAACACAATGACAGGTACAGTAAAATGGTTTAACAACCAGAAGGGTTACGGATTCATCTCCGATTCCGAGGGCAATGACATCTTTGTTCACTACAGCGGACTTGTAATGGATGGATTCAAATCCCTGGAAGAAGGCCAGGCTGTCGAATTTGATGTGACAGAAGGCGCCAAAGGACCACAGGCAACTAACGTAGTAAAACTTTAATCAGATTTTTTAATGTACCTTTTAATATATAAATCAGACAGGCATTTAATATTAAAAAGCAATACAGAGAAAAGAGATTAAAAGAATACCGCCGGACAGTCAATCACCTGCCCGGCGGTATTCTTTTATTCTATATTCTGCCCTTAATATTTGATACGTACGCTTCCGAAGCTTCCCATACATCGAAGCCGCTGCCTCTCAGAATATCCACCACCCTTGCCGGGTCATCTGTCTTGAGGACAGCCGACGCGTCGTCTCCGTTTGCAAACGCATACATATACTCGATGTTTACATCCCCCTCGACGATCTGATGCATTGCTTTGCTGAGAGAGCCTGTTTCGTGCGGCACCCTAAGAGCCACTACGTCTGTAAGCATGGATGTGATCCCGTTCTCCTTGAGAACGGCTTTTCCCTTATTCGGATCTGAAACGATCATCCTGAGCATGCCGTATTCTGCAGTATCGGCAAGACTCAGCGCAACGATATTGACATCATTTCCCGCAAGCACCGAAAGCACCTCGTCAAGCCGTCCTTCGCGGTTTTCCAGAAACACCGACAGCTGCTGAATCGTGATTCCCATAGTATGATACCTCCCTTTTCTACAGATTCCTGTTGTCGATAACTCGAACCGCTTTTCCTTCACTTCTCTGAATGGACTTCGGCTCAACAAGTTTAACTCTTACAGATACGCCAAGCGCCGTCTTGAGGACAGCAGCGATCTTATTTCTCAGTGCGTCAAGTTTCCTGATCTCATCAGAGAACATACTCTCATCAACCTCAACCATAACGGTCAGTACATCCAGATTATCCTCTCTGTCAACGATCATCATGTAGTGCGGGGCGACCGCTCCTCCCATTCCGAGGAGTGCCGTCTCCACCTGGGTCGGGAACACATTGACTCCGCGTATAACTTTCATGTCATCTGTCCTTCCCTTGAACTTGGAAATTCTTGGAAGTGTTCTTCCGCACTCACAGGTGCTGTGATCGATGCTGGTCAGATCTTTTGTACGATACCGGATCAGAGGCATCGCCTCTTTCGCAAGCGTTGTAAATACAAGCTCTCCGGTCTCACCGTCCGCACATTTTTCCTGTGTCGCCGGATTCAGCACTTCCGGATAGAAATAGTCGTGGTGTACATGAAGTCCCGCATGATGGATGCACTCCTGGGCAACCCCCGGACCGGTTACTTCACAGAGTCCGTAGATATCAAAGCAGTTTATATGCAGGATGCTCTCGATCTTTTTCCTCATTTCCTCGGTCCATGGCTCAGCCCCGTGGATTCCGGCTTTCAATTTCAGTCTGTCAACGACACCGGCTTCCTGAAGTGACTCCGCGAGATAAAGAGCATAGGAAGGAGTACATGCGAAGGCTGTTGCTCCCAGATCTTCCATACACATCATCTGTCTTTTTGTATTTCCGGCCGACATGGGGATCGCCGTTGCGCCGAGCGCCTTGGCGCCGTAGTCAAGCCCCATACCCCCGGTAAAAAGTCCGTATCCGTAGCAAACGTGTATGATATCCTCATCAGTCAGTCCTGCCATTACAAGACCTCTTGCGACGCATTCACCCCAGACGTCCACGTCTTTCTGTGAATAGGGGGCTATGGTAAGTTTTCCTGTCGTTCCGGATGTTCCCTGTACACGTACCACATCTTTCATGGGAATTGCAAGCAGTCCGAAGGGATAGTTGTTCTTCAGATCTTCTTTCGTAGTAAACGGAAGTTTACCGATGTCTTCAATAGATCTTATATCTCCGGGTTCCACCCCGATGTCCTGCATTTTTTTGCGGTAAAATTCCACATTGTTGTACACCCTGTTCACAACATCAACAAGGCGTCTGCTCTGCAGGGCCGCCATCTCATCCCTGCTCATACATTCAATCTTCGGGTCTCTGATCTTTTCGACCCAGTTTTCCAATGATACTGCCGCCATCTCTTTTTCTCCTTTTGAGTGTTCCTTTTTCTTTCCTTACGGACCGGTCACAGTTCCGTATCCTCGATCAGTTTTACATCCGCTTCTTTCAGAACCTTCTCCGCTTTTTCATAATCATCCGTGTGGAAGATCATGACCGGGGCTCTTCCCTCTCTGATCACAAAGGAATAGATATAGTTTACGTTAATCTCACCGTCCGCAAGAATTTTAAGCATCTGATTGAGATTGCCTTTCCTGTCTTCCAGTTCCACACCGATTACCCGATTCACTCTTGTGACGAATCCTTTTGCCGTCAGGCTTTCCTTCGCTCTCTGGGGCTCATCGACCACAAGACGCATGATCCCGAATTCCGGAGTGTCAAACGTAGAGATCGCACGGATATTAATGTGGGACTCCGTAAGTACGGAAGTGACCTTCATCATGCTTCCGGGCTCATTTTCAACAAACACTGATATCTGCCTGATCAATCTATCACCTCCCTGTATCCTTTATTTTTGAATATTCTATCTGAGACTGTATCCTACGTCGAACGCCTTCTTGTTGATCTCAATGGTCTTTGGAGGAACAGTCTTCTCGATGACATCATACCACTGCTCTTTGGTAAAATCCATATGCTGTGCGGCGATTCCGAGCACAATCAGGTTGAACACCCTCGGATTCCCCAGCTTTTTGGATTCTTCTGTTGCATTTACTTTGTAAACCTTATATTCTTTCTCCAGATCTTCGAGAATATGTTCCGGGTACTCTGCTGTCCCGATCACAACGGGCATCGGATCGATTCTCCAGTCATTGACAATGAGCACACCGTCCTTTTTCAGGAAATGTGCATAACGCAGTGCTTCCAGACGCTCAAACGCAATAATCACATCCGCCTGGCCTTCTTCCACAATCGGTTCTGCGACTTTGTCGCCGTACCGCACAAAGGTAACCACGCTTCCTCCTCTCTGGGCCATTCCGTGTACCTCGGAAAGTTTCACATCGTATCCGCCAGCTATCGTCAGGCCGCCCAGAATACGGCTTGTAAGAAGAGTTCCCTGTCCGCCCACGCCGACGATCATGATATTTTTTACTGCCATCTTCTATTCACCCGCCTTTACAAGTTCTATTGCATCGAATTTACAGAGTGTCTCGCACAGACCGCATCCGGTACACATCGTATCGTCGATGTGAACCGTTCCGTCCGTGTTCCTTGTCATGGCTGGACATCCCGGCTTCATGCACATGCCGCATTTCCGGCATTTGTCCTCATGTGCGACATAAAGCGGTTTTTTCCTCTTGTCAAGCAGTACGCACGGAGTTTTTGTGATAATAACAGACACTTCATCTTTCGCCGTCTCTTCTTTTATTGTCTTTTCGAGCATTTCAATGTCAAACGCATTGATCTCAAATACGTTTTTCACGCCCATCGCTCTGCAGATTCCCGGAATACTGATTGCATATGTAGGATCTCCCTGAAGAGTCTTTCCTGTAGCCGCATGGTCCTGATGGCCTGTCATGCCCGTCGTCGAATTATCAAGGATAATCACTGTTCCCGTTGCATTGTTATAGACCATATTCATCAGTGAATTCACACCGGTATGCATGAATGTGGAATCTCCGATTACCGCCACCCAGTCTTTTATGTAGTCTTTTCCTTTTGCTTTTTCCATCCCGTGCAGAGTGGAAATACTTGATCCCATACACATCGTCGTATCGATAACACTCAGAGGCGCCACAGCCCCAAGCGTGTAGCATCCAATGTCTCCGGCCGCATGCATTTTAAGTTTGTTCAACACATAGAACACACTTCTGTGCGGACATCCCGGACAGAGAATGGGAGGTCTTCCCGGAGCCGCCGCAGGTTCTTTCAGATCGAGATCCTGTTTCAGGATTGCTCTGCGCAGCATATTTGCGCTGTATTCGCCCTGTACGGTCAATATTTCTTTCCCGATTACTTTGATTCCCCAGGATTTTACCTGTTCTTCGATCACCGGATCCAGCTCTTCCACCACATAAAGCGTTTCTACCCTGGATGCAAAATCCTCAATCAGCTTTCTCGGAAGAGGATTTACCATTCCCAGTTTCAGGACCGACGCCTCGGGCAGCGCTTCTTTGACATACTGATACGGGATTCCGCTTGTGATTACACCGATCTTCGTATCGTTCATCTCCACCCGGTTCATGGGAAGCGTATTGGCAGCCTCCGCAAGTTCGTTGTTCAGTTTTTCTATGGCAATATGCCGCCCTTTCGCATTTCCGGGCATCATGACATTCTTCTGGATATTCTTCACATAGGGCTTATCCTCCGGCACAACACGTTCTTTAAGCTCCACAAGTCCCTGGGAATGCGCCAGACGTGTCGTCGTACGGAAAATAAACGGGCGGTCAAACTTTTCGCTCAGCTCAAATGCTTCTTTAAACAGATCCTTTGCCTCTGCACTGTCTGACGGCTCGATCACGGGAATCTGTGCAGCCCTTGCCACCATTCTGGTGTCCTGCTCGTTCTGTGAGCTGTAAAGTCCCGGATCGTCCGCCACAACAATGACAAGCCCTCCGCTTACGCCCATATAAGATACGGAATAGAGCGGATCTGCCGCCACATTCAGCCCCACATGTTTCATACAGGCCATGGCGCGTACGCCAGCCAGGCTTGCGCCGACCGCCACCTCTGTGGCCACTTTCTCATTCGGTGCCCATTCTTCATATACATCGTCTCTGTACTGTACCAGATATTCACTTATCTCTGTGCTGGGCGTCCCCGGATATGCGGACGACACTTTCACACCGGCCTCGTATGCCCCCCGGGCGATTGCCTCGTTTCCCAGCATGATCACTTTTTCTCCCATTTTACAGTCCATCCTTTCGTAAATCTGTCACTCTCTTTGCCTTACCCTCAAACCGCTTCAGCGAATTCGGCGCAACAAGCCGGATCTGTGTTGCAAGGCCCAGCTGAGATTTCAGCGCACGCTGTATCCTTGCTTCCAGTTCACTCAGTTTCGCGTAGCTGTCAAGAAGTCTGTCATCAATCAGCTCTACCGTGATCGTCATAACATCCAGGCGGTTCTTTCTCTCAACAAGGATCTCATAGTGAGGTCCTATCTCATCAATCTTAAACAGCACTTCCTCGATCTGAGTCGGGAAGACGTTCACACCGCGGATGACAAGCATATCGTCCGCTCTTCCGGAAAGATTTTCCATTCTGGCAGTTGTCCTTCCGCATCTGCACGGCTCATACATAAGCCTTGTCAGATCTCCTGTTCGATATCTCACAAGAGGGAGCGCTTCCTTGCCAAGACATGTCACCACCAGTTCTCCCAGCTCTCCCGGGGGAAGAACCTCCTCTGTTTCCGGATTGATAATTTCCGGAATAAACCAGTCTTCGTTAATGTGCATACCGCACAGCTCTGTACATTCTCCGGCCACTCCCGGGCCACACAGTTCACTCATTCCGTAGTTCTGTGTACAGATGAAATCTTTTCCCCACACCTTGTGCATTTCATCGCGCATGGGTTCTGTCATGCCTTCACCGCCGAACAGCCCGATACGAAGTTTCAGATCCTTTTCCGGATCAATTCCTCTTTTTCTGATCTCTTCCCCAAGATGAAGCGCATATGACGGAGTCGCAACGAGAAGCGTCACCCCCATATCCTGAAGAAACATTATCTGCTTATTCGTATTGCCGGATGACATCGGGATAACCGAAGCCCCGATTTTCTCCAGTCCTCCATGCAGACCGAGAGCCCCTGTAAAAGTTCCGTACCCAAATGAAATCTGTGCCACATCATCAGACGTGGCTCCTCCCATGCACGCAAGTCTTGCGACATTGTTCAGCCACATATCCAGATCGTTTCGTGTATATCCTACAACCGTCGGTTTTCCTGTTGTACCCGAACTTGCATGGTAGCGGACAATCTCCTTTTTATCTACGGCAAAAAGTCCATCCGGATAATTATCGCGGAAATCTGCTTTGTATGTGAAAGGCAGTCTTCTCAGATCGTCGAGCGTCCGGATATCGTCCGGCTTCACACCTGCCGCATCCATCTTATCCCGATAAGGCTTTACACGGTCATAGATATATCGGACCGTCTCCTTAAGCTTTGTAAGCTGGATGGCTTCAATCTCACTTCTCGGCAGTGTTTCTTCCTTTGACCATATCATTGCCTGTATACCTCCTTCGCCAAAATTGTTAGCCTTTGACCAGTATATCATAATACTTTGACGAATTAAAGTGGAAAATCGAGTTTTTTCCCGAAAAATCAGAAGAGCGTTATCTTTCTCTGGCATATGAACAGCCTGCTCAAGATAACGCCCTTTTTCTTATTTATCCATCAGAGGAATGTATCATTTTTCTTCCGGAATAACTGAATAATCATTTTCTTCTTAACAAAGAGGATATTTCTCCGTCAGCTCCGCAGCCATCTTTCTGGCAGCTTCCACATTGTCTTCACTCTCAATCACCATCGCGATAATCTCCGCGATCTTATCCATATCCTCTTCTTTCATTCCACGAGTTGTCACCGCGGGAGTTCCCAGCCGGACACCGCTTGTGACAAACGGGGAGCGTGGATCATTGGGAATCGTGTTCTTGTTGCATGTTACATGTGCGTCATCAAGACGTTTCTCCAGTTCTTTTCCGCTGACTCCGGCTTCTGTAAGGTCAACAAGCATCAGATGATTATCCGTATCGCCTGAGACGATCTTGACGCCGCGTTTCTTAAGTCCCTCGCAGAGCGCTTTCGCATTCCTGAGGATCTGCTTCTGATACTCTTTGAACTCCGGCTGAAGAGCCTCTTTGAAGCATACCGCCTTTGCCGCGATCACATGCATCAGAGGGCCTCCCTGGATTCCCGGGAACACAGCCTTGTTGAAATTAAACTTTTCGTTCATTTCATTGCTGGAAAGAATCATTCCTCCACGGGGACCGCGAAGTGTCTTATGGGTTGTCGTTGTTGTCACGTGGGCATACGGGATCGGACTCGGATGAAGCCCTGCCGCGACAAGCCCCGCAATGTGAGCCATATCTACCATGAGGTAAGCGCCGACTTCGTCCGCGATCTCACGGAATCTCTTAAAATCGATAGTACGTGCGTATGCGCTGGCACCTGCCACGATCATTTTGGGCCGGCATTCCTTTGCGATCTCAAGAACTTTATCATAATCGATCACGCCCTCATCGTTGACACCGTAAGGTACGACATTAAAATATTTTCCGGACATATTGACCGGCGAACCGTGTGTCAGATGTCCGCCGTGATCCAGATTCATGCCCATGTATGTGTCTCCCGGCTGCAGTATTGCAAAAAATACCGCCATATTTGCCTGCGCGCCTGAATGCGGCTGCACGTTCGCATATTCACATCCAAACAGTTCTTTTGCGCGTTCCCTCGCCAGTTCCTCCACAACATCAACGCACTGGCATCCGCCATAATAGCGTTTTCCCGGATATCCTTCCGCATATTTATTCGTCAGCGGACTGCCCATTGCAGCCATCACTGCCTTGCTCACCCAGTTTTCAGACGCGATCAGCTCAATATGAGAGTTCTGCCTCTCCATCTCGTCTTTAATCGCTTCTGCAATTTCCGGATCAGTTGCCATGATTTCATCGAAGTCGTACATCTCATTATCCTCCATATGTTTATATCACTTCCTGCAGTTTTCTGCCTACCCGGTCATTATACCACAGGCATATGGCCTGCGTCCAGAATTCAGGCAGGATAAATCCTTCTGTTTTCTGAATATTCTGAAAACGGTAGGCAAAGGGGCCTGACCCCTTTGTCAAAAATCAAAAAGAGACAGCTGATTGCTCTGGGGAAGATCTCCGAACAGACCGAGGTCCGCCATCAGATCTATAACCGTTTTGCTGACTTTTGTGCGCTGTCGGAAATCATCAAGGGACAGGTACGGCCCGTCTTTTGAAGCCTCTTCAACAGCTTCAGCGGCCTTGTCTCCCATTCCTTCAATACTTGCAAGAGAAGGCATAAGTTTACCGTCAATGATCTGGAACATTTTCGCCTTGGCGCGGTAAATGTCAATGGGCATGAATTCAAAACCTCTTGCATACATCTCCTGTACAATCTTCATGTCCTTCATGACATCCTGTTCTTTCTTGCTGAGTGAATCGCTCCGTTTTTTGTAATCTTTCATATAATAATCCAGCTTGTCCTTGCCCTGGCACATGATCTCATAGGAAAATGCATCTGCGCGGATACCGAAATAAGCCGCATAATAGGCAAGCGGATAGTTGATCTTACAGTAAGCGATGCGGTATGCCATCATGACATACGCCGCAGCATGTGCTTTCGGGAACATATAGCTGATCTTCTTGCAGGACCAGATATACCAGTCGGGCACATTCTTTTCTTTCATTGCCTCTTCCCATTCCGGTTTGAGTCCCTTTCCTTTACGCACGCTTTCCATGATGGTGAACGCCAGGGCGCTCTCCACTCCCTGATTGATCAGATAGATCATAATATCATCACGGGTACAGATAGCCGTAGAGATAGTGGCTTTCCCGGATTTTACCAGTTCCTGCGCGTTGCCCAGCCAGACATTGGTGCCGTGGGACAGCCCGGAAATACGAATCAGGTCAGACAGTGTCTGAGGTTTTGTATCCTCAACCATCTGAATGACAAAATCCGTTCCAAACTCGGGAATGCCCAGACAGCCCAGCTTGCATCCGTCAATATCCTCCGGTTTGATGCCAAGCACTTCCGTTCCGTGGAACAGTTCAATCACCTTCTCATCATCCAGAGGAATCTCTGTCGCAATGAACGGGTGTTCCTCGTTATATTCATTGTCCATGGCATCTGAAGTAATATAGTCTTCCAGAGTACGGATCATGGTCGGATCGTCGTGTCCCAGAATATCCAGTTTCAGAAGGTTATGGTCAATGGAATGATAGTCAAAATGGGTTGTGGTGATCCCGCACTCCATATCGTTGGCCGGATGCTGCACCGGAGTAAATTCATTGATATTGTGTCCGTGGGGAAGGACTACGATTCCACCGGGGTGCTGCCCGGTGCTTCTCCGGATTCCGGTGCATCCTTCGGTAATTCTCTCTATCTCACATTTCCGCTTTCTCTGCTCGTGATCCTCATAATAATTCTTCACGAAGCCGTATGCTGTTTTGTCCGCAAGAGTTCCGATAGTTCCGGCCTTAAAGGTATGCCCCTCGCCGAAAAGGACTTCGGTGTATTTGTGCGCCTTCGCCTGGTAGTCTCCGGAGAAATTCAAATCGATATCAGGCTCTTTATCTCCCTTGAATCCCAGGAATGTCTCAAACGGTATGTCAAATCCCGCTTTCACCAGTTTTTCTCCGCATACCGGGCAGTTTCTGTCCGGCATATCATACCCGCACCCTCCGGCGAATGCGCGGACCTCATCAGATTCGAAATCACTGTAATGACATTTTTTACAGTAATAGTGGGGACTTAAAGGATTTACCTCCGTGATTCCCGCCATGGTTGCCACGAAAGAAGATCCTACAGATCCCCTGGAGCCCACAAGATAGCCGTCCGCATTTGACTTCCACACCAGTTTCTGTGCAATAATATACATGACTGCATACCCGTTGGAGATAATCGAATTCAGCTCCTTTTCGAGTCTTGAAGAAACCTGTACGGGCAGATCCTCACCGTACATCTCATGCGCCTTCCGGTAACAGATATCTCTCAGCTCCTGATCCGAGTTTTCAATGACCGGCGGACACTTGTTCGGATTGACCGGTGAAATCTTCTCCACCATCCGGGCAATCTTGTTTGGATTATCGATCACGATCTCCCTTGCCTTTGCAGACCCCAGATAAGAAAACTCATCCAGCATTTCCTCCGTTGTGCGCAGGAAAAGAGGGGGCTGGGTATCCGCATCGTCAAATCCTTTTCCCGCCATGATAATACGCCGGTATATCTCGTCTTCCGGATCAAGGAAATGAACGTCACAGGTCGCCACCACGGGTTTTTTGAACTTTTCTCCCAGCTCCACGATTTTCCGGTTCAGATTGCGCAGATCTTCCTCCGAATTCACCTCCGGTGTCTTATCGCTCTCTATCATGAACCTGTTGTTGCCGATCGGCTGGATCTCATAATAATCATAGAAATCCGCCAGCCGCGCGATCTGCTCCGCCGAACGGTTTTCCAGCACAGCCCGGTAAAGCTCTCCCGCCTCGCAGGCACTCCCGATAATCAGGCCTTCCCTGTGCTCATTGAGCAAACTTTTCGGAATTCTCGGCCGCCTTGCATAATACGTTAAGTGAGACTCTGTAATCAGCTGATACAGATTAAAGCGTCCGATGTCATTTTTTGCAAGTATGATGATATGATGGGTCGTCATCTTCCGGATTGCATTCACATTCCGGTCTCCGAAGTGATTCATTTCCTTCAGTGTAGTGATATTTCTGTCCCGGAGCATCTCCACGAATTTCACAAAGATCTCTGCCGTAGCCCCCGCATCATCCACGGCACGATGGTGATTTTCCAGAGAAATTCCCAGCGCCTTGGCAACAATGTTCAGTTTGTACTTTGACAGAGTCGGAAGCAGAACTCTTGCCATGGCCACGGTATCCACATATGTAAATTTCCTGTCTATCGCCTGATTTCTGCAGTTTTCTTCAATAAATCCCACATCAAATCCCGCATTATGTGCCACAAGTATGCCGTCTCCGACGAATTCCAGGAACTCCGGGAGGACAGTTTCTATCGGCGGTGAATCTATGACCATCTCGTCGGTAATACTTGTCAGGTTCGTAATCTCAAAAGGAATCGGACGCTCCGGATTCACAAATGTACTGAAACGGTCTGTAATCTCCCCGTTCACCACTTTGACAGCTCCGATCTCGATGATCCTGTCCCGGACTGAGCTGAAGCCGGTGGTCTCAATATCAAAGACAATATATGTGTCGTCCAGCGTCTGCTCTCCGGCGTTTACTGCGATATCCGTCAGATCATCCACCACATATCCTTCAACGCCGTATATGACTTTAAACGGATCATCCGCGTCCAGCGTCTCAATGTAATGATTTGCATCCGGAAACGCCTGCGCCACACCGTGGTCGGTGATCGCAATGGCCGGATGCCCCCAGTCATGGGCGCGTTTCACAATATCCTTCACCTCGGACACTCCGTCCATATCACTCATCTTTGTATGGCAGTGAAGTTCCACTCTCTTGGCCGGGCTCAGATCTTTTCTTGATACGGTAAAGTCCCCGATCTTCTTGATGCCTGTGACAGAACCGATAGTCAGTTCCCCATCGAATTTGTCAATTGTCGTAACTCCTTTGATCTTTACAAAAACACCCTTTTTCAGCTCTGCAAGAATCTCGGGAAGCTGATCATTCCTCGTAAACATCTTCACGGTAATCGTGTCCGTAAAGTCTGTCACGGCAAACATGATGATCGTCTTCTCATTTCTGATTTCTCTGGTGTCAAAACTGATAATTTTACCATGTACGGTGATCTCCCCCATCTCTGTGACCACCTGGTCCAGCGTGATAGGTTCATCGTCAAAATTCTTTCCGTATATCAGATTCGGATCATCCCCGACTTTGACAGGCCTGTAAAAATCTTTTTTCCTGAATTCTTTTCTTCCCTTTTCTCTGTGTCCGGTTCCCGATTTTCCGTTTCCCGAAACAGAAGATGACTTTTTTTCCGCCGGACCGCTCTTTTTCGCCCTGTTCTCTGCGGGAATTTCTTCCCCTCTCTGCCTTGCACGGCGCTCAAAAATAGCATTGATCTCCTGCTGGACTCTCTGCTCGTCATATTCCCGGTTTCGGCTCTCCTCCGCCTCCCGATAGGAAATGCGTATATCCGCCTTCACCCGGAATCTGTGTCCGTATATTTCCTCCAGCAGATTGAGGATCTCTTCTTTTCTTCCCTCTGATACAATTGTATCAATCAGGCCGAGATGTATAATATTCCCTTCCTCAAAGCTGATATCTGCCTGGGCAAACATACTCGCGGCGAGTACACTTATATGCTTCAGCTCTTCTATGATACTGTCACGGTATTCCCTCATGAGCGCTTCCGGAGTATACTGTTCCGACAGCTCGTACTGTTCCTCAATGCGAACCTCCACCGGAATCGTCCCGAAGAGCTGCTCTTTGATCCGTTCCTCCATCTGCCAGACCTGCTTTTTCTGAATCAGATGTCTGCTGAAAATATGCACGTGAAGGAAATCTCTTCTGGAATTGGTCGTAATCTTTCTGACCTCCACATCCGCAAAGAGGACCTTCATATTTTCTTCCACTTTCAGTGTGGGAAACACATGAAAAAATGTCTTGTCATTTTTTACCTGTTCCAATTTAACAACTCCTGACGCAGTGTACTGAGAAGTTCCTCCTCTTTCACTTTCTTTATAATCTCGCCCTTACGGATCAGAAGTCCCTCACCGATGCCTCCCGCAATTCCGATATCGGCTTCTCTTGCTTCCCCCGGTCCGTTGACAACGCATCCCATAACGGCTACTTTAATATCCAGCGGAATATCCTCCACCATTTTCTCCACCTCATTAGCCAGCCCGATCAGATCGATTTTCGTTCTTCCGCAGGTGGGGCAGGACACGACCTCGATGCCCCCCTTTCTGAGGCCGAGTGTCTTAAGAATAAGCTTCGCAGTGCGTACCTCCTCCAGCGGATCCCCGGTAAGAGAGACGCGGATCGTATTGCCGATTCCCTCATGCAGGATGATTCCAAGTCCGACCGAAGATTTGATGTTTCCGGAATAGAGCGTACCCGCCTCTGTAATCCCGACATGGAGCGGATACACGCACTGTCCGGCAATCAGCTCATGTGCCTTTACGCACATAAGCACGTCAGAAGACTTTATGCTGACAACCAGATTGTCGTAACCCATGTCTTCTATCATGTGCACCTTGTCCATCGCGCTTTCCACAATTCCCTCTGCCGTCACACCGCCGTACTTTTCCAGAAGATGTTTCTCCAGCGAGCCGCTGTTCACACCCACGCGGATCGGTATTTTATATTCTTTTGCCTTATCCACAACGGCCCGTACCTTCTCCTGTGACCCGATGTTTCCGGGATTGATCCTTATCTTGTCCGCACCGTTTTCAATTGCGGCTATAGCCAGCCTGTAATCAAAATGGATATCTGCGACCAGAGGAATATGGATATTCTTTTTTATCTCTCTGAGGGCCTCTGCCGCTTCCATTGTGGGCACTGCGCACCGGATAATGTCGCATCCCGCCGCTTCCAGGCGCAGAATCTGCTCCGTAGTTGCAGAGACATCCTCTGTCTTCGTATTTGTCATAGACTGGATCGCAACCGGATTGTCTCCTCCGATCTTCACTGTTCCGATCGCAATTTCTTTTGTCTGATTTCTGTACATTGCTCTTCTCCTTTTAATTTCCGTCCGGATACCGTTCATCGGACCTGTATATGTAAGTACAGAAGAGTCCCCTTTCCGAAACTCTTCTGTGCATATCCGCGGTAAGTCCGCCCCTATTCTTTTTCAAATATCATCTGGCTCCCGTACTCCCGCTCTGAGAGCGTAAGCGTTGTACCTTCAATATTGTAATCATATGTTCCTTCCACTGTGTCAAGCAGATCGCTGATCTGTTCCTCTGTGACGGCGCCGTCTGACTCCTCCGCCTGTTCACGGATGGATTCCTGACTGATATGAACTGTGAACACCTTGCTCTTCTTATCGACATTGTAGTCTGTTTCCGCGGAAACCGTTCCGTCGTCCACTGAAAGTTTCTCATCGTCTGTGATCGTCAGCGTAATATCTCCCTCTTCACTGACCCATGTTCCCTCGAGAGGGTTGTCAGTGAACAGCTTGATCACGAAAAATACTGCCACAATGACGATAAGCACCGATGAGACCGTGAGTACAGTCCTCCATGCTGTGTTCCTCTTTTCCTCACTGTTCTTCATAAGCATAGTCACATTTCCCCTTCCGTCTGAATTATTGCCGGATCCTGCCGTTTTCTAGCCAAACAGAGCTCCCAGAAAGCCGTAGGACAACACAGTCATGATAAACGCGGCAAGACAAACTCCCAGAACAATCGCCGGAAATGCTTTCCTGAATCTGATGCCGAGCAGCGCTGCGATAAGCGCTCCTGTCCATGCGCCCGTTCCCGGGAGAGGAATGCCTACAAATATGACAAGTCCCCAGAATTCATACTTTTCAATCTGGTCACTCTTGCTCATGGCCTTTTTCTCAAGCTTTTCCACGATTGGCTTCAGCTTTCTTGTACCTTTCATCCAGTCAAAAATCTTTGTGATAAGCAGAAGGATAAAGGGTATCGGAACAAGATTTCCCACCACACAGATGGGAATAGCCTGCCACATGGGAATATCCAGAATCGCCGGCCCCGCTGCAAGCAGCCCGCCTCTGAGTTCCAGTATGGGTATCATGGAAATGATAAAGGCGATAAACTCTTTTCCTATCTTTCCTCCGAGAGTTGAGACAAACCAGTCTATCATTGCTTCACTCATAAGTATAATTCTCCTTATTTCTTCATATATTCACTGAGGAAATCAAACAGAGTTTTCATTTCCTCCGGTGTGCCGACGGTAATACGCAGATACTGCCCGATCCGTCCTCCGTCCCAGTGTCTTACATAAATCTTATTTTCTTTCAGAGCACGGAAAAGCACGCCCGCATCATACTCAGGATGCCTTGCAAAAATAAAATTGGCCTTTGAGTCAGGAAAGACAAACCCAAGCTCTGCAAGTTCTTTCTTGGCCCACTCTCTTGTCTCTACTATCTTACGGACGCCGGCTTCAAAATATTCTTTATCCTTTACCGCTTCCACTCCGCAGCGGATCGCTGTCTGATTCATCGTATATGAGTTAAATGAATATTTTACATCATTCAGGCACCGGATCAGTTCCGGATTTGAAACCGCATAGCCGATTCTCATCCCTGCCATGCTTCTGGCTTTCGAAAAAGTCTGGACAACAATCAGGTTGTCATATTCTGAAATCAGTTCCATGGCTGATTTTCCTGCGAAATCAACATATGCCTCATCCACGATCACAATGGAGGAAGGATTATGCCGCAGAATATCTTCCACAAAATCAAGTTCCTCATAGATTGCCGTAGGCGCATTGGGATTCGGAAAAATTATCCCTCCGTTTTCCTGATAATAATCTTCTCTGACAATCCGGAACTCCTCATCAAGCCCCGGACATATGTACGGAATCCTGTACAGCTGAGCCCACACCTTGTAAAAGGAATAAGTTATATCAGGAAACAGGACTGGTTTTTCCGAATTGAAAAAGGTCAGGAAGCACATTGACAGTACATCATCAGACCCGACGCCGACAAAAACCCGGCTGTCGTCCACACCGTAAAATTCTGCCAGGGCATGCACAAGCTGTCCTGCTGTCGGATCCGGATACAGACGAAACCGGTCTGTATCCATCGTTCTCAGCACTTTTTCCACCCCCGGCGCAGGCGGATAAGGATTTTCATTGGTGTTCAGTTTGATTACCTTTTCCTGCGGCTGTTCTCCCGGAACATAGGGTTCTGTCGTACGTATATTTTTCAGTAATTCTGGTCGTATCGTCATTTTTTTCTCCCGCGGTTCTCAGTCGGCACCGTATTCTTCCGATGCCGGAACATATTTTTTATCTGTACTCTGCAGCAAGCTCTGCAAACTTAGGCAGAGAATTAACGATTGTCTCGTATGCCACACAGTAGGCAATCCTTACGTATCCCGGACATCCGAAAGAGCTCCCCGGCACAAGAAGAATATTATACTTCTTGGCAGCCGTGCAGAATGCTTTTTCATCTTCCACCGGAGACTTGACAAACAGATAGAACGCCCCTTCCGGTTTAATGCACTCAAACCCCAGCTCTCTTAATCCATTATACAGCGTTTCTCTGTTTCTGTCATAGAAAGAAATATCTGTTTTTTCATTCAGGCACGCCTTGACAACTTTCTGCTGAAGTGTCGGCGCATTGACAAAGCCGAGAATACGTGTGGCCACATTCACTGCTGAGATCAGATTTTCGCTGTCTGCCGCTTCATCCGGAATAACAAGATATCCGATACGCTCTCCCGGAAGAGAAAGCGATTTACTGTAAGAGTATCCGACAACAGTGTTCGCATAATATTTTGTCAGGTATGGAACTTCAACTCCGTCATAGGCAAGTTCTCTGTAAGGCTCGTCCGAGATCAGATAAATGTCCGTCCCGTATTTTTTCTGCTTTTCCTCCAGAATCGCCGCCATCTTCCTGATCGTCTCCTCTGAATATACCACTCCTGTCGGGTTATTCGGAGTATTTACTATAACCGCCTTTGTCTTCGCTGTGATCTTTGTCTCAAATTCATCCAGTTTCGGCTGGAACGTAGACGTATCCGGTGAAATCTCCACAAGGACTCCGTCATAATTATTTACATAACTTCTGTACTCCCCGAAATAAGGAACAAAAGTGATCACTTCGTCTCCCGGGTTCAAAAGAGCCTTCAGAATCACGTTCAGACCGCCGGCTGCCCCCACGGTCATTGTGATATTCTTTCCGGAAAACGCCGTGCCGAATCTCTCATTCAATGATTCTGCGACCGCCTGCCGCACATCTTCATAACCGGCATTGCTGTTCGTATAACCGTGCAGAACGACCGGATCCTCCTCGTTCAGGAGATCGATGATTGCCTTTTTCACGGCTTCCGGAGCCGGAACATTCGGATTCCCGAGGCTGAAGTCAAAAACATTTTCTGCCCCGTAGATTTTCGCCAGACGGTTTCCTTCCTCGAACATTGCGCGAATTGCGGAACTGTTCGCCACCATATTTTCCATTTTCTTTGAAATCATCACTTTCACTCCGTTTCTTCTCTTATCTTTTCGCTATATTCTTATCGGCAAGAGGACTTATGTCCGTACACTTACCTTTCTGTCACAACTCCCTTTTCGACCATAAAAGCCGGGCGATAAGAAAGCTTGGCCTTTCTCAGCCCTTCGGATCCCGCGTCATCCTCACGGTTCACATAAGTATAATCCATACACTCATGCTGGACAAACTGCTGATTGATCATCGGATATGCTCCTTCAATCTCTGCAAAAGCTTTTTCAATATGAACCACAAATGTATCACTGCAGAGTGGTTCGCCCATTGAAAATGCCGCAATCTCACCGTTGACCCTGAGGATACCGCCTCTGAGTCCCAGCTCTTTGTAAAGACGCAGGGAATTCAATGTCACACACATTTCCGCATTCTTCTCTGTATCATCATCACAACCGTTCTGATTTCTCCACTTCAGAGCCATCTGGAAACATTCTTCCACGTTTCCGTCATCCATCTTTTCATAGGACCAGTCAGGATAGAGTGCTTTGAATCTGTTGATGTGGTTTCTTTTCCCATGAAGCTTCTTTCCCGCAAGGGTAGCGAGTTTCTCTGTTTCATATACATAATCCGCCACATCGCGCACGTACTCGATCTGAAATCTGCCGGGGAACCACTTTTCCATCTGATCAAAATGCTCAGGCGTCACGTTGTAAAGTCTAAAGGGACATTCATGCTCCCTGCAGTATTCCATAACAGCCTCCAGCGCTCTCTTCACAGCCTCCGGTTCGCCGGCCGGATAAGAAAACGCATATCCGTCACTCTCGTCGCGGAATACCAGGGCATCTTCAATCACCGCGAATTTTACTTTATAATGCCGCGACCAGAGGAAGACATTCACAAAAGTCCTCTCACAGCTCCTGCCCGGGGCCTCGAAAAAGTAATGGTTAACAAGATCCTTGTCCTCAAGTTCCGGGCGTTTAAAATCATATTCCATCGTCAGTCCTCCATCTTCGCCAGTTTTGCGCTCTGATCCGCCGCAATCAGGCTGTCTATGATTTCATCCAGATCTCCGTTCAGAATACTGTCCAGCTTATGCAGTGTAAGCTTGATCCGGTGATCTGTCACCCTTCCCTGAGGGAAATTATAAGTTCTTATCTTCTCTGAGCGGTCGCCTGTTCCGATCTGGCTTCTTCTCGCTTCAGCCTCTGATGCCTGCTGTTTCTCAAGCTCCAGATCATAAAGTTTGGAACGAAGCAGACGGAACGCCTTCTCTTTGTTCTGAAGCTGGGATTTCTCCGTCTGGCTGTATATCACGATGCCCGTCGGATAATGAGTCAGACGCACCGCTGAGTCTGTTGTGTTGACACACTGACCGCCATTGCCTGATGCACGCATGACATCAATACGGATATCTTTCTCATCGATCACCACATCCACCTCTTCAGCCTCCGGCATAATCGCCACTGTGATCGTAGACGTATGGATCCTTCCGCCGCTCTCCGTCTCGGGCACTCTCTGCACACGGTGCACACCGCTCTCATATTTCAAACGGGAATAGGCTCCCTGCCCTGTGATCATAAATACACATTCCTTAAATCCGCCGATTCCGTTTTCATTCAGGGAAATCATCTCTGTTCTCCATCCCCGTCTGTCCGCGTAGTGGACGTACATCCGGTAAATTTCTGCAGCAAACAGTGCTGCTTCGTCTCCGCCTGCCCCTGCACGGATCTCGACGATAACATTCTTGTCATCATTAGGGTCTTTCGGGAGAAGCAGGATCTTCAGCTTCTGTTCCAGCTCAGCGACACGCTCTTTGGATTCATTCAGCTCCTCTTTTGCCAGTTCCTTCATCTCCTCATCAGACTCTTCCTCCAGCATGGCAAGGCTGTCCTCTATATTCTGATTACATGCCTTATATTCTTTGTAAGCTTCAACGATCGGCGCAAGATCGCTCTGTTCCTTCATAAGCTTCCGGAACCTTTCGGAATCGTTTGCCACATCGGGTTCCTGCAGTTCTCCCATCACTTCTTCATATCGAATCAACAAATCGTCTAATCTGTCAAACATTCTTATCTGTCCTTTTCTGTATATTTCTCCTGAATCACTGTAACACGCCTGACACAACCCGGTCAAGACCTGCCAGATCCTTTTTCACTGTAACATTCTTATATCCGTTTTGCTCCATAAGAGCCGAAACTGCCTCTGCCTGATCACAGCCGATCTCGAACATAAGAATTCCCCCATGCTCAAGAAATGTTTCCGCGTCCTCTGTGATCCGTCTGTAAAAATACAATCCGTCTTTTCTCCCGTCCAGTGCGATCAGAGGATCGTGAAGCCGCACTTCATCCTGCAGCTTCGCAATCTCGTCCGTACGTATGTACGGCGGATTCGAAAGGATCATTCCGTATCTGCCGGAAATATTTTCAAAAAGATCCCCCTGCACAAAAGAGGCCTGAATTCCCAGTCTCCGCGAATTTTCTTCCGCCACCGCGAGCGCCCCCTCGGAGATGTCCGCCCCTGTTCCTTCTATAAAATGGTCCTCCTTTTTTCCGTCACCGACGGAGCTCGGGCATCCGGCTCTGCTGCTCCTCCCCGCGTGAGCAAGTACGCTCAGCAGGATGCATCCCGATCCGGTGCACATATCCAATATGGCAGTGCCCCGCTGCCCGGAGGGTACCATTCCTCTCTGAAGCATCTCCAGCGCATGTTCCGCAAGGATCTCCGTATCTTGTCTCGGAATGAGGACACTGTCATTCACCTTAAACTCAAGACCCATGAACTCCTGGCTTCCAGTCAGGTGCTGAAGCGGAATGTGCTCCGCTCTCTTCCGGATAAGGCTGCGGTAATGCTCTGCGTCTGCCTCCGCAAGCTCTTTCTCCGGATAGGCATAATACATGGCTCTCGACACACCTGAAACATATTCCAGAAGATACCATGCATCCAGCTGCGCATCGGCCACGGAATTTTTCTGAAGCTCTTCCTGTCCCCAGGAATACAGTTCTCCCAGTGTCATAAGTTCTCCTTCTGCCATGTGCGCCAGTCAAATACTTCCTCAACTGCACGGATTCCTACTTCTATCATGCTGTCATCCGGCTCTTTGGTGGTCATATTCTGCACCCACAGGCCCGGCCTGCTCAGCGCATTGATTACAGGATTGTCGCTGTTTCCCGCGAGACGGATAATCTCATATGACACACCAGCGATCAGCGGGAGCAGTGCGATGCGCAGAAGCACCCTCAGCAGCTGAGATTCCGCCGTGATAAAAAAGCAGAATATAATACTCACAATCATTACAAAAAACAGAAAACTGGTGCCGCATCTCTTATGCTGCTTTGAACTTGCGCGTACATTCTCCACATTCAGCTCCAGTCCGTGCTCAATACAGTTGATGCATTTGTGCTCCGCACCGTGATACATAAATGTCCGTTTGATATCTTCAGTCCTTGAGATAAGAAAGATATAAAGAAGGAAAATCGCAACACGGATCACCCCCTCAAAAACAGTCATGACCGCTCTTGACGACGTATATTTTTCGAGGATACTGCTCAGGAAATACGGAAGAACCATAAAGATCGCAGCAGCAATCACAACAGCTGCCGCCACAGTAAGATTCATAAACAGTTTTTCTGTCTTTTCCCTCTTGGCGGCTTCCTCCTCCGTCAGGATCTCTTCTTCCTCTTCTTCGAAAAATCCGGCGGAATATGTGAGCGTCTTCATTCCCAGCACAAGGGAATCAACAAAATTAAAAATTCCGCGAATAAAAGGTATCTTAAGAGGAGTCTCCCATGGAATCACACTTCTGTAGTCCTGAACATCCACAACAATCTCTCCGTTTGATCTGCGGACGGACACGGAATACTTTCCGCCGTTTCTCATCATAATTCCCTCAAGGACAGCCTGCCCGCCGATATTAGATGATTTCATACTGCCTCCTGTCCGGTAATAAAACAGGCTGAGATGATCTCACCTCAGCCTGCAACGCATCATTTTTATTTAATACCATATTTCTTGTTGAACTTATCAACACGACCGCGAGCCTGTGTTGCTTTCTGCTGGCCTGTGTAGAACGGATGGCATTTGGAACAGATCTCCACGTGGATGCTCTCATTAGTGGATCCTGTGACAAATGTGTTGCCGCAGTTGCAAGTTACAGTTGCCTGATGGTATTCTGGATGTATCCCTTTGCGCATGATTTTCACCTCTCTATTTTAAAATTACTAATTATAGTCTCTAAACAGCTTTTTAATTATAGCATAAGATATTTTGTTTTGCAATAGTTTTTTATATAAACTTCTGTCTTATTATCTGGCGTACAAGTTCCGCGTTGGATTTTGTCCTGGAAAACATATTCAGAAGATTGTCAACGGCCTCTTCCGCCTTCATTCCGTTCATTGCACGCCGCATGATATACGCAGCCTCCTGCTCTTCCTTATTGAGGAGAAGATCATCTCTTCTGGTTCCGGACTTTGCGATATCCACTGCCGGGAAGATTCTGCGTTCCTGCAGTTTCCGGTCAAGGATAAGTTCCATATTGCCGGTTCCCTTGAACTCTTCATAGACAACATCATCCATCTTGCTTCCCGTATCCACCAGAGCCGTCGCAAGGATCGTAAGGCTTCCGCCCTCACGCATGTTCCGCGCCGCTCCGAAAAAGCGCTTCGGACTGTAAAGAGCAGCCGGATCGAGGCCTCCCGAAAGTGTCCTTCCCGATGGCGGCACCGTAAGGTTGTATGCTCTTGCCAGTCTCGTAATACTGTCAAGCAGGATCATAACGTCTTTCCCGTGTTCAACAAGACGTTTTGCCCTTGCGATCACCATCTCGGACACTCTTTTATGATGTTCCGGGAGTTCATCGAATGTAGAGTGTATCACCTCCACATTCGGTCCCTCTATCGCTTCTTTTATATCTGTCACTTCCTCAGGTCTTTCATCAATAAGGAGGATAAGGAGATGCATGTTCGGCTCTGTCTTCTGAACAGAAAGCGCCACTTCCTTGAGAAGTGTAGTCTTGCCGGCTTTCGGAGGCGATACAATCATTCCTCTCTGCCCTTTTCCGATCGGTGACACAAGATCAACCACCCGCATGGCGGTTGAGCATCCCTGCGTCTCCAGACGGATCCTCCTGTTCGGAAAAATCGGTGTCAGGTCCTCGAAATTTTTCCTTTTCATGGCCTCGAAAGGACGCATTCCATTGATCGTGGACACGTAGAGCAGGGCACTGAATTTTTCTCCCTGTGTTTTGATCCTTGTATTTCCCATAATGATATCACCGGTCTTCAGGCCGAATCTCCGGATCTGAGACGGAGACACATAGACATCATTTTCTCCGGGGAGATAATTCTCGCAGCGGATAAAACCGTAACCGTCCTGAAGCACTTCAAGGATACCATTGGCTGTATGTCCGCTGTCGAGCTGTTCGATATCAGTCTCCTCTTTTTTCTCCTTCATTTCTTCCTTAACTTCTTCTTTTGCCTCCTCGCTGGCCTCTTTCTGTTTCTCTTTCTCATCAAGAGCAAGCATGGCTTCGATCAGATCCCGTTTTTTCATTCCCGAGATCCCTTTCATCTTTCTCGCTTTTGCAAGTTCTTTCAGAGTGGCAAGCGGCAGAGATTCATATTTTTCTCTTGTCATACAATCTTTCCTTTCTTTACTGAACTGCCCCCGGCACTTACCTGCGCATCGGTACTGTCCGGTTTCTGCATTACGGATTTTATTGCATTAATCGTTTCGGGAATTAACAGTCTGAATTGACTTTAATACGAAAAATTCATTAAATACGGTCATATTATACAGCATGTTCCCGGAAAATAAAAGCTTTTTTTCTTATTATTGCGAAGAAACTTCAACAGTGATATGATAATCAGCGACAGAAACTTTTTCGCAGCCGGCTCACTGCCTCTGCTGCAGAAAAGTATTCAGAAAGGGGTGAAGGCATGCCGTCCGGCAAAGATATTTCCCGTCGATGGGGCGAAAAACGCTATTATTCTCTGGATCATTTCCTCCGGAAGGAATACGGAGAAAAAGTTTATAAGATTACACTCAACGGCGGCATGACATGTCCCAACCGGGACGGCCGGGTGGGCACAGGCGGATGTATCTTCTGCAGTGCAAAGGGCTCCGGCGATTTTGCCGGTCCTGCTGCCATGCCGATCAGCGGACAGCTTGCCAGAGGGAAGCTGCAGCTGATGTCAAAACGTCCGGTCCATTCGTATATCGCATATTTTCAGGCCTTTACAAATACGTATGCGCCTGTGGAATACCTGGAAAAAATTTTCATGGAGGCGATTTCCGATCCGGATGTGAAAATCCTCTCCATCGCCACCCGTCCCGACTGCCTTGGGCCGGATGTGATGGAGCTTTTGAAACGACTGAACCGTGTGAAACCCGTATGGATCGAGCTGGGACTCCAGACAATCCATGCAGAAACAGCAGAATATATCCGGCGGGGCTATCCTCTCAGTATTTTTGATGCCGCGGTGCGGAATCTCCGGGCTGAGGGGATCCAGGTGATCGTTCATGTAATCCTCTTTCTGCCCGGAGAGACGGAAGAGATGATGCTTGACACGATCCGGTATCTCAACCGGTCCGATATTCAGGGGATCAAGCTCCAGCTTCTGCATATTCTTCGCGGGACGGATCTCGCGCGGGACTATGAACAGACGCCTTTTCATATTCCGGATATGGAAGAATACATTCGTCTGCTGGGCAGATGCATCAGCAGTCTGACCCCGGATATCGTCATTCACCGTCTGACCGGGGACGGCCCGAAAGATCTGCTCATCGCACCTCTGTGGACAGGTGCCAAGCGGACAGTTTTAAACCGGCTGAACCAGTATCTGAAAGAGAATGATATCTGGCAGGGAAAGGAGTATTATGGCTGAATCATATACATTATATAAGCTGATCGTACTGTACATGCTGGACAGAGTGGATTTTCCTCTCACCACATCTCAGATCTCCGAGTTCATACTGGACAAGGGATACACATCATATTTCAAACTGCAGGAAACTCTGGGAGAACTGACAGAGTCAGATCTTCTGAGGGTAGAGACGACTCATAACAGAACACTCTATCATCTGACAGAAAACGGGGCCGAGACCATTCATTTTTTCAGCAATAAAATATCTCCCGCAATCCGGCAGGACATCGATGATTTTCTGAAAGAAAAAAAATACGATCTCAAAGAGGAGGTTTCGGTAAAGGCCGACTATTATCTGAACACCAATCATGAATTTGAAGTGCGCTGTCAGATCGTGGAGGGCGGTTACAGTCTGATCGATCTTAGGATCACGGTCCCCACCGAAAAGGAGGCGGAGACCATCGCCAGCAGCTGGTCTCTGAAAAGCCAGGAAATATATACTTCACTGCTGACGGATCTTCTCTAGATATTCGCGGATCGTTTTCTCGTATCCAAGACTGCCGGGTTCATAGAACCTGGCATCTTTTATCTCATCCGGAAGATACTGCTGCTTCACATAATGTCCCGGATAATCATGTGCATATTTATATCCCGTGCCGCGCCCGAGCTCACGGGCTCCTTTGTAGTGTGCATCCCGCAGATGAGCCGGCACGGTCGTTCTGTTTTCCCGCACCGCTTTCTCTGCCGCAAATATCGCATTTGTCGCAGAATTGCTCTTGGGAGCCGACGCCACATAAGTTACAGCCTGAGACAGAATGATCTGAGCCTCCGGCATACCGATCCTTTCAACAGCCTGAGCTGCCGCCACGGCAACGGTAAGCGCCATCGGGTCAGCATTTCCCACATCCTCTGAGGCACAGATCATAATCCTCCTGGCAATAAACCTGATATCCTCCCCCGCACACAGCATCTTTGCCAGATAAAACACAGCCGCATCCGGATCTGATCCCCTCATGCTTTTAATGAATGCAGAAATTGTATCATAATGATTATCTCCCTGCCTGTCGTAATTTACCACCCTCTTCTGAATACACTCTGAGGCAACATCAAGTGTAATATGTATCACACCGTCGTCTGATCTCTCCGTTGTCAGCACTCCCAGTTCAACCGCGTTTAATGCATTCCGTGCATCTCCTCCGGAAACATCCGCCAGAAAATCCAGCGCATCCTCATCAATCTGCGCCCTGAAGCTTCCCATTCCTTTCTCCGTATCGCTGACAGCGCGTTTCAGAATTGTTTTTATATCTTCCCGGTCAAGTTCCTTCAGCTCAAATATACTGGACCGGGACAGCAGAGCGCTGTTCACTTCAAAATAGGGGTTCTCTGTTGTTGCCCCGATCAGAGTGACCGTGCCGTCCTCGACAAACGGCAGGAGATAATCCTGCTGTCCTTTATTAAAGCGGTGAATCTCGTCAATGAAAAGAATCGTTTTCTTCCCGTACATTCCCTGAAGGTCTTTTGCTTCTTTCACAATCGCTTCCATGTCTTTTTTTCCCGCAACAGTTGCATTGATCTGCTTGAACTCTGCACTTGTCGTGTTTGCGATTACCTTCGCCAGCGTAGTCTTCCCCGTACCCGGTGGTCCGTAGAAAATAATGGATCCCAGTTTATCGGCTTTGATCGCTCTGTAAAGAAGCTTGTCCTTCCCTATGATGTGCTGCTGTCCCACTACTTCATCCAGCGTGGACGGCCGCATCCTTGACGCGAGCGGCGACTCCTTTTTCTGATTTGTTTGTCTCATATAATCAAATAAATCCATTTTGTTCCCTCCCTGACATCTGTCCGTGCCTTTCTTCAGTAATGTATCGTATCTTTTCAGCAGATCCCCGCCAGTTCCCGGATGACCTCTCCCGCGATCAGCAGTCCTGCTGCCGGAGGCACAAAAGAGATGCTGCCCGGAACAGCCCGCCGCGCACCGTTCTCCTCCCCGGAGGATCTGCCAGAGATGTCCACCGGTTTTTCTCTGGAATAAAGCACTTTCAGATGAAAAATGCCGCGTGCCTTCAGCTCTCTCCTCATGACACGGCAGAGGGGACACACACTGGTTCTGGAAATGTCATCGATCTCAAACATTTCCGGGTGCAGTTTGTTTCCGGTTCCCATACTGCTTATAACAGGGATGCCTTTTTCCAGCGCCGTCTGTACAATGGAAAGTTTTGCCGTCACAGTGTCCACCGCGTCGATAATATAATCTTCGTCTCCCGTCATCACCTGCGCCACATTATCACTGAGGATAAAAGTCTCATATGTATTCACCTTTATCTCCGGATCAATGTCTCTGATCTTCTCCTTCATCACTTCTGTCTTATATCTTCCCACTGTGCTGTGAAGCGCAATGGACTGACGGTTGATATTTGTCACGGAAACAACATCATTGTCCACAATCGTCAAATGGCCCACGCCGCTTCTTGCCAGTGCTTCGATGCAGTGGGAGCCGACTCCCCCCACTCCAAACACAAGGACCGAAGCGTTTCTCAGGCGCTCCATCCCTTCCCTCCCGATCAGCAGTTCTGTTCTCGTATATTCCTCTGACATTTTTCTTCTCCGTTTTCTTAAATTTATTCTATCAGCAGACGATCCGCGGTTACAAACTCATATCCCTCCGCCTGAAGAATGTCTATGATCTGAAACGCGGCCTCCACCGAACTCATATAACAGTCATGCAGAAGAATGATATCATTTTCCTGCACATCCGTCACTACACTCCGCACGATTTCCTCTGTATTATCTGTTGTCCAGTCGAGAGGATCCACTGTCCATTTCACATAGAGTTTGTCAAGTTCCTCCGACAGCTCATCGGGGAACGCACCGAAAGGAGGTCGGACAAAAAGCACCTCCTCTCCTGTAATCTCTCTGATCAGGTTATCTGTCACAGCCAGTTCTCTGTGTGCGTCTTCCCTGTTCAAAGCAGACAGATCCACATGGTGGTACGTATGATTTCCGATAATATGCCCGTCTTCATGCATTTTCTCTACAATGTCCCGATTGTTGTCCTTCTCGATATTCTCCCCTATCAGGAAGAAGGTCGCCCTGACATTCCTATCCCTCAGTCCCTCCAGGAGCACCGGAGTAGTCTCCGAATCCGGTCCGTCATCAAACGTCAGTGCCACCGCGCGCCCGGGTCCGTTCTGCCGGGATACCTGTTCTCCGTCATCCTCTTCTTCCTGGCCGCTCCCCGCCTCTCCATATACAGAGAGAATGTCTTCTTTTATATATGATGACACAGGGAGAAACATCAGCAGATAAACAATTCCCAAAGCCTGCATCCATCGTTTCAGCTGTCCTCTCGTAATCCCTCTCCTCCGTCCGGCCCCGGGCATTCTCTGTTATTCATATGCTGACGTTTCCTCCCTCATGCCGGAAATTTCCGTTTTGCCATTATCTTGAAGATATATGGGTTTTTCTGTACTCAGACGGACTCATTTTCTTCTGTTTCTTGAATGCCTTGGAAAAATACAGATTGTTATCAAATCCTACGGAATACGCTATTGCGGAAACAGACAGATTCGTCTCTTTCAGGAGATGGCAGGCCTGCTTGATCCGGTATTCCGACAGGTACTCTTTCGGGGATTTATGCCTGTATGCCTGAAAAGAGCGGAAAAGATGACTCCTGCTGATTCCCACATAGGAGGCCACGTCCTCGACAGTGATCGGATAGGAATAATTTGTTCCGATATATGTCTCTGCCTTTTCCACATAAATCATCTGTGCATCCTTTTCCTGCTCCTCTCGCCCGGAATAATGCATGAAGACCGCCAGAAGACTGTACAGGGCACCCGCCATGGCTACTGTAGCCTCATATGTGTTTCCTTTTACCTCGTAAATGTGTTCGAGGCCTGTTTTTATTTTGTCCCCCGGAATCTTCCCTTTCCGTATATACGGTGTCTCCCTTGTAAATTCCGTACTGCGGATGATCGATCCCGCATCGGTTCCCATAAACCCGGCCCATGCATACTCCCAGGGTTCATTTCTGTCCGCATAGTACTCCACTTCCTCTCCCGGAAATATAATAAAAGTATCTCCTGCCTCCAGCCTCCAGACATTATCTCCGTAAGAATAGTACCCGCTCCCGGAAAGCACATGATGAATACAGTAATGATCCCTCACTCCGGGTCCCCACTGATATTCCGGTTCGCATTTCTGATATCCAACATTATACACGGAAAGTGAATTCAGCAGATCTTCTCCTACTTTATATGAATGCTTATAAGAATCCGACATAATCTTCTCCCTTCTCTTTTTGCCGCATATGTCAGAACCATTATATCTCCTGCGCGCACTACACGCAACATTTTTACATATTTTTGCACGTATTTTTTATATACTGTATCACTGCGTCAGATATATAATAGTACTAGAAATCCGGATACGATTTATCTATTTTTCACAATTCATTGAGGAGGAAATCAGAATGAAAAAAAAGTTATTTGACAAATTTGCTGAACTTTTCGGGAATGCGGACGGTGCCCACTTCTATTTTTCACCGGGACGCGTCAATCTCATCGGAGAGCACACAGACTACAACGGCGGACATGTTTTTCCCTGCGCTCTGACAATCGGTACATACGGAGCTGCCCGCAGAAGAGATGACCGTCTGATACATTTCTACTCTATGAATCTGGATTCTTTCGGAGTCGTAGAAGCATCACTCGATGATCTGAGCAATAAAAAGGAGTACAACTGGGCAAATTATCCGCTGGGTGTTGTATGGGCTTTCAGTGAGAAAGGATATAAGCTCGATAACGGCTTCGATATGGTGATCTGGGGAAATATTCCGAATGGTTCCGGCCTTTCCTCTTCTGCTTCTCTTGAAGTACTCACCGGAGTCATTCTGACGGATCTGTACGGGATCGATTCTCTCAGCATGACGGATCTTGCTCTCATCGGGCAGTACTCAGAGAACAACTTTAATGGCTGCAACTGCGGAATCATGGATCAGTTTGCAGTTGCCATGGGCAAAAAAGACAATGCCATCTTCCTTGATACAAATACAATGAAGTATGAATACGCTCCGATCGTACTTGAGGATGCAAAGATCATCATTACAAACAGCAAGGTCAAGCACAGTCTGGTCGACTCTGCATACAATGACAGACGTCAGGAATGTGCGGACGCTCTTGCCGCTCTTCAGACTGAACTTGACATAAAAGCTCTGGGCGATCTCACACCGGATGAATTTGAGGCGCACAAGGATCTTATCAAGGATCCGGTACAGCTCAGACGTGCAAAACACGCCGTCTATGAAAATCAGCGTACCATCGACGCTGTTGCAGCGCTGAGAGACGGTGACATCACAAAATTCGGCGAGCTGATGAATCAGTCTCACATCTCGCTTCGCGATGATTATGAGGTTTCCTGCGAAGAAATCGATATTCTTGTTGATCTGGCCTGGAAGATCCCCGGCGTAATCGGTTCCCGTATTACAGGCGGCGGATTTGGCGGATGTACGGTAAGCATCGTAAAAAATGATGCAGTCGATACATTCATTGAAAGCATTGGAAAAACTTACAAAGAAAAAGTAGGACATGAAGCAGAATTTTATACCGTCGATATCGGCGACGGCGCTTCCCGCATCGACGAATAAACTGCTCTCAACTTATGGCTGTAACAGAGGGCGGACAGATATGTCTGCCCTCTGCGGTATAAAACAATTATTATGAACGGAGGAAACGGCTATGCTCTACGAAGCAATCAAAAAACTGGTGCAGTACGGAATCGACACCGGACTCACCCCGGAATCAGAACGCATCTATACTACCAATCTCATTCTCGATGTAATGAAGGAGGATGAATATGAGGACGTAGACTGCGACCTGAGCAATATCGTCCTGGAAGACGTACTCGGCGAGCTTCTTGACGAAGCAGTACAGAAGGGACTGATAGAGGACAGCGTTACATACAGAGATCTTTTTGACACACGTCTCATGAACTGTCTGATGCCCCGTCCGTCACAGATCCAGGAAAGATTCTGGAAGGAATACGAGAAATCTCCGCAGGATGCGACCGCTTACTACTACAAGCTGAGCCAGGACAGCGATTATATTCGCCGTTATCGTATTAAAAAAGACCGCAAATGGACTGTAGACACAGAATACGGAACACTGGACATTACAATCAACCTCTCCAAACCGGAAAAAGATCCAAAAGCCATTGCGGCAGCCGGAAAGGCAAAATCAGCTTCCTACCCGAAATGCCAGCTCTGTATGGAAAACGAGGGATACGCGGGGCGCACTAATCATCCGGCAAGAGAAAATCACAGAATCATCCCGATCCAGATCCAGGGAAGCAAATGGGGATTCCAGTATTCTCCGTATGTATATTACAATGAGCACTGCATCGTGTTCAATGGAGAGCACATCCCGATGAAAATTGACAGGAAAGCATTTGCGAAGCTTTTCGATTTCATTAAGCTGTTCCCCCACTATTTCCTGGGATCCAACGCGGATCTCCCGATCGTAGGCGGCTCTATTCTGAGCCATGACCACTTCCAGGGTGGTAATTATACTTTTGCCATGGCGAAAGCTCCGATTATAGAGAACTTTACCGTCGCAGGCTATGAGGATGTCACAGCAGGCATCGTAAAATGGCCGCTCTCTGTTATCCGTCTTCAGAGTGCGGACGTAGAGAGGATCATTGATCTCGCCGACCATATTCTGACCAAGTGGCGCGACTATACAGATGAGGCTGCATTTATCTTTGCCGAGACAGACGGAACACCGCACAATACGATTACTCCTATTGCGCGCAAACGCGGCGATCTGTATGAGCTTGACCTGACGCTCCGCAACAACATCACCACAGACGAGCATCCTCTGGGTGTATATCATCCTCATGCAAAACTTCACCACATCAAGAAGGAAAACATCGGCCTGATCGAAGTCATGGGACTTGCCGTACTTCCCGCACGTCTGAAAGGCGAAATGGAACTTCTGAAAGAATACATTCTTGAAGGGAAGGACATCCGCAGCAACGAACAGATCGAGAAGCATGCGGACTGGGTAGATGAGTTCCTTCCGAACTATCCGGATGTCAATGCAGACAACATCGAGCACATCCTGGAACAGGAAGTCGGAAAAGTCTTCTGCCAGGTACTCGAGGACGCCGGAGTCTACAAATGCACTCCCGAAGGCCTGGAAGCCTTCCACCGCTTCATCAGCGTCCTGTAAAAAGCACCTGATATACTGAGTGAGTAACTCTCATATTCCGAGAGGGACGTCCCCATCTATTATAGTTGCGGACATCCCTCCCGGAATTTTCTTTCCAGAAGTCAGCCACCCTCTCAGGGTTTTCCTCTCGGAGTCAGAAAACAGTTATCTCGAAAACCTTTCGGGAACGACGGTCATGTGGTCCCGGCGACTAGCGAAAGTCAAAGAAAATGTTAAAGCCCGGAAAACTGGTGTTAATCTTAAGAACAACACTGTCTGAGCGACAGCGAGTTGTGTTGTTCTTAAGATTGCATTTAACCAGTTTTCCGGGCTTTTAGATTTTCTTAACTTTCGGAACCGGAGCCGGATCCACCTGACTGCCGTTCCCGAATACGTTTTTAGAAGAAACTATTTTTTAGACTCCAGATAAGCCTTTCTTCCCTCTTCGTACAGGTTATTTCCCTCGCTGTCGATGATAACGACAAGGGGCATATCCTCCACATAGAGTTTTCTCAGAGCCTCTGCTCCCAGATCTTCGTATGCAATCAGCTCGGCTTTCTTGATACATTTTGCCAGAAGAGCGCCTGCTCCTCCGATTGCGCCGAAGTAAACACCGCTGTATTTCTTCATAGCCTCCACAACTTCCGGAAGACGCGCGCCTTTTCCGATCATGCCTCTTGCGCCCACGGACATCATAGTCGGTGCATATGCGTCCATACGTCCGCTGGTCGTCGGACCTGCACTTCCGATAACATGTCCCGGTTTTGCCGGAGTCGGTCCTACATAGTAGATCGTCGCATCCGTCGGATCAAAGGGGATTTTCTCTCCCTTTGCCAGCGCCTCGCACATTCTCTTGTGTCCGGCGTCACGGGATGTGTAGATCGTTCCTGTCAGGAGAAGCTGATCTCCCGCATGGAGTGTCTTAGCAAGTTCCTCTGTGAGTGGTAATGTAATCTTTCTTGCCATTTATATCACCTCCGATTTGTGGCGTGTCACATGGCAGTTGATGTTGACTGCACACGGCATGCCCGCAATATGTGTCGGCATTGTCTCGATATTCAGACCGATCGCTGTAGTCTTTCCGCCAAATCCCTGAGGTCCGATGCCCAGCTCATTGATCTTTGCCAGCATCTCTTTCTCCAGATCTGCATAAAACGGATCCGGATTGGAAGAATCCAGAGGTCTCATGAGTGCTTTCTTTGCAAGAAGCGCACACTTGTCAAATGTACCGCCGATCCCTACACCTACTACCATAGGCGGACATGGATTCGGTCCGGCTGTCTCCACTGCTTCAATGATAAAGTCCTTGATGCCCTGAAGTCCTGCTGAAGGCTTAAACATACGGATCTGACTCATATTCTCACTTCCGAATCCTTTGGGTCCGACAGTGATCTTAATATTCTCGCCCGGAACGATTTCTGTGTAAAGCATAGCCGGTGTATTGTCTCCGGTATTTCCACGGCGCACGGGATCCTTTACAACAGATTTGCGGAGATATCCGTTTGTATATCCTCTGCGTACTCCCTCATCCACTGCCTCTGCAAGATCTCCTCCTACAAGATGTACATCCTGTCCGATCTCAAGGAATACACATGCCATACCTGTATCCTGGCAGATCGGCACGTTTTCATTGTCTGCGATCTCATAGTTCTCGATAATGTTGTCGAGAACGCCTTTTGCGATTTCTCCGTCCTCACAAGCACGGCAGTCGCGGATCGCACATTTCACGTCTTCCGGGAGATGCTCGTTTGCCTCAATGCAGAGTCTCTCGATCACGTCTGTAAGTGTGCTTACGTTAATTTCACGCATGAAAGCCAACTCCTTCCATTTCTAATTTGTTTGAAATTTATTACCGCAGCTGTTTGCGGAATATTTTCCGCGGACCGCATTGCACAGGCTCTGCTGGTCCGCCGGAAATTCTTATTTGTTATGGTATTAACCCCTGTTTCAGATCACAGAAAAATACCTATGAACTGGCACGCCAGCACTACAAATACCAGCGCAACGGGATATGTTGCAGCATAAGCAGATGCAACATCGTCTGTTCCGGTCACACGGATCAGAGTTCCGAGAGCCGGTGTACTTGTCATACCGCCGCAGATAGAGCCAAGCGTATTGAACAGGCTCAGCTTCATCAGCTTCGTCGCGACAAAGTATCCTACCACCATCGGGATCAAAGTAATCAGCGCACCGTATACAAAAAGGATCAGTCCCTGTTCCTTCAGGATTTCGATGAATCCTGCGCCTGCCTCCACGCCTGCTCCGATGAGGAACAGCGCAAGGCCGAACTCTCTTAAGCACTCCAGCACAGATTTCTCTACATGGAAGCTGATTTTTCCTGCATGGCCGAAGTGTCCCAGGATCAGGCCCGCGATCAGCGGACCGCCTGAGGTTCCCAGCGAAAACTCTGCCCCGCCCGGAAGCGGAATAACGATCTTCGCAAGGACAATGCCAAGAGCGATGGCAAGTGCAAATGCGAAGAAGCCCATCGGATCCACATGGAACAGATTGTCTTTCGTCTTCACGTCGCCTACATTCTGTGCCGCCTCGAATTTTGCTCTCTCAGCAGCCATGTCTGTCTTTAAGATTTTCGGCACAAGCTGCACGAACAGTACTACACCGACAACGCCGAACGGATAGGCGATCCCGTATCCTACGGATGCATTGGCAGAACCGGTCGCATCGATCGCAGCTGCCAGTCCGGGCGTACTTGTCAGGGCTCCTGACATCATACCAACCGTAATATCCGTAGGTACGCCGGCAATCTCAATGATTCCGGCGGTGACAAGCGCACCGATCGCAATGACGATAAAACCAAGCAGGATATAAGACTTTGCATTGATCTTGAAATTTCGGAAAACTTCGGTCCTGCGATAAAGCCAACAGAAGTCACAAAGCAGATCAGTCCAAGATCCTGAAACATTCCAAGACCGTTGACCAGTTCTTCGTTGTTTCCGATGAAATGTCCGAACACCAGGGCCACAAGCAGTACGCCCGCCGTCCCCAGCTCAACTCCTTTAATCGTAATGCTCCCCACAAGATAGCCGATAAATGCTACAAGAAACAGGATCATCAGAGTATTGCTCAGAACACTTTCCTGAAACCAGTTAATTAAAAACATCTTTTCTACCTTTCTTATCTCTCATGTCTTGCGTATTTCGGAAGAAGAAGCGGGGAAACGTCTCCTGTATCGATTCCGGCTTCTTTCAGCTCCTCTGCATATGCCTGAATGTGATCCAGGTTCATATTGCCGAGCTCTACATTTTTAGCCTTAGCTGCAGCAGCTTTTCCTGCATTGCGTCCGAATACGATAATGTCAAGCAGGGAGTTGCCCATCAGACGGTTTCTTCCGTGGATTCCTCCGACTGCCTCACCTGCGACAAGCAGGTTGTCGATCACTTTCGTGAATCCGTCTCCGCCGATCTCAAGACCTCCGTTCTGATAATGAAGCGTCGGATATACAAGGATCGGAAGTTTTCTCATATCGATATCATATTTCATATACATACGCAGCATCGCCGGGATGCGTTTCTCGATCGTTCCCGGTCCGCCAATCTCCTCGATCATCGGTGTATCGAGCCATACGCCGCTTCCGAGCGGTGTATTCACGCCCTTGCCGCGCGCTGTACACTCACGGATAATGCCGGATGCAGCTACATCACGTGTCTCAAGCGGATGCATGAATGCTTCTCCGTCCACATTGACGAGCTGTGCTCCTACGGAACGTACCTTCTCTGTCACGAGAGCTCCGAAGATCTGTGACGGGAATGCAACGCCTGTCGGGTGATACTGGATCGTATCCTGATACAGGAGCGGAGCTCCCATACGGTATCCGAGAATCAGTCCGTCCGCTGTCGCTCCGTAGTGGTTGGATGTCGGGAATCCCTGATAGTGCATGCGTCCCGCACCACCTGTAGCGATAATGACTGTCTTAGCCTTCGCCACCAGGTAGTCCTCTGTCTCCAGGTTCTGGAGCACTGCTCCTGCCACCTGCCCCCTGTCGTCTCTGATCAGTTCTACTGCTACTGTGAACTCGGCAACCGGGATCTGGCGGTTCAGCACTTCATCGCGGAGTGTACGCATGATCTCTGCTCCGGAGTAGTCCTTGCAGGCATGCATTCTCTTTCTTGATGTTCCGCCGCCGTGTGTTGTAATCATACGGCCTGTCTCATCCTTATCAAACATAACACCCAGGTCATTCAGCCATTTGATTGCGTCCGGCGCCTCCATAACAAGACGTCTCAGAAGCTCCGGCCTTGCTGCGAAGTGTCCGCCGCCAAACGCATCCAGATAGTGCTGTACCGGAGAATCATTCTCCTTGTCAGCAGCCTGGATACCGCCCTCTGCCATCATTGTGTTGGCGTCACCTATACGCAGCTTTGTCACGATCATCACGTTCGCACCTGCCTCGTGAGCCTCGATGGCTGCAGAAGCTCCTGCACCGCCGCCTCCGATAACAAGTACGTCCACATCGTAATCTACTTTGCTGATATCAACCTTCTCTGAGAGCAGACGGCTGTTGGAGTGAAGCAGATGAACCAGCTCCTTCGGCGCCTTCTGTCCCTTGTTCGGTCCTACTTTGATCTCTGCAAATGCCTCTTCCCTGTAATCAGGATGAAACTCCTTAAGAAGGGCATCTTTCTCTTCCGCTGTCATACGTCTCGGCTCCACACCCAGACGCGCTGCTCTGGTGGCCTCCACTTTTTTTACGGATTCCATCATTTCCGGTGTAAACATGATCTTCCCTCCTTATTTCTCAATCTCTCTGTTATTGTAAAGTTCCTGCATCTCCGTGATCGGTTTCTGCATGATCTGCTCGATCAGCTGATCGTAATCGCCGTGATGGATCTCTTCCACACGCTCTGTCAGATGCTTGGATTCCGGAGCAATATACTTTCCTGTAAGTCTTCTCGCCAGGACACCTACCATCGGGTGAGAGATTCCCGCCGGGCATCTCACGGAACAGCATCCGCATCCGATGCAGTCAAAGGACTCTTCCGCGCACTTCTCGAAGTCGCCGCGCTGTGCATATGCAATATACTGCATTACGTTCAGGTCCTGGGTACATGCCTTTGTACATGCGTTGCATCCGATACAGCTGTAAATCTCCGGATACAGATCCATCATCACTCTCTGCTCCGGCTTGATATCTTCAATGTCATAGGTTCTCTTGTCTGTCGGGAAGAACGGGACAGTAGCCACGTACATACCTTCCTCCACCTGTGTCTGACAGGCAAGACATGTCTTTAACTCATTTTTACCTTTGATCCTGTAGATCGTCGCGCAGGCTCCGCAGAAACCATGGCGGCATCCGCATCCTCTTTTCAGTGTATATCCCGCATATTCCATGGCTGTCATGATCGTCAGGTCAGCCGGCACACTGTATTTCTTACCGAAAAAATATACATTTACCATATTTTCCATGATATTTCTTCCTTTCCCTAGTATTCATTCGGCATCTCATCGATCTCATCGCAACGAAATACCGGGCCGTCTTTGCACACATATTTTGAACCGATGTTGCATCTTCCGCATTTACCGATTCCACATTTCATGCGAAGCTCCAGAGTGGTATAGACCTGTTCTCTGGAGAAACCGAGCTCCTCAAGGCCGGCCAGAGTAAACTTGATCATGATCGGAGGTCCGCAGATCAGTGCTGTCTTGTTTACATCGAATCCGAGTTCCTTTACATAATTCGGAACGAATCCCACATGACCGTCCCAGCCCTCCTGCTCGCGGTCGATCGTAAGATGGACATGTACGTCCGGTGCATTCATCCAGACTTCCTGGATCTCCTTTAACTGAACCAGATCATCCGCAGAACGTGATCCGTAAACAATATCTACGGTTCCGTAATCATCACGGTTGTCCAGTACATAGTTGATCACAGAGCGGAGCGGGGCAAGTCCGATTCCTCCGGCGATGAACAGAAGATCTTTGCCTTTTAGTTTGTCCTCCACCGGGAAATGATTTCCATAAGGCCCGCGGACTGTGATCTCATCGCCCACTTCAAGGCTGTGAAGATAATCTGTCAGAACTCCGCACTTCTTGATGCTGAACTCCTGGTACTCCTTGTTGGTCGGCGATGATGTAATGGAAAACATACCCTCGCTGATCCCGGGAGCACAGAGCATTGCACACTGTCCCGGCATATGCTCGAACAGCTTTCCGCCCTCCGGAGCATTGACGCGGAATGTCTTTACGTCCGGCGTCTCTTCTCTGATATCTGTGATCACTCCGACCTTCGGGATCAGAGTATCCAGAGTATAATTCTTATGGCAGGTACATTCGCTCATTACTGCTCACCTCCCTGTTTCTGAAATGCTTTTATGACTTTGACGATATTCAGCGATGCCGGGCACTTCTCCACACATCTTCCGCAGCCAACACAGGAATACATGCCGTCGTTGTTTGCCGGATAATATACCAGCTTGTGCATGAATCTCTGGCGGAATCTCTCTTTCTGTGACTTACGGTTATTGCCGTGCGCCATCATCGTGAAGTCGGAATACATGCAGGAATCCCAGCAGCGGTATCTCTGAACTCCGTTCTTGCCCATATCGTAATCTTTAATGTCATAGCACTGGCAGGTCGGGCAGACAAATGTGCAGGTTCCACATGCGAGGCATGGCTTGTAAAGCTCATCCCAAAGCGGATCCTCGAATTTTTTCATAAGCACATCGCCGTTCCAGCCGTCCAGTGACAGATGCGTATACGGAAGCTGTTCCACGATGCCGCGGATCGCTTCTTTCTCTTTCTCCACAGTCTCCTCTGCTGTTCCATCCTCAGTGAGAAGATCCTTCACTGCTTCTGTAAGAGCTTCCCCCTTTTCGGTAAGAGCTTTCCAGTACAGTTCATCCCCAATCATCCATGCCGCCACATCGGCTGCGGAAGGATCTGCCGCATCCACGCCGAACACCTTGCAGAAGCAGGTCTCTTCCGGCTCATGGCAGGCAAGGGCAACGATCGTGCCGTGATCTCTTCTTGCCGCATAGAATGTATCCAGCGGATCTACGAGGAACACTCTGTCCAGCACTTCCACGCCCTTCACATCGCAGGCTTTCATGCCGAACACGACAAAATTCTGCTCCTTCAGAGCTTCCGGCTCAACTGTGATCTTCTTTCCGTCCCTGACACAGGTGTAGAGTGTCTCACTCTGCGGGAAGAAGACATCCTTCGGAGATTTCACTGTTTTCAGTGTATCAAGATCGACCTCTGCGTCCTCTGTCCACACACCGAAGTTTGTCTGTCCCGCGGTCTTCACCGGCAGATATAATTCCTGTTCTGCGGCAATCTTCTGAAATAATGCCGTCAGATTTTCTTTCGCGATCTTATACATACATTATCCCCTTTCTGCCACAATCCCAGGCTCAGCATCCTCAAACCGGTAATCGGTAAGAGGGGTTCTCGGTTCCAGGTCTGCTCCCGCCTGGTACTCGCCGTACAGCTCATTGATATCCTTGATGAACTTCCGGTTGAACAGATGAAGCGGGATTCCCTGCGGACATACTCTGCTGCACTCTCCGCAGTCCGTACATCTTCC
>CAKNHF010000021.1 GCA_930972465.1 uncultured Lachnospiraceae bacterium
ACATATAAGATGAGTGGCAACATTTTGGCAACAGAAAATCAGTAAACCAAAATAACTGATGTAATTGAAGTAAATATCGGCATGAATCTACACAAAAACTTAAACAAATATAGATAATAACATCAAAGAACACGCCGAGTTTGAATAGTAAACAGTGTTTCACGGCAATAATGATTATACCGCATAAGATAAAAGCAGCATTTCCGACATAATAAATATAAGTCTTAGAATCTGGGGAATAAGCCTGAATTCTAAGACTTTTCTTACTTAAATGTTCTGGATTTTGTATAAACATGAATTCGCGGATAGTGTTCTGATATGCTCTTATTATCCTATTTACTATTTGAATAACTTTTATTATGATGAGAGTAGCAGGAACGGAAGCCGTAGTGCAATTTCTATCAGGGAGGACGGGCACATGAAGCTGCTATTTAAACAGAGATTTTTTTCATGGCTGGACAGCTATGATATTTATGATGAATATGAAAATACGGTTTATTTGGTAAAGGGGCAGCTGGCCTGGGGACATTGTCTCAAGATATTTGATGCCCATGACCGCGAACTGGGAATGGTGAAGGAGCGCGTGCTTACGTTCCTTCCAAAGTTCGAGGTGTATGAAGGAAACCAGATGATCGGATCTATAAGTAAGGAGCTGACTTTTCTGAAATCTCGTTATAATATTGATTTTAACGGATGGCATATCGAAGGAAACTGGACGGAATGGAATTATTCTATTACGGATGGCGCAGGGAGAACGGTAGCGGTTATATCGAAAGAGATTTTTCATATGACAGATACTTATGTACTGGATATTGCGAATCCGGGAGATGCACTGCATGTGCTGATGTTTACACTGGCGATTGATGCGGAAAAGTGTTCGAGACAATAAGGAAGAAGCGGATATAACAGTCCATTTGAGGAAAAGAGGAATTACAATGATCGAAGTAGAAGTAAAGCTGCCGGTTGCAGATCTCGATTTGATCAGAGGAAAGCTTTTGAAAACGGGTTTTCAAGAGACTGCGTTTATTGAAGAACGTGATACATACTTTGACAATCCGCAGGGAGATATAAGAGCGAACGGTGAGGCGCTGCGGGTGCGTGAAACGAAAGACCATCTGACAGGGAAGAGCCGGGCGCAGATCAATTTCAAAGGGAAGAAGCTGGATGCCCGTACGATGACCCGGGAGGAGCTGGAAACTGGTGTGGAGGACGGGGCGGTCTGCAGAAATATTCTGCAGATGATCGGGTATATGCCGGCAGATCCTGAAGTGATCAAGGACAGGACAATGTTGCAGAAAGAGTACGTAACCGCATGTCTGGACAATGTACACGGGCTGGGAGGATTTCTGGAACTGGAGATTCTGGCCCGCAGTGAGGAAGAGAAAGATGCCGCGCTTGGACGGATAGAAAATATTCTGAACAGTCTTGGGTATCAGATTTCAGATACCCTGCGGACGTCTTATCTGTCTATGCTTCAAAATAGAAAATAGGCGCGAAGTTCATGTAGTTAGGACTGATAATCCTGAAAACAGTCTGGAGGAGCAATTTATAATGCAGAAAGAGATGGAAAGGAAACATAAGATGAAAGTATACGGATCTGAGATTTGTGTAGACTGCAGAAATTTTCTGGCAATTCAGAAGGCGAGGGGATTCGACTGTGATTTTATCGAGATCACGGAGGATACCGGGAAGCTTAAGGAGTTTCTGCATCTGAGGGATACGGAGCCGATTTTTGAGCCGGTGAGGGAACACAGCGGGATAGGGATCCCTCTTTTTATAAATGAAGAGGGAAGGATGACATTTGATATTGATGAAGCTTTGGCCTGGATCGGCCAGGAGCCGGTGCAGGACAGTGAAAAGGTGTTGCTGGAACAGTAGCAGGTATGAGAATAATCAGCTTGACATTTTCCACTCTTAAAAATATAATAATCTTACAAATGTAATATTTAGAGGACGAAAATGAAAAAGAAGGTTATAGTGCTGGTTATATGGATGCTCTTTCTCATGAGCGGATGTACATCTGAAACTGCAGATCACAGTGCAGACAATAGCGCCATGGATAATACAGCGTCTGACCTTTCGGACAGCGGATCCGGAGCTGCTGCGGACATAATGGATGAATCCGAGCAGCTGGCCGAGGAATACGGAGAGGTTTACAGAGCTGCTTTGAAGGATGGGACGCTGGCGCAGCTCGATACGATCCGGGAGATCATGGAATCACTCGGTGTTTCCGGTTATGCTGTTGTGGACAATGAAAATCAGATCAATATGATCCATCCGGAGGTGATCCGGGAGTTTGATGATTCGGTGAAGAGCGGACAGTCTGCGGAAACGACGCTGCTCATTGTGACGGATGACGGAGGTTTTGTCCGGTATGATCTGACTGTGTCGGATGGGGTGGTACAGGTTGAGACAAGCCGGATTTCCTGGGAGAACGGAGTGCCTCAGGCGGAGAAGCTGGATTCGTATGAAGCATATACCTGGAAGATGGATGAGGAGAACGGCTATCTCTATATTGAGAAAGAACAGCCGGCCGGGTATGACGGCCCTATCGAATACACGGCGGTTCGGGTGGAACCTCTGGATGAGGAACTGCGGGAATTGAACCGGAAATATATCCTTCCCGCAGGATACCGGCGCACCAATCTCTTCTTGACAGATTGGGATGAGACGGATTACGGAGAGCTGGATTTTTATGATCTTTTTGAGGAGTTTTATTTCTCGGAATACGGGAAAGAGATCCCATACAAATCTGATTTTGACAAGCTGACCTATGAGGTGCCGGCAGAGGAATTCGAGGCGGTGATCGGACAGGTGATTGAAATTGAACCGGAGACACTGCGGGCTTATACGGTTTACGACAGCGGCAGTTCTTCGTATGTTTACACGACCCGGTGCAGGGAGGACTGGGGTCATCCCTGTTTTGTCAAACCGGAGGTCATAGGGTATGAAAAACTGGACGACGGAACAATCCGGCTGAAGGTCAGTTCCGTGTCGCAGGAAGATGATCCGGAGCATACATTTTCCCATGAAGTCGTTATCCGACTATTGGCAGACGGCGGATATCAATATGTGTCGAACCATATTCTTACCGTTGATTATGAGACGGATTTTGACTGGTATTCAAGGCGCCTGACAGTGCAGCAATGGGAAGAAAAATATGGCTTTTCGGATGAGTGAAATAAAATGGGAAAAGCAGGATATTCGATATTAAAATAAGAAAAAAACAGGGTTTGAAGTGCAGAGAAAATACTGGGAAATGTTGACTCCGGCGAACCATCGTCGTATTATTAATGTGTACGCGAAAAATGTATCCGCGTTCAGTGGAAACATAAGCTAATAAAGGAAGATCTTTTCGAAAAGGAGGAGCTAAGGAACTATGGATTACGGAAAAGAATCTTTAAAAATGCATTATGATCTGAAAGGTAAGATCGAGATCAAGACCAGAGCAGCGGTGGACTCCAAAGAGGCGTTAAGCCTGGCCTATACACCGGGTGTTGCAACCCCGTGCCTGGAGATACAGAAGGATGTTCATAAGAGCTTTGAACTGACAAGACGCTGGAACACAGTTGCAGTCGTTACAGACGGAACAGCGGTTCTGGGTCTGGGAGACATCGGACCGGAGGCAGGTATGCCGGTCATGGAAGGAAAATGCGTACTGTTTAAGGCATTCGGCGATGTAGATGCGATCCCGCTCTGTGTACGTTCGAAAGATGTGGATGACATTGTGAAGACAGTAAGCCTTCTCGCAGGAAGCTTTGGAGGGATCAACCTGGAAGATATATCAGCTCCGAGATGCTTTGAGATCGAGAAGAGATTAAAAGAATGCTGTGATATTCCGGTATTCCACGATGATCAGCATGGAACAGCAGTTATCACCCTTGCAGGACTGATCAATGCGCTGAAACTGGTCGGAAAGAAGATCGAGGATGTGAAGATCGTTACGTCCGGAGCAGGCGCTGCCGGAATCGCGATTATCAGACTGCTGATGGCAATGGGATTAAAGAATGTCATTATGACAGACCGTAAAGGCGCGATCTACGAGGGCAGAGATGGGCTGAACCCGATCAAGGAAGAGATGGCTAAGATCACGAACTTTAATCATGAGAAGGGATCCCTTGCAGATGTGATCAAGGGCGCGGACGTATTTATCGGAGTTTCCGCTCCGGGTACTCTGACAGGAGATATGGTCCGCACAATGGCAGACAAGCCGATCATCTTTGCATGTGCTAACCCGACTCCGGAGATCTTCCCGGAGGAGGCAAAGGCAGCAGGAGCGGCGGTTGTCTCCACAGGACGTTCTGATTACCCGAACCAGGTAAACAACGTACTCTGCTTCCCTGGAATCTTCCGTGGAGCCCTGGATGTACAGGCTTCTGATATCAATGATGAGATGAAGATCGCAGCAGCTTATGCAATCGCAGGTCTTGTAAGCGATGAGGAGCTGAATGCAGATTATATCCTGCCGGCGGCTTTTGATCCGCGTGTAAAGGACGCTGTGGCAAAGGCAACTGCTGAGGCGGCGATTAAGAGCGGCGTGGCAAGAGTTCGGTGACTTTCTGCAGGAAAAAAGCAGTAAAAAGACAAATTATGAGAGCGGATTCATACCGCTCTCATTTTCTATATAAAAATGTCTGAATCTGACAGATCGAATCACTTAAATTTTATCAGATAAGGGAAGACTCCCGTTTCTACAGGCGGTGAGGAACAAATATGTATCAGTTGTCAATCCCCCATCTGATAAACGCTCCGCGAGAATGCGCAGGGATTCGGAGAAGTATTATGCCGGCTGATGCCGGCATGAATCCCTCGATAAGACTCGTGAGCGAGTCTTGAATAATAATAATGGTGTAAATTTGACTTGTCAACGGTTACTCTCTGGAATATAATAAGACCTTGACGAAAAAAGAAAAGAGAGTGAAGTGACTATTATGACAGAGAACAAGATGAATGATATGACCGTGGGAAGCCCGGTGCGGCTGATCTTGCGTTTTATGATACCGGTGTGCCTGGGAAATATTTTTCAGCAGTTTTACAACGTGGCGGATTCTATTGTCGCGGGACAGTTTATCGGAGTAAATGCGCTGGCTGCAATCGGAAGTACGGGATCATTGATGTTTTTTGTGACAGGATGGCTGAACGGACTCAGCAGCGGTTTTGCGATCCTTGTTTCTCAGTGGTTCGGGGCAAAGGAGTATGACAGGATGCGTCATTATGTTGCAATGTCCATCTATCTTGCCGCGGCATTTGCGTTGATCATGACCGTAGGGCTCCTGGCGGCGAATGAACCCATTCTGAGACTGATGAACTTTTCAGACGAGATCATGCCGGATGTGAAGGCTTATATGGGCATCATCTATGCCGGGCTGATCGTCACAGCGGCGTATAACTCGCTTGCCGCATTTTTAAGAGCGCTGGGGGATTCGAGATCACCGTTGTATTTCCTTATTATTTCGGCGGCAATCAATGTTGTACTGGATATCGCGTTTATCGTTTGCTTCGGGATGGGAGTGGAAGGCTGCGCATATGCGACAGTTATCGCGCAGGGAATTTCCGCGCTTCTCTGTTTTATATTTATCCTGAAGAAGTTCCCGATTCTGCATCTCAAAAAAGAGGATTTCAGGATCTCGTTCGCAAGCTTCGGGCGGCTGCTCGCACTGGGAATTCCGATGGGACTTCAGTTTTCTATTACGGCGATCGGAACGATTATTGTACAGGGAGCGGTTAACGTATACGGAGAAATATATATGGCCGGTTTTTCGGCGGCAGGAAAGCTTCAGAATATCATCAACACGGTCTTTGTAGCTTTTGGAGCGACGATCGCAACCTTTGTGGGACAGAACAGAGGCGCTGGAAAGATGGATCGTGTGAAGGCCGGCGTGAAATATACGCAGATCATGATCCTGGTCTGGAGTGTGGTCTCCATGACAGTGATGTATTTTGGAGGAAAATACATGACATGGCTGTTTGTCAGTCCGTCAGAGACAGATGTGATCAATGTGTCAGTCATGTATTTCCACACGGTTTTCTGGTGCTATCCGTTCCTCGGGAGTATCTTCCTTTACAGAAATACACTTCAGGGAATGGGATATGGCCTTGTGCCCATGCTCGGCGGTGTGTTTGAGCTTGTGGCCAGAAGCGCTATTGTCGTGCTGGTAGCGGGGCGCACCAGTTTTGTCGGTGTGTGTCTGGCGGATCCTGCCGCCTGGATCGCAGCGCTCATCCCGCTGATTCCATACTACATATTTACAATGCGAAAATGGGAGAAAAACAATGCTCCAGAAAAGAAAAGAGCGGCTCAGGCTTAAACTGTGCCGCAGGTGAAAAGAATGAATGAAAATATGAAAATCCGCCATACCGGACTGGCCGGCATGGCGGATTTTTATGGCAAATGTTCTGTCATATCTTTCGGCAGTTATCCTTTTCAGTGGTGATAATTATTCAGCTGCTTCTTCGGCTGTTTCATCCTCAGCGGCCGGAGCAGCATGTACCTCTGTGATCGTCACAACAGTAGCGTCTGCTTCTGTTGTAAGATCCAGTCCTTCTGTGTGAGCGATCGGCAGATCACATACCCTGAGTGTATCTCCCACTTTCATGTCGCCTACATCAACTTCAACTTTATCTACCAGTGCAGACGGCAGTGCCTTGAATGCAATTTCATGCAGCATCTGCTGCGGTACGCCTGCTACAAGTTTCTCCAGGTTGATCAGATGGATCTCTGCGGTAGAGTGAACTTTCTCACCCTGTACCAGTGCCTGGAAATCAATCTCATCGATGCAGCCCTTTAACGGATTGTAGTCAACTTCTTTGATCAGTGCGTCATAGGTTTTTCCCTCGACCTCAAGCATAACCTGTCCGCCTTTACCTTCTTCTTTGAGCAGACGCTCTACTGAGCTCTTCTCGAATTTCAGCGGTATGGTTTCTTCCATCTCACGGCCGAAAATGCTGCCTGTAACAAATCCTTCACGTCTAAGTTTTTTGGCTTTGATTGTCATGTCTCTTCTTTCAGCTTTTAAAGTATTCATTTATCTTTTCCTCCAATCACTGAATCGCGCTTAGCAAGCCTTCAACTTTGCGGTATGTCCGCGTTGCGGACGTAAGACAAATAGGTGTTGTTAAGTGTGTTTCTTTGTTACAGTTACATTATAGCACTGCTTGTCAAGGGGGCGGAAAATATTTATGCGCGGTATGCCAGCTCAAGAAGATCTACGATTTTGTCAATGCCGAGAAGGCTTGCATTCAACAGCGCCTGATGGGAATAGATGCTGCCCCACTCGAGACCGGTATAGGTTTCGTAATAAAATTTTCTTTCACGGTCCGTTTTACGGATCCGTTCTGCCGCTTTGCGTTCTGTGAGATCATATCGCTCTGCAATACGTTTGATCCGGTCCCCTTTTTCAGCGCAGATGAAAACGTTGATGCAGTTGAACTTATCTCTGAGGATATAATCGGCGCATCGTCCTACGATGACACAGGGGCCTTTCCCGGCAAGAGTACGGACGATCTCAGTCTGTTTCTGATAGACTTTCATATCAAGGGACGGCATATAGGATGCTGTACTGATGAAATTCGAATAACTCATGGGAGCCACACTGTATGCCGCGATGAATGAATTCAGTGCGGATTCATCTGCACGCTCCACGCTTTCTTCCGTGTAGCCCAGCTCCTGCGCAGCCATGCTGACCAGCCGGTGGTCATAAAGAGGAATATTCAGACGCGCTGCCAGCTTTTCTCCGATCTCATGTCCGCCGCTTCCGAACTGACGGCTGATTGTAATAATTTTGTATTCCGACATATCAATCCCTCCTTTGAAAATATTACGGTGGTTGTAGTTACTTTAATTATAGCTCTTTTTGTGCGGTTGAACAATGAACAAAGGAAGAGATAGCGCGCGTTTCCTTGACATAAAAACCGGGCAGGCTTAAAATAGCAATGTATTGTTATAAAAATAACAATGAGAAAGAAATCATGAAAGTTTATGACAGGAGGACACGGCTATGGCAAATATTCTGATCAGCCCGGGCAAATATGTGCAGGGAGCAGGAGAAATGGGAAATCTCGGAAAATACGCAGAGAAATACGGGAAAAAGGCGCTTGTCATCATCACGGCATCCGGATATAAGAGATGCGGAGCGGTGGTGGAAGAAGGATTTAAGGACAGCAGCGCTCAGATTGTGTTTGATTATTTCAACGGAGAGTGCAGCAAAACAGAGATCAGCCGCCTGACTGCAGTCGTAGAGAAAGAAAACTGCGATATGGTGATCGGCATCGGCGGGGGAAAGATCCTTGATACGGCAAAGGCGGTAGCGTATTATAAATCTGTTCCGGTGCTGGTGTGCCCCACGATCGCATCTACGGACGCGCCGTGCAGTGCTCTTTCTGTGATCTATACAGATGATGGCGTATTTGAGGAATACCTGTTCCTTCCGGCGAACCCGAACATGGTCCTGATGGACACGGAGATTATCGCGAAATCTCCGGTCAGACTGACTGTATCAGGTATGGGCGACGCTCTGGCAACGTATTTTGAGGCCCGTGCATGCCAGAGAAGCGGCGCTGTCACATGTGCGGGAGGCAAGGTGACTTCTGCTGCAATGGCACTGGCGAAACTGTGCTTCGACACTCTGATGGATGAAGGCGTGAAAGCCAGGCTGGCTCTGGAGGCAGGCGCCTGCACTCCGGCAGTGGAGAAGATCATCGAGGCGAACACGCTCCTGAGCGGCATCGGATTTGAGAGCGGCGGACTTGCCGGAGCCCATGCCATCCACAACGGATTTACGGTGATGGAGGAATGTCATCACATGTACCATGGAGAAAAGGTTGCGTTTGGAACGATCACACAGCTTGTTCTCGAGAACATCCCCGCGGAAGAGCTTGAGGATATCATCGACTGGTGCATCGAACTTGGACTGCCTGTCACACTGAAGGAACTGGGCGTTGAGGAGGCAACGGACGAGAAGCTGATGGCTGTGGCCGAGGCGGCATGCGCCGATAGCGATACGCTTCACAATATGCCTTTCGAGGTGACTCCGCAGACAGTGTGCGCGGCAATCAGGGCAGCAGACGCATACGGAAGATATTTTCTGGGCGAGTAATCTGAGATGAAAAATAAGATTTTCTGCCGGGTCCTGTTTTATGCCATAGGACTTCTTGTCCTTGCCCTCGGACTGACCCTGAATACGAAAACAGGACTGGGCGTTTCACCGATTATCTCGGTGGCATACAGCATCTCAGAGATATTTGACCACAATTTCGGAAACATGACTCTGGCGCTTTATAGCGTCTTTGTAGTGATTGAGATGGTGCTCCATCTGATCCGGGAGCGCAGATACTGCAGGGCCGAAGGAGGAGTACTTGCCAATGCCGGGAGGAAGGACCTGAGACTGATCCTTCTGATGGATTTTCTCCAGATCCCTCTGAGCATTGTATTTACCCGCTTTCTGAATGTATTTTCAGCTGTGATCCCCAGCCTTTACTCGGACGGACCGGCTCCCCCCGGGGAGCTGGCTGTCCGGGTGGGCTTTCTGATCATTGCAGTCATCCTGACCGGGATTGGCGCCGCCATGTCGCTGAACATGCGGATCGTGCCGAATCCCGGAGACGGCATCGTGCAGGCCATCGCGGATACGGTCCGCAAGAGTGTGGGATTTACGAAGAACTGTTTTGACCTGACCAATATCACGATCACTGTTGTCCTGAGCTTTGTGTTCGCAGGTCATCTTGTGGGCGTTGGCGTGGGGACCATCCTTGCGATGATCGGCGTGGGCCGTACTATCGCAGTGTTCAACCACTTTACATATGCAAAGATGGGAAATGAGAACAACCTGTACTTCAGCTTCGGCGGCGCGCAGGCAGTGGCAAGGGTTTCAAAATATGAGATCAGCCAGATCGGCGACAGAGTAAGTTTTGTGTTTATGCCGTCAAAGATGCATTTCTTTGATAAAGAAACAGGGGTCAATTACACAGAGTTATAATCTGAAGCCAGAAAAAATCAGAATGAATACATGACCGGCGGATGTGCTCTGCACAGTCCGCCGGGGGAAAAAACAGATACGGAGGCAGTATGAAACGACAGAGATTACACTTGAAAGCGCCGGACAACTGGGTGAACGATCCCAACGGCTTTATATACTACAAAGGATACTACCATCTGTTTTATCAGTATTTCCCCTATGGACCCCGCTGGGGCACCATGCACTGGGGACATGCGATGAGCAGGGATCTGGTCACATGGGAACACAAAGGGCTGGCGCTCTATCCGTCCAGAAGAGAGGATCAGAACGGATGCTTCTCCGGCAGTGCCATTGAAGTGGATGGAAAGCTGTATCTGACTTACACCGGAGTCAGATATGAGGTGGTCAACCCGGAAGATCCTCACACATGTCTGGATGAGCAGTTTGAATCGGCGCAGCTTATGATCTCATCCGAAGACGGGGTCCATTTTGACAATGAGAACGGGAAAGAGGTCATTATCCCGCCGATCACGGATCCGGAGCTCGGGGACAGGACCCATACCAGGGATCCGAAGATATGGAGAGGAAAGGACGCATGGTATCTCGTCCTCGGGAGTACGGTGAAGGAGCAGTACGGGGAGCTCCTCTTCTACCGGAGCGAAGATCTCCATACATGGACTTTCGTGAACAAGGCATGGAAAGGGCCGGACTACGGCTGGATGTGGGAATGCCCGGATTATTTTGAGACAGAGGGCGGAAAAGTGCTTCTCGTCTCCCCCATGAAACTGCTTAAGAATGACGAGAAAGAGAAGAATCAGTCTGTCTGCTTCCCGGTGGAATTCGATGAAGAAACGTGCCGGATGGAGATCCCGGATGAATATTCCTTTATTGACTACGGTCTGGATCTCTACGCTCCCCAGACTACCGTGGACTCAGAGGGAAGAAGGGTGATGGAAGCATGGCTTCGGATGCCCAAAGTCACAGAGGGCGGGTGGATCGGAATGTTCTGTTCTCCCCGAGTTGTGGAGCGGAGAGGAGGACATATTTACTTCCGCATGCATCCGAATATCCGCAGCGCTTACTCGAAAGAAGCGGCAGAGGGACAGCAGTCTTCCGCGGACGGCTACATGGCCGTGTTTGATCTGAATGACGGAGAGAGTGTGGATATCGGAGGATATGTCATTTCCAGAAATGGAGACCATATCTGTACGGACAGAAGTCGTGTGTACCCCGGATTTGAGGGCGCGCATCTCCTTTCCGAGACACCGGGGCTGAAGGAAGGATTCCATCTGGAAGTTCTGGTGGACGAAAATCTGATCGAAGTCTATGTCAATGACGGCGAATACGTGATCAGCAATGCGGTCTACGGGATCGGGGACAGGATCACCTGCAGCAGGGACACAGAAATCCGGCTGTACATAACAGAAGAAACAGTGGAATAAATTTGTTATATAATAAGGCTTCTGCCGCGTTACATCCTTTGCGCGGCAGAAGCCTTATCTGCGGTAAGATCTTCGCTGTATGTTTCCGGTCCGCGGACAGCGCCCGCTCTTTATGGAGCCTGCGAAAATATCTATCTCAGTTTCAGTTCATAAACGGGGCATACCTTCACGTTTTTCAGTTCTGCCTCATAGGATTCGGCGCTTTCCATCCGGGCCGCCATGGCGGATTCGACATTGACGTTCACGCCCTCTCTCAGCGGTGAGATGGAAATGGTAAGAGGTGTGCCGTTCAGTCTGCCGGCGAAGGTGCGAAGTCCGATCTCCCAGGTGTTGTTATTACAGAAGTTGTCATTGATCATATCCCCGTCGATGAAGGCAGATCCGATGTCTCCGGAGTAGTCGATCTGAAGCAGAGCGTCCTTGAGTCCGTCCATGAAATTCTCCGGGAAGGAGACTTCATATTTGGAGTAAGCGGTCTGTGTCACGGTGACAGAAACGTTCCTTTTGGTTGTGGCCGCCGACCATACGTCAAAAAGACTTTCTTCCGACTGCGGAAAGGCAGAGGCGAAAGGAAGATCGGCAGCTCCTTTCGGATATGTGAGTATCCGGTTATCCGCGGATGTGGTTTCCAGACGCAGACCGTCACTGTCTTCCATGACAGCGCCTTCCGTGAAAAGCAGAGTTCCGTCAGAGAGCAGATACATCTGGTTCGTCAGAGCTCTGTCCAGACAGAGGATCTCTGCGGAGAGTGCAGCCTGCCGGTCTTCGGAAGAGCCGTTTTTCGACACGTGGAATACTTCTGCCTGTTTCTGCGGATCACACCGGTAGATGCTGCTTCCCTGATCTGTGACAGCCTCTGTTTCAAAGTGGAAGACCGGTTCCATTCCGTCCGGTTTCAGAAATACAAAGATCGGTCTTTCCCCGGACGGACTCTTATGCCGCAGTACGGTAACGGGCTGCGCCGATGCCGTTATGAGATCGATGCCGGCGATATCCATATGGAAAGGAAGAACGCAGTTTTCATCCGGGGCAAGACCGAGATCGGAGAATGCAATATCTTCCTCTTTCGTATGGAGTGTTACAGTTTCAGCTTCTTTCGGTTTTGTTTCCATGTGGTCCTGAAAATTATTCAGGAAGAGAAAACCGCTTCTCCCGTCTGTGCGAACGGCATATCTGAGCGTATCCAGATCTTTTGGATCGATCAGAGAGCCGCCTTCCGGAAGAACGGTCTGCATCCCGCAGAGGATATCCGCAAAGGCCGCGGCAAAATAATGGAGCGCTTTCAGACGCTGATAAGATTCCCGGATCTGTCCGAATTCCCCCAGAGCAGCCTGATAGTCGTATGAGATCTTCGGTGCCTGCGCCTCATTCATGAAAGTGCCGTGCTTTCCTTTCGGGTTGCTGCCCCCCTGGAATACATAATATCCCAGAAAATTGCATCCGGACGCGAGCTTGATATTCGCCATGGCATCCACGCTCTTAAAGGGGAGAATGAACCTGTAGTAGTAAGTGCACATCATGCCCCCGCCCATCTCACAGCAGGCATAGGGACGTTCTTCCGGGCTGTACGCAGGCCTGAAGTCGCTGGTCACGACTGCGTCATTGTTATGATAGTCCTGATAAATATATTCTTCTGTGGCAGGATGCTCTCCCCGTGCGGTATAGAAAAGCCATGGGCGGTATGCGTATCCTCCCCACAGAGGCATCATTTCATCAGGAGTGATGGCTCCGCCCCATCCGGTGCATGTGTAAAAGGGCGTGTCTATGCCGCATTCTTTCGCCAGATCTCTGAGCGTGAGCATATATTGCTCCCCGTCATCTCCTCCGAATATCCATTCGTCGGAAATCCCTGTCGTGATCTCCCATACGGCGGAGGAATGCATGTATTCGTTGTCGATCTGTGCAGCGATGATCGGCCCGCCGTCCTTGTAGAGCAGCCCTCTGATCTGACGGGCGATATTTGCATACAGGCGTTTTGTGTAAAAGAGAAAACCGTCGTTTAACTTTCTCACCTCAAAAGATTTTCCGTAAAGCCAGTCCGGCAGGCCGCCGTTTCTCACTTCGCCGTGGTCAAAAGGCCCGATCCGAAGAATGACATACATATGGTGTCCGGCGCACAGCTCGACGAATCTGCGCAGGTCTTTGCTTCCGGAAAAGTCGAAGACGCCTTCTTCTTCCTCGTGATGGATCCAGAAGACATAAGTCGAGATGATATTGATGCCGCACATTTTCATCTTGAGTATCTCATCTTCCCAGCGGCTCTCGTCACATCTGGAAAAGTGGAATTCACCGCTTATGCCGAAAAAAGGCCTGTTATTCATTTCCATATAGTAGTTAGTGAAGGACAGGGTGCTGCCGTCCGGGGCGGTGCCGCGGAAATGACTGTCGAGAGGGATGAAGGTTTTCTTTTTGAAATTTCTGAGGTTCAGTTCATGTTTCATGGTGTTTTTTCCTTTCTGGTTCCCGCCTGATGGAGGGAGAATCTATTTTCTGATTTTGAGGTATATACAGAAAGAAGACAGTTCAGGATCCGGAGATCCGGTATTCCGTGGGTGTAAGTCCGTTTTTCTTTCTGAATGCGCTGCAGAATACGCTTACACTGGAAAAGCCTGTTTCAAAGCATATATCTTTCACGGAGAGACGGGATGTCTTCAGCAGGTATTTTGCCGTGTTTATGCGGAAATTGCGTATATATTCGTGGGGTGTAAATCCGGTTTCCCGTCTGAAAATCCGGATAAAATGATACTGACTCAGTCCGGCGCGGGAAGCCAGTTTCTGAATCGTAAGATCCTCTGCATAATGTTCCTGAATATACGATACTATATCCTCTGCGATGCCCGTGTGGTTGGCTGCGGCCGGAACTGACGGGGCAGAAAGCAGAAGGGATGTCAGTATGTCTGTGATCAGTTTGGAGAGAAGCGCCTCTCTGACCGGTTCGCCGTGAAGAAAAGTACGGTACAGGGAGGTCATTTTGTCCAGTACCGGCCATGGCCTGGCGAGGGTGAAAAGCTGTCCCAGCTGAGACGTGATCAGTTCATAGTGGGCCCGGGCAGCGGGACCGTCAAAGTGAAACCAGAGACTTTCCCATCCGGTGTCGGAGTAATAGACATGGGGTCTGTAACAGTCCAGGAGAACAAAACTCCCGGCGTTTACGACTTCGGTTCTGCCTTCATATTCCAGAGTCAGATGTCCCGACCGGATATACATCAGAAGAAAACTGTCATAGGCTTCTCTTTTCAGCGAATAGCCGGCTTCGTAGATGAAGTCTCCGGTACAGATCGGATAGAAAAAAGTTTTTTCTGCCGCGGCACTGGGGAGATGGACGAAATAGTTGGACTGTTCAGAAACAAAATTTTCGCAGGATTTCATAATGACACCGCCTTTATAGATTGACTAACCCTGAATTTACTGTAATTTTACTCTGGACTTTATATAATTACAAGCGCAAAAAATATAAATAAAACCGCAAGCCAGAAGAGTGAGGGAGCGGAAAAAATATTGTAAGATAGGAGCAGAAAATATATGGATTGAACAGAGTGAAAGGGCAGGAGGAAAGAAAATGGAAGCAGTCAGAATCTGGGAAGAGGATGTAGTCATCCCCACCTATGAAGTGGGAGAACCGGATAAGAATCCGATGTTTCTGGAAAAAAGGGTTTATCAGGGAAGTTCAGGGAAGCTTTATCCCTATCCTACGACAGAAAAGATAAGCCATGAGAAAAAGGATAAGGTGTGGCATGCAGTTTATCTGGAAAATGAATATCTGAAAATCATGGTTCTCCCGGAGCTGGGCGGACGGATTCAGAGAGCTTATGACAAGACGAATGATTATGATTTTGTGTATTATAATCATGTGATCAAACCGGCTCTCGTAGGGCTTGCCGGACCGTGGATCTCCGGAGGCATTGAGTTTAACTGGCCGCAGCATCACAGACCCACCACATATATGCCGGTGGATCATCAGATCTGTGAACACGAGGACGGAAGCAAGACGCTCCTTGTCAATGACGTAGATCAGATGTATGGGACAAAAGCAATCGCTTCGTTTACCCTCTATCCGGGAAAAGCGTATATTGAAATCCGGGGACAGCTCTACAACCGGACACCCATGCCACAGACATTCCTCTGGTGGGCGAATCCGGCTGTTCCGGTAAACGACTGCACACAGTCGATCTTTCCGCCGGATGTACATACGGTATATGACCATGGAAAGAGGGCCGTATCAAGATTCCCCATTGCCAGAGGTGTTTATTACAAGCATGATTACAGTGAAGGAGTGGACATTTCCAGATATAAGAATATTCCGGTACCGACTTCCTATATGGCAGAGACATCTGACTATGATTTCGTAGGAGGATATGATTATAAGAAAGAGGCCGGGCTGCTCCATGTGGCGGATCACCATTATTCTCCGGGGAAAAAACAGTGGACCTGGGGATGCGGCGATTTCGGCAAAGCGTGGGATCGGAATCTGACTGATGAGGACGGACCGTATATCGAGCTGATGACAGGGGTTTATACGGAAAACCAGCCGGATTTTACATGGCTGAAGCCCTTTGAGGAGAAGGTGTTCAAACAGTATTTCATGCCATACAAAAAAGTGGGACAGGTCAAGAACGCCACGATACATGCGGCCCTTGGCGCAGAGCAGACAGAGAGCGGACTTCATGTGACCGTATACGGAACCGAGCGATATGAGAATGCAGAGATCACAGTGAAGAAGAACGGAGAGGTGATCTTCCGGGAGAATGCACTGCTGTCACCGACAGATATTTTTGAAAAGGAAATTCCAGTTCAGATTGAGAAGATGCATGAGATCTGCGTGTCTGTCCGTGCGGAAGGAAAACTTCTGGCAGAGTACCGCCCGGAAGAAGAGAAAATTCCTGAGATCGGCAAGCCGGCCGAGGCGGCAAAGGACCCGGAGGAGATCATGACCAATGAGGAACTGCTCCTGACCGGACAGCATATTGAGCAGCACCGCCACGCTACATATCTTCCGGATCCGTATTATCTGGAAGGCCTGAAAAGAGATCCCGGAGACAGCAGGATCAACACGGCTTACGGCATGCTGCTCCTGCGCAGGGGGAGATTTACGGAAGCGGAGAAATATTTCAGGGCGGCCATCAAACGCCTGACCTGGAGAAGTCCGAATCCGTATAACAGCGAGGCCTACTATGACCTGGGACTTTCTCTTTTCTGTCAGAAACGGAAGGATGAAGCATATGATGCCTTCTACAAAGCTGCATGGAGCAACGAGCAGCAGGAGATGTCGTTCTACTTTCTTGCGGCTATTGAGGCTGAAAGAGGAGAATTCGGCGCTGCGCTGGAGCTGATCGAGAAGGGGCTTGTGAAAAACAGCCATAACGTCAAAGCAAGAGGCCTTAAGGCGCTGATTCTGAGGAAACTGGGAAGAAAAGAGGAGGCAGAAGCATGGATCGGGGAAAATCTGAAAGTGGATCCTTTTGATTATCTGTCCATGATGGAGAAGGCATTCCAGTCAGAAGGGGAGGACCGGGCAAGAATCCTGGAGAGGATGAATAGCCTGACGCGCGGTTTCCATGAAAGCTATCTGCAGACAGCCCGGGATTATGCAGAGGCTGGTGCTTATGAAGAAGCAGTGGAAATCCTCAGGCAGTGCCCGGCCGAGCAGCCTATGCTGAAATACTATGAAGCATACTATCTCGGACAGACAGGAGATGAAGAAGAGAGCAGGAGAGTATATAGGGATGCGGACCGGTGTGCCCCGGATTACTGTTTCCCCAACAAACTGGATGATATTGCGGTGCTGGAAGATTCGATCCGGGTGAATCCGGAAGGAGCGAAGGCGTACTATTATCTTGGCAATCTTTATTACGACAAACTGCAGTTTGACAAAGCCGCCGGTCTGTGGGAAAAATCTGTGGAACTGGACGACAGCTTCCCCACAGTGCACAGGAATCTTTCCATTGCTTACTATAATAAACAGAAGGATCCGGAGAAAGCTGTCGCAAGTATGGAGAAAGCATTCGCGCTGGATCCTGCGGATTCAAGAGTATTCCTTGAACTGGACCAGCTGTATAAGAAGACCGGCAGGGCATTTGAAGAACGCCTGAAACGGTATGAAGAGAACATGCATATCGTCCGGGAGAGAGACGACGCCATGCTGGAGCTGGTCACACTGTATAACCTGACCGGAAAGAATCAGACAGCATACGATACGATCATGTCCCACACATTCCGTCCCTGGGAGGGGGCTGAGGGCAGGATATCCGGTCAGTATAAGATCGCCCTTACAGAACTGGCGAAAGCGGCGCTCCATGATGCAAAGCGATGCGAAAATGAGGGCGCAGAAGTGGATGAAAAGGAATGCCTTGAGAGAGCTGAGAAACTTCTTGAAAAAGCCCTGGAATATCCGCTGAACCTGGGAGAAGGAAGGCTGGAAGGGACAAAAGATAATAATATATGGTATTATCTGGGAATTATCAGCAGTAAGCTCGAAAATGCCGATAAAGCGGCGGAATGCTTTGAGAAGGCCGCCCTTGGTGAGGATGAACCGGCAGGCGTCATGTACTATTATGACCAGCCGGCGGATATGATCCTCTATAAAGGTCTTGCGAAAAAGGAACTGGGTGATATGAAGGCGGCGCAAGCGTGCTTTAACAAGCTGATGGATTACGGCGAGAGACATGTGTACGATAAGGCGAAGAATGATTTCTTTGCGGTATCCCTTCCGGATTTCCTTATCTTTGACGATGATATGGACCGAAAAAACAAAGCCCACTGTTATTATCTGATGGGGCTTGCAAACCTGGGAACAGGGAACAGGAAGGAGGCGGCAAGACAGTTCAGGAAGGCGCTGGAGTATGACTTCAACCATCAGAACTGCCGGATCTATCTGGAGATGGCCGGGGAGAATGATCAGTAAGCTCCCGCCTTGCGCCTCCCTTTCAATCGTAGTACAATGGGGTCAGATTGACCCGAAGTCCTGCGACTGGAAGGGAGGATTTTATTTCCAGAGAAGTCGGATACATCTTCCATCTCTTCTTGATAGTTTCAGAAGACGTAGGTGGAATCGATACCGATTCCTTTCTCACAGGATTTGCTGGATTTCACTGAGGCTGAGACCCGTCAGCCGGGCGATCAGTTCCGGTTCTGCGCCGTTTTGATGCATTGTCCGGATAAGCTCGGCTTTTCCCTGCTTTTCACCCTGAGAAAAACCTTCTTCCATGCCACGTTTCAGCGCGCTGTTCATCTGAGAATTATAATCTCTGATTGCCTTCTCCCGGGCTTCATACTCAAGCTTTGCCTGTTCATCCGCGCTGAGTTTCTCCAGCTCCTTATAAGCTTCATCAATATATTTGTCTTTCTTTGCCATTGCTTCAAACTCCCTTCGGGTCTTCCCTCCGAGGAAACGCATCCAGTTGAGAATACTTGAATCGTTTTTCAGTTCATTCGGCAGTTTTCTGAGTTCGAGAATTTGTATTTCCATCAAATCTGTATATTTTTTGCCGGTTTTTTCATCGCAGAAACAGATGGTGCGGTAACATTCCTCATCATTTTTAAAGTAAATGAAGTCCAGAATGCTTACATGGATGCATTTTTTCAGATTTTCGTAGGGTTCTCCGTTTTTTAACTGATCAGTAAAAATTTTACACAGATAAAACAGGACCCGTGCATCCCAGTTTGCAAAGTATGCTACCTGCATTTCCATATCGAACTGCCGCCCGTCTTTCAGTGCCGTCCGAACATCAAGGATGCCAAGCTTGTCGTCCGGATAGTCCTGACGGAGTGCGGTGGGTAGCAGAGTGGTTTCCGCGATAGTTCCTGGATCAACGTTCAGGAGCGCTGCAATGAATCCTTTTCTGACCTTGGGATTGTTCATCAGGCTCTTAAAGCATATGTCCACGGTGGGAAGCATGATAAATTTGTTATCAGTGTGACTGTTTTCTGTCTGGCCGTTGTTTGAAGTGTTCATAGATCTTCTCCTCCTTTCCTGTAGATGGTTCGATACAGGAAAAGGTACGGCAGTCTTATGTGATTATCTTAACACATCCCGGAGATGAGTCAAAGGCATAACCCGTATTTCCTGTATTGGCATGTTTTCATTGTCGGGGTTGTGCCCGGAAAGCAGGCTCCGAAAATGAGAGATGTACCGTTTTGTCTGCATAGAAACGGTATAGTTAAAGTGATACAGGGGGCGGACAGAATGCCGTCCCGGTGAGAAAAGGATAACATAGACAGAGGGAAATGACAACGACAAATCTTGAACCGTTTTTTTATCCGTAGTACAATGGGGGCACATTGACCCGAAGTCCTGCGATTGGAAGGGAGGATTTTTCATGATAAATTTTGCAGTGATCGGAACGAATTTCATAACCGACCGTTTTCTTGAAGCGGCGTCATCTGTGCCGGAATTCTGCCTGAAGGCAGTGTACTCCCGGACGATGGAACGGGCACAGGACTATGCCCGCAGACACGGAGCTGAACGGACTTTTGACAGTCTGGATGATCTGGCTGCCTGCCCGGATGTGGACGCGGTTTACGTGGCAAGCCCCAACTGTTGTCACGCGGCGCAGAGCATACAGATGATGAAGGCGGGAAAACATGTCCTTGTGGAAAAGCCGGCGGCGTCCAATCTACGGGAATTCCGTCAGATGAAAGAGACGGCGCTGGAGAAGGGAGTGATCCTTCTGGAGGCGATGCGCTCCGTTTTTTCTCCGGGATTTGAGGCAGTCAGAGAGAACCTGAGGGAGCTTGGAACGATCCGGAGAGTATCATTTCAGTTCTGCCAGTACTCCAGACGATACGATAAGTTCAAGAACGGGATTATAGAAAATGCGTTCAGACCGGAGATGTCAAACGGCGCGCTGATGGATATCGGGGTGTACTGTGTCCATCCCCTTGCGGATCTGTTCGGCATGCCGGAGCGGATAAAGAGCAGCAGCCTGAAGCTGTCCAACGGCTTCGAGGGAGCCGGGACCATTCTGGTAGAATATGAAGGAATGCAGGGAGAACTAGTCTATTCGAAGATCACGGATTCCCGTGTCCCCAGTCAGATCCAGGGGGAAAACGGTGTGATGCTCATCGACAGGATACATGAGCCTCAGGAGGTTACGATCTGTTTCCGCGATGGAAGAGAAAAGAAACCGGATATTCCGAAAAATTCAAACAATATGGTATATGAGACGGAGGAATTCATCCGGCTGATCCACGCCGGAACAGCAGATCATAAGTGGCTTGAAAATTCTGAGACAGAGATGAGGATCATGGATGAGGTGCGCGGGCAGCAGGGAATCCGGTTCCCGGCTGATAAGTGAAGGAAAGGAGATCGCTTTAAAATGACAAAATTTGAAGAATTTGAAAACATCATCGCAAAACTCCGCGCCCCGGACGGCTGTCCCTGGGACCGGGAGCAGACCCATATGAGCCTGAAAAAGCCGTGTATCGAGGAGGCGGCGGAGGTGATCTGCGGGATCAATATCCTGGATCAGACCGGAGACCCGGATAATCTGAAGGAGGAATTGGGAGACCTGCTCATGCAGGTTGTGTTAAATGCCCGGATTGCGGAGGAGGAAGGCTATTTCACCATGGATGATGTGATCCAGACCATCATTGACAAGATGATCCGCCGGCATCCCCATGTGTTCGGAAATGCAGTGGTCTCCGATTCCGGTGAGGTGCTGACAAAATGGGATGAGATCAAGAGACAGGAAAAGGCCGGAAAGGAATGGACGGAAGAGTATCTGCCCGCGGCGTTTGATGAGGCAAAAGAGCTGATCGACGCGGCGGCGGAGCGAAAGGCGATCCGGCTCAAAGAGCGGAAGTAAGAAAACATCGAAAGACAGGAGATCAGAAGTCTGCACAACAGAAAATAAGAAAACCCCGGAGGGAGAAGTTATGTCACTTTGGCAGGACAAAGAACTTCTCTCCGGGGTTTTTTGCAGAATACACAGTTCCGGAGATTGGTATATATCCGGGAAGCCTGTGCTGAATGTCAAGTCTGCAGATTTTATCATATTGTGTCAACACGTTTCAGATGGATCACAAACGTATGAAAATCCTCCTTCACCAGGGGAACGGTCACTCCGATCTGCATGAGCTCGTCCCCGCCGTACACCTTCTGGCTTTCCGTATCCATATAGTCCCCTTCCGGATCCAGCCTCAGCAGACGGAACCTTCCGTGGGAGCAGAGCGGTTCGAAGAATTTCTGAAAGATCACGGCAAGACACTCGGTCTTCGTCACTGCAGACCACATGACATAATTGTCATTGGGAACGTCGTGCCGGTAGAACGTGCCGTCAAGGAAACGGGAGCGCTCTTCAGTGTGCTCCGCGGTCTGGCGCCGGATCGCGTCCTTTTCTTCCTCCGTGCATTTTGTCAGATCCAGTTCATATCCCAGGTTGAAAAGCCTTGCCACCTGATACCGTGTATCCAGGGGAGTCGTCCGTCTGGTCTGGTGATTGGGGGTAATACTCACATGAGCGCCGATCACTTCCGGGGGATAGAGCAGACTGAAGCCGGACTGGATCACGGTGCGGTCGAAGGCGTCTGTATTGTCGCTTGCCCAGTTCTGGGAAACATAGCACAGCATTCCCGGATCGAACCGGGCGCCGCCGCTGGAACAGCCCTCTACAAGGACATTGGGATAAGTGTCTTTCAGCCATCCGAGGATATCGTACAGACCAAGGATATATCTGTGGAAAGTTTCCCCTTTCTTTCCTGCCGGCAGAAGGGCGGAGTTTACGTCTGTGAGAGGACGGTTCATGTCCCATTTGATATAGTCGATCATGCCGTCTTTCAGGTAGGAGTCCAGCATTTCTTTCAGATAATCCCGCACGTCTTCACGAGTCAGATCCAGAAGATATTCGTGCCTGCCCTCTGTCATCGGATAGCCGGGCACATGGAGCGCCCAGTCCGGATGGATCTCATAGAGACGGCTTTTCCGGCTGATCGCCTCGGGCTCAAACCAGAGTCCGAATTTCAGCCCGTTTTTCCGGACGATCTCCGCCGCGGCCCGGATCCCGCCGGGCAGCTTTTTTTCATTGCAGGTCCAGTCGCCCATGGAACTGCGGCTGTCATTGCCGGCCCGGAACCAGCCGTCATCCAGCACGAAGAGTTCCATTCCCAGTTCTTTTGCAAGGGCAGACTGTTCTGCGATCTTGTCCAGATTCACATCATAATACATGCCTTCCCATGAATTGAGGAGAAGAGGACGCTCCTTCCCGGCAAAGGTTCCGGGGAACAGGTGTCGGCGGTACAGAGTATGGAAGTTATGGCTCATGCCGTTGAGCCCGTCGGTGCTGTAGTTCAGGACAGCCTCCGGCGTATGGAAAGTTTCCCCGGGCAAGAGTTCCCAGCAGAAGGTGTCCGGATGGATCCCGATCTGGGCGCGGACATTCCCGAACTGGTCGCATTCTGCCTGGGCGAGAAAGTTCCCGCTGTAGATCAGATGGAAAGCGTAGATTTCTCCTTTCTCCTCCGAGGTATCGGGAGAGACCAGAGCGAAGAAGGGCTGATGCTGTGGGCTGCTGCTTCCCCGCACACTCTCTGTTTTCTGGATGCCGTGATGGATCCGGAAGCGGAACCGGTTTGCCTCTTTTGCATGGGTGCCGTACAGGGAGAAAAAGTCATAGTCCCGGGCGGGCAGCTCCAGGGAAAGGCTCTGCGCGTTTTCCAGCTTCAGCGTCTGCGTGCCTGTATTCTCTATTTTCTGATGCCGCAGGATGACGCCTTCTTCTCCGATCACGGTGTAGTACAGTGTGACCCGCAGCCCGGCGCGGGCGTCCTCGCAGGTGATCTCCAGGGTTTTTGCCTCGGAGCCGGAAGCTGTGATCGAAGGAAGCCCGGGGATTTCAGGTTTTCCGTCGGTTATCTTCAGTCCGGTAAAGGTCAGATCCGCGTAAGATATGCCGTTCTCCTGTTTTATCTCAAACGCCGGGATGCGATAGTCTCCGTGTCCTCTCAAGGGGTATTCAAAGGGGAGATCGTCGAAGGAAGCGTGGGGGATGCTGAGGTCGTGTTCTGTGGCATAGCCCCGTTTAAAATACCGGGGCACACCTGTACCCCGGTATTTACGGATGGATTTCCCGAAATATCTGTGCATCGGATATTTCCCGTCAACGATCTCGATCACATAGCTGATCTTTTTGTTTCTGATATGTATGAGCTGATGATCCTGATGATATGTTATCTCCATCTGTTATTTCTCCTGTTTTTGTTTTAATCTGATATGTCTACTGGTTTTCCATTTTCTTGTTGAAACCGAACATCCAGGTCAGGGCGAAGGCTACCGCAAAGGCGATCACATTGACCAGAAGGTAGAGCGGAAGCTGATCGTTTAAGTAGAGCAGTGTTCCCGGGATACCTGTGATGGACATTCCTGTTGCTCTCAGGTTCAGGTTGGAAGCCAGGAAGCCGCCTACACCGCCGCCGATCATGGACATGATGAACGGTTTTACGAATCTTAAGTTTACACCGAACACTGCAGGCTCCGTGATGCCCAGCAGCGCGGACAGACAGGAAGGATAGGCAACCTGTTTTGTCTTATTTGATGTGGCTTTGATGGCTACTGCAAGAACAGCGCCTGCCTGAGCTACGTTTCCGCATGTCCCAATGGGATTTAAGTAGTTCCATCCGTCCTGAGCCAGCATGCTGATCTCAAGGAAGTTCAGGATGTGGTGGATGCCGAAGATTCCCAGAAGCTGTCCGAAACATCCGTATAACAGTCCGCCGATGCCCAGAGGCAGGAACAGAAGGTTCTCTACTACAAAGAGCACGCCGTTTTCCACATAGTGAAGGATCGGTCCGAGGACGAACAGAGCCATTACAATCCCCACCAGGAGAGTGATGAAAGGCGTTACGATCAGGTCGATGGCGTCCGGGATATGCTTGCGCAGCCATTTTTCAAACTTGGCGGTGATGATACCTGTGGCAAATGCCGGGAGAACGCTTCCCTGATATCCTGCAACGCGGATGAAGCCGAAGAACTCCAGAGGTTCCGCCACGCCGGATCCGACGTCATAGGAGCTGGGGAGACTGGGGCTTACCAGCATGAGACCCAGGACAATACCGATGACCGGGCTTCCGCCGAAGTTGCGGAAGGTGGACCAGCATACAAGAGCCGGCAGGAAGGAGAATGCCGTGTCTGTCAGGATCTGGGTAAATGTAAGCAGAGAAGACGGCACGTCGTCAGGGGTCATGCCGAATACTGCCAGGACTGCTTCCTGAGTCAGAAGTCCTCTCAGTCCCATGAACAGACCGGTCGCGACCAGTACGGGGATGATGGGAACGAACACGTCGGAGAACATACGGATCGCCCGCTGGAATTTGTTCCCGTAGACTACCTCTTTCTTCTCCTCCGAGGACTCGCCGATATCGGCTCTTCCTGTAATCTTGACGGTCTCGTCATAGATCCTGTTTACAAGTCCGGTGCCGAGAATGATCTGGTACTGGCCGGAGTTGAAGAAGGAGCCTTTCACTTTGTCCAGGTTTTCCACGTCCTTTGTCCGGATCTTTTCTTTGTCTGATACGATGATGCGAAGCCTTGTGGCGCAGTGGCGGACGGATACGATATTTTCTTTTCCGCCAACAAGTTCTACGATCTTTTCAGCTAATTCTCTGTCTGTCATTTTAGTTTTTCCTCCTCGTTCTCATTCTTTTTCTATTTCTTTATGCAGGTGATGACTTCCGTCTGACCTGCGGTCACGTCTGTGCAGCCGTGGATCTGAAGGTCAAAGCCGTCGCTGTTTGTCACGACCAGGGGCGTTGTCATGACGATGCCTTTCTCTTTCATAAGATCAAGATCCACGGAGATGACCGGGGCGCCCCGTCTGACCTTTTTTCCCTCGGAAGCCAGTTTTGTAAAGCCTTCTCCGTTCAGATCCACGGTGTCTAGACCGATGTGGACCAGGATCTCCGCGCCGTCTGCTGTCTCCATGCCGAAGGCGTGCAGCGTCTCGGCGAGCATGACGATCTTTCCGTCGCAGGGAGCGCAGACCGTGCCGTCCGACGGCTGGAATCCGACGCCTTTTCCCATGGTGCCTGAGGAGAAGACCGGATCCGGGACATCTTCAAGTTTTATCATTTTACCGGTGACAGGGGCGCAGAGGACCGGATCGTCCTGCGCTTTGTTTTTCTTAAAGAATAACATCTTTTTTACCTCCGCTTATCTCATTCATCTGAATTTCCGTTTTATCTGAAAGCCCTTTTATGACAACCTCGGGAACTGTATCCTCCGGGAAAATGCGGGAGGACATGACTGCCTCTCCGCCGTTCAGGAAGATTTCCATGCTGGAACGGTCGGCCCAGATCTCGACTTCCTTTAAGTTCTCAACCCGGCAGTCCCTGGATTCTTCCTGCCCGGTAACCCAGTTCTTCCTTGTGAACCGGATCTGTTTCTCTTCCGGATCCCAGGTCAGGACCGCCTCCCCGCCGTGGAACCGGGCAGAGACCTTCCCGGACGGATCGGGCAGTGTAAAGTGCAGAAAAAAGGTGCGCTCTCCGGGAAGGAGACGAACCGTACAGTCTCCGTTACGGATGAGCGGGACTTCGTCCCCCTTCAGCTGTTCCAGCTCTTTTACCGGTGTCTGGACAAGTTTTCCCTCTATGACTTTAAGCTCCCGGGGGAGAGTCAGGCAGTGGATGCGAGGTTCCCCTCTGGAAAAGACTTCTTCCTGCTCGCCGTCCATGCGGGACATCCATGCGTACAGGATCCGGCGTCCGTCCGGACCTTCGAAGGTCTGGGGCGCGTAAAAGTCGAATCCGAAGTCTGTTTTTGAAAAGTTCCGATCCAGGTCTGTATCGTCAAAGGATCCCTCCCGCTCATTGAAGCTGACGGTCTTTACTGCCGAGAAACTGGAGATATCGGCATCTTTTTCATTGTCCCTCTTCTGAGGGCAGTAGAGAAGGACATAGGTTCCGTCCAGCTGAAACAGGTCGGGGCATTCGATCATTTCATACTCTTCTGTTACGGCGGGGATGCCGGAATATTCCCAGGTCAGCCCGTCGCCGGAGCGAAACAGCGCCAGCGCGCCTTTTCCGGACTTTCTCTGGGCTCCTGTGACCATGAAGTATGTGCCGGAATCCGTGCGGAAAACTTTCGGATCACGGAAATGTTCTGTGAAATCCTCCGGTGTTTCAGCCATGCTTCCGAGCTTCAGGAATTTCTGCCCGTTACCGGTCACCGCCATGCACTGATAGCTTTTTCTCTTTCCGTCTTTTTTTACATTACCTGTATAAAACAAATATAGTTTCTCATCGATTACCAGTCCGCTGCCGGAATAAGTTCCGCACATGTCATAAGTCTGATCCGGCAGCAGAGCGCTTCCTTCAAAAGTCCAGCGGACCATATCCGAGGAAGTGAACATCCCCCATTCCTTATAGGAATGATCTTTTGCGAAGCGGTTCCACTGAAAGAAAACGTAATATTTTCCGTTAAAATATGCCATCCCGTTGGGATCGTTGAGAAGCCCTCTCGGCGGCTCAAGATGGAAATGCTGTTTTTTCTCCCTCAATTGATCATCTCCTTCCTTTTTATATCTTCGGCGCCTTTAATTATATTTAACACGATATTCTTGCATTTTCCTATAGCATTTCATATTCAAAATATGGAAAAAACTAATCTTTTGAGATAAAATAAAGATATGAGAGAATATAAAGAGACGCAGCATTCGCTGCAGTATAAATCCAATTCGGATCTGACATTTTACAGTGCGGGCTATGAGGCATGCAGTCCCGGCTACAGTTACGGACCCAAGTTCCGTTCCTATCAGCTGATCCATTTTGTTCTGGAAGGGAGAGGAAAACTGCATATTAATGAACATATTTTTCAGCTGTCTGCCGGGGACGCGTTTCTCATCCCCTCAGGAAAGATTTCCTTCTATGAAGCGTCAAAGGAAGACCCGTGGCATTACGCCTGGATCAGCTTTCTGGGAATCAGTTCGGAAGCGTACCTGTACCAGATCATGACATCTGTGGATGACGTATATATCATTCACGGGCTTGATGTGGAAAAATACAGAGAGAAGATTTTTGACATCCTGTCAATGGGAGGAAACCCCACCAGTCAGTATTTCCGCGCCAACGGCATCCTGTATCAGATCATGGCGGAGCTTTTTTCGGATATCGGTTTCAGCGAAGAGAGCTGGGGGAAAGATTCTGTGGCAGATGAAGTGAAATTCTATCTGGATACCAATTATGCGGAGAAACTGGTTCTCAAAGATGTGGCAAGATCCTTCGGGATCCATCCGAATTACATGACAAGAACCTTTCATGAGAAGTTCGGGATCTCGCCCAAAAGATATCTCATGGAACTGAAGCTGAAAAAGGCCTGCCGTCTGCTGACCACCACCACTCTGCCGATCGCCATGATCTCCGGTTCACTGGGGTTTGATGATCAGCTTGCGTTTTCAAGGATATTCCGGAAGGAGTACGGAGAATCTCCCTCGGCTTACAGAAAGAAGAGACGGGGAGAAGGAACGGACGCGGGACGGTGACGACGGGCGCGTGGATCCCCTGTATTCCATCATATGAGACGGAATGCAGGGGATTCCCGCATCAGAGGACATCAGAGGTGTTTTCTGCTTTTTCGATCAGATAGTATTCCGCGGAGAATGGTTCCAGTGCAAATTCAAACACCCCGTTTACCGGCTTCAGGGACTTCACAGTTTCAGGAACTGTCCCGCCGTACTCCTGAAGTTCGCTGGTAAATACCCGGCGAAGCTCCGCGGCCTCCGGGATCTCAAGCTTATAACCCTTCTGCTCTATGCCGGAGAAGTTAAAGACCGCTGCGATCCGTTCTTTTTTTCCGGCACGTTCAATCGCATAGACGCAACGTTCCTGGGAATGACAGTCGAGCCAGCGGAAACCGTCCGCCTCGTAGTCTTTTTCGAAAAAGGACGGATGTTCCATATAGAAGCGGTTCAGAGCTGTCATGAACCGGTGAAAATCCTGATGGGCGGGATAGTCCAGAAGATTCCAGTCCTGTTCCCGTTTCTCGTCCCATTCCCGGAAGTGACCGATCTCATTTCCCATGAAGTTCAGTTTCTTGCCCGGATGGGCGTACATATACATATAGAATGATCTTGCCTGGGGAAATTTCATCTCATAATCCCCGAACATCTTCTGAAGAATCGTTGCTTTTCCGTGTACCACTTCATCATGTGAGAGCGGCAGCAGATAGTTGGAATCATAATAGTATGCCATGGAAAAAGTAAGTTTGCTGCCGCATCCTCCCCGGAACAGGGGATCAGTCCGGAAATAGTCCAGGGTGTCGTTCATCCAGCCCATATCCCATTTATAATCAAAGCCCAGGCCCCCGTCTTTCACATCATCTGTAACTCCGGGAAAAGAGGTGGAGTCTTCCGCTGCCAGTATCGCGGACGGGTGAAGTTCCTTCAGTCCCCGGTTCATATATTTCAGAAATTCCACCGCATTCGGATTGACTCCGCGTTCCGGCATTCCCTGCCAGTAAATAGCGCGGCTGATGGCATCCATGCGAAGACCGTCCATGTGGAACTCGGTGAGCCAGTAGTTGGCGGCGGACTGAAGGAAACTCCGTACTTCACCGCGGGAGTGCATGAAGTTGCAGCTCCCCCACTCACTCTGACCGACTGCGGCATGGGGATATTCGTAAAGAGCCGTGCCGTCGTAGTTTGCCAGGGCGTAATAGTCTACGGCGAAATGCACCGGAACAAAGTCCAGAAGAATACCGATATCGTTCTGATGGCATGTGTCGACAAAGGCTTTCAGCTGGTCCGCCGTTCCGTAGCGGGAAGTGGGGCTGAAGAATCCGGTGCCCTGATAGCCCCAGGATTCATCGCTCGGGTATTCGCAGAGAGGCATGATCTCCAGATAATTGTAACCGTTTTCTTTCAGGTAGGGGATCAGGATATCGACCATTTCCTCATAATTATACCAGTCGTCCGGCTCCGCTGAGGGCTTGCGGAATGATCCGAAGTGAATCTCATAGATGTTCAGAGGTTCACTGCGCCGGTCTGTGCGCTTCTTCATCCAGGGGGCGTCGTGGAACCGGTATGTGTCCATATCGCGTATGATGGACGAAGTGTTGGGGCGAAGCTCCATCCCGTATCCGTACGGGTCGCAGTGGTCGATAAACTGTCCGGCCCGGTCATAGATCCGGTATTTGTACATCATGCCGGGCGCGGCGTCCGGAGAGACGAATTCCCAGAAATTCCCGTCATGAACTTTCGCCATGGGACTTTCTTCCCAACCGTTGAACTCTCCGATGACAGAGATCTTCGAGGCGGAGGGGGCGAAGGTTCGGAAGACTACTCCGTCCGGCGTGACATGCGCCCCGAGATATCTGTATGCGTCAAAAATTTTTCCCGTATAAAATCCATAAAAATCCATAAGTACCTCCAGATTGATTTTAATAGACTGTAGTTGTTTTTCAATGTATAATAAGAATAACGGTGACAGGAAAGGTTGTCCACCGACAATCCGGACGATACGTCGGAAAACCAACCTTTTTATTATAATTGTCGTTTTACGTCAGAGCAGACAGGAAACGTCTGAATAAATATCTGCTACGGAGGACTCATGGATCTCAGAATAGAAAAAACAGAAAAGGCAATCAAGAACGCGTTTATTGAGCTGCGTGCGAGGAAGCCGCTGGAAAAGATCACGGTGAAAGAACTGTGTGCGGAGGCATGTATCAATAAGTCAACCTTTTATGCGCACTATGCGGACATCTACGATCTGTCCGAATCTATGGAAAAAGAGACGGTCATATCCATCATAAGCAGCATTGAAAATCTGAAAGACTATACATTTGAGAATTCGGGCGCATTTACAAGAGCGCTCTGCCTGGCCTTTCTGTCACAGATATCACTGATCAAGATCCTGTTTTCGGGAAAGGAGCAGAATCATCTGGCAAATCAGCTGGACAGGGAACTGAAGAAAGTGATCTTCCGCAAAAATCCGGAGTATGAAAAGGATATTGAAAAAAATATCCTGATGTCCTACTGCATACAGGGCGCCTATCATGCCTATCTGAATAATCCGGAGGCGGATACGGAGACCTTTGTCAGGACCATAGAAAAGATCGTGAAATGTCTGAAGCCGATGCTGTAGAGGAGGGGAAAGAGGGAAGGCTCAGGCCCGCCTTGTCATTTCAATATGCGGATGATAGAATGAAAACATAAGCCGGTTGTACGGCTCTGAGAGGAGGATGTTTATGAAAAAACTGTGGGCAGCGTCAGTGTGTGCAGGGGCAGTCCTGCTCTGTGCATGCTCCCCGGCGGGAAACACAGGCGACGGGCAGAACAGCGGGAACAGTGAGATCATCCTGGCCACAACCACGAGTACAAAAGACAGCGGTCTGCTGGATGAGATTCTGCCGGTATTCGAGAAAGAGACGGGGTACAGCGTCAGCGTCGTCTCAGTGGGTTCGGGAGAGGCCATGACCATGGGAGAGAACGGAGAAGCGGATGTGCTGCTTGTGCATTCCCCCGAGGCAGAGGAAGAATATGTGGCGGGCGGTCATGCCGATGAGGACGGAAGGATGGACGTAATGTACAATGATTTTGTGCTGGTGGGACCGAAGGAGGATCCTGCAGGCATCAGTGCAGCCTGCCCCGATGATGTGGAGACGGCGTTCCGGACGCTGGCGGAGAATCAGTCTCGGTTTATTTCCAGAAGCGACGATTCAGGCACTCACCAGAAGGAACTGTCTGTCTGGGAAGCCTGCGGTATTGAGCCGGCGGGAGAATGGTATGTGGAGGCCGGCGCCGGAATGGGAGAGGTGCTTGAGATGGCCAATGAGATGCTGGCATATACGCTTTCAGACCGGGCCACATGGCTCAACATGGGGCTGGATGAAGACCTCAAGATCGTATGCGAGAAAGATCCCGACGGGATACTCTACAATCAGTACGGAGTGATCTGTGTCAATCCTGACAAGAATGAAAATATCAATCATGAGGGGGCAAAAGCATTCCAGCAGTGGATCGTCTCAGAAGAGACTCAGGAACTGATCGGAGAGTACGGCGTGGAAGAGTACGGAAGTCCGCTCTTTACACCTGATGCACAGCAGGAATAGCCTATGGAAATTATCGTCGAAGGAATTTCGGAAGCAGTCAGGCTGATCTTTTCGTTTGACAGAGAGGTGTTCGAGGTGGTCGGGCTGTCGCTTGAGGTGTCCGGCCTCTCTCTTCTTATCGCAGGGATACTCGGGATCCCGGCGGGACTTGTCATTGCGGGACGGCGCTTCCGGATGAAACATATGCTGATGCGTGTTATCTATACACTGATGGGAATGCCGCCGGTGCTGTGCGGACTGATTGTATATATCGTATTCATGAGGCGGGGACCTTTCGGCAGTCTCCGCCTGAATTATACGGTTACGGTCATGATTATAGCGCAGACCCTTCTGATCCTTCCGATTATAACAGGACTTACGATGAGCGCGGCAGGAGAGCGGACAGAAAAGATACAGCGCCTTGCCCGCACCCTTGGCGCCGGACGGCTTCAGACGCTCAGGCTTTCTGTTTTTGAACTGCGGTTCGGGATCATTACAGCGCTTGTTTCAGGATTCTCACGGGGAATCTCCGAAGTGGGAGCGGTCATGATCGTCGGAGGCAACATAGAGGGAAAGACACGCACAATGACAACATATATCTCTCAGCTTAAGGGGATGGGAGAGTTTGAGAGGGCAGTGGCGGTGGGGATTATCCTCCTGGTGCTTTCATTCATTGTGAATACGGTGCTTTATAACATTCAGAAAGAAACGGTTCGGTGACAGCATGGAAGTAGAGATAAAAAACCTCAAAAAAGTGTACGGAGAATTCACAGCGGTGGACGTCCCCTATCTGTATTTTCCTTCCGGTTCCGTGACGGCAGTAGTCGGCCCAAACGGAGCAGGCAAATCCACTCTGCTCAGCCTGATTGCCGGACTGCCGGAGAAGAGCGGAGGACAGATACTGTATGACGGGGACGAAACACCGCCTCTGAGACAGATGACCATGGTGTTTCAGGAACCCTATCTTATCTCTTCCACCGTCGGGAAAAATATCGCGTATCCGTTGAGAATAAGGGGAATGCAGAAGGAAGAGATATGCCGGAGAGTGGGGAAGCTGGCGGATGAACTCGGACTCGGTCCGCTCCTTGACAGGCGCGTGAGAGGGCTGTCCCTGGGGGAGATCCAGAAGACAGCTCTGGCAAGAGCGGTTTCTTTCGGACCGGAGCTTCTGATGCTGGACGAGCCGTGCGCCAGCATAGATACACACGCAACCCTGGAGATCGAGAGGATGCTTCTGAAAAGTAACATGGAACGGCACACGACCATTATTCTGGTGACCCATGACTTGGCTCAGGCGCGCCGTGTTGCCGGACGGATTGTTCTGCTGAACCACGGGAAGGTCGTGGAGTGTTCGGAGGCAGAGCGGTTTTTCAGGCATCCGGACCGGGAAGAGACAAAAAAATTTATAGAAGGGAAGCTGTTGATCTGACATGGAACTGCTGCATACAGATACACTGGAGGAAGCCAGAGAAAAACTGTGGAAAGAGACCAGGGAAATGGATATGAAAACCCGAAAGGTAAAGGCTCAGGAGACGCCGGGGCGGATCAGCGCTTCGGATGTGGTTTCAGATGAGAACATTCCGCCCTTTGACCGGTCTGTTGTGGACGGCTATGCAGTCCGGGCCAGGGAGACGTACGGTGCAGGAGAGGCATCTCCCGTATTCTTCAGGGTGACAGGACAGGTGAGGATCGAGGAAGCGGCCGGGACCCTTTCCGGCTGTCAGGAAGCGGTGCGCCTGCAGACCGGTTCCATGATACCGGACGGAGCGGACGCAGTCGTGATGTCGGAGTATACAGAGGAGTATGCGCCGGGAAGGATCGCCTGCATCCGTGCGGTCAGTGAAGGGGAAAACATTATCCGTGCCGGTGAGGACGTACGCCGGGGCGAATGTATCATCCGGAGAGGACAGAAGATAGGCGTCGGGGAAGCCGGCATGCTGGCCGGCCTGGGGATAAGGGAAATCCAGGTGTACCTCAGACCGTCTGTGGCGATTCTGTCTACGGGAGACGAGCTGGCCGGCGGGGATGAACCTCTGACAGCGGGCAGAATACGGGATATCAATACCTCCGCGCTGTCGGCGGCGGCTCTGGAGTATGGGATGGAGATCTGCCTCAGTCGAAGGGTAAGAGATGAAGAAAGGGAGATACGGCAGGCGGTGGAGGAAGCTGCGGAAAAAAGCGATATTGTTCTCATCTCGGGAGGAAGTTCCAAGGGGGATAAGGATTTTACGAAGAGGGTTCTGGAAGAGATTACGGGAAATGTTTTTACTCACGGAATAGCTGTCAGACCGGGAAAGCCGACCATTCTTGCGTATGACAGAGAACGCAGAGCCGTCATTGCGGGACTGCCGGGACATCCCATGGCGGCCGTGATTATGTTCCGGCTTCTGATCCGTGACTGGTACCGCAGGAAGACCGGAAGTCCGGAGCCGCTTAAGATCCCGGCTGTAATGAAGGAGAATGTGTCCAGCAACCAGGGGAGGGCGACCTGCCTTCCGGTCAGACTGGTGCCGGGGGCAGACGGATACGAGGCGGTCCCGGTCTATGCGAAGTCCGGAAGTATTTCAGCCCTTGCGAAGGCGGATGCCTTCATTATGATTCCCAGGAACAGGGAGGGGCTCAGGAAAGGAGAGAAGGTTAAGGCCGAACTGTTATGAAGCGGAACCTATATCTTGATGTACAGGAGAAGGAAGAAGCGCTGGAGAATTTCCTGGGCGCTCTTGCGCATATCAGACCGGAGAAGCAGGTTGTCTCTGTGACAGAGAGCCTGGGACGGGTGACGGCGGAGGCGGTATACGCCCGCTGTTCCAGTCCGTCCTATAACTCATGCGCCATGGACGGAATTGCGGTGATCAGTTCCCATACAAAAGGCGCGTCCGAGAACAGTCCGGTCCTGCTGGAATATGAAAAGGATTATGTGGATGTGGATACCGGAGATATGATCCGCCCGCCTTATGACGCGGTCATCATGGCAGAGGATCTGATCGAGACGGAGGACGGGTACCGGATCATTGCTCCCACACATCCGTTTGCACATGTGAGAGCTGTCGGAGAGGACATTGTCACCAGCGAGATGGTTCTGCCGTCGGGACATGAGATCCGTGCCATCGATATTTCCGTGCTGCTGTCGGCCGGAGTGACAGAGATTCCGGTGATCCGCAGACCCGTGGCAGGGATTATACCCACAGGGGATGAGATGGTGGATTTTCGGGAAGCGCTGGAAGGAGGCGGCCCGGAAGACGGGAAAATCATAGAGACGAATTCATGGATGTTCGACGGCCTGATAAGGGAGAACGGAGGCACTGCAAAGCGTTACGGGATCGTACCGGATCGTCCGGAGATGCTTAAGAAGGCTGTGCTCTCGGCGGTGGAAGAATGTGACATCGTCATTGTAAATGCGGGCTCAAGCGCGGGAAGGGACGATTATACGATCCATGTGATCCGTGAGCTGGGAGAGGTGCTGACTCATGGCGTCGCAATCAAGCCGGGAAAGCCGGTCATACTGGGAAAGGTAAAGGGCAGGCCTGTGATCGGACTTCCGGGTTATCCAGTATCTGCATACCTGACGTTTACAGAATTCGTGATTCCGGTGATGAATCTCTTTCTGAACCGTGAGAGGGGACGGGAGGAGAAGATAAAGGCAAGACTGACGAAGACGCTGATGTCAGGACTGAAATATGAGGAGTATGTCCGGGTGAAGCTTGGAATGGTGGACGGACAGATGATCGCTGCGCCTCTGAAACGGGGGGCCGGGGCATCCATGTCTCTGGTAAAGGCCGACGGATTCTGCGTGATACCGCAGAACAGTGAAGGCATTATGGCGCATGAGGAGGTTGAGGTAAAGCTTCTCAGAAAACCGGAGCAGATTGAGAAGACGCTGGTGCTGATCGGAAGTCATGACATCATACTGGATGTGCTGAATGATCTGATGAAGGAAAAGCGGTCGGGCATGAGTCTGTCCTCCACTCATGTGGGGTCTCTGGCGGGGCTGATCGCTCTGAGAAAGAGAGAGACTCATCTGGCGCCGTCCCATCTGCTGTGCGAAGAGGACGGAAGTTACAACGAGGCGGTGATCCGGGAGATGTTTCCGGGAGAGCGGATGGCGATTATCAAAGGAGTGAGACGGCGTCAGGGATTTATCGTGAAGAAAGGAAATCCTCTGAATATACGGTCTGTACGTGATATTACGCCGGAGATCCGTTATATCAACAGGCAGAAAGGGGCCGGCACGCGTGTGCTGTTTGATTATCTGCTGAAAAAGGAAGGAATCTCTCCGGCTAATATACAGGGCTATGAAAATGAAGCGGCGACACACATGAGCGTTGCCGTGGCGGTTCAGAAAGACAACGCGGATACGGGGATGGGAATCTATTCCTGTGCGAAAGCCCTGGGTCTTGACTTTGTGGACGCCGCATTCGAGGAGTATGATTTCGTGACATATGCCGAATATCTGGAACTGCCGTCAGTGCAGGAGTTTCTGTGCGCACTGACGGGAGAAGAGTTCGGCCGGCACCTGGATGAACTGGGAGGATACAGCCGGGAGGAGATCGGGAAGATCCGGCTGATCAGCCCGTGACAGCTTCCGGCAGGGGAAAGGAGGAGCTTTATGTTTGAGAAGAATCTGGAGTTCCTGGAAGAGGAAGAGACGGAAAGGATACGGGGGGTGAGAGCGGCAGTCATCGGACTTGGGGCTCTCGGACAGATGGCTGCGCATGAGCTTGTGCGGGGCGGAATGGAGAGGCTGACTCTTGTGGACGGAGATGTGATGGAGCAGAGCAATCTTAACCGGCAGCTTTATGCCGACATCCTTACCCTGCACCATCCGAAGGCGGAGATTCTGTCAGAGCGGCTGGGAGATATCAGCCCCAGGCTGAAAATAAAAGCATATCCGGTATTCCTGGACAGAATGAACGCGGGGGATATTCTCCGGGATGCGGACATGATACTGGACTGTGTGGACAATATCCATGCAAAGCTGTACCTGGAAGAGGCTGCCGAAGCGCTTGGAATACCTCTCATTCACGGCGCTGTGGAGGGATGGTGCGGACAGGCCGCAGTGATATACCCCGGGGACCGGCTCCTTTCGGTGGTCTATGAAAAGCAGAGGGAGCAGAAGAGGGCGGCGCTGATGCCTGCGGTGGGCGTCATTGCGTCCGTGCAGGCCTGTGAGGCTCTTAAGATCGCCGCAGGAAAGAAGTGCGCATTGCAGGGGAAACTTTTCTGCGCAGACCTGCTGAACAGCGAATTCGAGTGTATTCCATTCAGCTGAGGACAGAAAATGAGGAGGTGGCAAAATGGCGTCAAAATACGGAGGCTATATGGGAAAAGTGCTGAAGATTGATCTGACTTCCCGGCAGGTATCCGAATATCCCTTTTCGGACGAGGACAGGGAACTCTATATCGGAGGGAAAACGATGGCGGCGAAGATCCTTGGGGATCATATGACGGGGAAGGAGAAAGCGTTCTCCGAGGACAATCTTCTTGTGGTGACCACGGGACCCATGACCGGGTCAGGAGCGCCCAGCTCCAGCAGATTTAATATTTCAACACTGTCGCCCCAGACCGGATACATCACATCCTCCAACTGCGGAGGGCATTTCGGGTATTATCTGAAGAAAGCCGGTCTGGATGCCCTGATTCTGACAGGAAGGTGTGATAAGCCGACCTGGATCGAGATACAGAATGAAAAGGTCATATTCCATGACGCCGGGGATATCTGGGGGATGAAGACCGGCGAGACCCAGAAGGCGCTGGATGATAAGCTGCGAATGAAGAACGGACGTGTGCGCAAAAACGGCAAGATATGTATCGGCCCGGCAGGAGAAAATCTGGTACTGTATTCCTGCATTGTCTCCAATGAACGGGTCTCGGGACGGGGAGGAACCGGGGCTGTCATGGGCTGGATGAGGCTGAAGGCAGTCTGCGCGTCGGGCAATAAGGAAGTGCCCGTCCATGACAAAGAGAAGATGGTGAAGCACACCCGGAAATGGTTCCGTTATCTCAGAGAACACCCTCTCACCGGGAATCAGCTCCCCCGTCTTGGAACGGCAGGACTTGTCAGCGCCATGCAGATGAAGCATATCCTCTCGACGAAGAATTATACTTACGGGCAGTTTGATGAGTTTGAAAAGGTCAGCGGAGAGGAACTGGCGGAAAAGTATAATATTGTGAATAAAGGATGTCTGACCTGTCCTATCCGCTGCGCCCGTACGGTAGAAGTAAACGGGCAGCAGGTAAAGGGGCCGGAGCTTGAGACTCTGGTGCTCCTGGGCGGCGGAATTCTGAATGACAACCTGGAATCCATTCTGAAATGGAACTATGAGCTGGACGAACTTGGAATGGATACAATCTCCTGTGCCAATACGATCTCCTACGCCATGGAAGCGAATGAAAAGGGGCTGTGGGATAACGGGCTGAAATTTTCGGAAACTGCGGAACTCTCACAGATCTTTGAGGACATCGCATTTCGGAGAGGGATAGGAGATGAACTGGCTCTGGGAAGTAAAAGACTGTCGGAAAAATACGGCGGGAAGGAGTTTGCCATTCACGCAAAAGGGATGGAGCTTGCGGCTTACGAACCCCGCAGGGCAGCAGGACTGGGTCTTGGATATGCGACCAGCAACCGGGGCGGCTGCCATCTGAACGGAGGGTATCTGGTCATCCTGGAAGGACTGGGACTGTCAATGAATCAGACAACATATCACGGAAAAGCAGATCTGACGATGCTGTTTCAGGATCTGATGGAGATGATCTCCGCCGCAGGACAGTGTCTGTTCACCAGCTATGCATTCTTCCCGGCTCCGCTTATGAAGCACCCCAACGCATGGTATACCCGTCTGATCAACAAAGTGCTTCCGTACAGCGGCGCGGTCGTCCGCATTATTAACAAGTATCCGGAGATCGCCTGTTTTCATCTTCCGGTGTTTCACCACACGAAAGGCTTCGAGTATACGACAGGAATGAAAATGACGTTTGGAAATTATATCCGCTGCGGGGAGCGGGGATATAATCTGGAGCGGGAGATTAACCGACGTTTCGGAGTCAATGCAAATAAGGATGCCCTGCCGAAACGGCTGACACAGTCTCTGCAGGATCCGGATGATCCGGATTCCAGAGTGCCGCTGGAGAAAATGAAGAAGGTGTACTATCATGCCCGGGGCTGGAACAGAGACGGACTGCCCACAGAGCGGACGCTGCGGAAACTGAAGATACTGCAGGACACACGGAGGAGTGAGTGACATGGTCAGAGTAAAGATATTCGGCACGGCCAGACTGAAGGCCGGTGTGGGAACATTTGAACGGGATGTGAAAAATGTAGACGAGCTGCTGGATGTAATACCGAATCTGACGAGAAAAGAGGCGAAGGATCTGGTTCTGCTCGTCAACGGGAAACCGGCGGGGAGGAGGTATCGTTTCCGGGACGGAGATGAGGTTGTGCTGCTGGCGCCTGCGGGAGGAGGTTGACAATGAAGAAGAGAAAAGAGATACCATGGATTAATCCGGATACCTGCGCCGGGTGTTCTGTCTGTGTGGTGAACTGTCCCATGGACTGTATTTCCATCGGGCCGCCGGAGTATCACGGAGATATACACACGATTGCCCGTGCGGATACGGATAAATGCACAGGGTGCGGACTCTGCGCAAAAGTCTGTCCGATCCGGGCGATTGAGATGAAAAGAGAGGGGAGTGTGAGGATTGCCATGAAGACAAAATGGACGGGAAAGAAAGTATTGTGCCGGATCTTCCAGTATGGAATGAAGATCGGCATGAATGTACTTCCGTGGAGCACGCCGAAGGTCCTTCGGGGATCCGGGGCTGTCAGGAAACTTCCGGCTGCGGTAAAGCGGAGAAATTTCAGCAGAGTGCTGATTGTGACGGACGGAACACTTATGAAGCTTCATCTTCTGGACGGAATGCTTGAAGAAATGAAAAAGGAAGGTCTGGAGTATGCGATCTATGACGGAGTCGCCCCAAACCCTACGGATGAAAATGTGGAGGAAGGCGTAAGAATGTTCCGCGAGAATCACTGCGACTGTATGATCGCTTTCGGAGGCGGATCTCCCATGGACTGCGCCAAGGGTGTGGGAGCACGGATCGCAAGACCAAAGAAAACAGTCCGGAAGCTTCAGGGACTGTTCCGCATACTGAGACCCATACCCGTTATCTTTGCTGTTCCGACCACGGCGGGCACGGGTTCCGAGACGACCATTGCGGCTGTGATTACAGAAGCGCAGACTCATCACAAGGCCTCGATGAACGACCTGTGTCTGATGCCGAGATATGCGGTGCTTGACCCGGAACTGACAGCGGGGCTTCCTCCGCAGGTGACTTCCACAACCGGGCTGGACGCGCTGTGTCATGCGGTTGAGGCATATACCAACAATACATACAACAGCAGGCTGGAAAAGCAGATGTGCAGAAAAGCAGTGCGGCTGATCTACGACAATCTCTACCGGGCATATCAGGATGGTTCAGATATGGAAGCGCGTCAGAATATGCAGGAGGCTGCATTCCTGGCCGGACGGTCCTTTACAAGAGGATCGGTGGGATATGTCCATGCCATAGGACATACCCTGGGCGGACTTTACGGCACTCCGCACGGACTTGCCATGGCCATCCTGCTCCCCCATGTGATGCGGGCTTACGGGAAAGCTGTATATAAGAGACTGGCGGAACTGTGTGACGTCTGTCAGATTCCGTCTCCGGAGGACAGCGCACAGTCAAAGGCCGAGGCGTTCATCCGCTGGATTGAGGAGATGAAAGAGAAGATGGGGATTCCGGACTGTCCGGATATGATACGGGAAGAGGATGTCGATCAGATTGTGGAATGGGCAGAAAAAGAAGGTAATCCGCTTTATCCTGTTCCGGTAATATGGAGCAGGAAAGAGTTCCGGGAATTTCTCCTTTCTGTCCGTACAGAGAAGGCGTAAGATTCGATTTGGGTCGAAAATCGACGATGGATGTGCTAGAATAGAATGAGATTTGAATTACAGAAAGGCGGGATATTATCATGAAAAAAGAAGTACTGGACTATGTTGTTGAGAAAACGAATGAGCTGATCAATGCTCCTTCCTGCAGCAGGGAGGCAAAGGAGGCTGCGAAGGCCTGGCTGGATGCGGCGGGCACTGATAAAGAAGCAGAGGCAACGAAAGCATATATTGCGGAGCTTGAAGAAGACATCATGCCGGTGGATAACCTGATCGCGTTTGCCGAAACCGAGATGGGAGCGAAAGTCTTCGGCGGAGAGGAGGCAGCAAAAGGCGTTGCGGCTCACGGCAGAGAGATCAAAGCGGCGGGCGCGAAATACTGCGACTGCCCGGCGTGCGCGGCTGTGGAGGCGATTTTGGAGAAAAAGGACCAGATGGTATAAGCTGGTATAAAAAACAGAGAGGATTTACATATGATAACAGTAAAAGAATACCGGGGACATATCAGAAACTGGGAGGAACTCTGCGAGCGTCTGGAGCTTCCGCTGGATCTGACAAGAGAAGCGCGGGAGGAGAAGATTCTGATCAGGGCATATGAGACCTGGGGATATGAGATGGCTGATCACATGCACGGGATGTTCGCGTTCGCGCTGTGGGATGATGAAGAGAAGAAACTGTTCTGCCTGAGGGATCATTTCGGGACAAAGCCGTTTTATTATTATGAAACAGAAGACGGAAAGCTTCTTTACGGTACAATGATACGTCAGATCCTGGAGCAGCCGGGATTCAAAAAAGAGCTGAATGAGGAGATGCTGCAGATCTATCTCAGTCTTACGTATGCGGCAGGTGAGAATACATTTTTCCGCGGACTGAAGAAGCTTATGCCGGGACATTATCTGATCTGGCAGAACGGAAAGCTGAAAGTTGAGCGCTACTGGACACCGACGTTTCATCCGGATGAGAGCAGGTCTCTGGAAGAATGGGCGGATGAGATCCATACGACAATTCAGGAGATCATGCCGGAGGTGAAGACGGACGACGAAACGGCTGAATCATTCCTGTCGGGCGGAGTGGATTCTTCTTATGTGCTGGCCATGTCGGATGTACAGATGACAGACTCCTGCGGGTACGATGAGCCCCGGTTTGATGAGTCAGGGCTGGCAAAACAGACAGCGGATATCCTGGGAAGAAAGAACTCCAGATGTCTGATTACACCGGAGGAGTATTTTGAGATCGTTCCGTATGTGATGTACAATATGGAGCAGCCTCTGGGAGATGCGTCCGCGATTGCGTTCACCATCGCATGCAACGCCACGGCGGAGCACACGAAGCTGTGCTATTCCGGAGAGGGGGCGGACGAGTTCTTCGGCGGATACAACATGTACCGCAACGCGGAAAGATACGGGGATAATCTGAAAACCTTCTATGTGGGCAACACAAACATCATGAAAGAGGACGAGAAGAAACGGATCCTCAAAAAATATGATCCGGACGTGCTTCCGATCGAACTGGTGCAGCATATCTACGAGGAGACAGAGGGACTGGACCCGCTGACAAAGATGTCTGATGTGGATATCCAGATCTGGCTGGAAGGCGACATCTACCTGAATGTGGACAAGATGAGCACGGCGGCAGGGCTTGAGATCCGGATGCCGCTTACGGACAGGAGAATCTTTGACATCGCATCCAGAATGCCGGCAAGGTTCAAGGTCAATGAAGAGCAGAACAAGGTGGCGTTCCGCACGGCGGCGGCAAAGGTCCTGCCGGAGGAAATCGCGTTCCGCAAGAAGCTTGGATTCATCGTGCCGATCCGTATCTGGATGGCGGATGACAGATACAACGGGGATGTGAGAAGACTGTTCCGCAGTGAGATTGCGGAGAAGTTCTTCAATGTAGATGAGATCAACGCAATTTTTGATGATTATGTGGGCGGAAATTCTGACAACTGGAGAAAAGTGTGGACAATCTATACATTCCTTGTGTGGTATGAAGAATATTTCATAAAAAGATGATCTGGCATTGAAAAAGTTTCTGTCCGGGTGTATCCTTTATAAGGCATTTGGAAAGCCGATTCTGACAGAGGTCTGAGAGAAGGTATACAAGAGATGGAGACAGTAAAACAAAACAGGATTTTCGACAATCGAAAGCTGGCTGCGCTGCTGGTACCACTGGCGGCAGACCAGCTTTTGAATTCGTTTATGGGGACCGTAGATACGTTGGTGGTGAGCAATCTGGGTTCGGCGGCGATCTCGGCGGTATCCCTTGTGGATTCGATCAATGTGCTGATCGTTCAGGCATTTTTTGCTCTGGCTTCGGGCGGTACTGTCGTGTGTTCCCATTATCTGGGCTGCGACAGGAAGGATCACGCAGGAGAAGCGGCGCGGCAGCTGGTCTTTATCACATTTATCATGTCGGTACTGATCGCTGCGGTCTGCCTGGTGTTTAACGGCCCGATACTGAAGGTCATCTTTGGAGATGTAGAAGAGGCGGTCATGGAGAACGCAAAGCAGTATTTCTTCTTTTCCGCTGTTTCGTATCCGTTCATCGCGCTTTACGATGACGGTTCCAGCATCCTGAGAGCACAGGAAAACAGCAGGCTCCCGATGCAGATATCTGTTGCGTCCAATGTGATTAACCTGGCTTTGAATCTTCTGTTTGTATGGGGATTCCGATTCGGAGTGGCAGGATCCGCGTGTGCCACAATGCTGGCGAGGATTTTTGCCATGGCGGCAGTTATGTACAAGCTCAGAAATCCGCGGCTGGATGTGTCCCTGACGCACTATCTTGCGATACGGCCAGACTGGGGAGAAATAAAAAGGATATTGTGGATCGGTATTCCGTCGGGCGTGGAGAACAGCATGTTCCAGTTTGGAAAGCTTGCGATACAGTCTACGGTATCGCTGATGGGCACAGCGGCGATCGCAGCCCAGGGTATGACAAATATTATTGAGAATCTGAACGGGATCCTGGCGCTCGGAATCGGAATCGGACTTATGACAGTGGTAGGAGAGACCCTCGGGGCAGGAAGAAAAGAAGAGGCAGTGTATTATGTAAAGAAACTGTGTATTGTCTCAGAGATCGTCATAGTGGTCTCCTGCATTGTCATGTATGCGCTGACCTATCCCATCACCTATTTTGGAGGCATGGAACCGGAAAGCGCAAAAATGTGTATCTTCATGGTAACATGTATTACGATCGTAAAACCTGTTGTATGGGTCATGGCATTTATCCCTGCGTATGGCTTCCGTGCTGCAGGCGATGTGAAATTCACAATGACTGTATCTGTCATTTCCATGTGGTTCTGCAGAGTCACGCTTGCGATGATCCTGGCCAGAGTATTCGGCATGGGACCGATAGCGGTGTGGATCGGCATGTTCACAGACTGGACGATCCGGTGCGTGATCTACACAATCCGGTTCCGCAGCAGGAAATGGCTGAATCATCAGGTCATCTGATCAGATCACATTTGCAGCTGATCGGTCAGCGTTTCCAGAAGACGTGTATTATCATCGGGCATCATGATACAGAAACGGACGAATTCTCCATCCAGGCACTGGAAGGAGGAACAGTCCCGTATCATGAGCCCGTTTTTGATGCAGCTCTCAAAGATATCGGAAGAAGTCAGTCCTCCTTTTATAATATGCAGCAGGATGAAATTGGCATATGGACGGAAGACTCTGCAGCCGGTCAGACCGGACAGGGTACGGTACATTCTGTCCCTCTCTCCGAGAATAAGAGAGCGAGTCTGTCCGATATATGCACTGTCTCTGAACATCTGCTCACCGGCAAAGGCTCCGATGCTGTTTAAGGACCAGGGGATCTGTTTTTCTTTCATTTTCCGGAGAAATTCTTTGTTCCCGGTGATCCCGTATCCGAGTCTCATACCGGGAGCGGCGAAAAACTTGGAGACGCCCCGCAGGATCATAAGGTTCCGGAACTCCCGGGTCAGCGGGACTGCGGTAACGGCGCTGATATCCGGGGCAAATTCCACGTAGGTCTCATCGATCATGACAAAGATGCCGTGTTTTTCGCAGAAACCGAGAAGCCGCCTCATATCATCCTGCATGACGGCAGAGGAGGTCGGATTGTTGGGATTGCAGAGAATAAGAAAATCATATCCGCCCGTGTCAAGCGCGCGGCACAGGTCCTCCACATCAAGCCGGAAATCGTTCTCTTCCTTCAGATGATAGTACTCCTGGATGCTCCCGGAGAAAGAGAGTTCCCGTGAATATTCGGAGTAGGTGGGTCCCAGGATGAGCGTCCGCTTCGGTGAGCGCGCCTCGATGAGAAGGGAGATAAGCTCACTGGAACCGTTGCCGGGCAGGATGAAATCAGCGGGGATGCCGCAGTATTCTGAGATTGTCTGCCTCAATGAGGCATACTCTCTGTCCGGATAGGAAGAGAGCAGGTCCAGGTGGGCGGAGATGGCATCCTTTACATTCTCGGAGAGCCCGAGCGGGTTGACGTTTGCCCCGAAGTTTATAATATCTTTTTTGTCCAGATGGTAATATTCACAGATCTTTTCGATATCACTTCCGTGAAAAACAGGTCTTGTATTCATAGACAGTCTCCTTTATTTCGTCTCAAACAGGATTCCCAGCGTATTCGGCCCGCAGTGGCACGAGATCGTGCAGCTTGCTTTTGTGATATGGATCTCTTTGAATTTCATTGTTTCATCCACGGTCTTCCTTACCAGGTCGATATACTCCTGCGGGATTCCGGAGTGGGTAATGAAGAGCAGATCCGTATTGATGTCGGAATGTTTTGCAAGCTCGTCCTTTACATATTTCACCAGAACCTTATCCAGGGCTCCGCGGTATTTCTTTCCCACGCCCATGCTTCCGTCGCGGTTGTCTACCTGGATACAGGGCTTCAGTTTCAGCATGTTCGCTCCCAGGGCGGTGACGGCGGAGCAGCGCCCGCCGGCATGCATGAAGGTGAGTGTATCAAGAATGAAGCTGGCGTGGCACTTCCTTGTCCGGGCTCTGAGAGCGTCCGCGATGGATGCGGCGTCCATTCCCTGTTCGATCATCTTTCCGGCCGCGACGACGAGAAGACCTGTCCCGGTGGAGAGGTTGCAGCTGTCCACGACATGGACATGCCCCAGCTCCTCTGCCGCAAGGCGGCAGTTCTGATAGGAACTGGACAGGGCGCTGCCCAGATTGATATGGATTACCTCGTAACCGTCCTCTACCCAGGGGCGGAAGTGATCCAGATATTCCTGGGTGTTTACCGCGGCGGTCTTTGGAAGTGTTTTATGGTCATAATATTCCTGATAGACCTGCTCCGGGGTAATGTCTACATTGTCTTTGTAATCCTTTCCGTTCAGTATGATATGGAGAGGATAGTAATGGACGTGGTAACGTCCTTTTAAGTCTGCATCGAGATCGCAGGTGCTGTCTGCGCTCAGGATGATCTTCTGATCGGTATGCTGTTCCGGCATATTCTTATCCTCCGTTTCGTTTTTGTATTTACAAGTATAACACAGTTGAAAAGTAAAGTCTGACAGAAAAATATTTTACCCACATTTTACGTGGATTTTTCACGATGCAGATAGAGAAAGATGTAGAATTACGAGAAAATAGAAAAAAGATGACTGCAGTTCAGACTGCGGCATGACATGATCTAAGGGAGTGTACTCAGGAAAAAGTGGAGGATCTGCGATGAAAAAAAGAATCATTTCATTTCTTATATGCTGCTGTACGATGCTGACCGTTTCTGCCTGCGGCGTGATGCCGGAAACAGGGGGCGGCGGGGAAAGCGCCGACTTTTCCGCCGGGCGGGGCGGGACCGAGATACGTATCCTGTCCGGATCGGAGAATCAGGAACTGGAGGAGATCATCGGAGACTGTGCGGATGAGGCGGGAGTCCGGGTGGAGATTGACTATAAGGGCTCCGTAGATATCATGAGAACGCTCCAGAAGGGGGCGGAGGAGTATGACGCCGTGTGGCCCGCCAGCAGTATCTGGATCTCTATGGGAGATGAGCAGCACCTGGTGAAGCACAGCGAGTCCATTTCCATCACGCCTGTGGTGTTCGGGATCCGACAGAGTCTCGCCCGGGAACTTGGATTTACAGGCGGTGACGTCTCGGTAAAAGAGATCCTGGACGCCATAAGCAGTGGGAAAATGACTTTCTGCATGACCAGCGCTACCCAGTCAAATTCCGGTGCCAGCGCCTATATCGGATTTTTATACGCGCTTCTGGGAAAACAGGACGGGCTGACAGAAGCGGATCTGCAGGATAAACAGCTCCAGGAGGAGATCAGGACACTCCTGGGCGGCGTGGACAGAAGTTCCGGAAGTTCAGACTGGCTCAAAGACATGTTCCTGGAAGGGGATTATGACGCCATGGTGAACTATGAGTGCCTGATCATAGACGCCAATGAACAGCTTACTGCGGAGGGGAAAGAGCCGCTCCAGGTGGTCTATCCCTATGACGGGCTGTCCATAGCGGATTCGCCGCTGGGCTATGTGGATCACGGAGACGACGGGAAGGAGGAGGCGTTCCTGACTTTCCAGGAAACGCTCCTCGGCAGTGAGAGCCAGCAGGCGATCGAGGCTACCGGAAGACGGATCACGGCGAACGGAGTATCAGAGGAAAACAGAGAGGTGTTCAACCCGGACTGGGGGATCGACACGGAAAGGATCCTGTCACCCATCCAGATGCCCGGCGCGGATGTCCTGCTGGAAGCACTGAACCTGTATCAGACAAATTTCAAAAAGCCTTCTCTTAACATCTACTGTCTGGACTTCTCGGGAAGCATGTCGGGGGAGGGAATCAGCCAGCTCAAGGACGCTATGTCCCAGATCCTGATCCAGGAGAATGCTGAAAAGAACCTGCTCCAGGCTAATGAAGGAGAAGTGGATATTGCGATCCTGTTTGACGACCGGATCACAGATGTGCTTTATGCAGAGGATGATTCGGATGAAGCGCTCCGGGATCTTTATGACCAGATCGCGGAACATGAGCCGGGAGGGGGAACGGATATTTACGGCCCTGCGGCGGAGGCGTACAAGATCGCTTCTCAGTATGACCTGTCTCAGTATACGCCGGCGGTGATCCTGATGACAGACGGGCAGTCCATGAACAATCAGTATGAGTTCGAAGACGCCGTCAGCGGGTACGGAGCAGATATTCCTGTATTCTCCATCACATTCGGCGACGCGGATCCGTCCCAGCTTGAGGAACTGGCGGAGATGACAGGAGGGAGAGTGTTTGACGGGACACAGGACCTGACCGAAGCGTTCCGGAATGTGAAGGGATATAACTAAAAGCGTTCCGGAAGAAGACAGATGCAAAAAGGCAGAGATGACAAGGAAAGGACAGAGGAGATATGAAGCGTGAGAAGGGGAAAGAAACGTTCAGCATTATCGTGTCGGTGATCCTGGCGCTGGGGCTGTTCCTCTTTCTGCTGGCGGGATTGGGGTGGAACCTGATCCTGTGCATGGTATTAGGCGTGGCGGCATACGCCGCTTTCAGCCTGCTCCTGCGGCCGGTAAAGAAGATCGGGAAGGTGGATGCGGAATCCCTGGACAACGGGGAATACTTAAGCGACCGGCTTGCGGAGGCGGCGGGAGATTACAGCCGTATGAGGAAGGCTGTGGAGAAGATCCGGGAGGAACCGCTGAAAACGGAGTGCGGCGGGCTGCTCCGTCTGGCTGAAAACATCCTGAAATATCTCACGGACAATCCGGAGAAGATTCCCGGGGCGAGGCGGTATATCGACTATTATCAGGAGACGGCGGCAAACGTTCTGGAAAACTATGTGGAACTCAAAGAAACAGGGCTTTCCACAAAAGAAACAGAAAAAGTGCTGAAAAATACACGGGAATCGGTTTCCACCCTGACGGCGGCGTTCAAGATGCAGTTTGAGAAGCTGATGCAGAATGAACTGATGGATATGGAGGCGGACCTGAACCTGCTGAAGCAGACGCTCCGCTCGGAGGGATACAGGGAACCGGTGAAAGAAAAAGTACAGGAGTCAGATCAATGAAGAAGAAAATAGCGGGACTGATGCTTCTGGTCGTGCTGATGGCGGTGATCGGAGGAATCTATTTTGTGACAGGGAATGCGCCGCAGATCGTCAATGTGGACGGCTATGTAGGCGGGGAGAAGATCGAGCTTCTTGAAGATGAAGAGATCCGGTCGGTCTTTGAGGAGAAGTACGGCCTGAACGTGGACTATTCCAGAGCGGGATCACTGGATATGATGACGGCGGACTTGAGCGGGAGAGATTATCTGTTCCCGTCCAGCAGCATCGCGCTGGAATATTATGAGGATCTCCACGGGAGTCCGGTGCAGAGCGAGATCGTGCTGAATACGCCCATCGTCCTCTATACCCATCAGATCGTGCTGGATGCGTTTGAGAACCAGGGGCTGATCACCACGGACGGGGATGTTCACTATATCGATATGGCGGGACTTCTGGAACTGATACAGAACGGGACCCAGTGGTCGGATATCGGTCTGTCGAAACTGTATGGGAGAGTCTCAGTGGATACCACGGATCCCTCCAGGTCTAATTCCGGAAATATGTTTGCAGCACTGGTGGCAAATGTGCTCAACGGCGGGCAGACGCTGACAGAAGCGGATCTGGATACCATTCTCCCGGAACTTCAGGACATTTTCGGGAAACTGGGATATATGGAGACTTCCTCCTCAGATCTGTTCAGCCAGTTCCTGCGCATGGGTGTGGGCGCGGAACCGCTTATCGCGGGGTATGAAAGTCAGCTGATCGAGTATGCGGCCCTGTATCCGGATGAATATGACCGGATCCGGGATGATGTGGTCATGCTTTATCCTACGCCTACAGTCTGGTCCGCCCATGTGATGATTGCGCTGGACGAGAACGGTCAGATCCTGCTGAATGCCATGCAGGATGAGGAGATTCAGGATATCGCCTGGAAGAAACACGGATTCCGAACCGGTAACTACGGGGATATCGCGGACAGCGGAACGATCCCGGCGGACGGTGTCGCCGCTTCTATCACTCAGGTAGCGCAGGTGCCGTCTTATGACGTGATGAAAGTGATCATTGAGCAGTTGGAATGATGTAAAACTGCAGGATGACTGGTGGACAGGAAATTGACGGGAATGGACGGGGAAAGAAGGAGGACGGTATATGGAAGAGATCACACTTGCAGATCTGATGGAAAAGAAGCAGGCAATGAGCTTTGAATCAGCACAGGAGGAAGGAACGGAAGAACTGGAAGGAAAACTGGCACAGCTCACCCCGGAGGAACGGCGGGAAGCGGATTCCATCAGGGAGCAGATCGACGTCAGGGATTCCCAGATGCTGATGCAGTACGGTGCCGGGGCGAAGCAGAACATCGCGGATTTCTCCGCAAATATCCTGAACAATATCCGGGCAAAGGATTCCGGGTTCGTAGGGGATCTGATGACGGAACTCGTGACAAATGTGGAAGGACTTGATTTCGAATATCTGGAAAAAGATTCCGGAATCTTCGGTATTTTCAAGAAAGCAGAAAACCGGCTGAAGCGCTTTATGGCGCAGTTCGAGCGTCTGGAAGATCAGGTGGACCGGATCGAGGGAAAACTTGACGAGGCCAGGATGGAACTGCTCAGGGACATCGGGATGTTTGATACCATGTATGAAAAGAACCTGGAGTATTTCAAGCAGCTCCAGATCTATATCACCGCCGGGGAAGAAAAGATCGCGGAACTTAGGGAAAAGACTATCCCATCCCTCCGGGCGGAGGCGCAGAAGAGCGGGGATCCCATGAGCGCTCAGCTTGTACGGGATTTTGAGGACACGGTGTCGCAGTTTGAGAAGAAAGTGTATGACCTGAAGACCAGCAGGACCATTGCCATCCAGACCGCACCCCAGATCAGGCTGATCCAGAATAATGACAAGCTGCTGGCGGACAGGATCCAGACTGCGATCCAGGAGACGATCCCGCTCTGGAAAAGCCAGATGGTCATGGCGCTGGGAATGTACCGGCAGCAGAAGGCGCTGAAGATGCAGCGGGAGATCACGGACACGACCAATTCTCTTCTTCTGAAAAATTCGGAAAAACTGAAACAGAATACCCTTGAGGTGGCGAAGGAATCGGAACGGGGGATCGTGGATGTGGAGACATTAAAGAAAGCGAATGAAAACCTTATCTCCACGATGAAAGAGGCGGTCCGGATCCAGCAGGAGGGACATGACCGGAGACAGGCCGCGGAGCAGGAACTGATGAAGATAGAGGAGGAACTGAAGCAGACACTGGCGGGATGAGAAAATAGCGGAGGTGCATCTTGCAATCTTCCGGGCGCTGGTCTATACTACGCTTATGGACTCAGGCTGGAGGAAAGCAGAAGATGCATGTTACAGAAAAACTTACAAGACCGCTGACAGAGGCGAAATATTTAAATGCGGATAATGCCGACCGATATCGGAGCATTATGCGCATTTTTTATGAGAATTATGAAAAACTCAGGTACTGGATGTACCAGGAGGAAGTGTATGCCCAGATGACGGCGGATCCGTACTTCGCGGATTACCGGATGGAGCAGTGCCAGCAGGATCTTGCCATGCTGACGGAGTGGAAGAACCTGAACACGATCCAGGATACGCGCCGGGTATCTTCAATCGAAGAATTTAAGAACAAGAAGTTCCGCTACCAGATGTCGGAGTACAGCGTGGAGATCGAACGTCTGGTGATCCGGCTTGAAAATCTGCTTGTGGAGGGGGCGTCGCTGGAACCTACGCTGCTGGAGCGGATCCGGCTGAATGTGGAACGCTTCCCGAACATGTCCGGGGAGGATCCGAACACGGTCTATGCGTGGTGGAATGACCTGAACAATGATTTCATCCGGCTGAATCAGAACTATCAGGACTATATCCGCGACCTGAACAGTGTGAAGGCAGAGGAAATGATGCGGACAAAGGAGTTCCTTGTATTTAAGGACAAGCTGGTGGAATATCTGCGGAACTTCATCAAGGGGCTTCAGAAAAATGTGGGCGTCATCGAGGAAACGCTGCGTCTTCTCGAGTCGGAGCTCCTCAGGGACGTCCTTGATAAGGTGAATGACTATGAGATGTCGATCCCGAGGATGGATGTGGAAGTTTCCAGAGAAATGATCGAAGAGAAGACGGCAGGGAGGTTTGAGAGCATCCGGAACTGGTTCGTGGCAGGAGAAGGGCGCGAGAATGAAGCCGGAAGGCTTTTCGACGCGACGAATGAGATCATACGCAGGATCACCCGCTACGCCGCGCAGCTCAGCGAGAAGAACGCGCTCGGGGCAAACCGGCGGGAGGAGTACAGAAAAGTGGCGGAGATCTTCCTGCGGTGTAAGGACATAGACGAGGCGCACCGGATGTCAGCCATGGTATTCGGGCTGGAACGTCCTTTCCATCTGAGCGCAGAAGCGGATCGCGAGACGGACAGCATGAATCAGAGCGTTTATGAGGAGCCGGCCGCGGAGCTGACGCTCAGACCCAGAGTCAGGACATACCGGGAGAAGTCCGGACGCACATCGATCCGGGATACGGCGCAGGAGAAGGCACAGGCGAGAAGGCAGGCAGTGGAGCAGATGAAACAGGACTGGAAACGGATCGGCGAACTGGAGCGGGGCGGCAGGATCGACTTCTCTGATCTGCCTGTGATCGAGCCGAGAGTCAGGGAGATCCTTCTGAAATGGCTCTCCGACGCGCTGGAGGACGGGGACTATGCGGCAAGGACAGAGGACGGAAGAAACTTCGCGCTGGATATGACGCAGGCGGATGAGCGGTGCGTTGTCCGGTGTGAGGACGGAAACTTTACGATGCCGAAGATCAG
>CAKNHF010000022.1 GCA_930972465.1 uncultured Lachnospiraceae bacterium
TTAGGCTGTAAACCGACGTTCAGTACGAACCCGATTCCCATAAAAAAGCACACAACGGAAGTCAGTCCATAACTCACGAACGGAAGGGATAGACCTGTGTTCGGTAAAACCATTGTAGCCACACCGATATTTATAAAACTCTGTATTCCTATCAGTGCGGCAACGCCTCCGCAGATAATTCGTCCCCCCGTATCTTTCGCTTTCAAACCAATCAGAATACAATCTACTATTATTAATAATAGCAAAAATATAACCGCACAACAACCCACAAATCCTAATTCTTCGCCAATAATGGCAAAAATAAAATCTGTCTGCGGTTCAGAGACAAAGTTTCCGTTTTTTACGGAAATTGCTTCGTCATTATTATACCCCTTTCCCGACAGCTGCCCGGATCCGATTGCCATAACTGAGTTCAGCTGCTGATATGAGGCGCTGTCTGCATATTCTTCCGGCTCCAGCCAGGCAAGGATTCTTGTCTGCTGGTAATCTTTCAGGAACGGCTGATTCGGCTGAACTGCGATCACCAGAAGAATGATAAATGTCGGAACAATAACGGCAAGCACCGTTCCGATCAGTCTGTAGCTCAGTCCGCCCAGATACATAAGAGCACAGAAAAGAGCAGCTATGCAGAGTGTAGTCGAAAGATTGGGCTGCAAATAAATCAGAGCAAGGGACGGCAGTATCAGAGCAATTCCCTGCAGAATCGTCTTGGGGCTTTTGATACTCTGCTCTTTTTCCATCAAAAATTTTGCGTAAAAAAGAATCATGAGTATCTTTGTAAGATCGGACGGCTGAAACTGTACAAATCCGAGCTTCAGCCAGCGTGTTGCATTATTTCTTGTCTCGCCGAAAAGAAGAACAGTGGCAAGCATAATGATATTCAGTCCATAGAGAGGCCAGTAAAGACTGAGAACCCATTTATAATCGATCAGAGATATAACGATCATCGCAACCGCGCCAAGAAGAACTCCCATGATCTGACGGCTCATCAGATCCGGTCTGGCACTTCTTACCATAAAAATTCCGAGGACGGAAATTGCCAGCACAAGAACGACAAGGCTGAAACGATAATCTCTTAAACTGTAACGCTGCTTAATGTTTTTAAATAAAAATTTCAATGGTTTTCTCCCGTATATCTGATATGTATATCACTGCGTGTTATCTCAATGCTGAAATCTTCAGGCTTTATCTCCATATATTTTGAAACCGTATTATACAGATCGCCGGAAAGCCTGTCTACTGCGTCGGGTGTACAGTGGATCCTGTCAGTAATGAGCAGTGATCTCAAACGTTCTTTTGCTATATTCACAGACGGTACACTCATGGCAGTCCCTCCTAACTTCTGTGGAAAAAGCCTGTAATCTTTTTAAATATGCCTTCAGAGTGCGAAAAATCCGTAACCGGGATCTCCTCGCCCAGAATTCTCCGGCAGACTTTATCATAACACCGACCTGCAAGGCAGTCTTCCCCGACCACAGGCTCTCCCTGATTGGTGGCTATTACAACCTGTTCGTCATCAGGGATAACGCCGAGAAGATCGATGGCAAGGATCTCTGTCACATCATCGACGGACATCATGTCTCCTTTCTTCACCATCTCCACCCTCAGGCGGTTGATCAGAAGTTCGTTCTTCTTTATCCCTGCCGCTTCCAGAAGGCCGATGATGCGATCGGCATCTCGGATCGCAGACACCTCCGGAGTCGTCACAACAATCGATCGCTCCGCGCCTGCGATCGCATTCTGAAACCCCTGTTCTATTCCCGCCGGACAGTCAAGAAGCACAAAATCAAACTCACCTTTCAGATCATCCACAAGCTTTTTCATCTGTTCCGGAGAAACACTGCTTTTATCCCGTGTCTGTGCTGACGGAAGCAGGTAAAGCTCCGGATAACGTTTGTCCCGTATGATCGCCTGCTTCAGGCGGCAGCTCCCCTCTATAACATCAACCAGATTGTAAATAATTCTGTTTTCCAGTCCCATTACAACATCCAGATTTCTCAGACCGAGATCTGTATCTATCACAATAACTTTTTTGCCGAGACGGGAAAGACCGATCCCGATGTTTGCAGTCGTGGTTGTCTTTCCGACTCCGCCTTTTCCTGATGTAATGACAATAACTTCGCCCATGCCGTTTATCCTCCTACATATTGTTGTTTTCCGGCTAATCCACAAGTGGATCCAGATAGATATGTTTCCCATCTACCACCGCAATCTTGGGGCCCTGGATCAGCAGACTTTCCTGATATATGATCTGGCGCTTCGCTTCTATATCTCCGATGCGCAGCTGTTTTGGCTGCATGGACAGAGCAACTATAAAGGCGTTCCGTTCACCGGATGCTCCGGCGTGAACAGAACCATAGAGCGCTCCTACAATAACGATATTTCCTTTGGAGATAACTTTTGCTCCGGATTCCACATCTCCCAGAATAACAATGCTGGTATCTGATTCCAGCACCTGACGCTTTCCAAGCGTTCCCCGGTAGAACTGGCCCTCACGTTTCTGTGTGTTCGCAAGGGTTTTCTCTACAGCACTTTTATACATCAATTCATCTTTTTCATCGCGATCAATAATGCAGACGATTTCGATATCGGTTGTTTCACTGATGATTCTAAGAATCTCTTCCTCTTCTGTTCTGCTCAGACTGCGCCCGCTGAAGCTGACCGCCATCTGAGCGCCTTTAAAAAATCTGGCAGAATCCCTGAATTTCTTTCTCAGAGATTCAGACAGTACATTGAACGGTACATCCGGATCGAGCCGGATGTCCATTCCGTATCGGCTGCTCTTTATTGTTACCAGCCTGTCCATATCTCATCACCATATCCTTTGCTAATCACCTGCGATAGCCTGTCCGAGTTCAGCCGCATGTCCTGTGATCAGCTCGTCAGAACCGTCCAGTTCAAAATATATCTGGGTGATATCCCGTCCGATCTCCGCCGCGTAAGAGGAGCTGAAACCGTTGGCTATTCGGACAGCAACCGCAATCTCAGGGCTGTCTGTCGGAGCGTATCCCACAAACAGGGCATTATCAGGATGAATATCACTTATCTGAGCGGTACCTGTCTTACCTGCCATGGAAATATCAAGGCCGGAAAAAGTTGAAGAACTGGAAACCATCCGCTCCATTCCCTCATGGACAAGATCCCACGTTGAAGAGCTGACATTATCTATCGTACTTACGACCTCAGGCTCATTATCCGTAATCAGCTTTCCGTTTGAATCGGTTGTCCTGTCGATGAGTGTTAAAGAATAAACAGTTCCTTCATTTGCAACAGCCGTAACATAGCGTCCCAGCTGACTTACCGTATAGTTGTTCGTGCCCTGTCCTATGGCAGACTGGACAGCATATTCATCCGATATTTCCGGTTCGCTTTCCGGTATCTCAAGTCCGGATGTTTCACCAAGGCCAAACATTCTGGCATATTCCGCCAGCTTCTCTATACCGAGATCACTGTCATAATTCCCCTCCGAATCAATGCCAAGATCGTATCCGACATTATAGAAGAATACGTTACATGACTCCTGAAGTGCCTGTACCACATTCAGGCCGCCGTGAGCTCCGGGAGAGATCCAGCATCTTGGACTGGGCGTAACTTCCGTGAAAATTCCGCTGCAGTTGATGATTGAGCTTCCGCTTATCACACCTTCAGTAAGGCCTGCGACGGCAGAGACCATCTTGTACGTCGAACCCGGAGCGGTTTTTTCCTGAGTCGCCTTGTTATAGAAAGGTCTTGACAGTCCTGTATTCAGCTGCTGATAATATCTGGAATCCATGGTATTGGCCAGACGATTATTGTCATATCCGGGATATGACACACATGCAAGGACATCTCCCGTGTCAGGATCTGTTACAACAGCTCCTCCGGAGCATGGCTCAAGTGCCAGCTGTCCCGGTGTGATTTCAAGATTCTCAATCTTGCTGCAAAGCCAGGTATAGGAGTCTACGCTTCCATTCAGAAGACCATTATATGCTTCTTCATCCATCGGCAGGGCTCCCTGCTCATATGCAGCAGCACAGATCTGCGCACCGCTGATACTCTCTGATTTTATAAGATATTCATAGAGAAGATTGTCGAAATCACTATCTTCATTCAAATAATTTTCAAGATAGTTCAGCAGTTCCTGATAAATCTCTTCCGAACTTGTATACGAATTGCCCCCCAGTTTGGAGGTATCGATCCAGTTCTGTGAGATCGCATAATTCAGGTAAGTATATATATTAATATTTTCATCATCTCTCCAGGCAATATAAACATCATCGGACGTATCAATCTCATCTACCAGAAGGAGCTGTGTATCGCGCTGCAGCACAGTGATTGAAATATAGTCCATATAATCCTGCATTTCCTCGGACAACTCATTGTATGGAGCGGCATTGCTGTTCTGCATCTCTGTCAGTATCTGAGATATGGTGGACGTCTTCTTCTGCTGAAAAGCCTCATATATCGCTTTCTCTGCCGGTCCTGCATCTTCACTTCCAAAATGTGTATCGTCAATGATGCGGTTGGCAATAAATGCGTGGTAGGCATCGCTTACAGGAATGATAAGATCGCTTGCGCTGCCGGCGCTTTCCGGATCATAATTAAGTACGTTGCGCAGCTTGGAGAGCACGATCCCGGCAAGTTTTTCTTCCAGCAGCTTATATGTGCTTTCCTGCAGATTCTTGTCTATTGTCAGATAGACGTCATTGCCCGCTTCAGGTTCAGTTCTGCTTACCGTATCAGTCACTTTTCCAAGGTTGTCCACATAGAAAGTGGTCTCCCCCTTCTTGCCCTGAAGCACGCTGTCAAGTGTCTGTTCAAGCCCTGATTTTCCCACAATATCGGAAAGAGAGTACAGTTCCTTTTCCGAATCGTCCAGAGCGTCATACTCTTCCTGTGAAATCTGTCCCGTATATCCGATAATGGATGAAAAATACTCGCCGTCTGTGTATCTGCGCAGAGAATCTTCTTCAATATCCACCCCGGTCAGAGTATCCTGATTCTCCATAATCGCCGCGGCCGTCTCATCACTCACATCTGATGCGAGAACCGTGGACATGTACTGCTGATAGCTGTTCAGGTTCATAGCATAACGCATATTAATCATTTTAAGAATATACTGGGGATCAAGATTTTCATCATCAAGCCCATAGCCATATGACGAATCTGTGCAGAGATAATGAATAATGTCCGCAGCAGACATTGACTGCTGTTCCTGTGACAGTTCATCTATCGTACGCTTCCCGTAAACATCTGCAACAAAGCGGAGACGCTGAGTTTCACTGCTCTGGGTGAACTGATAGTTTCCCGCTGAATCAAGGATAATGCCGAAACTGTCAATAACGGAATCCCCGTGAGATTCTACAATTTCCAGAACTCTGTCAAGAATCGCGTTGAGCGCTTTATTTCTCTCTTCGGTACTGTAGTCAGAGGAAAGTGTATCTTCGATGGTAACAGAATACGCAAGCTCATTATACGCCAGCAGGTTGCCGTTCCGATCATATATATTTCCTCTCGTTCCCGGAATCTCTTCTTCCTTACGTATCTGCAGTTCATAGTTGGAAAGATAATCCTCCCCTCTCACAATCTGCAGATAAAACAGGCGTCCGATCAATATGGATGAAGTAAGGCAGAATACAATGATAAGAGTTATGAGCCGGGAACGCATAACATATTCCGCCGCTTCTTTTATACGGTCTAAAATATCTCTAAACAAATTTGCTTGCACTCCTTTTTTCTTCTGCTTCCAGCTTGTGGTTAATCATCAGAATCAGCGGATAAAGTCCCAGCGTGATCACAATTGTGTAGATCAGTTCTGGAAGTATGATCTTATTAAGATAAAACAGGAAATTAAAATCACTTCTCAGCAGGAACATGAGCAGATAAATGATTACCCCGTACAGAAATTCACTGATTGCAATCAGGAAAAGCGGAAGTTTGATATCCTCATCAAAATAAAGCCTCTCAAACAAACCGTTGATAAAGCCTACAAAAAGATAGATCATAGCGTAAAAGCCGATCATGTCTCCAAACTGAATATCTGTCAGCAGCCCGGCAAAAAGCCCGACGAGCATTCCCTCCCGGGACCCCCGCATAAACCCGAAAGAAGCAGTCACAATGATCAGAAGATTCGGCTTTATACCCGCGAGTTCCAGAGAAGAGAACACTGTACACTGAAGCAGGTATGCCGCGATCAGAATGACCGCCGTAATGACAAACCGCTTTATTTTCATCGCTTTCATAATATGCGGTCCTCCTATTCTCCCTGATCCTCTCCGGTGAGCTCTGCTTTCGTGGTAGTGACCACCAGGACTTCCTGTATGTTGTTGAAATCTACCGCCGGCGTAATATATCCGGATCTGGTCAGATTATTGGAATCTACGGTAACCTCACTCACATAGCCGATCAGGATACCCTGAAGATATTTATCACTGATATATGATGTTACAATCTGATCACCTACTGTGACCTCGTTTTCATTATTCTCCATCTGTTCAAAGCGGATCTCCCCCTCGCTCATCAGTTCCAGGTCTCCGCTGACAATACATCTGTCTGAAGTAGAAAGAACCATACCGCTCACATTGCTGGAATCATCTATAATGGAACGCACTTTCGCCCAGGTAGGCCCGACATCCACCACGATTCCTACAAGTCCGCTCCCGGCCATCACATTCATATCGACGGCGATTCCATCGTTGCTCCCTTTGTCAATAGTAAATGTGCTGAACCAGTTTCCGGCATCCTTTCCGATAACATGGGCAGCTGTCTTCTCGTATTCCGCGTAATTGGAATCCAGTTCATAAAGTTCCTGGAGACGCTCCAGTTCATAACTTTCTTCCTGCAGATAGTTGTTCTCTGTCATCAGAGAATCAACCTGCTCCTGAAGACGTTCATTTTCAGTACGAAGCTGTTCAAGAGTCTCAAAATTATCTGTCATATCCCCCATCCATCCGCCAATCTGGTTAATCCCCTGCTGCAATGGAATAACAGTTACATTGGCCAGTACCTTAAACGGTCCTCCGGCTTTCTCTGAAAAAGAAGAGAGCACCATCATAAGAATACAGAACAGAGAGAGTGCCAAAAGGATATATCGATTTACTATAGAAGCCTGATTCTTTTTCTTCATATTATCTTAACCACCTATAATCTTCGTCTAACATGGAATAAGTAAGCTTTTTATAATAAGCTTTGCTGAGAATAATCTTCTGAAGCCCCTTCACGGCGCACAGTTCCGGATCCGGGACTGTTGTCACAGGAAGTCCGATGCTTTCTTCCAGATATGTAGAAAGCCCGCGGAGATTCGCGATTCCGCCTGTGAGGTATATTCCCTTCGCCTCGATTCCCCTTCTGACATCCGGGGGAGTCCTGTCTATCATAGAACGAATCGCCCGGACACATTCTTCAAGAGGTTCTTTCATTGCCGCTCTTACAAGACTGATCCGGACATCCATCTGTGAAGGAACTCCGGTGAGCAGATCCCGTCCGAATACAGTGAATCGTCTTCCCGTATCTTCATCGAATACTCCGAACTCTCTTCTGAGCCTTTCCGCCGTAAGCCGTCCTATAAGGAACTCTTCATTATGCCGGACAAGACTGGCCACTGCCGAGTCAAAGTGTTCTCCGCCGATTTTGACAAGGCGGTTCAGCACAAGTCCTCCGTAGGAAAGTACAGAGAGTTCGGTGGTCCCACCGCCGAAATTAGCAATAAACAGACCTTTTTCGTTCATTATGTCGGCTCCGAATCCAATCGCGTCTGCCAGCCCCCTCTCAACGATCCTGACAGACTTGGCCTTTGCCTCCGAGTGAAGCACAAGATCGTAAAACGCCTTTTTTTCCACCTCTGTCACATCTGTGGGTACTGCAATCACATATTCGGATCCCCTGGAAAACTGACGGTCAGTTTTCAGCAGATTGCCGAGAAGATACTGCATATCGTCAAAATGGGTGATCACACCGTTTTTCATTGGAAAGACAACCTGTATATTATCAGGGGCCTTCTCATACATCTCGTAAGCTTCATCCCCTATGGAAAAGATATAGCGTTTGTCTTTCATGGCAATAACATTTTTTTCTCGCCAAATACGATCTTTTTTCTTATCAAAAACTTTTATTTCATATGTTCCCAAATCCAGCCCATATATGTTCCTGGCCATTCTTTAATCCTTCCCCTTATTCTTCCCCGGGTCTCACAGAAAGAAACCCTTATCCCTTAAACTAATAAAACGATTGTTCCCTATGATGATATGATCCAGAAGTTCCACGCCAATGATCCTTCCCGCCTCCAATACTCTCCGGGTAATCAGAATATCATCCTTGCTTGGCGTCGGATCCCCGCTCGGATGATTATGAAGAAGAATGACAGAGACAGCATTTTTCTTCAATGCCTCAACAAAGACCTCTCTCGGTGAGACAATTGTCCTGTTTACCGTACCGATCGAAAGATCGCTTTCTCCGATCAGCCTGGTCTTCGTATTCAGGAAAAGAAGTTTCAGAACTTCTTTGCTGCTGTGACGCATATCTTCCATGTAGTACTGCGCGATTGTTTCCGGTGCAGAAAAATCCAGACCCGTCCGGGCCTCGGCCTTTGACAGGCGTTTGGCGAGTTCCGACAGACAGAGGATCTGGATTGCCTTGACTTTACCTATTCCTTTCAGATCCATCAGCTGTTCTGCTGTCCAGCGATGGATGTTGAGGATTCCCTCCTGCGCAAAATCCGGGTGGAGGATTTTCTGAGCTAACTGAAGCGAATTCTCCCCTTTTGTTCCGGTGCGCAGCAGGACGGCAAGCAGCTCGATGTCTGTAAGGTTCTCAGCTCCATACTGTTCACATTTCTCATAGGGCCGCTCTTCACGGTACATTTCTTTAATCGTATTGCCTTTATCCATTCTCCATAATACTACTGCGATGGCACAATACAATGATTTATTTTATCACAGTTTAAAAATCATGTATAGAGATTGAATCTTAATTTTTTGTGAACATGACTTTCAGTCAGATTCCGGGACGGCATATTTCCGTATCACCGCCTCGGCAACTTTCATTCCGTCCATTGCCGCAGATGTAATCCCGCCGGCATAGCCTGCGCCTTCGCCGCATGGATAAATCCAGGATATTTTCGATTCGAAGTTTTCATTTCTGAGAATCCTGACCGGTGAAGAAGTACGGCTCTCCACTCCTGACAGCACTACATCATCATCTGAAAAACCGGTTATTCTGCGGCCCATGGCCGAAATCCCCTCCGCAATGGACTCTGAGATCTCATCGGGAAAAATATGCCTCACATTCCCGAAAGTAAACTTGCCTTTTATACTGGGAATAATTCTTCCAAAATCTTTGCTGAGCCGGTCAGAGCAAAAGTCGCCAAAACACTGGACAGGCACTTTTCCCTGTCCCTCTTCCCATGCATTTCGCTCAAGCCGCCGCTGAAAAGCAATTCCCGCAAGAACATGATCCGAGCCATAGTCTTTCGGGGAAACGGTAACAATTACCGCACTGTTCGCATTTCTGCCCGCTCTGTCATGATAGCTCATTCCGTTCACAGCCAGCTGCCCTTCTTCGGAAGATGCATTGACAACATATCCCCCCGGACACATGCAGAAAGTATAAACTCCTCTTCCGTTCTTCAGCTTCTCTGTCAATTTATACGCGGCGGCAGGAAGGCTTCCTCTGTCTTCCCGTCCATACTGTGACAGGTCAATTGTTTTCTGAAGATGCTCCACACGCACTCCAACCGCAAACGATTTGGCCTCCATGGGCAGATCGTGCCGGAACAGCATCTCGAAAGTATCCCTGGCGCTGTGGCCGACAGCAAGAACAAGAGGACCGGCACTCATTTTCTCATTTTCGTTCACCACGACGGCATGTTCCTCCGGCAGGATATCCGTAACCTGGGAGCGGAAGTGAAATTCACCGCCAAGCTCAATGATCCTGCCGCGCATGGATTCTACCACGTCAATCAGGATATCTGTTCCGATATGCGGTTTCTGCTGATACAGTATCTCTTTCGGAGCGCCGAATCGCACAAAAGTTTCAAGAACAAACCGATTCCGCCCTGCATGGTCTTTTACAAGTGTATTCAGTTTTCCGTCGGAGAACGTGCCGGCTCCTCCTTCCCCGAACTGCACATTGGAATCCGGATCAAGAATTCCGGTTGCCCAGAATCGCTCTACATCCTTTTTTCTTTCACGGACAGAGTTCCCTCTCTCCAGCACGATCGGCCGCATCCCTGAATGTGCGAGAAGATATGCGCAGAACAGCCCCGCGGGACCGCTGCCTACTATGATCGGACGTCCTGACGGCACTTCTGTTCCGTGATCCGGGATGCGATAAGTCTGTTCCGAGACTTTCTGAACTTTGTTTTTCATGTGACGGATGACGGCATTCTCCCGCTTCACGTCAAACTCAATTGTGTAAACATAAAATATTTCAGGTTTCTTCCTTGCATCCACAGACTGTCTGCGTATGGTATAAGAGATAAGATCATCCGGGGATATTCTAAGCACCTTTATCAGCCGGTCTCTGAGCTGTTCCTCAGTGTGTCCGGCCGGAAGTTTAAGCTGACTGATTCTTAACATATTAACGAGTATTCTCCTTAATACAGAATGTGTGGCTGCGAAAATTCAGCAGATTGTCTGAAATAATAACATCTGAAGCAGCCCTTTATTGAGTATAATCCAAATATATAAAACAGGCAAGCGGTTCCCGGGCATTCAGGCAGTCCCGGAAACGGACGCACTTTCCGCGGCGATTCTGCCGCTGCTCCACGCCCACTGCAGATTATAGCCTCCGCACATGCCGTCTACATCCAGAATCTCACCGGCAAAATACAGACCGGGGACATACCGGGATTCCAGTGTTTTCGGATTTACCTCTGATGTGTCAACTCCTCCGCAGCAGACCTGTGCATGATCAAAAGAGTTTGTACCTGTGACAGTGATCCGGAATTGTTTGATGAGAGTACACAGAGCCCGGATTTCATCTTCTGTCAGCTCGCCGGCACGTTTTCCCCGGGGAATTCCGGAGATGCGGACCCACAGATCTGACAGCTTTCTGTGAAACATTCCGATGAGAAATTCCTCTGCCGTCTTATCCGGGCGAAGAGCCGCCCTGGCCTTAAAGAAGGAATACAGCTGCTCCTCCGCAAAGTCCGGCATGAAATCAAGCACCGCCTCTACATGCTTCTTTTCATACAGAGATTCCGCCGCATACCGGCTGACCTGAAAGACCGGAATCCCGGATATGCCGTACCCTGTAAGCTGGATCTCTCCTGTATCCCTGGCAAGACATTCTCCGTCCGCATATACGGCGACGGTCCCGTTTGCCCGTACTCCGGCAATCTGTTTGAAAAATGTGCCTTCGCACTTCAGCTGTACCAGCGCGGGCAGTACGGGAATAATTGTATGTCCCAGTTTTTTGGCCAGATCATAGCCTGAACCGTCAGAGCCTGTCGACGGTGCCGCTTTTGATCCTGCACAGAGAATAACTCTGTCAGAGCGGTATGTCTCCCCGTCTGTGAGAATCCGGAATCCTTTTTTCCCGGGAATGATTTCCCGGCAGTGGACACCGGTCCGGATCTCGGTCTTAAGCCGTTTTAATTCCATCCGCAGGGCATCCAGCACAGACGATGCCTGGTCGGAATTGGGATACAGATACCCGTTCCTGTTTTTCGAATACACTCCCAGCTGCAGAAAGAATGAGACCGTATCCTGCGCGCTGAAGCGCCGGATGATCTCCCATGGGAAAAATGGATTTCGGGAATGATAGCATATAGGTTCCTGATGTATGTTCGTAAAATTACATCTCCCGTTTCCCGTTGACAGGATTTTCTTCCCGATACGGTCTCTGTGTTCCAGAAGAACGACGCGGTTTCCCAGCGACGCTGCGGTTATAGCCGCCATCATTCCCGAGGCTCCGCCTCCGATTACTGTGATCGTTCTCATATTCTTCTCCTTTTCCGGTTATCTGTGTCTTATATTTGAAACCAGAGCGTTTTCTCTCTCCAGATATTATTAGAGCAGATTTCTGATTTTCCGGGCATCCAGAACCCCGGCGTCGATCATATTCTGAAGAGATTTCAGGATCCCAAGTTTTGCATGATACCAGGTCAGACCGCCCTGAAAATATACCGCATAGGGCGGCTTGATCGGTCCGTCCGCGGAAAGTTCGATGGAGGAACCCTGTACAAAAGCGCCTGCGGCCATGATCACGTCGCTGTCATATCCCGGCATCGCCCACGGCTCCGGACTGACATAGCTGTCAACCGGAGCTGCCGCCTGGATTCCCTGGCAGAATGCGATCACGCCTTCCGGACTTCCAAGTGTCACAGCCTGTATGATGTCATGTCTGGACTCTGAACCGTTCGGAACAACGGGAAAGCCCAGCTGTTCGTATATATTGGCGGCAAACACCGCTCCCTTTAATGCCCCGCAGACAACTGTCGGAGCGAGGAAAAAGCCCTGGTAGAAAGACTGCATGACGCCAAGGGAAGCCCCGACCTCTTTCCCCAGTCCGGGGGAGGTCAGACGGTATGCACAGTTCTCGATCAGGTCTGCTCTTCCGGCGATATATCCTCCGATCGGAGCAAGGCCGCCTCCGGGATTCTTGATCAGAGATCCCACGATCATATCTGCCCCTACGTCGCTGGGTTCGATCGCCTCCACAAATTCTCCGTAGCAGTTGTCTACCATGCAGATCACATCCGGGCGTCTCTCTTTGATGAAAGAGATCAGCTCCCCGATCTTTTTTACGGAGTAGCTGGGGCGTGTCTGATATCCTTTCGATCTCTGGATCGTGACAAGTTTCGTCTTCTCGTTCAGCGCAGCCTCGATAGCCGGATAGTCAAAATAACCGTCTTCGAGAAGATCGACCTGGCGGTAAGTGATACCGTACTCTGCCAGAGAACCGTTTGACGGGCGGATTCCGATCACTTCCTCCAGAGTGTCATATGGCTTTCCGACCGGGGAGAGCAGTTCGTCGCCGGGACGCAGATTTGCCGCCAGCGCCAATGCAAGCGCATGTGTTCCGCAGGTGATCTGAGGACGGACAAGAGCCGCCTCGGTATGAAATGCAGATGCATATACTGCCTCCAGAGTATCTCTTCCAAGATCATTATATCCGTATCCGCTGACGTAGTTGAAGCAGGCTTCGCTGACCCGGTTTTCCTGCATGGCATGGATCACCTTGAGCTGATTGTACTCTGCTGTCCGGTCAAATTCCTGAAAACGTTCCTTCAGTTTTTCCTCTGTCCGCTGTCCCAGCTCCCAGACCTGGCGGGAGATCCCCATCTGTTCATAGATTTCCTGTGTCATTGTATTTTCCATCTTCTGCTCTTTTGTTCCTTTCATCTGTTTCTTTTTATTTCTGATTTTATTTCTGTTTCACGGGATGATATTCTTTTCTCGTAGAACGTTCAGCATATAATCCACGATCTTCTCTTCTTCCTGTCCGATCTCCTGTCTGTCAATCCAGATTACGTCTCTCTCCCTTCGAAACCAGGTGAGCTGCCGCTTGGCGAAATGGCGGGTATCCCGTTTGATGATACGGACCGCCTCCTCCAGCGGGATCTCGCCGTCCAGATAAGCGAGCAGTTCCTTATATCCGAGCCCCTGCATGGATACGCTTTCTCTGGCGATTCCCCTGTCCTTCAGAGCGCGGACTTCTTCCAGGAGTCCCTGCTCCATCATTTTGTCCACTCTTCTGTCAATCCGCGCATAAAGCGCCTCCCGGTTGTCGGTGAGCACAAAATACGCGAACTCATAGGGAGACTGTTTTCTGCGCTCCTGTTCGTTGTGTGTTGATATCTTCTGTCCTGTCTTCCGGTTGAATTCCAGGGCGCGGATGACTCTCTTTATATTGTGCGGATGGATCTGCTCCGCGGCTTCCGGATCCGCCTGTTTCAGAAGAGAATGGAGATACTCTGCCCCCTTCTCTCTGGCCGTCTTCTCCAGTTCCTCACGGAAAGAGAAATCGCTGTCATTCTCTGTAAAGTCGATGTCATAGAGCAGCGCCTGGATATAGAATCCGGTGCCCCCCACAACGATTGGAATATGTCCGTTGTCATGGATCTTCTGCATCGCAGCCTTTGCCATTTCCTGAAACCGGACTACATTAAATGCTTCCTCCGGATCTAATACATCCACCAGATAATGAGGGATCCCCTGCATCTCTTCCTCTGTGATTTTTGCCGATCCGATATCCATATGCCTGTATACCTGCATGGAATCAGCGGAGATAATCTCTCCGCCGACAGCTTTTGCAAGACCGATGGACGCTGCGGTCTTTCCCACCGCGGTCGGCCCGGTCAGTATGATAAGTGGTCTTTTTTCCATTTATATGATCCTCTTGTTATACGATCCTCTTGAATTTCTTTTCCAGCTCCCTGCGTGTCATGGCAATGATCGTCGGGCGCCCGTGGGGACAGTGATAGGGATTGTCCAGTGTGAGCAGCTCTCCGATGAGGACGTCTACCTCCTGTGCGGAAAGGCGGTTATTTCCCTTGACTGCCGCTTTGCAGGACATGGAGGCTACCTTTTCATCGATTAGTTCCGGCGTCATATTGGTCGTAATCCCGTCCGCAAGATCATCAATCATCTCCATGAGCAGATCTTTCTTTGCGATACTGAAAAGATTGTCCGGTACGGCCCTTACCGCATACTCCTCTCCGCCGAAGGGCTCGATCTCAAATCCGATCCGTGCAAACCGGTCCATGTTCTCGTTCAGAAGCTGCGCTTCCTGCATGGTCAGCGTCAGGATGATCGGCGGGCTTAGATACTGAGAGGTAAATTCCCGGTTCTTCATTCCTTTCAGCGTTCTTTCATAGAGTACGCGTTCATGGGCGGCATGCTGATCTATGATGTAAAGACTGTCATGGAATTCCACCAGCCAGTAAGTGTCAAACACCTGCCCGATGAGTTTATATTCTGCTTTGATCTCCCGCTTCAGGAAATTCTCCTCAAAAAGATCCATCTGCTTCGGTTTCATTTCTTTCTCGGCGGGCTGTGCCTCTGCCTTTTCCCCGGAAGTTTTTTCCGGCTCAGGGATATTTTCGGCCGCAGCCTGATGAGCAGCCTCATGAATCCGTTCTTTCTGTGTCTCCGGGCGGAAGACTTCATCCTTTTTCGCCACCTCAGCGGAGGAAGAACGGTTATGATAGGCGAGAACCCTCTCCCGCATCTTCCGGATAAAATAGTCCTCATCTTTGACTTCCGGCTCAGTTTCCGGTCCGGTTTTTGCCGGCATATAAGGAACTGGATCTTCTTTTGCCGTCTCGGAGAATTTCCCTGTATTCGCCGCATCTCTTCTCTCAGTATCAGGGAGTTTCCCGGCAGTCTCCGGGAGCTTTTCCGTGGATCCGCAACTGCCTGCCGGCACAGAGATCCGGGATTTCTCCTGTACAGCTCTTGGTTTCAGCAGGAACGGACTCCGTCCGGTGACGGAGGAACCGGTCTCAGAGGAAGAGGCTGAAATCTTTCCGGTATCTGATTCTCTTACCGGATCCGGAACCTCCGCTTTCTGGATCAGTTCCGGTTCAAGGAGCGTCCGATGGACGCCTTCAAATACAGTATTATAGACTTCCTGCTGTTTCTGGAAGCGAAGCTCCATCTTTGTGGGATGGACGTTCACATCGATCTCATCCCCGTTTACGTGGAAATGAAGCACTGCAAAGGGGAATTTATGCTGCATGGTAAAATCCCGGTACGCGTCCTCCAGGGATTTGGAGATCATGGGGCTTTTCACATATCTTCCGTTTACAAAAAAATTCTCAAAGTTCCGGTTTCCTCTCGTGATGACCGGCTTGCCCAGATAACCGCTGATGCGAAGACCGTTCTTCTCATAGTCAATCTCGATCAGGTTCGCCGCCACATCCCTTCCATATATATTATATATCACATCTTTCAGTTTCCCGTTTCCGGAGGTCCGGAGCTTTTCCTGTCCGTTATTGATGAACTGGAACCCCACCTCGGGATGGGACAGCGCCAGATGCATGAGAAGATCCTGTACATGACCCGCCTCAGTCATGGGCGTTTTCAGGAATTTTCTCCTGGCCGGCACATTGTAGAAAAGCTGATGTACCAGAAACGTAGTCCCGTTTGGCGCGCCGGTCTCCTCGATGGAGACTTCTTTTCCTCCCTCGATCACATACCGCGTTCCCAGTTCCGCATCTGCTGTCTTTGTGATGACCTCGGTCCTGGTTACCGCCGCAATGCTTGAGAGGGCCTCCCCGCGGAACCCAAGGGAAGAGATATGGGAAAGGTCCTCCACGCTCTGTATCTTGCTGGTGGAATGGCGCAGAAAAGCGCTGCGCACTTCCGAACCCGGAATCCCGCAGCCGTTGTCCATGATACGGATGAAGGAGATCCCTCCGTCCTTGATCTCAATCTTCACAGAGGTGGAGCCTGCATCGATGGCATTCTCCACCAGCTCTTTTACGATAGAAGCCGGACGCTCGATCACCTCTCCGGCAGCGATCTTGTCGATCGTGATCTGATCCAGCACCTGAATATGGGGCATATACTTTCTCCTTTTTATGTATTACCAGCGATTCTTCAGTTTATTTTGAAGACGATAGATCGTATTCAGCGCATCGATGGGAGTCAGATTGCTCACATCGATATTTTTCAGTTCCTCCAGAACATCGTCATCTTTTACCGTGTCAAACAGGGACATCTGGGCGATATCCACTTCGTCGTATTTCTTCGGCTTTGGGCGTTTCCGTGATTTACTGTGTTCCTTCTCGGCAATCTCGCTGACTCTGGCGGTGATATCTTCATCTGCCAGTTCCTCCACGATCTCTTTCGCACGGTTGATGACAAGGTCCGGCACGCCGGCCAGCTTCGCCACCTGGATACCATAACTCTTATCCGCGCCGCCTTTTACGATCTTCCGGAGGAAAACGATGTCGTCCCCTTTCTCCTTCACGGCGATGCAGTAATTGTTCACGTTGCTGATCTTGCCCTCCAGTTCGGTCAGTTCATGGTAATGCGTGGCAAACAGCGTCTTCGCTCCCAGCAGCCGGCTGTCGCTGATGTACTCGACCACAGCCCATGCGATGGAAAGTCCGTCGAATGTACTGGTCCCACGGCCGATCTCATCCAGGATGAGAAGGCTCTTCGAAGTGGCGTTTCGAAGGATGTTGGCCACCTCCGTCATCTCCACCATGAAGGTACTCTGTCCGGAAGCCAGGTCGTCTGACGCTCCCACCCGGGTAAAGATACGGTCGGAAATGCAGATGTTGGCGCTCTGAGCCGGGACAAAGGATCCGACCTGAGCCATCAGAGCGATCAGGGCGGTCTGTCTCATATAAGTGGATTTTCCCGCCATATTCGGTCCGGTGATGATGGAGATCCTGTGTTTCTTGTCGTCCAGATAGGTGTCATTGGCGATGAACATATCGTTAGGGATCATCCGCTCCACAACAGGATGACGTCCTTCCTTGATGTCAATAACTCCTTTCTCGTTGATTTTCGGGCGGACATAGTTGTTCCGTTCCGCAACGAGGGCCAGGGATGCGAACACATCCAGAGCTGCCACCGCCTTTGCGGTCTGCTGGATCCGTTCCACCTGGGAGGCAATCGTATCCCTGACTTCACTGTACAGATCATACTCCAGTGCATAGAGCTTGTCCTCGGCTCCCAGGATCATGTCTTCCAGTTCTTTCAGCTCCGGAGTGATATAACGCTCTGCGTTGGCAAGAGTCTGTTTGCGGGTGTAGTAATCCGGCACCAGATCCTTGTAGGAGTTGGTGACTTCCAGATAATATCCGAACACTTTATTATATTTTATCCTGAGATTCTTGATCCCGGTCTTCTCTCTCTCATCGTTCTCAAGCTTTGCCAGCCAGTCTTTCCCGTCGGATTTGGCGCGGCGCAGCTTGTCCACTTCTTCATTGTACCCGTCCCGGATGATATTTCCCTCTTTCATCGCAAGAGGCGGCTCATCCTGGATCGCCCTCTGCACCAGATCGCACAGATCGGCAAGGGAGTCCATGTCCTGATAGATATTCTTCAGCAGTTCCGACTGCATCTCCTCCAGGATATACCGGATCGGCGGCAGCATCTCCAGGGAACTGCGGAATGCGATCAGATCACGGGGATTTGCAGAACCGTAAGTGATCTTTGTGATCAGGCGTTCCAGGTCATATACCGGGGAGAGATACTCCCGGATCTCATCCCTGGAGATCGCCTGTGTCTTCAGTTCCTCCACTGCGTCCAGACGGCGCTGGATCTCTGCCTTGTCGATCAGCGGCTGTTCCACATATTTTCTCAGGGTCCTTGCGCCCATGGCGGTCTTCGTCTTGTCCAGCACCCAGAGCAGGGATCCCCTCTTCTGCTTTTCCCGGAGCGTCTCGCACAGCTCCAGGTTCCGTCTGGTAGCGCTGTCCAGCATCATATATTTTCCTGTGGCGTATGGGGTGATATGGGTCAGGTTGGACAGGTCGTTCTTCTGGGTCTCCAGGAGATACTGAAGAAGCGCGCCTGCGCTGATGATCCCGCAGTCATAATCGGCAAGCCCCAGTCCTGCAAAGGAAGAGACCTTGAAATGCTCCAGCAGTTTGTCCTTGCAGAGTTTATCGTCAAAATACCAGGAATCGAGAGAATAGATCGTGATTCCCAGCCGGTCCCTGAGATCGTCAAGATCCATTCCGCTCATGTAGAACGCTTCATTGCAGATGATCTCAGAAGGCAGGAAACGATTGATCTCATCCAGAAGCTTTCCGCTGTCCGGCAGTTCCGTTACAAAATAATCTCCTGTCGTGATATCCGCGACTGAAATGCCGTACCGGTCCGCAATGTACACGATACACATGATGTAATTGTTCTTCGACTCATCCAGAGCCTGAGGGTCCAGATTCGTTCCGGGGGTTACGATTCGCACGACTTCCCGTTTTACCAGTCCCTTTGCCAGCTTGGGATCCTCCATCTGTTCACAGATCGCCACTTTATATCCTTTGGATACCAGTTTGTTCAGATAACTGTCCACAGCATGATAAGGGACACCACACATGGGTGCCCTCTCCTCCTGCCCGCAGTTTTTTCCGGTCAGCGTGATCTCAAGTTCCCGGGATGCGGTCAGCGCATCATCGAAAAACATTTCGTAAAAATCGCCTAATCTATAGAACAGAATGCAGTCCTGATACTGAGATTTTGTCTCCATATACTGTTTCATCATTGGTGTTAATTCAGCCACATTCTTACTCCTTTACATTTATATTTACGTTTTCTCTTTTCGTGATAGTATAACATTTTTGCAGGATCAGTTCAATAACCGAAATCGGATGAATTTTCTCACAGCACATGGAAATGAGGCGTTTCCTCTCCATAGAGAAAATGGAGCAGATATCCGCTCATAAGGATCCCCACCGCGCACAGTCCGGAGAAGATCACGGCAAAGGGAAGGCAGATCTGTCCCATGAGCTGGAATGGCATTCCGGTATAGTCCCAGACATTCCAGCGCATGATCTTATTGACAATGATCCCGGTGATAAATTCACCGGAGACCACGAAGATGACGCACCATCCAACCTGCTTCCACAGAGGCGCGCTCCAGTGGGTCCAGATTCCCTGCTGGGCGCAGAAGATCAGGCAGAACCCGCCCAGCACGAACATGGACCAGTGGGAAAAGCCGCGGAAAAACACTTCGAATGCATAGTAAAATGAACCCCCAAGTGCCCACAGCAGCAGGTACTCGCTTAATTTCTTCACAAAACTTCCTCCTTACGTAAACGTACGATCGTGCAGGATTAGTTTTGCCCTTTCGTGATCTTTTATTCCCGGCGCCATTTCTTTCCGTCGGATCCGGCAAGGCTCATCTGACAGGTGATCACAAAATAACACAGGAGCAGACCGAGAAGGATCACCGCTATCGCACCAGTCTGTACTGCCAGTTCCGTCTTTCCGATATAAGCGCTGATCTGTGCCCGGTACATCCGGAAGAAATAGCCCATTATCGCGGCAGATACAGGCTGAAAGTACAGTCATCCTTTACCTTGATCTTCTGTTCTTCCAGATAAGCTGTCACAAATTCATAATTGTCATCCGGAAGTCCCGACTTTTCATAGGTATCATTATATTGTGTGCTGATCTGGATATCATATACGGAACGCTGCTCAAGATATCCGTCCGCCCACCCCGTCAGAAAAGGAACCGCTAGAAAAAGGCATATGGAAAGCGTCAGTGTAATACAGATCAGCGTCACCGTCTTAGTTGTCGTCCTCAGTTTTGAAATGATCTGACCGAAAAGGAACAGATTTTCCCCGCGGTACCGGATCTTCGGAAATTTTTCTTTTATCATGCAGAGACCGTCGTTTGCCAGATAGATCAGCGCACAGATAAAGTAAATGATATCCGCGATCAGAAACATCATATACTGGTTCAGCGTTCCCGCTCCCGTGGGCAGATAATAGTCCATGCTCACCGGAGCTGCGGAAGCGGCTGAGCAGGCTGACGCAAGGGAGAGAATAAGCCAGCCCGCGGCCAGGGCTCGAAAACTTTTCTTCCGTTTTTTCCTTCTTCCTTTCCTTACCGACATTATCAGCCAGAGAACTCCGTACAGAAGGGCGGCTCCGGGGAACAGGATATTGAACCCAAACATCAGATGGACCGGAAGGGCATAACGGGAATCCCAGTAGAAATAAGCCTTGGATATTCCTGTGGCAGTCATCCAGCACAGCAGGATCCCGTAGAGAAGCGTGAGCACAGGCATCCACCTGCTCTTACGAAAATCTTCCTCGTTCTTCCGCCCCGCATTGAGCATGTCAATGACCGGAATCTTCCGGATCATCCGGGAATTCCAGGCTCCCATGATCAGGTATGCCAGAAGGAAAAAGAGAAGGGTCAGCGCCACGGTGTCCGGAAACAGTGTCCAGGTCAGACGGAAAGGTCTTCCGTAGGAGTGCAGGAGCATCGCCGTGATAAACTGGGATCCAAGCATTCCCAGCAGAATTCCACAGCACACGGAAAGAAACCCCATTAGCAGGGTTTCAACAAAAAACAACGCCGCCGTAACGCCCCGCTCCATCCCCATAATAGTCTGAAGAGCGAATTCTTTCTGCCTGCGCCGGATCATATACCGGTTCACATACCAGATCAGAAAGAGAAGGAGCAGAGATACGAGACAGATCGCCAGTTTCATTCCGTCACTCATGAACTCCAAATCATACTCCACTCCCAGGTCGGGATCATAGTATCGGCTCGTGACCGAAAGGAAACCATAGAACAGTGCAGCACACAGTGTCATGGTGACAAAATAGATCAGGTAGTCCCTTGCGGAACGTTTTGCATTTCTCAGGACCATTCTAAAGTACAGCATCCGAACCGCCTCCCATCATCGTAAGTACATCCAGGATCCGGTCGAAGAACACTTTACGAGATGCGGTTCCCCTTCGGATCTCTGTGAAGATCTCACCGTCTCTCAAGAACAGAATCCGTTTCGCGTAGCTTGCGGAAAACGCGTCGTGTGTCACCATCAGGATTGTTGCGCCCAACTGTTCGTTCATCCCACTGATGGTCCCAAGGAGCATCCGGGAAGAATGGCTGTCCAGCGCTCCGGTAGGTTCATCGGCAAGGATCAGCTTCGGATGGTTTACCACAGCCCGGGCACAGGCGCACCGCTGCTTCTGTCCTCCTGAGACCTGCCAGGGATATCGGTCAAGGATTTCTTCGATGTTCAGTCTCCGTGCAATCTCTCTGACCCGCCCTTCCACTTCTTCTGACGGGACTTTGCTGATAGTCAGAGCCAGAGCGATATTTTCCGATATAGTCAGAGTATCCAGAAGATTAAAATCCTGAAAGATAAATCCCAGGTTATTCCTGCGGAACCGTGCAATCTCCTTCTCCCTTATCTCAGTCACCTCCTGTCCGTCCAGAAAGATGTGTCCTGCGCTCACCATGTCGATGGTGGAAATGCAGTTTAAAAGCGTGGTCTTTCCGGAGCCGGAAGCGCCCATGATCCCCAGAAAATCTCCCTCCGCCACCGAAAAACTGATATCCCGGATCGCCTTTGTGATATTTCCGCCGTTTCCGTAATATTTCTGTATATGCTCAAGCTGCAATACTTCCCGCATATTTATATCCCTCCCGATGTCGTTTTTCAGATTCTTTTGATGATATGATCATACCAGCGGCAGCACATAATTTGTATCTCTTTTTCTAACGAAAATCTAACAGAAATGTAAGAAGTGCAGGACCAGTGTTTCAGTCCTGCACCTGATGGATCAGATGATTCAGATAAAAAGTCAGTGTTACTTTTGTTCCGCTCCGCTGTTCTTTCGACGGTTCTCTCACCGCCGATTCAATCCGGATCCGGATTCCAAGCTTGTCACAGAGTTTCCGACACAGATACAGTCCCAGTCCGGTGGAATGAAGGACGTTTCGCCCGTTCTGTCCGGTAAACCCTTTCTCAAAGACGCGGAGAAGATCCGCGGCTTCAATGCCGATCCCGTTATCCTGCACGGAGAGAGTAACATACTCTCCCATGTCCTCGGTCAGGAAACGGATCATCGGCTTTTCACTCCGATATTTCACCGCATTGACAATGAGCTGATCCAGGATGAATCGGAGCCATTTCTCATCGGAACAGATATAGATCTCTTCCCGCGGCAGTTCCAGAACAACCTGATTCTGCATCAGCAGATATTTGTTGTCCGCCACGGCATCGTGGATCACATCTAAAAGCCGGATTTCCCGGATAAGATAATCATTCTGCGTGTTTTCACTCCGGGCATAGTAAAGAGTCTGCTCCGTATACTGTGTGATCTTCTCCACCTCGCCCATGATCTCACGTGTGAGATCCGAACGGTTGTTGTCACAGAGAAGTCGAATCGCGGTAATCGGAGTCTTAATCTCATGGATCCACTGTTCAATGTATTCTCTGTACTCGTTCCTCTCCCGTCTCCCGTTTTCAACCTGCTCCAGCATAGAACGTTCCGCCATCTTTAACATCTGCCAGTACATCTGATCTTCCGCACGTTTCGGCTTCTCCAACACTTCCGGGATCAGATACCGTTCCTCCAGCTCTTCTGCCATTCCGAGCAGACGGTCAGAACGGCGCTTCGCGGAAAAATAGGATATGAATAACCCGATACAGAGGATCAGAATCCAAATGATCAGGATAAAAACAACGGTGTCCGGTGTATTTCCGCCAAGCAGAAGGAACCCACACAGAGCAACCATGCAGAGAAGATTTGTCATAAGAAAAGGGGTCCTGTTTTTCATCCACTGTTTCCCACTCATATGAGATACCCCTGCCGGTGTTTCGTCCGGATAAAATCTGTGAGGCCGATGCCGGCGAGCTTCTCACGGATCCGGTTGATATTGACGCTGAGAGCATTGTCGTCCACATAGAGCCGGCTGTCCCAGAGATAATCTATGATATCCGCCCGGGAGCAGATCGCGCCGGCGTGGGTAAAGAGATAGTACAGGATCTTCTGCTCGTTTTTTGTAAGTTCCACCTTCCGGTCCCCATATTCCAGAGTCCCATCCTCCGGGTGGAGAATAGCGCCATGCCATGAAAGCCCTTCACTCTGTCGCCCCGGCCAGGCCCGTTTCAGCAGCGAACGGATCTTTGCCAGAAGGATCGCCGTGTTGTAGGGCTTAGTGATAAAAGCGTCTCCTCCAATCATAATGCTGTTCAGTTCATCCATATCGGTGTCGCTGCTGGTCACAAAGATGACCGGCACATCGGAGAAACTCCGGATCTCCGAGCAGAGAGAGAATCCGCTCTTTCCAGGCAGTTTGATATCCAGCAGGATCAAACGGGGATCCTCCTCTTTTACCTGACGGACCGTCCTCTCAAAATCCGTCACCACACAGGGCAGAAATCCGTTGCCCTTAAGAAGCGTCTCCAGCTCTGTCCGTATAATCGGATCGTCTTCTATGATCATGATCTTCTCAGGCATTCTTCCATCTCCCTTGCACGTTTTCCCTGTCCACAGCTTATACGGTTCTGTTCTCAGACCATTTTCCCCATATAGTAGAAGCCGTGGCACTCATCCAGGCTGACCTCCACCAGCTTTCCGATCAGAGACTCATCCCCCGGGAAATGCACCAGCAGGTTGTTGCTCAGGCGTCCTGTCATCAGACGTTCATCGTGATCATTGCGGCACTCCACAAGTGCGGTCTGGACCGTCCCCTCGTGGACGGCGCAGACTTCCGCTGAGATATCCTGAACTTCCTTGAGAAGGCGGTTAAACCGGTCTTTTACCACCTCTTCCGGCACCTGATCCTCCATCACGGCCGCAGGAGTCCCGCTGCGCTTGGAATAGATGAAAGTGAAAGCGCTGTCATAGCGGACTTTTCTCACCACATCCAGTGTCTCCTGAAAATCTTCTTCCGTCTCACCCGGAAATCCCACAATGATATCCGTTGTCAGAGAGATATCCGGCACTGCGGTGCGGATCTTGTCCACCAGGGTAAGATACTGTTCCTTTGTATATCTCCGGTTCATCTTCTGCAGGATACGGCTGCTCCCTGACTGGACCGGAAGATGGAGATGTTTACAGATCTTTTTCGAATTTCCCATCACTTCGATCAGTTCGTCAGAGAGATCCTTCGGGTGGGAGGTCATGAAACGGATCCGCTCCAGTCCGTCGATCTTTTCGATCTCTTTCAGAAGCCGGGCAAACGTCATAGGCTCCTCAAGCGTTTTTCCATAGGAATTTACATTCTGGCCCAGGAGCATGACTTCCACCACGCCATCCTCCACCAGACGCTCAATCTCCCGGATGATCGCTTTCGGATCCCTGCTCCTCTCACGTCCGCGGACATAGGGAACGATGCAGTAACTGCAGAAGTTGTTGCATCCGAACATGATATTTACGCCCGATTTAAAGGAATACTTCCGCTCCACAGGAAGATCCTCCACGATCTTGTCTGTATCCTTCCAGATATCGATGACCATCCGTTCCGATTCCAGACGGGTGGCCAGAAGCTCCGCAAATTTGTAGATGTTATGTGTACCGAAGATCAGATCCACGAAACGGTAACTCTTCTTCAGCTTCTCTACTACATGGGGTTCCTGCATCATACATCCGCACAGACCGATCATCATATACGGATTCTTCTTTTTTGCTCTTCCAAGCTGTCCGAGACGCCCGTAAACTCTCTGGTTTGCGTTCTCCCTTACTGTGCATGTGTTATAAATGACGAAGTCGGCTTTTTCCTCCTCCGGTTCCTCCACATATCCCACCTGCTCCAGGATGCCGACAAGTTTTTCCGAGTCCCGGGCATTCATCTGGCATCCGAAGGTGGTAACGCAGAAAGTGAGAGGACGCCCTGCCTTTGCGGACAGCTCCGCAAGATCCCTTCTGGCCTTTTCAATAAAATAGTACTGTCTCTGTGGTTCCTCTGTCGGAATCAGTACCTCATCTATTGCAGCTTTTTCTGTCTGGTCAATCTGATCTTTTATCTTCTTTTCTTCCATTCTAATTACCCGCATTTCTATGTATACTATATAAACTGATTTCTTACGGCATCGTACTCGTAATCAATCATGCCAAGTTTTTCTGTCAGCTCTTTCTTATCTATCTGCATATCGTCGCACATGACGTCGAGAGACGGATAAAAGTCTCTCAATTTTGTATTCACAACACCTAAAAGTATTACCGGATCTCCCGGGAGTCCTGCAAGCATCTTATCATTCCTTTCTCTGTTATAATCAGTTCCACCCGTATATCATAAAGCTCACCCGGAATGCTGTCTTCAAGCTGAATCGAATAAGCCAGGGCAAGTCTCGGACATTCCGGATATTTTTCAAGATAAGAGTCATAGAAACCTCCTCCGTACCCCAGGCGCATGCCGCTCAGATCAAACGCCGCTCCCGGCATTACCATAAGGGCTTTCTTTCCCGGAAATGCTTTTCTTTCCGAGTCTCCCGCCGGTTCCGGGATTCCCCGGTATCCCGGGGTCAGTTCTTCTGTTCCATTAATATAATAGAACTCCATAAGCCGCTTTCCTTCCACTTTCGGGACGGCAGCTCTCTTTCCTGACTCAAGAGCTTCCCGGATAATCCGGGAGGTATCCGCCTCATCCCGAAAAGATGCATAGCAGAAGATCTCTTCTGCATCTTTCCATACAGGGCAGGAAAAGAGCAGCCCTGCCATCGTCCTGTCGGCATTCCGCCGTTCTTCAGGGGATAAGGCTGCCCTCAACGCAAGCTTATGCATTCTAATTGCTTTTCTTTGTTCCGTATTTTTCACCCAGATTCACAACCGTTCCGTCTTTTTCTTCCACATCAATATTATTAAGCTGGCTTCTCAGGTTGCGCCGGACAAGTTCCAGGTATTCCTGCCTGAGGATCTTCTGTTCTTTCCGCTCTGCGTCTGTCAGCCCCTCTGCTTTGGATTTTCTGTATAATTCATTTATGCGGTCTATCTTCTGTTTTTCCATGATAACAACTCCTGTTTTCTCTGTTTCAAAGCTACACCGCATTATACACTATTCTGCGCAATTCGTCCAGAGCAGCATTCAGCTCGAATAATTTTCCAGAAACGCATACAATTCCTCTGCTGTCTCCACATATTTTCCGGACGCTACTTCCTGACGTACTTCTTCCGGGAGATCTGAGAGCGGAATCTCCGTGAGCTCATAGATGGTTGTTTTGTCACTGAGATACACGGCGACATATCCCTGAAGTTCACTCAGGTAAAATCCTTCCTCCTGAACCGCATCCCCTTCAGCGGAAATGCTCTCGGTAGTAGGAACTTCTTCCTCTGCTCTTGCCGACTGCCTGTCCATTACATGGCGATAGCTCAGCTGATAACCCGCCGTAAGAAGAATAACCGCGAAGAAGACGGCACAGAAAAAGCCAATTACGTACTTTGATTTCATAAGGACTCCACTCCTTTTTTCATACAGTATTGGCTTTTTCTGTTTTTTTATTCAGTTTCTGATTTTTCCTCCGGAAGAAGACGGAGTTTTTTGCAGTATTTCAAAAGTCGTACTCCCATCGGCAGGTCTATGATATCCTGTTCTGATAATGTTCCGATCCTGAGCACCACTACCGCATAAACCGCCACCGCGACAAAAATAGAGATCGTCGTTGCGATAAATCTTCCTCCGATCAGCAGATCAAGTCCGAAATGCACTGCAAAGGTCACAATCCCCATAACTGCTGCTGCGATAAACGGTTTTACAAACGTCTGCATGATATCAATCTCATACCCGCATACCTTGCGGATTTTAATCTGGTTAAGAATACACATGCAGAGCGCAAAAACAATATTTCCGCCGACAAGCGCATAAACGTTCATCCGGAATACGATCATCATAATGCAGAAAGCCACAAGATGCACTCCAAGAGCAATGCCTGCGTTCTTAGCCGGAGCCGTCATGTGATTCAGTCCGTGAAGAACCGAATTCGAAACCGACGACAGACTATACAGAACCACAACAATGGCCCCCGCCATCAACAGATAGGCCGGTGTAGCGCTTGCATCGTTATAGAGGAGCACCATCAGAGGCGATGCAAGTACAAAATATCCGACACAGCTTGGAATTGCAATTACCATGGTAAGCCGGAACGTCTGATTGATCTTATTATGTATCTGTTTTTCTGTACCATTGGCGACGACTGCCGTAAGGCTTGGCACCACAGATGCTCCAAGCGCGTTGGCAATGGCCATGGGGACATTGATCAAAGTATCATATTTTCCGGTATAAATGCCCTGCAGAGCCATATATTCCTGTTCCACATATCCCTGTGAACTCATGACATGATTAAAGATCGTAAGATCGATGATCTGATTTATATTGTAAACTGCTGTACTGAAAATGACCGGTACTGCGGTAAAGATCAGAGCCTTCAGTATGAGAGAATAACTTTCCTGATGTCTGGATCGGTCACGCTTCAGCTGCTTCTTGATTACGCTTTTGTAAAGACATAACACAAACAGAAGAAACAGGAGCCCGGCAAGCGCTCCCAATACGGTTCCCAGTGTACTCCCCGCGGCGCCGTACGCAGAACCGAGGAGTTCCTCTCCCGTCTCCTGCCCTGCCCGGTTTCCCACACTGATCAATATGCTTGCGCCGACAATGCTGACAACCGCATTGACAATCTGTTCCAGAATCTGGGAAACTGCAGTGGGAACCATTGTTCCCAATCCCTGAAAATATCCCCGTATTACCGCCATCACCGCGACAATGAGAAGACCCGGAGCCAGTACTCTGAGGGCGTAAACGCTCAATGGAGAGCGCATTGCATAAGTAGAAATTGCTCCTGCGCCGAAGAAGATTGCCAGAGAGATGACAAGGCCCACAACAAACGCAAATGCAAGAGAGCATATAAACACGCGGAACGCATTTCTTCTCTGACGTACCGCCAGTCTTGCGGAAACCAGTTTTGACACTGCGGTAGGAAGGCTGAATGACGACAGCATCAGCGCGATTGCATAGACCTGATACGCATAGCCGTAAAATCCGTTTCCCTCATCCCCCAGAATATTGGTCAGCGGGATCCGGTATACAACCCCTATAATCTTGGTCAGGACCGCCGCCGCCGCAAGTATCGCTCCCTGAACAAGGTAGTCGTCCTTTTTGGCATTTCGATTATTCGTCTTAGGTGTCTCAGCCATAAATGTCCTCCTTATATCCTTCGCATCGGAAATAGTCAGCGCAGAATATTCACTTTCTGCATGATAATACGCTGTCTCTCCTCCATCATATGTCTTTCCTCTTCCTCCATATGGTCATATCCGAAAAGATGGAGCATACTGTGAGCAATCAGAAATGCATATTCCCGTTTCGGTTCATGACCGTACTGCTCAGCCTGAGAAAGAACTTTATTCTTTGAAATTACGATATCCCCCAGCAGCAGTTCTCCGGATTCGGGATTGAAAATATCATCCCTCTCCTCGTCAATACCGGAAAAGTCCCCCGGTCTTCCATATTCGATCATGGGAAATGACAGCACATCCGTCGGCCGGTCAATCTGACGGAATTCCAGATTCATCCTGTGGATCTCCTCATCCGTTGTAAGCAGAAGATTGACTTCGGCCTCGTAGGGACACTGCTCCACTTCAAGAGCCGCCGAGACGACCAACTCAGCTGTCTCTTTTATGTCAAACGGAAGTCTGATCTCCCCCTCTTCTTCTATAAACAGGCTCATGCTTTTCTCCTTCTTCCGCTCTTGGATCCTGCGGATTTCTTTTCGTATTCTTCATATGCTTTCACAATCTTCTGAACAAGAGGATGTCTCACCACATCTTTGCTTGTAAGTGTACAGATACTGATGCCCTCCAGTCCTTTGACCACTTTGACGGCCACATCCAGACCCGACACCGTTCCTGAGGGCAGATCCTTCTGTGTCGAGTCACCAGTGATCACGACTTTTGACCCGAACCCGATACGGGTGAGGAACATCTTCATCTGCGCAGGCGTCGTATTCTGCGCTTCGTCCAGTATGATAAAGGCATTGTCCAGCGTCCTGCCCCGCATATAGGCAAGGGGAGCTACCTCGATCAGTCCTTTTTCAGAATTTCTCAGAAAACCGTCCGCCCCCATAATCTCATAGAGAGCGTCATAGAGCGGCCTTAAATAAGGATCAATCTTGCTCTGAAGATCTCCTGGGAGAAATCCAAGTTTTTCACCGGCCTCAATTGCAGGGCGTGTGAGAATGATCCGGTTCACCTCATTCCGCTTGAAAGCGGTTATCGCCATTGCCATTGCAAGATAGGTCTTCCCGGTTCCGGCCGGTCCAAGCCCGAACGTAATCATGTCATCTCTTATCGCATCCACATATCTCTTCTGCCCCAGTGTTTTCGGCTTAATGGGCTTTCCCTGGAGAGTATGGCAGATCAGGTCCTTATCAATTGCAACAATTCCCTCTTCCTGATCTTCAAAAACAAGAGAAATGGCATAATCCACATTTTGCTCCGTGATCGTATTTCCTCTTTTTGAAAGCTCAACAAGCTGAGTGAGGATACGGAGTACCTTCTGAGCAGCACTGTTCTCTCCAACGATCTTTGTCGTTCCGTCTCTTGCGATCAACGTAACATGAAACGTTCTTTCGAGCTTTTTTACATATGCATCAAACTGGCCAAACACATTCATCTCATGCTCAGCCGGTATATCAATCATCAGTTCCGACAGACTCATTTAAGTTCTTCTTTCCTTTCAATCGTTAATATTTCTGTGTCAGTTTCCTCTGCAATCTTCTGATTCAGATAAAGTATCCCGGAAGCCCTGGCCGAAGCCGCATCCATGTGTATTTTAACACTATTTTCCCGGATTTGGATACCTTTTTCCTCCAAATTCCGGCAAAACTGCTCAAATCTTCCGGTCAGCTCCTGACGTATTTCTTCCTCGGTATATTTTTTCTTCTGAAAAGAGTAAGATTCCGCAGTCTCATATCCGTAAGAAAGCGGCAGATAAAAATTTTCTCCGAGTTTGATCTGTCTCTCCCATGCGGTCAGATCCGCGTGGGGATACCTGTTCTTCACCGTACCTGCAGAGAGCTCCCAGCCGGAAATATTCACATAGAATCGATATCTCTTTTTCCCATCATATATCTTTTCCTGATAAGTCAGCGGCATTGAGTCATTATACTCCATTTCCGTATCAGCATAAATATCTGCATCCGAATGCTGATACTGATATCCTGTAACTTCCCCGCTGTCATCCAGTACATCGATACGTCCGGACACAAGAAGATCGCCTGCTTTTACTTCATCGCCGACATGTACCTGAGGGACCCCCGCACGGGTAACGATCCCGGTAATCACACCATTGCTTCCGGCAATCAGATCCACCGGTGTGTCGTCCTCTGCTGTCTCCTCTGTAAAAGTATCTTCATTTTCTTTGATCTGAATCTTTAATCGGCTTCCGTCAACAGATGCGGAAACCCATACTATATCATTATATTCCTTTCTGATATCTTTTACAATACCGGAGCAGTCAACCCGGCTTTTCAGCATAAAAGGCGTAATATCGTTTGACGCCAGAAATTCAATCAGTGTTTCATCTGTCCATTTTTCATTTCCTTCAAAATGAATGTCCCATATGAAAAGGGAATATGCTTTCAGAAGAATAATACAGAAAAAGATTCCAGCAAAAAGCAGTTTTCTCCTGCGATAATGCTTGACAAAAAAAGGAAATCCGCATTTCTCGATAATCACAGCCCGTGTACGGGTTTTTCTTGCAAAAGGGCGGATCTTTCTGAAACCCGAAAGACTCATATACATCTCATATGCATTTCCTGCCGGAGAAAGCTCCCATATAAGAATATGATGAAAGCAGCAGAGATTCAGAAAACGTTCCGGGGAATATCCTTCAACACGGATTTTGACATATCCTCTGAGCCACCGGAGGAATGAACGTATCAATCTTTTTTCCTCCCTTCACCGAATTCAAGAGAAACCAATCTTCCTTTGATCTTCATTTCGTCATTTGTATAGTATTCGATCTGAAGACGTTTTCCGGTGAGTCTTACCTGTCCGCTTTTCGTCTGTACCCGGATCAGAGTGTCTGTATATTCTATGATTCCTCGATAATTTTCTATGCATACCTCGTTTCTGCCGAGTATTGTAATAACCGATGCCCCCAGCACTACATCCTTCGGCATACTTGCAGCCGATGCCAGCCGTTCGCGGATATGATCTCTTTCCATAAAAATGCCACACATACGCCTTTTATAATCAGTATATGTGCAGCACTTTCTGTCCTATGCTTTTGTTCTTTATTCAATAATTCCTTTAATCAGCGGCTCAAGCAGAGGTTTTTCCTCAGAGAATTCATATGCCTGAAGAAGGCGCTCCTTTGCCTCATTCAGCTTTTCCGGACTGTTCGCGTGAATCACCGCAATCGGCTCGCCTGTACAGACAAAGTCCCCTTTCTTCCGGAGCAGAATCACTCCCACAGCAAGATCGATCTCACTATCTTTTTTCTCTCTTCCGCCTCCGAGGAGAAGGCAGATCCGTCCGATCTCTTCCGTGTGAATATTGCTTACATAGCCTTCCTTTTCCGAATATACTTCCTCCTGATATTCGGCCCGAGGCAGAAGCTCAGGCTGTTCCGCCTCCCCCGGATCCCCTCCCTGCGCTCTGATAAACTCTTTGAATACCTGAAATGCCCGGCCGTTTTTCAGATTGCTCTCAAGAAGCGCGGCAGCCTGTTCTGTATTCTCCGCCTTTCCCGCCTTGACAGCCATAAGCGATCCCAGGGTCAGGACCAGTTCCTTCAGATCCCGGGGGCCTCCTCCCCGCAGTGTATCTATGGCTTCCTTAACTTCCAGTGCGTTTCCAACAGCGTTTCCGAGAGGCTGATCCATATCCGAGATTACAGCAGATACGTCCTTGCCGGCCAGCTTGCCGATGTTGACCATCTCTGCCGCAAGAGCTTTTGCATCTGAATATGATTTCATAAATGCCCCATCTCCGGTCTTCACATCCAGCACAATTCCGTCTGACCCGGAAGCCAGCTTCTTGCTCATGATGCTGGAAGCGATCAGGGACATCTGATCAACCGTCCCTGTCACATCTCTCAGAGCATAAAGCTTCTTGTCCGCCGGAGCAAGATCTGCTGTCTGACCGGCAATAGCAATGTGTATTGTGTTCACATTGCGGATAAATTCTTCTGTTGTCAGGTTTGTTCTGAATCCGGCAAAACTCTCCAGTTTGTCAATAGTTCCTCCGGTATGTCCCAGCCCTCTGCCTGACATCTTCGCAACAGGAACGCCGAGAGAGGCTACAAGGGGCGCAAGCACAAGTGATGTCTTATCCCCCACACCGCCCGTACTGTGCTTGTCCACCTTGATTCCATGGATCTCTGACAGGTTCAGCATATCTCCGCTGTGCGCCATGGCAAGAGTCAGTTCCTTTGTCTCCTCGTCGGTCATTCCCACAAAGCAGATTGCCATCATCATGGCAGACATCTGATAATCCGGGATGTTCTCATCGGTATATTCCCGGATCATCCATCGTATCTCTTTATCCGTCAGTTCACCGCCCCGTTTTTTCTTTACGATCAGGTCATACATATTCATGGGTTAACGCCCCCTTCCCGTCAATTTTAACTCATTTCAGCTTTTTAATAATCCAGGCAGGCGCGCTCTGTCACAAAAGGACGCACATAAGTGTCCGCCACGGCCACATGTGCCGGGTGGGTCGCATAAACAGAAATATCCTTCGCTTTCTCAAGGGTGGTGACCAGCGCCACATCATGGGTACTGGACGGGAGAGGCTCCTCTACGAATTCCACCGTAAGCAGTCCGGGTACTTTTCCGATGAGTCCTTCCAGGTTTTCCTTCATCGCCTTCTTCAGCTCCGGCTTTCTCTCCTCCTCAATCTCAGGTTTGAATTTCCACATTACAATATGATGTACCATTTTTCTCTCCTCCTACTTATCAGTTAATATTTTTCCTGTTCTTTTTATAAGCCCTGTGCCAGGTATAAAGTCAATAAAGTATTCCTGATTTATTTCTTTTTTCGTTCTTTTCCGGTAAAGTCTTCCACGTCGATGCAAAATACGGCGGTCCGCTCCAGCATTTCCGGGCGGAAACGGATCTCTGCATCCGGCGCCAGATGCTCCATGATCTTTGTCAGCGCATGGATCTGTTTCTCTTTCTCCGTCAGCACATGGATCCTTCCGTTCCCCATAATGCTCCGGTAAGCATAAGAATAGCTGCAGGTGTAATCCCCGGTGATCACTTCATGACAGCAGTCCATCTCCACCGCCACAGACGCATTCTTCGCGAAAGCCTCTGCTTTCCGCCCTTCTTTTGCGCCGTGAATGTACAGTCTCAGATGCATCTTCCCGCCTATGTTCTCAAGCTCATAGCCGTAATTAACCGGAACAATGAACATGCCGTCCTCATCGAAACCTCCAAGCCGTACCACATCGCACTCTTCAAGAATCTCTCTCAGTATTTCTTCATCCTTGATCTCTCTTTTAAAAAGACGCATCGGCCTCATCATGTACTCCTTCTTTCTCTCTTATTTACGGGTAAAACAGGCATCACCTCTGGATGAAAACATTCAATATCATCAGAAGCAGAATAACGACAAATATGATCTGGCTCAATCTTCCTGATTCCAGATGTACCTCCTCGAATTCACGGGGATAATCAAAAATATCCGGATCATTTTTATGCTCTTTCCACTGAAAATCCTCCAGATAATGTTTCCATCCACTCCGATCCGTATAAACCGTCACTCTGTCCGAGCCAAGATATCGATGAACCGGGCGCCGGTATCCCTGACTCCGGATCCTGGTGGATATCCCTGTATCCGGATCCGTCATCTCGACTTCCAGATAATAATATCTCCGATACCTCAGTCGCCTGTGCTCACCCGATGAATAATATGGAACATCCTGGCGTGTAACCCCGACAATCCTGCCGCGGCACCGATTTCCGAAAGCAATTGCATCCGTCCTCTGCTTCCGGTAGAACAAAGCACGCCGAACAATGTTGACCGTCTGACACAGCGGCAGAAGACCGGCAACGAGAAACAGGAACATGCTGATCTGAAATCCGCTCTTCAGTATGGTGCCGCATATCGCGCAATACCAGACAGCACTGAAAAGAGCCGTCGAAAGTACGCCTCCCATCTCTTCTTCTGCAGGGCGGATTACACGTCTCATTTCTGCCTACGCTCCCTTCTCCGTTTTTTAATACTCTTCCCATCTCCCGTGTCTTTTCCGCCGGGAACGGGACTCTATCCTTCGCTGTCTCTCCCTTTCAATCCGGCGTTCTCTTTCCAGTCTTCGCTCTCTTCTTATTCTGTGTCTCTCCATCATTCTTGCCGGAGCAAGAAGTGTCCAGCAGACAATCCGCACGAACAGAATCCCGCAGAAGACTCCGATACTGTCGATCCCCACATCACGAACCGAGGGACCCCTGCCTTCCACAAACGACTGGTGATATTCGTCTCCGCAGGCAAATCCCACACAGATCAGCCCCGCCACCAGCATCAGCGGAAATCCCCGGAGTCCATACACATAAAAAGGGAACGAGACTGTAACCGCCAGTATAAAATATTCTGTCATATGTGCCGCTTTACGGACCGGATATTCTATCTCGTACGCCAGCTCGTCGATCTCCCACTCTTCCAGATCTTTCTGCAGGACTTCATTACCGATCTCTACGATTTTATGACTTACGTCGTAGCTCAGACTGCCCGAATCCACTCCGTCCTGTGCCGAAAATGAAAAGATGATATACATCATCGCCAGCGCCGGGAGAAATGAAAACGGTTTTAATATAAAAACAATCATGTCCCTGATCATATTCATACACCCCTTGTAAAAAATATGTTATATCATACTCCCGTGACCGTATAAAATCAAGTCTTCACTCCTTCCGGTCAAGCCGCCTGACTGCATGGGCGATCAGAAAGCCGCCTGCAAGATTGCCTGCTGTTACGCAGGCAAGAACCTTGACGACATCCAGGATATCTGCGCCGAAATTCAGCGCATAAAACGCTATGTAAAACATATCCGCCACGATATGTTCAAAGCCGCAGAAAACAAAAGCGGTGATAAAAAGCCATACGTAAAAGATCTAACCGAAAGATCCCTGTTTCTGCTTTGCTCCGACCAGGACCGCAAAGGCTACGAAACACGCACACAATATTCCCAGAACAAACAGGCTCTGAGGTGTATCATCAAGCTTTGTATCTCCAACCGTTCTCACAGTCTCCCGGATCACTCCCTCAAATCTTGAAAAAAGAATAACCAGTGCCGCGATCAGTGTTCCGATCCCGTTCCCGATCCAGGACACAACAATATCGGTCCACCGATATGTACGGTCATATACAATCAGCGGGCATACTCGTGTTATGAGCATATTGTGAAGATTCAGGACAAGAAAGATTCCTGTTGAAAAGAACAGGCTTCCGACAGTCTTATTCGGAATGGACAGATATACCATTGCTCCCATCGAAATGAAAATTCCTGCCATAATACTGCTGATCCATTTTTCTCTCATAATTAAATTTCTCCTCGTCTGTTTTTTCACAGTCCCACCAATTCTACTAGAAGAGAAGTCGAAATTCAATTCTTTTTCTAATAATAGACAGCAGATGATAATAAATCTCAGAAAGAGAAAATTATTCCATAGATCCTGGTCTTCAGGACAGCAGTATTTTCGTAATCCGCTTCATATCCATATGATCCAGCACATAATCCGCCTTCGGTATGTCCTCCCGGGGCGATATGTCCGTGTGTACATAGAGCGTGGAAAGTCCCGCGTTCCTTGCTCCCTCGATATCACAGATTCCATCATTTCCCACCATGACAGCCTTTTCAGGAAGGATCCCGCAGGTATCGAGCAGTTTTCTGAAGAACTTCAGATCCGGTTTTTTGCATCCTTCATCTGAGGAAATATAGATTCCGTCAAAATATTTTGTAATTCCCAGAGCATTCATCTCATACTCCGTAAAAACGCGCTGGGCATTAGAGAGAAGATAGATCTTTCTCCCGCTTTTGTTCACAGCCGCGAGCATTTCTTCCGTTCCTTCATACAGCCGAAGGAATTCTGTAGAAAGTACTCGAAAAAACTGCCCTGCATGACAGACCAGCGCCTCGTCCGCAATGATTCCCCTTTCTTCAAACAGCTTGCGGAATACTTTCTCTATCTGGATCTCCGGGAAAGACTCGTGGGAGTCACGGCGCAGCGCTTCATGCCCGGCCGTCATCTCCCCGGTCAGCCTTTTGTAGGAGCAGCGAAGCTCGTCAGGAGAATACCGGGCGCCGTAATATGCATAAAAAAGGGCAAGCCGTTCCCAAAGTTCTTCCTTTTCCTCATCGGTACGAATATCCACCAGGGTTCCGTACAGATCAAAAATACATGTCTCGTACATCATTTATCTCCCGTCATTCTTTTTCATAGCGCACACCTGCGGCTTATAAGCCCGCCCTTTATCAAAGAAAGGTTTTATAATCCTCATAATTCTTTGCCAGAAGTTCCGGAGTGTTCAGACCATAAGGACATTTTTTCATACACTGTCCGCAATGCAGACATCCTTCAATCTTCTTCATCTTCTCCTGCCACTCTTCAGAAAGCCATCCTTCCTTAGGCGCTCTTCTGAGCATCAGACTCATTCTTGCGCAGTTGTTGATTTCGATTCCGGCCGGACAGGGCATACAGTATCCGCATCCTCTGCAGAAATCACCGGAAAGCTGTTTCTTATCCTCCTCGATCTCCTTAAGGAGTGCCTCGTCAAGCTGCGGCGGACAGACCTGATAGGAAAGGAACTCATCCAGCTCAGACTCTCTCTGTACTCCCCAGATCGGCGCCACATGTGCAAACTGGGGCTGTGCCATATAGGCATAAGCTGCGGCGGAATTATGAATCAGTCCTCCGGATAGTCCCTTCATGGCTATAAATCCCATTCCGGCTTCTTTACAGGCTTTCACGATCTTCAGATCAGCGTCTGCCGCAAGGTAGGAAAAAGGGAACTGCAGCGTCTCGTAGAGCCCGGATTCTATGGCTTCCTGAGCCACTGCGATCCTGTGGTTCGTAATACCGATATGCCGGATCTTTCCCTGTTTCTTCGCCTCCAGGGCAGCATCGTATAACCCTGACTCATCCCCCGGTTTCGGACAGAAGGCGGGGTTATGGAACTGATAAATATCAATGTAATCTGTCTTCATTTTCTTCAGACTTTCATTCAGATCTTTCCAGAACCCTTCCGCTGTCTGTGCCATGGTCTTCGTACTGATAATGATCTTGTCTCTTGTATACTCGAATGCCGCGCCGATCTTCTCCTCGCTGTCGGAATAGGCCCGTGCCGTATCAAAATAGTTGATGCCATTATAAAACGCTTTCTGCAGAAGATATACCGCCTCGCTTTTTGTGATGCGCTGAATCGGAAGCGCACCGAATCCGTTTTTGTTTACCTCAAGTTCTGTCTTCCCTAAAATCACTTTTTCCATTTGCTGTACCTCCGGTATGTATTTTCTTACTTTATTCAAGACTCGCTCGCGAGTCTTGGCGCGGGATTCGTTCCACTACGGTCGGCGCTAAGCGAACGTCCCCCGGACGTTCAGCGCCCTCGCGGAGCGTTTATCAGATGGGAACTGACACCCGCCACTGATACATATTTGTTCCTCACCGCCTGTAGAGGCGGGAGTCTTCCCCCATCTGATAAATATAGATCAGGCTCTGTATGTGCCGCTGTATACGCCTACCGTTTTGCCGCTGAAAACTCCGCAGCTTCTCTGATCCAGTCCATAAGTTCATCGTCGATCTCCTCCGTATCCGATATCAGGATGTGGTGAGTCCAGCGGTTCGGATACGGCTCTGTAGCAATATCAATCCGAGGGGAATCGAGACGCCGTTTCAGCCCTACTGTCACAACAATATAGGAATCCGGCCTCTCCTTCGCTTTTCGGACTTTTGCAAATGAAACACAGGAAAAAAGATGCCTGTTATAAAATGAAATCTGTGTTTTCTGTATTTTAATCCGTACATCCTCTATCTCGTTTAAAATCCGATTCTCCAGCTTTTCATAAATCGGAAGCGCATCCATATGCTGATCAAAAAAATAAAGAATCTCTTCCTCCATCCCCCAACCTCGATCTCACTTATTTTTTTCTAATATCCCATTTCATTCATTTCTTCCTGCACCTCTGCCTCACAGGAACGCATTGCAAGGATCGTTTTCTCAAAGAGCTCATTCAGCTCCCATCCAAGCTTCTCTGCTCCGGATCTTATCACGTCCCTGGAACAGCCCGCCGCGAAACGCTTGTCCTTAAATTTCTTCTTTACGCTTGAGACTTCCATATCCATCACACTTTTTGACGGACGCATCAGCGCTGCAGCCCATATCAGCCCGGTCAGCTCGTCTGCGGCAAAGAGAACCTTTTCCATTTCATGGATCGGCTCCTTGTCACTGCAGATTCCATATCCGTGAGAGCAGACTGTGTAGATCATGTCTTCCCCCACTCCGCCTTTCCTAAGGAGCTCCGGAGCCTTCTGACAATGCTCCTCCGGATACATTTCAAAATCTATATCATGAAGAAGACCGCTGATGGCCCAGTAATCCGCTTCCTCACCATATCCCAGCTCATTAGCGTACCAGCGCATTACACCTTCCACGGTAAGGGCATGCTGAATATGAAACGCCTCTTTATTGTAAGTCCTGAGCAATTCCAGCGCCTGTTCTCTTGTGATCGTACTTGTTCTCATTTTATCATGCCTCCTGAAATTCCATTCTGTGATCGCTGACTTCCGGCAGGAAAGAATAAATATGCTAATATTATAATTCTCCTGCCGGAAAGAAGCAACCCGGACACGCATGCTTAGACCTGCATTTTACTGTTTCTGCGTAAAGTGGGAAAACCAACTGTATTTTCGCAGCCTAGCCTTCCATAGAAGCCGTCATACCTCTGATCTCTTCTCTTGATATCATTGTACTTCCAAAAGGCCTCATGGCCAATGCCGTCAGCTTCATCGGATTATCATCTGCAGCCACACGGTTGGAACTGATTTTGCCGCATCTGACACAGCGGTGTATGATCGCCCATTCTCCGTTTTTCCTGACCCAGACACCGATCGGCTCCATACGCCCATGACATTCTGACTCCCGGTCCCCTGGTTTATTGTCCAGATGGATGCTGTAAAGGCAGTTTGGACAGTGATTTCTGTGATCAGTGCCGGCACCCGCTGAAACGACCGTCCAGCCGCATACTTTACAGGTGAAGGAGTCTGTGCATGGATGTGTCCTGTAGTATTTCTTGTCATATTTTCTTTTTTTATTTTCCCTGTTCATTTCTATTTTCCTCCTGTTTCTCCGCTTCCGCCCATGATCTTTGTCATTTCCCCGATCCGTTCGATGGGGAAGGGCGGAGAAGATATTGGCTTCGATGCGATCGATAATATCTTGATCCGATTATCCTGTTCTGTCACGGGAGTTGCCCTCATCTCTCCGCAGAACCGGCATCTCTGTATGATCTCCCATTCTCTCTCAGACCTGACCCAGATTCCTACCGGTTCCGTGATCCCGCCGCACTCATTTCCTTCTCTATCCTCATCGTGAATTCCGCAAAGGCAGTTCGGGCAGTGTTCTAAAGCCGCCTCCTCTTCCAAGATGACACATGTCCATCCGCAGTTCAGGCATCGATATATTTCTTTTCTTTTTTCTTTTCCTTTCATGATCTTCTATTTCTCCCCAATGATTTTTTAAATAAAAAAGGATAACCCGTTACTTTGAGTTATCCGCATACCTGTCCCGCTGTTATCCATCACGACCGAATCATTAGTACATTATTCTAGCACTAAAGAAAAAAGCCGGAATACTCCGGCCGTCCTTTCACTATTTTGGCGTACAAAAATAAACCGCCTGAAAAGCCAGCCTGATGATCCTATCCGCAAACAGGTACGACAAAAGAACCCATCGTAAACAATTATGATGAGAAAAACGATTGTCCCTATGTTAGCGAATAGCCGACATCAAGCCACCTCCCTTACTTTTGCTTTCCCTATAGTATCATAAGAAATAATACGTTTCAAGCACTGTTTTATCTTTTATCCAACTTTTCTTTCATACAGAAACACTCCCGCATTTCACGTTTGTCGCCCCTGATAAAAGGTTCCCGTACATTCTCTTCCGTCAGTATCCCGTATTTTTCCGGCCGTCGGTAGGCATTGCCGTGCACCTCGCTCTTCCGGTACTGTCTCAGACGATCCAGATCAAGTCCGGCCAGATAAATTCCTTCTTTCCCATCCGCTTCCAGAATACAGGTGTCACGGGATCCTTCCATTTCCGGCAGATATGCCACACCGTCGAAGACGGTAGATCTCCCATTGCAGTCGGGAACGTTTTCGGGATAATTGCATGTAGCGATCGCCAGCATATTTTCATACGCTCTCGCCCGAAGCTGGGAAATGCGGTTGATCTCCATGGGGCAGGCATTCGGAACAAGGATCAGCTCCGCTCCCTGGAGCATGAGGATCCTGGCGCTCTCCGGGAATTCCCTGTCATAGCAGATCATCGCGCCGACCCTGACCGGACCGCATGCGGTATCCAGTTCTGTTGTACAGAATTCCTCTCCCCGTATCAGGTTCTGTTCTACGCTGAAATCACAGGTATGCACTTTCGCATAGATCAGCTTTTTCTTTCCATGGCGATCAAAAAGGATCAGCGTATTTCGGGCGCCTTCTCTGTACTTTTCAAGCAGCGTGACACTGATCGCCATGTCCAGCTCCCCGGCAATTTTTCCGAACGAACTGACAAATCTGCTGTCGGAAGATATCGCTTCTGTCTTCCATTCATTCGCCGGGCGATCGTAGATCCGATAACCATTGCTCCACATTTCGGGAAACAGGGCGATGTCCGCCCCCTTTTCCTTTGCTTTTTGACAGGCTCGTATTCCTTTCTCAAGATTATTTTCCAGGCTTCCACAGGGAGCGATCTGTAAAAGAGCGATTTTCAGTACATGCATGGAATATATCCTCCTACATTACAAATATTTATCATAACCCGCTTCGGGAAACGGCATCTCTAATCCCAGAACCCGAGGCCAGAGTCCTTTATCATCTATAATAAATCCCATGATCATCCCCATATGGCTGTGCAAATGCCTGAACTGAGCCAATATCAGGGTAAATCGGCAGTATTCACAATCTGGAGGGTACTCCAGGAGCATCTCATCAGTCAGCCCTGCAATATATAACTTTATCTTTTTTTCGATATCTGACAAATAACCGTTTATCTCTTCTCTTGAAAGTTCTTTTTCAGAGACGACGTCCAGATTGTTCAAATCTTTTTCATGGATCGACGGCTCTATGAACTCCCGGTCACACGGATTGATGTACCAGAGATCAAGAGAATGAAGCATATGATAAATATGTTTCCAACAAGGCATATCACAGTAATTTTTATTCCATAAGTCATCCGGAACACAGTCTATAACATTTTTCACTTCCCATAAGGCTCGATCTGTCTGATCTTTTATAACTGCTGTCATTGTACTCTGGTCCATTAACACTCATCCTCTAGTCTGTAAACACGAAAATATAAACTGCTTGTTATCGATTGCCAGGTTTTATCGCATATTTGATCACATGGTCTCTCTTATTCTCAAAGATATCATACGCATCCATAATCTCATCCAGTCCGCACCGGTGTGTGATGAGGAACCCTGCGTCCAGTTTACCGCATTCGGTCAGGTCCATGATCTCCTGACAGTAACTTCCATCCACTCCACCTGTTTTAAATATAAGGTTCTTCCCATACATATCCGGAAGAGGAAGCATCTGCGGTTCTTCATACATCGCTACGATCACTACAACCGCATTTGATCTTGCGATCTTCCACGCAGTCTGGAACGTATCATTCCCTCCCGCCACTTCAAAAACCGTATCCGCACCTCTGCCTCCGGATGCTCTGAGAACCTCTTCTTCCACCCTGTCTCTTCCGGGGACAAGGGTGATATCGGCAAGACCTTTTTCCTTTGCAAGAGCCAGTCTGTACTCGTCTGTATCGATTGCAATGATCTTTGCCGGAGTGTACAGACGGACGCACATCATGGTACAAAGTCCCGTTGGTCCGGCGCCAATCACAGCCACTGTGTCTGCAGGATTGATCTCCCCGATCTTTGCCGCCCAGTATCCGGTAGACAGGATATCTCCGTTAAACAGAGCCTGTTCGTCCGTCACATTATCGGGAATGACAGTCAAACCGTTATCCGCATAGGGGATCCGGACATATTCCGCCTGTCCTCCGTCGATCCGGCATCCCAGCGCCCAGCCGCCGTGCTCGTCCGTACAGTTGTTGACAAAGCCTCTTTTACAGAAAAAACATTCTCCGCAGAAAGTCTCTACGTTCACTGCCACCCGGTCTCCCGGTTTCACTTTCTTCACCGCTTTTCCTGTTTCCACAACTCTTCCGACAAACTCATGTCCCAGAATCGTGCCCGGCACTGCTCTGGGTACTGCGCCGTGTTTGATATGGATATCGCTGGAGCAGATCGTAGTCAATGTGACCTGAATGATCGCATCTCTCTCATCCAGCAGCACCGGCATAGGACGTTCTTCCAGAGTGATCTGCCCGTTTCCTTTATAAACAACCGCTTTCATACCTTTCACCTCTCAGATTCCAGGAAAGCCATACCGAAAGTATCAGGAGTTCTGTCCTCTTTCCTTTCACGGTATGGCTTTCCCATTTTACGCTTCAGACTGATTGCCGGAAAATACTTCCTGCCCCTCAGCCTGCAATTGATTCTGTTTTTTACTGCAGTTTCTTCCCTGTCAGCATCTCATAGCTCTGAAGATACTTGTCGATCGTCTTCTGGACGATATCATCCGGAAGCGTCCAGTCATTGTCCGGGTTTGCTTTCAGCCAGTCGCGGGCGAACTGCTTGTCAAAGGACGGCTGTCCGTGTCCCGGCTCATATCCGTCAGCGGGCCAGAAACGTGAACTGTCCGGCGTCAGCATCTCATCTCCGAGAACAATATTGCCCTCCTCATCAAGGCCGAACTCAAATTTTGTATCCGCAATGATGATACCGCGGCTCAGAGCATAATCCGCACATTTCTTATAAAGAGCGATGGTGTAATCGCGGAGCTTGGAAGCGTACTCCTCGCCCTTTCCCGGGAAATACTTCTCCAGGTGAGCAACGCTCTGCTCATAAGAAATGTTCTCGTCATGATCGCCGATCTCAGCTTTTGTGGAAGGTGTATAGATCGGTTCCGGCAGTTTGTCGGATTCCTTAAGTCCTTCCGGAAGCTGGATGCCGCATACTGTGCCGTCTTTCTGATAGCTGGCCCAGCCGCTTCCTGTTATGTAACCGCGGACAATACACTCGATGGGAAGCATGTTGAGTTTCCGGCACATCATGCTGTTGCCGTCGAACTGCGGCTGCTGGAAAAATTCCGGCATGTCCTTTACATCTGTAGAGATCATATGATTCGGAAGGATATCCTCCGTCATCTCAAACCAGAACTTGGACATCTGTGTCAGGACAGTTCCTTTCTTTGTCACAGTATTTTTCAGGATAACATCAAAGCAGCTGATCCGGTCTGTTGCAACCATGATCAGATTGTCGCCATTGTCATAAATCTCGCGAACTTTTCCTTCTTTTACAGGTTTCATCTTCTCTACCTCACTTCTATGCTGTATTCTTTCTCTAATAGAATAAACAAGTTGAAGCAAATACACAATAGTAATTTCAAAAATTTTGTCTGATTCTTTCCTGTCAGTCCTTCTTTCGGGCGGATGCAATGCGTACTGCCGCAGCCATCCCGCCGTCTCCATACGATGGATGTTCCATGAATTTAGCCGAATCCCGGCTTACTCCCTTTTTCCGTTCCATACCGAATAAGATCTCCTTCTCCCATCCATATAGTCTGGACATGGATACCGCCTCCACTCCCAGCACCGCATCCGCAACATGTTCCAGGTAAGATCTCTCATGTTTTTCAATCAGAAACCGCATAAGATCAAGACGTTTTGTCATGCTTCTTACATTGGAGGAAGCCGGTGCAGTGCGATAATCGATCAATGGCTTTTCTACGATCCCAATGGAAGCATCGGGCGCCGTCTCCAGCATGCTCAGGAAAAAATCCCAGTCCTCAAAACCGGCGCGCATGGACTCGTCATATCCGCCGCACTGCTCCCAGGCCTTTCTACAGAGGATATGTGTCGCCGGGCAGCAGTTCCGTGAGAGGAACGGGATGATACCGCCTCCACATGGCCGGATCTCCGCTTCAAGGACTCCAAATGTTCTCATCCAAGACGAGGCCGCAACCATTGCGGGAGACTTCCGCAGAAGACTGCCGACTTCCTCAATGTAATCTGGTTCCAGCCTGTCATCCCCGTCAAGTACCAGCACCATAGGAGTCCTTGTTACCCGGATCCCGGTATTTCTCGCTGCTGATACACCTCCATTCGGCTGTCTCAGCACTGTCAGCGGCACTGCTGTGTCCTTCTCTTTCTCCAGTTCTTCCAGAAGTCTGACCGAAGTCTCATCTGTGGAGCCGTCATCCACAATATAAATTCCCGCAGGCAGCATAGTCTGATCCCTAAGGGAACGGACTGCTTCCAATATCATTGTACCCTGGTTGAAGCTGGTCACAACAGCTCCGATGTCTTCGGCTATAGCCTGTCTTTCCTTCCTGTTCATTTTTACAATCTCCTCACTTTTATTCGGATACTGTCAGTTAAGGCACCTCGCTCAGTGGTTTCATTATATCATCTGATAACGTCTGTGTCATTTCCTTTTCTGTATCTAAGAGAGAGAAAACAGCTTCTCTCTCTTTTCTCTCTGTTTTTTCTGCTAAAGCAGTTCTCAACTGCCGGTGATCGTTCCACCGTTGACATGAATGACCTGACCGGTCACGTAAGAAGAGTCATCAGAGGCCAGATATACATAAGCTGGTGCCAGCTCGCAGGGCTGTCCTGCACGTCTCATTGGCACATCTTTTCCAAAAACGGATACTTTTTCCGCAGAAAATGATGCCGGGATCAGGGGCGTCCAGATGGGACCCGGAGCAACGGCATTTACACGGATCTTCCTGTCGGCCAAAGCCTGAGAAAGAGCCCGGGTAAAGGAGACGATCGCCCCTTTTGTGGCAGAATAGTCAAGCAGATCCGGCTCCCCCTGATAAGCAGTGACCGAGGCTGTATTAATAATACATCCACACTCCGGCATATAATCCAGCACCGCTTTTACAAAATAGTACATGGAAAATACATTTATTTCAAATGTAGTATAAAGCTGTTCCTCGGAAATATCCTGGATGCTCTCCTGTGGAAACTGTACCCCTGCATTGTTTACGAGTATATTGATCTTTCCGAATTTTTTTGCCGTCTCGCGTACGATCTGGCGACAGGTGCATTCCTGTCTGATATCGCCGTGAAGAAGGAAACAGTTTCCTCCCATTTCCTCTATATATTGTTTTGTATCCTCTGCGTCTTTCTGTTCATTCAAATAGGCAACGGCGACCTCCGCTCCTTCTTTGGCAAAGGCAATGGCAGCCGCTCTTCCGATCCCGCTGTCACCGCCTGTGATCAGAGCCGCTCTCCCCATCAGCTTTCCGCTGCCTCTGTAGCATGGATCATCGAATACCGGACGGGGATTCATCCGTGACTCTATCCCCGGCTGGCAGTTCTGATGCTGTGGCGGGAAAGCGGACGGGAAACGGCTGGGATTGATACATTTTCTCATTTTCTTACTCCTCATGCAAACTGCTCTCTTCTATGGTATGCATAAACACAGAAGGTGTACCGAATCTTTATCAGGTACACCTTCTCCACGATCTATCTCATCATTTTCTTATCAAATTCCGGATTGAAAAAATAATAATTCTTTTCATCCAGCTTCTCTTTTGTTTTTTCCAGAGCTTCTCCGAATCTCTGGAAATGGACGATCTCTCTTGCTCTTAAAAACTTAAGGGGCTCTCTCACCTCCGGATCCGTGATCATCCGCAGAAGATTGTCATAGACAGTACGGGCCTTCTGTTCTGCCGCCAGATTTTCCGTCAGGTCGGTGACAGCGTCCCCCTTGGATTGGAATTCCTTCGCCGTAAACGGCATCGCAGATGCAGCCTGAGGCCAGATTCCTGTTGTATGGTCGATATAGTAGGCGTCAAATCCGGCTTCCTTTGCTTGCTCCACGGTCAGATTTTTCGTAAGTTGGTACACCATGGCGCAGATCATCTCCATATGCGCCAGCTCCTCCGTTCCGATATCTGTCAGAAGGCCTCCCACAGTTTTCAGGGGCATGGTATAGCGCTGAGAAAGATATCTCATAGAAGCCGACAATTCTCCATCCGGACCGCCGTACTGGCTGATGATAAGCTGAGCCGTTTTCGGACAGGTTTTTGTAATCCGGACAGGATACTGAAGTCTTTTTTCATAAATCCACATTAGCAGTACACTCCTTCCCAGGGAGCCGCACCTTTCTGCCAGCAGTAACATGCTGACGAAGGCTCCCTCTCATACAGCTCTGCCATACAGTCCATAGTAAGCGGATAAAACCTGGAGGCAAATTCGGACATTACCTGTTTTCGCCTCTTAAGGATGTCCTTCAGCATTGTCAGAGCCTCCTGTTCATCCGGATGGGTGTCCAGATACAGTCTCAGATCATCCATTACAAAGCTGATCTTCTGGATTTCCAGCATCTTTTCACTGAATTCCTTCTCTTCCGGACTTTTCAGAGATTCCATGACGGAAGAAGCTGCCGCGGGAACCTGTTCTGCCGCAAAAAACGGCAAATCCAGATCTTTAAATACGGTTCCTGTTTTCAACGCTTCATCCTGATCGTAAAGCTCACCCCAGTTCTGCACGGGAACGGACGTGATTGCCAAATGCATATTCTGCATTTCCACAAAAACAACTCCCTTCTGAAACAAAATTGGTTTCTTGATTATTATCTGCGAAAACAGCAGGATGTTTCGAGGGAGTTTTTTCAAGTTTTGTTTTTTATTAACCAGTTTTTCGAATGTTTTTCCATTTTCGATAGATACTGTGGTAAAACAGGATTCCGGCAAGTATAACGCTGATGACATCGGCTGCAGCCTGAGACGCAAGTACGCCGATATACCCGAACATCCTTGAGGCAATTGCCAGTATAATAAAAAAAATAACTCCCTGACGGCTGAGCGATAACAGAAACGAAATTCCTATCCTTCCCGCAGACTGAAAAATCAGAGTCAGCAGAAGGGTAATGCCGGCAAAAGTCATTGTTGTTACCTGCATTCTCAACATCATACTGCCGCTCTGTACGATTTCTGCATCATCCATGAAAAAGCGGATCAGCGGCTCGGCTGCCGCAAAGACAACCACGGACATTACAATTGCTGTCCCCGCGGACAATCTGAGATTAAAATATGTCAGCTTCTTGAGATTCTCTCTGTCCTCCGCTCCAAAAAAGTATCCGAATAATGGCTGTCCCCCATAGGCCAGACCGATTAAGACAAGATTTACAATAGAAACGGTTTTCATGGCGATTCCCATTGCCGCAATCTCCACATTACCGTATGGGAGAAGAAAATGATTAAGAAAAATCACACTCAGGCTTTGTACGATATTCATGATTGCTGCCGGAATTCCGATTCCCAGGATCTGCTTTTCATATGTTCCGGAAACACCAAAATAACGCGGATTCATAGACAGAATCCGACTTTTCTTCAGTAAAACAACCGTACAGAAAATATCAGATATGATATACCCCGTGACTGTTGCTATCGCAGCTCCCTGTGCGCCCATTCCAAGCCCGGAAATAAAAATCGGATCCAGAATAATATTTACTACCGCACCAATACCGGTACCGATCATTGCTTCACCTGACATGCCTTCAGATCGGAACAGATTTGTATATACGTAAGAAGCCACTATAAAAGGAGAGCCCGCCGCAATCCAATAAAAATACTGCCCTGCGAATCCTGCCGTATCAATATCCGCTCCCAGAAGCGGGAGCAGAATCTGCCCCGTCAGGAGAAAAAAAATTCCCAGGGCAAGTCCCAGAAGATAGCCGGCATAAATACAATGTGAACTTACATGCTTAATATCGTCTTGTTCTGCCGCCCCCAGCAGGCGCGAAATCAAAGTACATCCACCCTGTGCAAATATATTTCCAAATGCCATCTGAATGGTTAAAACAGGGGCACACAGGGATACTCCCGCTACCAGATCCGTATTCCCTACGGCCGCAATAAAATATGTATCCGCCAGATTATAAACCAGTGTTATTACCATGCTGAGAACATTCGGAATCGTAAGTCGAAAATATGATTTGGGTATATTTCCATTCATTAATAAATTGTCTTTCATTTTCCCATACGCCATTTGATCGTTTACCTCATTCACTTACTTCATTCATTGTAAGTATTACTTCTGAATTAAGTTTCTTTTTTATGTCATTCCCGGCAATGCTGTACCTTTACTGCAAATAAACGTCTCTTACTTTTCTACTATTTTATCAGAAATTTCATGGAACACCAATCTTCATATAGAAAAAATCACAGAAAGCTTTTGCTGTCAGCTGTTATCTGACAGTACAGTCGCCCTATACGTTAACGGGCGGCAGGCCATTCCCGTCCAATAAGTTTACAGAAAACAGATATATTTTTCCGGCTGAAGGGAGTATAATAAAGTCATCGACAAATTGGAAGTTAAGGAGATAGAACCCGGATGAAACAGTATATAGTTGATGCATTTACTAACAAGCCCTTTTCCGGAAATCCAGCAGCAGTCTGTGTTATGGAGAATTGGCCGACGGACGAAGCTATGATGAAACTGGCAATGGAAAATAACTTGTCCGAAACAGCTTTTATTGTAAAAGAGCAGCAAAGATACCATTTGCGTTGGTTCACCCCCGGAACCGAGGTAGAACTGTGCGGTCACGCAACACTAGCTTCTTCTTTTGTGATTTTGAATTATTATGAGACAGAGAGTAATTCTGTCACCTTTCATACTCTAAGTGGCGAGTTAATAATTGAGCGAAAAAATGAGCTCTACGAAATGAATTTTCCTACATATGAATTAAAAGAGATTCCAGTAACAGATGAAATGGAAGCTGCATTTGGAATTCGTCCTCAAAAGGCAATACTCGGTCTTGACCTTATATGTGTGTTCGAAAATGAGGAGCAGGTAAAATGCCTGGAACCGAATCAAAAACTCTTGATGAACATTGACGGAAGAATCCAAAATGCTACTGCTGCCGGAATAAATGTAGATTGTGTTTCTAGGAGTTTTTGCCCGAAATTATCAATTGCGGAAGATCCGGTATGCGGATCAGCGCATTGTCAAATCGCTGCTTATTGGTCTGATGTTTTGGGAAAACGAATCATAAAGGCATTTCAAGCTTCAAAGCGAGGCGGTTATTTACAGTGTGAATTATTAGATGACGGAAGAATTGCTATTAGCGGTGAAGCTGCTCTGGTAGCAATTGCCGACATCAAGGCACAATTATAAATAGCCATTTATCGACCTGTCCCTCTTCAGGTCAACCTGACTCGAGTTTTGAAACTGAATACCAGCCGCCCACAGGCGGCATCATCTGGCAGAAAATGCCGGAATTTATTCTCTCCGCATTTATTTTCGACAGGCTAAAGTCTAATGTAAAAAGCAGGCATCGAGAAAAGGCACGCTCCAATAAGGAAGTAATTTGATTACCGCAGGGCGGCATGGCTGAAAGGTCATGCCGTCCTGCCTTTTCTTTGCCGTTCCACGGTCTGATCGTCGCCCGGCAGGTTGACTTCTCCAATGAAGTTCCAGACCAGTTCGATTTTCTGCCTGCGATGGCCGCTGGATTTGTCTGGCGCATGGACAATGATTTTCTTTACAAACTCATTGACGATGGTGGGCGTCAGTTCCCGGATGCCCACATATTTCCGTACAATGGCCGCAAAGCTGTCAAAGTCGGCTTTATCCTGTTCAAAGGTTTCTACCGCTTCCCGCCATATCTCGACCTGCTCTGTCAGTCCTTTTTGTTCTGCCTCATAATCAACGGAGAGTTTCAAGAACCGCTCATGGCTGATTGCGCCGCTAATGTCGTCCTCATAGATGCGCTTGAAAATGCGGTCAAGTTCGGCAATACGCTTTTCCGCTTGGGCGATTTCACGCTTGCGCTTTCTGGCCTCTTTTTCAGCTTCTTGGAAACGCTGCTTTCTCGCCGCTTCCTCAAATGCCATAGCATCATCAAAGAACAGCGCCGTCACATCGAAAATCCGCTGCAAGACAAAAAGTTTCAGCGTTTCTTCCCGGATAAAGTGCATGGTACAATCACCCGTATTACTCTTATACCGGGAACACCGATAGCAGTCTTGCTGCGGTGTCATGTTTTTGCCTGTGGCGAAATGCAGCTTGCTTCCACAGTCGGCGCAGTACAGCAGGCCAGAAAACAACCCTTGCCGTTCGGCTTGCTTGGCCGGGCGGCGCTTGTTCTCCCGCAACTCCTGCACCCGTGCAAAAACTTGTTCGTCGATGATGGCGGGCTGGGTATTGGGGAAAATCCGCTGGTTCTCCGGGGCGTTATGCAGCCGCTTTTTCAGCTTGTGGGACTTGGAATAGGTCTTGAAGTTCACTGTGCAGCCGGTGTACTCTGGTCGCTCCAAGATTCCGGCAACAGACTTCGGACTCCATTGATACGGCTTTTCCGGCAGCGGCTTTCCGTCCCGCTGGGCGTAGTGGGCCTTAACCGTTAGGACGTGTTGGGCGGTCAGCAGCTTGGCAATCTGCATGGGGCCTTTCCCCGCAATGCACAGATCGAAAATCCGTTTGACGATCTCGGCGGCTTCCTCGTCCACAATCCACTTCTTTTTGTCTGCGGGGTCTTTCTGATACCCGTAGGGCGGATTGGTGCAGAGGTGTTCCCCGGCGTTTCCTTTGGCTCGCATAACAGCCCGGATTTTCTTGCTGGTATCGCGCGCGTAGAAGTCGTTAGAAATGTTCGTTTTAAGTATGGATGGCAAAATATCGCAGTATAGCGGCGAGCTATGCTTTAAGACAAGAAAGGCGGTATGCACCCCATGGAGGGGGAGCATATCGTCTTTTCTTGTGGGGGGGGGGTTCCAAAGGGGGCAACGCCCCCATTTGGCACACGACTTTGCGAAGCAAAGTGTA
>CAKNHF010000023.1 GCA_930972465.1 uncultured Lachnospiraceae bacterium
CAAAATATAAAGACCAGATCACAAAAGAGAAAATATTGGATATGCAGTCTCGCGGGATGAATATTACCGATATTGCGAAAGAATTACAATGCGGAGTAAACACGGTGCGGCGCAGACTTGGAATGAAAGCATAGTGGGAGGACTGACGATGTTAAAACCAGCGCAATTGTACAAAGGACAGCTCTTAGAAGAATATCTTAAGACATGGTACAAGCCTGAAAATATATTTTACACGGGATGGACTGGCGATAGTCTTCCAGAACTCCCAGACAATAATTACGACAGCCACCATTTTGTGAGTGTCGATAAAAATGACAATCTTATCGGTTACATATCTTACTCAGTAGACTGGATAGCGATGAGTGCAGATCGTTTCGGAATTATCAGTTTCGACAAAGGGAATATTCTGTTTGCAAAAGATGTATATAAGGCTATCTGCGATTTATTCGAGGCTTACAACATGAATCGGATTTCGTGGTGTGCATATGTGGATAATCCGGCAATCAGAGGCTACCGGAATTTTATCAAGAAACACGGCGGCCGCGAGTGCGGATATCATAGGCAGAATGCACGACTGCAAGACGGAAGACTTCACGATAGTGTTGAATTTGAAATTCTGGCTTGTGAATTCAGGAAATAGGAGGACTGACATGCAGAAATTAGAGAAAATTCTGGTGACAGACAAACTGGTAACGGAGCTGTTAGTAAAAATTGTAGTTAAAGCCGGGCCATATCTAAAAACGAGTGTTCCGAATCTTGCGGATTATAGCTATAAAACAAGGACGGTGAAATGATGCAGGAATTAAAGAAGATTCTGGAAGAGATAGAAAATGAGAGTGAAAGATACAGAAAGGCCGTTGGCACAGAACAGTTAGTGAGTGGTTTGGAAATAGCAGAAGAGATCATCCGCAAGCACATGAATGACGGCTGGATCCCGGTGGAGGAGCGGTTGCCGGAAGTGTTCGGGAAATATTGGGCCACCATCCGATATGATGATGGGAGAATATCTGAACCTATCGTGGTAGATTTTCGAGGTGTTCGGGAAAAATATGTTGTCGATACACCTAATGGCAGGGAATATGAAACATGGGGAATTGATTCAGCTTTTCATGGAAGCAGAGTAATAGCATGGAGACCTTATTATATTCCAGAGCCATACCACCCGGAAAGGAGCAGAAAATGATTAATCTGAGCATCCAACCGTATTGCGAAAAGTGTGGGGATTTTGAACCAGAAGTTGAAAAAACAGTATACGAAAATTTTTATGGGAATAGCAAATGCCACACAGAGATAACATGTAAGCACAAAATTAAGTGTGAAAACATCATGCGATATTTGCAGGAGGAAGTGAAAAAGGAATGAGTGAGATTAAATTAAAGCCGTGTCCGTTCTGCGGCGGAGAAGCAAAAATGAAGCATGGATATCCAGGGCAACAACGTAAAGGAATACGACAGTCTGTCGTACAGTGCAAGAAATGTGGTTGTAGGACGGTTACATATAGACAGGCGGCTTATCAACCCTGGAAAGAAGTTGATGAACAGGCTGCGGAAGCATGGAACAGGAGGGCATCAGATGATTAACGCAATAGCAATCACAGTATCTCTGATCATCGGCATGCTCGTAGGAGGGATAATCGGATACTGCATAGCGAAGGATGGTGAAGAAGAATGAAACGTAGCACAGACAACCGGCGCAGCCCAGCAGAGATCAAAGCGGATCTGCAGAGCCACTACGGTGGGCTGGCGGACAAGAAGCCGGACGGACATGCAGCGCGGCAATTTTTACATAAGGCATACCAGAATTACAGTGTAAAGGGCGGTGAGGAGAATGGTCGAAGCTTACCTTGAGTGGAAGGCGGCATGGTATTTTGCAGGAATCGCCATTATAGCGGCGGTGATCATAATGGGTATATTCTTCATGATTCTGACGTGGATATACCGGAAAATGTGCGATGTCCAGAGGAAACGCCTTGAGATGATGGAAGAATATTTCGAGGAAAAGGACGAGGGCATAAGGGACGGTGATGCAGATGACGGTAGCTGAGTTATTCGACATCCTTCTGGAAGGGCTGGAGAGCGGGAGACTTCAGGGAGACGAGCCGGTATCCCCGGAGATGCTGGAGGACATGCACGAGGATCCGGTGGAATACCTGGCGAGAAAATACGGGATAAGGGGTGATGCGGATGGACAAAATCGAAGAAAAGACAGTGAGTGAGAATGACAGGAAAAAGGAATACCTGCGGAGTTATCGGTATCATGTGCGCAGGATCCACCGGATCAATGCGGAGATTGCAGAACTGAGGGAAATGAAGCTGCATCCGTCTATGAAACCGGATGACGGGATGCCGCACTGTAGCGGAGGGCGGGGGGATCTTTCCGGATATGCAGCTGAGCTGGATGAAATGATTAATGAGCTGATCGAAGAACGTCGTCAGAGAATTAGAACATACAAGCAGATCGTGCAGCAGATCAAGCGCATGAAGAGCCGGAATGAGTCGGACGTTCTGTTCTACCGGTACATAAAAGGACTTGACTGGTGGGAGATTGCGGAGAAGATGGGATATTCACAGCGGCATATTACACGGATCCACGGAAAGGCGCTGGCACATTTCGAACTTCCGAAAGATGTCCTAGAATGTCCTATCGATCCGTGATATGATGGTATCATCGAGAAGAGGAAATAAAAGACCTTTTCTCCACGAGCCGGAAGGCGCAAGCCGGATGGCTCGGACAATCCCCCTCAGACATATTTTGTTACGGAAGACGCTCTGCATTTGTGGGGCGTTTTTCTTGTTGTATATTTTTCTGATAAAGTAGTATACTAAAAGAAAATGTCTGGAGGGAGATTGATTATGGATAAACATTCAACGGCGTTATTGTTGTGGCTGTATGAGGATCATGTAAACGGAGTATATCCGCAGAAAGTAAACGCAGAGGATCTTGGAATGAGTCGCAAAGAATTAATACGGGCAGGAAAAGTGTTGAAAGAACAGGGATTTCTACCAGAGTTTAATGCGTCAGCTCAGGGAAGCGACGGAAACAAGATTATATTCTTCGGGAAATTGACAGATAAAGCCATAGAATACGCAAAAAAATTCGATGAAGATTAATCAGGGATGAGCACTCATTACGGGTGCTTTTCTTATGTGGAGCATATCATCAACGGCAGATGTGCAGGGTCGCGCCCTGTGTCCCGGTTCGACTCCGGGCGCTCCGCTTCGTGGAGAAGCAAAAATGCAATTATTCCTGTCATTTTATCATCATGGCAGGAAAATGTGTTAGAATACTTTTACCGGGAATCCTCAGCCCGGTCTCAAATTTTTATTTAATCAGGAAGAGCATCCAGATAGCTGGGTGCTTTTTCTATGCGGAAAGAGAGATGAGCCTGAATGACGAAAAAACAGAAGAGATTTGTAGAAGAGTATCTAATCGACCTGAATGCCACTCAGGCTGCCATCAGGGCGGGATATTCTCCGCATACAGCGAAAGATATCGGGTGTGAAAACTTAGCAAAACCCAACATTGCAGCGGCTATTTCACAGGCGATGGCTGAGAGATCCAGACGGACCGGCATCAATCAGGACCGTGTTTTGCAGGAATTAGCAAGAATCGGGTTTGCAAAGATTACGGATGTCGTAGATCCAGAGACGGCAAAGATTAAATCCGACGCGTCAGACGATGATCTTGCCTGCATCCAGTCAATTAAGATCAAGCCGAATGAATTCGGTACCGAGAGAGAAGTAAGGCTGTACGATAAGAAGTCAGCTTTAGTAAATCTCGGTAAGCACCTTGGATTATTCAAGGATAAAGTGGAGCTTAACGGAGATATGGATCTGCATATTACTGTTGACTACGGCGAGGATGATACCGGATGAATATCACGGTAGAGGCAAATCCTTGCTTCAAGGAAGTGGACAGAAGTCACAAGCGTTATATTGTGATGAAAGGGTCTGCCGGATCAGGGAAGAGCGTAGATACGGCGCAGAACTATCTCCTGCGATTAATTCAGGATAAGGGCAGGAATTTGGTCTGCATCCGAAAGTCAGATATTACAAACCGTGACAGCACCTATGCGGAGCTGACAGGAGCCATTTACCGCATGTTCGGCGAGCAAGCGGACAGATACTGGAATATCAAACAAAGCCCGCTGCAGTTAACCTGCCGGCCGAACGGGAATCAGATTATTTTCCGCGGTGTAAATGATGAAAAGCAGCGAGAAAAGTTGAAATCCATTACATTTCAGCGAGGAAAACTGACTGATGTATGGATCGAAGAAGCGACGGAAATCACACAGGCAGACTTTGAGATTATAGATGACCGTCTCAGAGGGGAACTTCCTCCGGGACAATTTTATCAGATACGGATGACCTTCAATCCGGTGAATAGGAATCACTGGATCAAGAAGGTCTTTTTTGATACTCCGGATCCGAATGTTCTGACACATCATAGCACGTACCTGGACAATCGTTTTATCGATGCTGCATATCATGCTCGTATGGCTCGCCGTAAAGAAGTAGATCCGGAAGGGTACCAAATATACGGGCTTGGTAATTGGGGCGAAATTGGAGGACTGATTCTGCACGATTGGAAAGTGGAAGATATCAGCCAGAATCTCGATGATTACGATGATATTGCAATCGGGCAGGACTTCGGTTTCAACCATGCGAATGCAATTCTACTGCTGGGACTGAAAGATGATAATATCTATATTCTTCAGGAAGTATATGTGTTTGAAAAGGAGACTGCCGAGATTATCCCTCTTGCAATTAAAGCAGGGATTCCGGCAAACAGGACAATGTGGTGCGACTCTGCGGAGCCGGATCGAATTAGGACATGGAGAAAGGCTGGATTTCGGGCGCAGGCAGTTAGTAAGGAACATACCACAGAAAAGAAATATCAGTCTGCCCAGATCGACTGGTTGAAAGGCATTGTAAGCAAGGATCGGGTGATCCACCGCATGATAAATGTGCATCCGTCCTGTGTGAATACAATCAAGGAACTGCAGCAGTGGAAGTGGAAAAAGGATGAACGGACAGGGGAATATCTGGATGAACCTGTTCCGTTTCAGGATGATGCAATGGCGGCCCTTCGCTATGGCGTGGAAGGCTGGAGAAAGAATAGAAGGGTTCAGATCAAGACATTCAAAGGAGGCATCTAATCATGCACAAATCGAAAAGACCATATTTGCTCCCGGAACCACTTTTATGCGATCCGGATAAAATAAAAGACGGAATTTCAATGGAGTTGGTGAATGAATATATCCGAAAACACGAGGAACGTCTTCCGAGATATAACTATCTGGAGAATCTGTACAAAGGATTTCATGATGTGTACAAGCAGCCTGAGAAAGAAGACTGGAAACCGGACAACAGGCTGGCAGTGAATTTCCCAAGGTATATTACGGAGACATTCATGGGATATGCTTATGGTATTCCGATCAAAAAATCTCACCCAGATGATAGTATCAGCGAAGCTATAGCTGAGTTTGAAGCGAATAATGAGATTACCGATCATGAATATGAACTATTTAAAAAAGCGTGTATTTATGGACATGCATGGGAATATCTCTATCAGGATGAAGAACGGTATACAAAAATGACGGTGCTGAGCCCGAAAGAGATGTTCGTTGTTTATGACGATACCGTGAAGAACCGTGCACTTTTCGCTGTCCGTTACGGGTATCACGACCTCAATAATGCGGATTATCCAGGGGAGAAGTACGGCGAGATCCTGACTAGGACGGATACTATTCCTTTCGAAGGAAGCGGAAAAGGGCAGCCGTATGATAATCCATACGGATATATTCCCTGTGTAGAATACCGATTGAACGATGAGCGGATCGGGATCTTCGAAGAGGTCACCGGGCTTGTTGAGACATATAACCATACAATCGGTGAGAAGGCGAACGATGTGGATGCATTCGCAGAGGCGTATCTTGCTATCTTGGGATCGGAAGTAGATGAAGATGGGGTGCGCAGGATTCGCGATGATCGAGTGATTAATGTCTGGGGGACTGACGATGCGAAAGAGATTATTGTTCAGTTCCTTTCAAAGCCTACAGCGGACGGAACGCAGGAAAATCTCCTGAACCGTCTGGAGAATCTGATCTATCAGACGAGCATGGTGGCAAATATATCGGATGAATCCTTCGGCAACGCATCTTCAGGTGTGGCGTTGGCGTACAAGCTGCAGGCCATGAGCAACCTTGCGCTTGGGTTTGACCGAAAAATTGAAAAATCCCTGCGGAAAAGGTATAAGATTTTCTGTTCTCTTCAGACTAATGTTCCGAACAGGGATGCATGGCGTGACGTCAGTATTACGACCTCTCGGAATCTCCCCAAGAATGTACTAGAGGAAGCACAGACGGCTCAGGCATTATCGGGAATTGTATCGCAGGAGACGCTGCTAAAGGTTCTTTCCATCGTGGATAATGTCAACGATGAACTTGATCGTATTGCGGAAGAAAATACAGAAAGTCGGGATGTAGTCATGGAGCAGATGTTTGGAGGTGCGGCAGGTGGACAGTCAGACGTACTGGAAGAATCGGGAGACGGAGCAGAGGAAGCATAATATCCGGGATGAAGCAGAGTATCAGAAGCATATCCGAGAGATTTATCAGAACATGATCGATGAGATCGAGAAGGAAATCAATGGCTTTCATGGCCGATATGCCAAGAAGGAAGGTATCACAATGGCAGAGGCGAAGAAACGTGCTGCCAAAGTTGATATTGAAGCTCTTGGCCGGAAGGCCGCCCGATATGTGAAAACGAAGGATTTCTCGAAACAGGCAAATGATGAGATGCGGTTGTACAACATGACAATGAAAGTGAACCGACTGGAGCTTCTGAAAGCGCAGATCGGGCTGGAGATGGTTTCGGGGTTTGATGAACTTCAGAAGTATTACGATGAGATCCTGACAGAACGGACAATCTCAGAGTTTGAGCGGCAGGCCGGCATTCTCGGGAAGACGATCCAGAACAATGCGAAGGCTGCCGATGCTATCGTGAATGCATCTTTCCATAATGCTACATACTCAGACCGGATATGGATGTATCAGGATATGCTCAAGAATGAGCTGTCCAGTCTGCTGCAGACCGGCCTGATTCAGGGGCAGAATCCGCGGAAGCTGGCAACGCATCTTCGGAAGCGGTTCGGTGTCAGCCAGAGCAATGCAGAGCGGCTGATGATCACAGAACTGGCCAGGGTGCAGACGGAAGCACAGAAGCAGTCCTTCGAGCGGAATGGTTTTGAAGAATATACTTTCCTTGCGCTGGGCGATGCCTGTCCGATCTGCAAAGCATTGGATGAGAAGCACTTCAAGGTGGCGAAGATGATGCCGGGAACTAATGCTCCGCCAATGCATCCGCGTTGCAAATGCAGTACCAGTGCCTACGAGGACAGTGAGGAATACGAGGCATGGTTGGATTTCCTGGATAAAGGCGGCACTACGGAAGAATGGAATCGGTTGAAAAAGAAAGAAAAGAAGAATATACTAGAAATAGATGATAAAGGAGATTTGCATACAGACCTGAAAGCTTTGTCAGATGATTTGTCTGAGAGGTCATTGCAAGTAAGTCATTATTTAAATACTTTAAATCTTCCTGAAAGTAAATGGAGTGGTGTTACAAAAATAGTAACTGCGAAAGAACTTCCTAAGGCTGTAGGAAGAACAAAAGCGAATGGTGATATACTCCTGAGAAATGATGCAGGCATAAAGACGATAATACACGAACATTTGCATACACGTTCTGTTTTGAATAATAGAGCTGCATATCGAGAAAGCAAATGGTTTGAAGAAAATGCGTGTGAAATGCTTGCAGAAGAAATATGTAATAAAAGTGGAGTATCATACAAAAGAACATACAAAAATGTGACAGAGCCGCTTAGAGATATAGCTGGGATCACAAGTCAGTATATATCAGATTATGAATTTGCGTTAGATTATTTTAATGCTGGACTCGAGAACAGAGAGCGATGGCTGGTAGAATTAGCAAGTAAAGAAACAGATTCAGCTGTAAGAAATCGTATTTTGGATTTGATAGAGGAGATTAAAAATGCCTAGAAGCCTTAAGGAATTGGAAAAAAGTATCTTCGGTAAAGACATGACGGATAAGGAATGGTTGGAATTAAACAAAGAAGTAGATGAAGCTTGGAAAAGTGCAACAGATGAGGAAAGACAGGAATTTGAAGACAGCGGTGCGGGCGATATGCTTGGACAAATAATAGAGTTTATGGATTAATACCATCGGTCATTTACGACTGGTGGTATTTTTACGCCTATTTTTAAGAAAGGAAAGGTGAAGAATATGAAATTTGCAGAGGCATTGAAGAACATGAAAAAAGGGATCCCGATGAAGCTTCCGTCATGGGGAGGATATTGGTGCTGGGATGATGAAACGCAGACAATCATTATGTACACAAAGGATAATGAGCGTCTGGATATTAGGGAGACACAGAGAGTGGAGTACACACTCTTGAATGTACTCTCTGATGAATGGATTCCGGCAAATAGTGAGAACTGCTCAATTCTGGGCGGTACACCTACATTCGGATTTGGCGATGCAATCAAGTACATGAAGCGCGGGCTTAAGGTGAAGCGTCAGGGATGGAACGGGAAGAATCAGCATATCGAGCTGGCTAAAAATATCAGCTATGTGACACCTGACGGCACAGTTCAGAACTGCGATCACGAAGCAATCGGCAATCAGGCTATTGCTTTTGTCGGAACATCTGGTGTGCAGATGGGATAGCTTGCTTCTCAGGCGGATATGTTGGCAGAAGATTGGGTGTTTGCAGAGTAGGGGAATAGCATGAAGATTAACATTTTAGGATCTGAATGGACAATAGAATATCGCAATGCCGATGCTGATCCTCTACTTAAAGAGGATGATGGATACACGGATCCGTCTATCAGACTAATCGTAATTGCGAACAAGAGAGATGATTGCGAGATTCAGGATTTCAAATGTATGCAGAAAGAGAATCTCCGGCACGAGATCATTCACGCATTTTTGTTTGAGAGTGGGCTGAGGTTTAATCTCGAACATAGAGAGTTTGGTCACGAAGAAACCATGATCGACTGGCTTGCTATTCAGTTCCCGAAGATTCTGGAAGTATTTAAAGAAGCTGACTGCTTATGAAACAACGGTATATCGTAACCGAGGATGCGGACATGCTGGCTCCTGATTGGCTGGCTGTCCGTATTAATTATTCCAGTATAAAGTTTGTATACTATCTGGCTGATGGAGCTGAGAAGCTGAAAGGGGTGAGGATTGATGGTCAGATTGCGAAGATTGGAGACACGATATCATTTGACGGCAAGCGGCTATCAGTAGAGAGGCGGTGATCCAGATGCCTCCCTCCGGCGGGGAATGACCGGGACAGTAAAGGAGTGGTGTGGTTGATTGCAGTACGCGTCCGGGAGGACGGAATCGAAATAAGCGGCCATGCGAATTATGCAGAGGCCGGGAAAGATATTGTCTGCGCTGGTGTGACGGCGCTGACGCAAACCTTAATCAGATCCCTGGAGCATCTAACCAGGGATGAAATCAAATACGAGATATCGCCCGGAAGGGCTGATATACATTGTGGGGATCTGTCGGAAGAGGGAAAGCTTCTGGTGGATTCTTTCTTCATTGGAATCTGTCAGATTGCCAGTGAATTTTCGGAACATGTAAATATAGTTCAGGCAGGCCCGGAACCGAAGCCACGGGAGGGGCAGACAAAGCTGGGGAGTGCTCCGGGAGGAGCGGAAAGGAGAACATTGTGAAAAAGAGAATTTATATGTCAATGCTTGCAGGAAAGAAAAAGGACATGATGTGCCCGAAGGACTTTAAGGGACATGGACATTATGGTCTACAGATCTTTGCGGAAGAGCCTGAAGGAGAAGACCCTGAGAGTTCTGGAAACGGCGGAGAAGGAGAAAAACCCGAGGGTTCAGGTGATGGCAAGAAATCAATGGGCAGGGATAAGGACGGAAAAGGCTCGGGAGAGCGGACCTACAATGATGCAGAGGTTGACCGTATTGTTGCCAAGCACAAAAAGGAGTGGGAGGCGCAGCACGCTAAAGATCTGGAAAAGGCGAAGGACGAGGCTCGGAAGTACGAGCGGATGTCCAAAGAGCAGCGCGAGGAAGCTGACAGAAAGAAAGCGGAAGAGGAAGCCGCGAAAAAGGATGCGCGTATTGCGGAGCTTGAACAGCAGATCGCCACGGATGCCCTGAGAAAATCGGTCGCTGCAGATATCGAAGCAATGCCGGAAGGCATTACCGTTACGCAGGACTTCCTTGATCTGGTGGTTACCGGAGATGCCGATACTTCCAATGCGAATGTTAAGAAGTTAGTAGGAATTCTTCTTGCTGACAGAAAATCTCAGGAAGAAAAAAGAGCAACGGGCAGAACCCCGAAGTCTTATGGGAACAATGGCGGTACAATGTCAGAGATTGACAAGCGTATAGCAAAGTATAAGTAAAGGAGAAATGTATTTATGAAAAACAGAGAAGTAATGAAACTGATGTTAAATCTTCAGCTTTTTGCAGCCGGTGACAATAATGATCTGCCGGCAAGAAGTTACCAGCTTGAGTTTAAAAATCTTCTGCAGGCGGTATTTCGGAAGATGTCCTATTTTGCAGATTTCTTCGGCGGAGAGATCGAAGCACTGAACGGCGTACAGGAAAACGAGACGGCATTTTATGTGAAAACATCTGATATTCCTGTAGTCGTAGGGACAGCATACGACAAATCCGATACAAAAGCGTTTGGGACAGGAACAGGGAATTCCAGCAGGTTTGGTAACAGGACAGAAGTGATCTATACCAATACACCGGTGAAGTATTCGTGGGGATGGGTATTTCATGAGGGAATTGACCGGCATACTGTGAATAACGATCTTGATGCAGCCGTCGCTGATCGCCTTGAGCTGCAGGCCCGTGCGAAAACAGCAAGATTCAATACGCAGCATGCGAAGTTCATTTCCGATTCCGCGGCCAAGACTCTGACTCTTCAGGACTATACGGCAGACAATGTGCTTAAGCTGTTTGATGATCTGTCTGCCTATTTTAACAATATCGAAGCAGTTGGGACTAAGGTGGCTAAAGTAAATTCCAGCCTTTACAACGCTATCGTGAATCATCCGCTGATGACTACGTCGAAGAATTCTGCGGCGTCTGTTGCAGACAATGATGTGACAAAATTTAAAGGCTTTCTCATCCAGGAAGTTCCGGACGGATATTTCCAGTCGAATGAGTGCTGCTATGCTTATATTACAGGTGTAGGTAAAGCGTTTACAGGCATCAACACAGCAAGAACCATTGAGTCTGAGGATTTCGATGGTTTGGCGCTTCAGGGAGCCGGGAAGGCAGGGGAATATATCTTGCCGGATAACAAGAAAGCTGTTGCGAAAGCGACTACGCCGGGGGAATGATAGCGTCTGACATCTTAACGATTCCGTCCCAGGGCCAGACGCTATACGGTAAGCGGATATCATCACTTATCGGGGACGATGTGGAAGTGTACGAAGACGGAACGGTTATGGGAACCTTTAAACATGTGACAGGATATACCGGGTTTAATGAATCTGATCCGGAGGAGCAGGAAGGGTATTTCTTCCCGTTCCGGCTGTCACAGACAGGAACTACCATGACGTTCAAGAAAAACGGCGAGGAAGTAAAGAAAAATATTGCCTGGGAAGCAAATAATGTGTTCCGCGTTACTGCATCCGATACTTTTGAGGTGCTGGTGGACGATGCTTCGGTCGTAACATTCAATTTCTCAAAGGCGATATTTCAGGCATAGGAGGATGATGTATGTATAAGGTGATTGAAAGATTCCATGATCTTCAGGATTCAAAAAAGACAAAAAGCGGCGTTGTATATCATGAGTACAATGTGGGGGATACGTTCCCACGCAAGGGTAAGGATGTATCAGAGGAACGTATTCAGGAACTGGCCGGGAGTGACAATAAGCGTGGCGTGCCGCTGATCGAACTGGTCGAGGAGGAAGCGGCTGCGAAGAAAACTGATGAAAAGTCGTCTTCGGGCAAGACATCGTCTAAGAAGACTGAGACGAAAGCGGCTGCAGAATAAAGGAGCTGATCTGATATGTTGAAGGATCTGAAGATACTTCTGGGTATCCCGGAGGCAGATGATTCCCTTGATCCGAAATTGAACCTGATTTTGTCGGATGCGAGAAAGCGGCTGAAAGCGCTGCTCGGCGGGCAGGAACCGCCAGAAGAACTGGACTATATCATTACCGGCGTGGCGGTGATCCGCTTTAACAAAATCGGATCTGAAGGGCTCTCTTCCCATACTGTAGAAGGTGAGAGCCAGTCTTTTTCTGAGGATGATTTTGCCGGATACAAGGATGATATCCAGACGTGGCTGAACAATCAGAAAGAGACGAAGAAGGGACGGGTGAGATTTCTGTGAGATATGACACACCAGTATATTTCCAGAAGATCACCTCTGGGGAATACGACCCCAAAACCGGGAATTATGCGGATGATACTGTTGCGGAGACAATGCGGTATGCATCCGTCATGAATACCGGCGAGGAAAAGCTGAAACTGGTCTACGACGGACCGAAGCAGGGGAGCCTTACAATTCAGCTTCAGACCCACTACACGGAACCATTTGACCGGATCCGGGTGGGAGAAAAGCTCTACTGCGTGGACTTCTCCCGGAAACTTCGGACAAAGCATACTTTTGTGGTATCGGAGGTGCAGTAATGGGGAACATCAAGATTGTTGGCATGGAAAAACTTCAGAAGAAGCTGAAAAAGAATGTTCAGATGGACGATGTGAAGCGGGTTGTTCGGCATAACGGGGCAGAGATGCAGACAAAGGCGCAACAGAATGCTCCAGTGGATACTGGCACACTAAAGCGCAGTATCGGGCTTGAAATTACCGATAGTGGCATGACCGCCGAGGTAGGGCCAACAGCAGATTACGCCCCTTATGTTGAGCTGGGTACCCGTTTCATGGACGCACAGCCTTATCTGGGACCGGCATTCAAGGATCAGAAAGAGAAATTTAAGAAAGATATGAAAAAGCTGGTGGAATGAGGTGATACAGTGGATCCACAGCAGGAACTCTTCACGGAATTGTTATTGAGACTTAAAGATTTGGGATATGACGTGTATGATACTTTCCTCCCGCCGGAGGGCACGCCGTATCCCTTTATTTATCTGGCAGACAGCCAGCAGTCAGATACGCAGACCAAAAATGCGGTGATGGGAAATGTATACCAGACGATTCATGTCTGGCATAACAATCCGAAGCAGCGTGGAACGGTATCTCAGATGTTGCTGGATATCAAGAAGGTCTGCTACAAATTGGAACGTACGGAGAATTTCGCATGGATGATACAGAATGTAAACCAGCGGATTCTCCCGGATAACACAACAAAGACCCCGCTTTTGCACGGGCTGCTGGAAGTGGAGTTTAAATTTTCATAGGAGGTAATTGAATATGGGTGCAATAAGAGGAAGCCGAATTATTTATCTGTATCGGATTTTAAAAGATGCGGCCACGTCCGATGCGACAGCGGTTGCATTTACGACGGAGAACGAGCGGACGAAATCAAGGGATGCCGATACGACAGAAACGAAAGATGGTTCGATCAGAACTCCGGGAGCACTGGAGTCTGAGATTACCGCCACAGCTATTTTTTCAAGCGAAGGCGATGAGATGATCGGAAAGCTTGAAAAAGCAGTAGATAACTCAGACAAAGTTGAAATTTGGGAAGTGAATCTGGATAAACCCGGAGAAACAGAGAATGCTGGGAAATTTGCAGCAAAGTATTTTCAGGGGTATGTCACGGAGTTTGGGCTTACCTCGAGTGCGGAGGATCATGCAGAAGCTTCTCTGACATTTGGTCTCGAAGGGGCTGGCGCAGATGGATACGCAACCGTATCTGACGAACAGCAGGAAATCGCATCCTATGTATTTGCAGACACTGAAAAAACGGGTGCCTGAGGAGGTTATGAGATGTTAAGTGGAGTAAAGAAAATCACGATCGAAGAGAAGTCGGTAATCAATGGTGCGGAAATCGCAGGATTCAGGGCAGTATTCAGTGATGCGAAGGATATTACATTCCTTCCGTATCAGATCAACAAGGAAGTTTGCAAAGAGAACCGGAAAGAGCTGAGAGAAGATCAGGCAGCCTTTGAGGACTATGCGTACAATCTGCAGGAAGAGATGTTTGGAGAAGCGAAAGGAGAGTCAGCAGAATGATGGAATTAACAATTGGCGGACAGGTGTATCAGTTCAATTTCGGTATGGGGTTCCTGAGGGAAGCGAATAAGACAGTGACCGAGAAAATCGGTGATTCCGGGGCAAAGAAAAATAGTGGTGCAGCCTATATGATCGCAGGGATCATGGACGGAGATGCGGAGGACCTTGTAAATGCACTGGATCTCGCAAACAAAGGAGAGAGTCCGAGAGTGACAAAAGCATTACTGGACAGCTATATCGACAATCCCGACACAGATATCGATCAGCTTTTCGAGGACACTCTGGATTTTTTAGAGAAAGCAAATGCTACAAGGAAAATCGTGGAGAGGCTGAAAAAGAGGATCGAGGAAGCAAAGGCACAGCAGAATCAGAGCTGACCTTCGAAGAACAGTACCGTGAGATGGCAATAAACTGTTTCCGGTATCTGGGATTTACCTCGTTTAATCAGGTGGATCGGCTGACGGTCGCCCAGTACGAAGTGATGATGGAGGCTTTAGATCTGAGAATGTTGGATCAGGATCTCCATGAACACCGTCAGGCCTTCCTTAATTTCGCTGTGCAGGCGGAGAAGAAAGCTGGTAAAGGAAAAACCAGACCTGTATATCGTAATTTCCGGAAGTTTTTTGACTACGATGCGGAGCTTAAGAAGGTCAAGAACAGGAAGAAGAAAAACGATGGACGTTTCTCAGGAATCGGGAAGCTGTTAAGGAAAGGAGAGTGAGAGTGTGGCTGAATCGTTTAGCATAAAGGCAATATTATCTGCGGCGGACAAGGGTTTTACCTCTACGATGAAATCTGCATCATCCTATGTGGATAACTTAAAAAGCACTCTCACGAGCGGTATTGGATTCGGCGTGATGATGGCTGCCGGTCAGAAGGCATTTGACGTTGTCAGTAATGGTGTAACCGGTCTGATCGGGGACATGAATGATGCCGGTGCCGCATGGAAAACTTTCCAAGGCAACATGGAAATGAACGGAAAGACAGAAAAAGAAATTAAATCGATCAAGAATGAACTGCAGGACTTTGCTGAAGCGACAATCTACAGTTCCTCTGATATGGCATCCACTTTTGCTCAATTAGAGGCGGTCGGAACGAAGAATACTACCAAACTGGTAAAAGGTTTCGGGGGTCTGGCTGCCGCAGCAGAGAATCCTACGCAGGCAATGAAGACTCTGTCACAACAGGCAACGCAAATGGCAGCAAAGCCTAAAGTAGCATGGGAAGATTTTAAACTTATGCTCGAGCAGACCCCTGCCGGAATCGCGGCGGTTGCGAAAGAGATGGGAATGTCTACCCAAAGCATGATCAAGAATGTGCAGGACGGTAAGATTGCGACAGAAGACTTCTTCGATGCGATTGCAACGGTCGGAACAAATGACTCTTTTACAAAGCTGGCAACCGAGTACAAAACGGTCGACCAGGCAATGGACGGATTATCAGAGACTGCGGCAAATAAACTGCAGCCAGCATTTGACGTGCTGTCATCCAAGGGTATCAGTGCAATTAGTAAGCTAGTTGATAAGGTAGGGGAGTTGGATGGCGAGAAAATCGCTGCGAAGCTGACATCAGGGTTGGACAAGATTAAACCATACTGGGATACCATTGTGGGCGTGGCGAGTGAAGTCGGATCTGCATTCGGTGATACATTTTCTGCTATCTCCAGTGAGCTGGCCGACCTGAACGGAAGCTTTGGATCCACGGAGAGTGTGGAAGGATTCGGGAATGCACTTGGTGTTGCTGGAGATGCGTTAAAAGTTTTTGCAGGATTCTTGGAGGATCATGCGGATATTATTGCAATGGTTCTGCAAAATCTCCCTAAATTATTAGTGGCATATATGGCATTTAAAGCTGTAAGTGCTGTGGCTCCCGGAGTTGTATCATTTGGAAAAGGGATTATGGGACTTGCAGGGAACGGTATCAGCGGGTTGGCGCAAAAGCTGTTTGGAGTTAGTAACGCAACGAAAACAGTCGGTGCATCATCTGCAACGAGCGGAAAGCTTTTGATGCAGTCTGCAGTATCGTTTACAGCTTTTGGGGCGGGCATAGCTCTTGCGGCGGCTGGTTTGTATATTATGGCTCAGGCAGCAATGCAATTAGCAAATGCAGGTCCGGGAGCGATAGTTGTTATGCTCGGTATGGTCGGGGCTATCGCAGCATTAGCGTATGGAGCTTCAACGATTGGAGCACAGCTCAGCGCGGCATCTGTTGGAATGATCGCGTTCGGGGCGGCAGTTCTGATCGCAGGCACTGGAATGTACGTAATGTCTTCGGCAGCGATTAATCTTTCGGCAGCCGGCGGTCCGGCAATAGCAGTAATGGCCGGTATGGTTGTTTCTATGGGCGCCTTAATGGCTGTGGCAGGAGTAGTGGGGCCGGCTCTTACAGCCGGAGCAGCGGGACTTTTAGCATTTGGAACAGCAGTTCTGATTGCAGGCACTGGAATGGCAGTGATGTCTTCAGCAGCGATCAGTTTGACTAATGCCGGAACACCAGCTATCGCTGTTATGGGCGGAATGGTTGTGGCGATGGCTGGATTAATGGCTATTGCGGCAGTACTGGGGCCCGCTCTTACTGCTGGATCTGTGGGATTTATTGCATTTGGTGCGGCAATAACGCTTGTTGGAGCAGGAGCTCTTCTCGCAAGTGCTTCTCTTGCAGTAGTAGCGTCCGTTCTTCCGACGATCTCTTCCTATGGGCTTCAGGGATCGGCGGCAATCCTTGCACTTGGTGCATCAATGACTGTTTTTGCAGCCGGAGCAACGCTTGCCGGAGCGGCCTCTGTTGTACTCGGTGCAGGACTTGCGGTTGTTAGTGTCGGGGCGTTAGCAGCGGCGGTAGGAGTTGGAGCGCTCGCAGCAGCGGCGGTGCTTTTGGGATCCGGGCTTATTCTTGCGGGTACCGGATCGACACTTCTTTCGACGGCTCTCCCGGGTATTGCAGAAAATGGAGCCCAGGCAGGTGTTGCATTACTGGCGCTTACTGCAGGAGCTGCGGCATGCGCAATACCGATGGCAGCTTTAGGAGCCGCTTCGGCAGTTGCAGCAGCAGCTTTTGCAGTCCTGTCAGCATCGATGCTCGTGCTCGGTACAGGATCCCTGATGGTGGTAACAGCGTTGACTATGTTATCCACTGTATTGCCACTGATCGCCCAAAACGGAACGACAGGCGCAGTTGCGCTTACAGAACTCGGAGCATCTATGCTTGTGTTTGCGGCAGGGGCGACAGCAGCAGGGGCCGCAGCTCTTGTGTTGGGAGCAGGGATTACTGTGGCGGCAGTTGGAGTGGCGGCGCTTGGAGCGGCAGTCTTGGTTCTTTCTACAGGTGCTCTTGTGGCATCAGCAGCTCTTGCTGCGATGTCTCTGGTACTTCCACAGATTGCGGCGAACGGGGCTTCCGGAGCAGCAGCACTGGCATTGCTTGGAACAGGACTGCTCACATATTCGGCCGGCGCTGCCGCGGCAGGAGTGGCGTCTGTGGCATTAGGCGCCGGACTTACATTGGTAGGGGCAGGCCTTACCCTTGTAGGTGCAGCGGTGCTGGTGACGGCGGCAGGGGTTCTTGTCCTTGCTACGGGGGCAGTAACACTTGGAGCGGGGCTGACGATTGTGAGCGCATCTCTAATCACTGCAGGAGCGGCGCTTCCTCTGGTGGCGTCCGGAGCAACAGCAAGTGCAGTGGCTTTTGCGGCTTTGCTTGCAAGTGCGACAGGAGTAAGCGTGATCATGGTGGCGCTGACGGCATCTTCTGCGGCCGGAGCTGTCGGAATGGCTGCTTTTGGAGTGGCAATGACAGCGGGGGCGGCCGGAGCATTAGCAATGTCTGTGGCGCTGGTTGCTGTGAACAGCAGTATGAAGTCGATATCGAAAAATGCAAAGAGCGCACAAAGCTCAATTGCAAGTATGGAAACATCTCTTGATGTAGTCAACTCTGGATTGGATGCACTGGGAAGCAAGGCAAAATCTGCAGTGAATTTGTTTATCAGCTCCTTTACAAACGCGAAGGGAAAGGCAAAGTCTGCAGGGAAAGCAATTGGAGACGCGGTAAACTCTGGCGTGAAATCGGGAACTGATAAGCTGCCGAACACTATTAACTCGGCCATGAATAAATTTAACTCAGGGCTGAATTCCGGGAAAAGCAAGGCGGTTTCTATTGCAAGGAGTACGGGGAGCTCGATCATATCTGCATTCAGGTCCGTGCAAGGCAGTGCATATAGCAGCGGTGCCTATATCGGCCAAGGGCTTGCCAACGGTATGCGCTCTGCTCTCGGAACTGTGCAAAGTGTAGCGGCGCAACTGGCAGCGGCGGCAGATGCTGCAATCCGCGCGAAAGCGAAAATTCATAGTCCCTCGAAGGTGTCGGAAGAATCCGGATCTTTCTGGGGAGAAGGCTGGGTAAACGGCATCCTGTCGAAAGTGCGGGATGCTAAGCGAGCGGCAATTGAACTGATCAGCGTTCCCAGTGTTTCCATACCCACGTTCAATCTGGCATACAGTACATCCGGAGGGACGTTGGATCTAAATGATGGATATGACTATAGCAGATCCAGATATATCCGGATTGAGGTTCCTGTGGACCTTGATGGACGCGAAATCGCGAGAGCATCAGCTGAATACATGGAAGACGAGCAGGATCGTATCCAGAGCAGAAATGACAGGAAACATGGAATCAGATAAGGAGGGCAGTATATGTACAGTTTTGTCGATACAACAGATACAGGAAGTACGCAGCTGCCTTCCGAGGCGCTGAAACTGAACGGAGAGTATATCGAAAATCAGATAGATGGGTATCGGACTCTGTATGTAACGGGAAGGGAAATTCTTTCCCAGGAGTTATCTACGTATGAATCAGGCATCCGGAACGGATCTGAATTGTCTAATCGAAGATATCCGGCTCGAACAATCATAGTTGGATATCAGCTTATCGCAAAGGATAACGAAGCATTTCGTGATGCATACAATACCCTGAACGCCCTGCTCGATGTGCAGGATGCGGAGATGATTTTTGCGGATGAGCCGGATAAGTTCTTCCGCGGTACACCATCCGGGGCAGGGGATGTGGACCCGGGCAGGAATGCTGTGACCGGAGAAATCGAATTCACCTGCACAGACCCGTTTAAGTATTCCGTGATAGAATATGAGGTTTCGCCATCAGCGGATGACGGGACAACATTCATTATAGACTATCACGGTACGCAAAAGTCCTATCCCAAATTCGAGGTCGCATTTGCAGAAGAAAACGAGTCAGACGCGGCACTTACCGGAAAAGGCGACTGCGGGTATGTCGTATTTATGAATGAAGATCAGAAGGTGATCCAGGTCGGTGATCCAGAGGAGACCGACGGGGAAACATACGCAAAATCGCAGACGCTTGTAAATCAGACGTTTAACAAGTGGGACTCTTCTGTTACAAAGAACTGGTCAACAAACAGCGGATCCAATACAAACCCGGATGCGCACAAGCAGATGGGCTCAATTAAATTAACAACTTATGGAGGATATAAGGCCATTACAGCCAATTCTTTCGGGTCGTACAATAACGCATGGCACGGCCCGACTGTAACCCGGACAATTCCGGCGGATGGGTCTGGAGAACAGGGGGCAGTAAACTGGCAGGCATCGTGGAAACAGCTGATGTCAATCAGTGGAAATTCAAGCGGAAGCAGAGAAAAAGGAGTGTTCCAGTGCCTGCTCAACAATGTGAACGGATCGAAGATAACCAATGTTGCTGCAGTCGCGGTCTGGAAGGGAGACCCGGGAAATAAAGCGACGGTCAGATTTTATGTACACGGAATCATAATGGCTGATGTATCTATCGATATAAGCTGGTTTAATCGGTACTTCGGATGGACCGACACAAGTCCCGGGAGTACAAGAGCGGTCCCGATAAGAACGTCCACGATACAGAAAAAAGGATCGACGGTTACTTTTAATGTTGCAGGGATCAAAAGATCATTTACCTCGCCCAGCATTGCCGATTTAAAGGTTCACCAAATGACTTTCTGGTTCGGACAGTATAGCGCAAATACACCTTTATATGCAAATGGGGTAATTTGGGCGAAATTTATCAAGGACAACTGTACGACATGGAAAGACATTCCGAATAAATTTACTGCAAATGATGTTCTTACAGTTGACTGCAACGAAGCCGAAATTTACCTGAATGATGTTCCAACTCCAGAGTTGGGCGCACTGGGGAATGACTGGGAAGATTTCTACCTTACCCCGGGAGCGAATCAGATCGGGGTAGTGTGGTCGGAATGGGCAGAAATTAATCCGACATTAACACTTAAGTACCGGGAGGCGTTCTTATGATCGTATACTTTACCGACAGGAAAATGAACATACTCGGATACGCCTCAAATAAGCTCAGGAAAGGGCTCGTCATTCAGGATGATACGAAGACTGAAGACGTTGAGACTGGAGTTAAAATTTTCGAGTGTACAGTTGGATATACTGCAAAGACCGAGACAAAGCTTTCCGAGTGCATGGAAGTCGGGAATTATATCCTGAGATCAAACGACGGCGAGAAAGAATTTTACACAATTATCGAGTCCGAAAAGGACACGAAAAATCAGACAATCTATGTTTATGCAGAGGACGCAGGGCTGGACCTGCTAAATGAAGTGGTAGGTCCGTATGAAGCGGACAAAGCATACAGCATCGAATATTATGTCAATAAGTTTTCTCTCGACAGCGGCTTTGAAATTGGAATCAACGAGATTCCGAATCTGACCAGAAAACTTTCCTGGGATGGGGACGCAACAGCAACGGAGAGGATCGCGTCCGTCGCTACTCAGTTTGACAATGCCGAGATTTCTTATTCTTTCGACACCAAAGGCCTTATCATTACGCATAAGTATATCAATATTTACAAAAAGCGCGGGAAAGAATCCGGAATCCAGCTTCGTCTAAATCGTGAGATAGACAGAATTATTACGAATAAGAGTATTGCAAATCTTGCGACCGGTCTCGACGTAACAGGCGGAACGCCGGAAGGACAGGACAATCCGATAACTCTTAGCGGATATACATATGATGACGGTGACATGTATGTATCAGGCACAAAGCTGTTAAGCAGAGATGCTCTGGGTAAGTGGTCACGTTATGTGTGGGATAAGGAGCCAGGAAAGATTGACGGGTACACGGGGCATATCATGCAGCGGTATTCATATGACACCACAAGCCAGTCGGAATTATGCGCACACGCAGTGACCGAACTGAAAAAGTTGAGTCAGATCGAAGTAAACTACGATGTTGAGATAAGCAAGCTCCCGGATAACGCAAAGATCGGCGATACTGTCAGCATCGTAGATAGATCGGGGGAACTGTACGTGTCCTGCCGGATATTAAAACTTGAAGTATCCGCGACAAACGACAAGCGAAAGGCAACACTTGGAGATTACCTGATAAAAGGGAGCGGAATATCCCAGAAGGTCCGGGATCTGGCAGAGCAGTTTTCTAAGCTCTCAGTTTCGGCTGCGCGGGCAAAACAGATTGCCGATGCAGCGAAAATAGCGGCAGACGCAGCGCAGGCCCAGGCGAACGCGGCAGCAGAGGGCGCATCAGCGGCACAGAGCGCCGCGAACAGTGCGCAGACCGCAGCCGATACTGCCCAGGAGTCGGCTAATGCAGCCCAGACAGCAGCTGATACCGCCCAGGCAGCGGTAGACACAGTAGAAGAAAGTGTCCAGGGGCTCCAGGAGACTGTGGACAATGCGCAGACTGCGGCTCAGAATGCATGGGACGCAGCTGAGACTGCAGATGAAAAAGCGGAAGCAGCTGCAAATGCAGCGGCGAACGCTCTGGCCGATGCGGCAGACGCGCAAGCAGCTGTGGAAGTTGCGCAGTCCACTGCAAATACGGCGGTATCAAAAGCAGATGAGGCACAGGATACTGCAGATACCGCAAAGACCACAGCGGATACTGCAAAAGCTACTGCGGATGCAGCGAAACTGGATGCGCAGACTGCCCATGACGAGATTGATGCCCTGGGAGAAAACCTGACAACCTTATCTAATACGATGGAAGCCGACTACGCAAGAAAGACGGATCTGACAGAAGCGGAGGCGTCTCTGCAGACGCAGATATCTCAGAACGCTGCCCAGATCAGCAGTACGGCATCGAAGGTCGAGGAAATCGATGAAACGGCCAACAGTGCAGCCGAACAGGCTCAGGCGGCTCAGACAGCTGCAGCAGCTGCGCAGGCTCAGGCGGATCAGGCCACAGCCGATGCTTCTGCGGCTCAGACAGCTGCGGATGAGGCGGCTTTGGCGGCCACAAATGCTCAAAGTGAGGCTGATACTGCAAAAGCGGCGGCCCAGACCGCAAAACAGGTGGCGGATAAAGCCCAGGCAGATCTGGAAGCAGCCCAGGCAGATCTGGAAACTGTAACAAACCGGGTAGGAGCAACAGAGGAAGAAATTGAGGCGGCTCAGAAAGCGGTAGAGACAGCTCAGGCCGCAGCAGATAAAGCTAAAGCGGATGCAGAGGCAGCGGTTTCATCGGCGACGAGCGCACAGACCAAAGCGGATAACGCTGCCCAAGCGGCGCAGGATGCGCAGACAGCTGCAGATGATGCGGCATCAAAGGCAAATGCAGCGCAGCTTGTGGCTGATGAGGCAAAAGGCGATGCTGCGGCTGCGCAGGCAACAGCCAATGCTGCGCAGGAAGCGGCAAATTCAGCTCAGAATACTGCGAATACTGCGAAAAATAACGCTGCGGCAGCTCAAGCGACAGCTGACGCGGCGGCAGAAGAAGCAGCAGCCGCGCAGACTGCGGCAGATGCAGCTGATGAGAAAGCGGTCCAGGCTGCGGCGGATCTTGAAACGGCAAAACAGAATCTTTTGGATGTGACATCGCGTGTAGACGCAACGGAAGAAGAAGTGGAAGCGGCTCAGGCCGCAGTGGAAGCTGCTCAAGAAGCGGCAGATCAGGCGGTGGAAGAGGCGGCAGCCGCACAGAGTACGGCAGATACGGCTAAGAATAACGCAGCAACCGCACAGGCAGCTGCGGATACAGCTAATAAGGCTGCTCAGGCTGCCCAAGAAGCAGCAGACAGTGCCCAGGAAGCGGCGGATGAGGCACAAGCGGCAGCAGATGCTCTTGCGGTCCGTGTTACTGCGGCAGAAACACAGATAACACAGAATGCAGAGGCAATTGCACTTGCAGCGACCAAGGAAGAAGTAACGGAGACACTGGGCGGATACTATACAAAAGAAGAAACAGATGCCGCCATACAGCTTTCAGCTGAAGGAATTAAGTCAACTGTAAGCCAGACCATTACTGAAGAAGTTGGAAAGGTGAAAATAGGTGGACGAAACTTACAGTTGGGGTCAAAGAATTGGGAAGATAGTGCTTTTTATAGCAAAGGAAATGCCGAGATTATAGATGGAGAGCTAACTGTACCAATAGCGGCAAGCACGGTCGATACTAACGTCGAAACACATTATATCAGTGCGAAAAATGGAGAAATTTATTCCGTAAGTATAGACATCAAAGGAGAAAGCGCATATTCTGGCAACACTATGCTTATAGAATTTTTTAACGATGCGGATGTCAGGACATCGTATCATTATGTAGTTTCTGATGTGACGACGGATTGGACTCGGATTATGGAAACTATTACTGTGGATGATCTAGAGGCTGAAAAAATGAGGATTGGACTTCGGTCATCTGCTAATGTAGTGAATACATATCGTTTGTTAAAAATCGAACGTGGAAATAAAGTTACTGATTGGACGCCAGCTCCGGAAGATATTCAGGACGGCATTGATAACGCTCAGTCCACGGCAGATGAAGCCAACTCTACGGCATCAGCAGTCGATGGCCGTGTGACCATAACCGAATCTGAGATTCAGCAGCTCGCAGAATCGATATCCATGCTCGTTACCGATGGTGACGGAAACTCGATGATGACTCAAACGTCCGATGGATGGAGATTCGATATAAGTTCTATTACAGACAATCTCGACGCAGCCAAAGATCAGCTCAATGAATTATCAGGAGCTGTATCAGATGCCGATCGGACGATTCAAAATGTAAAAGATTTGGCGAATGATTTGGCTGAAAAGACAGCTTATATTGTCATGACGACCGATGATTCGGGCGATCCGTGTATCGAGCTTGGTAAGTCCGATAACGACTTTAAGCTTCGTATAACGAATGAGTCTATCGACTTCATGGATGGATCATCAAGGATTGCTTATGTAAGTAATCAGATGCTCTATATAACAAAAGCGGTAATCAAAGATGAGCTCCAGATAGGAGAAGGGAGCGGTTACGTATGGAAAAAAAGAAGTAATGGCAACATGGGGTTGCGGTATGTAGGAGGTTGATGATATGGCGGCACCGGAAGCTACAGTATGGGGTCCTATAGCTGGAGGAATGGCTCGGCTTGGATTATATATAACGACAAGTTCAACAGCGACCCAGACGACCGCAACGATTGATATATGGTTGTATACCAAATATTCCGTGTCAGATACAAGCAATACGCTATACTATGCGGATCAGCAGAGTAATCCTACGACATCTCATGGATCCGTGAATATTCAAACCACATCCAACAATGCATGGAATGAATTGAACCAGGTCAGAATTGCGAAGGGCATAAAAGTTACCCATAATAGAGGAACATCAGATGTTAACTGGACGTTTGGTGCAAAACTGACCGGAGTGGAATACGTCGGAGCGACAATGCTTGTGTCCACCACTTGGAAAGCTCCGGCATTGCAGAAATACACCGTCTCGTACAACGCAAACGGCGGTTCAGGCGCTCCCGGATCGCAGACGAAATGGTATGGTAAGAGTATTAAGTTATCTTCTACGAAACCAACCAGAACGGGATATTCGTTCCAGGGTTGGGCGACGTCCTCGGGCGGATCTGTGGCGTATCAGCCAGGCGCAACATATTCAGCGAATGCTGGCGTTACTTTATATGCGATCTGGAAAGCAAACACATATACCGTAAGTTACAATGCGAACGGAGGTAGTGGAGCTCCTGGATCGCAGACAAAAACATATGGAGTCACACTTAAACTGTCAACTACGAAACCGACCAGAACCAACTACAATTTCTTGGGTTGGGGTACGTCACCGTCGTCAACCACGGTTGCATACGCAGCCGGAGCAAACTATACGGCGAATGCTGGCATTACCTTGTATGCTATTTGGCAGCTTGCGTATAAACCACCTCGATTGACCAATTTATCCGTGGACAGATGTACTTCCGACGGTACATTGGAAGAAGAGGGTACGTACGCAAGAGTGCGGTTCAACTGGTCTTGTGACCGAACCGTATCATCCGTCAAAATAGAGTATAAGACGTCCACGGCCAGCACGTATACAGCCATAACGGTAACCGCTTCCGGAACAAGTGGGGCTGTAGATAAGGTTATAGGAGGTTCGTTTTCAACAGACTTAACGTATAATGTCCGAGTTACCGTAGCTGATAGTGGTGGAAACATCATAGGTTATGGCGATGTAGCTCCGACTGAATATCTTATCGATGTCAGACCAAATGGAGTTGCCATAGGAAAGCCGGCGGAAAAAGCAAATACATTCGATGTGGATTACCAGACAGAACATAATCGACTGGTAAAAAATAAAGGCGGAACCTGGGTTCATTGGACGTCCGGAACCGAGGGGGCAGCTGGATATTTTCGTATATGCCGCATCAAGATAAATTCTCAGTACGCAAATACTCCGATAAAGATAACGTTTGTTCAAAGAGGGATCCCAACCGCAGTTGACCTGTATATTCTGTTCAGTAATGCAGATAATGCGGATCCTACACTTCAGTATTTTCGATTTGTAGGTACTGGAAGCACTTCTGAATACATCGTAAAATCCAGTACATCCACATGGGATGTGTATGTGAAGAAAATGGAAACGTACGATAACATTGCGGTTATCGAATACGCCACCAATTTCGCTCACATGGGGAATGGCGATGATGGAAGTAAGGTTGAGATCGAATGGACTTCAGATCAGGTATCCACGCTCCCTGCCGGATATCAGCAGGCGGAGGATTTCCTTGCTGCGGTAATCGCCGGAAGAGCTCCGGCAAGCCATAACCATCAGTATGTATCCACGGTAAACACTCTGCGGTTTGCAACGGACTGGATGGGATTCTATGGATCGGCTGCGGATGCGGTCAGCGGCAACGGTAGAAAGGGCTGGATCGGTCATAATGGTGGAACCAACATGGAGTTCCGAAATGAAGCCGGCGGAGGCATGCGGTTCTATCCGGACGATATTAATCTTCTTGGACTAAATGCGGATAACTCAATGCAGGTGGGTGGAACCAGAAGAAATTCTGGAGAGAACACTACCATATGGGGTTATACAGTACAGTTCAACGGAGGCAGCGGAGGCGTTAAAACGAACACAACCATTCAAAACGTATCTGATAGACGAATGAAAGATAATGTCGAAAACATACCCGACGAATTCATATCAGTATGGAAAGATCTCATGCCGAAAGTATTTACATGGAACGAGTTGGCCGATAACGGCGAGATGAGAAAACAGTTTGGTTTGATCGCTCAGGATGTTATTGAGTCTTTCACGAAACATGGATTGGATTATCGTGAATACGGGTTTGTCTCCACGTATGATAAGGCTGGTATTGAGTATTTCACCGTCGCGTATGACCACTATCATATGCTTACCGCGCTTACGGTAAGAAAGCAGCAGGCCGAAATCGATGAACTGAAAAGTCAGATGCAGGAAGTGCGAAAACTTATTTTGAAAGGAGAAGAAAGTTTATGCTGAAAATTACAGATGGAGTAATTGTTGAGATGACCGCAGAAGAGGAAGAGGCCATCAGGGGAATGGTGAATGAGTATAATGCACAAAAGGCAAGGCAGCCTCTTGAAAGAGAAGAGGTTTTTGATCTTCTGGCGAAAGAGCTTGTAAATACAGTAAATATCCCGGATCAGACATCATTGCGTATGAAATCATACTATCCGACGTTTGACGAACTGGCTGAGTCCGGGTATACGGCTGCGAAGCAGGGATACAAATTGCGGGATGGAGATGATCTGTACAAAACTGCGCAGGACAACGTAACCTTCCAGGCGCAGTACAGACCAGGGACGGGTACAGAAAGCCTGTATACGCATATAGATGAAGCACACGCTGGGACACTTGAAGATCCGATTCCGGCGGTAGCCAACATGGAATATGAGTATGGAAAGTATTACTCCGAAGGGGAAACGATATATATCTGCAAGCGCGGTGGCGTGTCCAATCCGGAAGAGATGTACGGACAGAAGGTGTCGTTGCAGTACCTGCCGTCTGCACTGATCGGCCAGTATTTTTTCGAAGTGGCGAAGTAGGGGGCGATTCAATGCGCGTACTGAATTTTAATGTAAACGGGCAGAAGTTGCAGAGGGATCACGAATCAGATTTTACCGGAATCATCCAAGGAAGCAAGGGATATCTGCAATGTGGGTTCAATCTATCAAGGGAGTGGGATGGATGCAAGGTCGCAGCATCTTTCTGGCGGTTTGATCAGGAAATCGACGCAGCACCGGTGATTGGCGGAAATTGCACGATCCCGGATAGCGTGACGGATTACCGAGAATTTGAGGTGTCGCTTGTGGGCGTCCACAAAGGATACCGCATTACGACCAACCGGGTAAAAATAGAACAGGAGGTGTAGCATGGCAACAGCAGATGAAATACTTGAGCAGATGGCAAATAATCCGGAACTGTACGCTACAGATCCGGAAGAAATCTGCACGATCGATAATGACTTGCGAACTATCACAATCCCTTCTGGTCTTCAGACCGTTGGTGTCGAATCTGATGAAGATGTAAGGCGGCTGAATTTTCAGATGCCGAAGCAGTATCATGAGGTGGATTTGTCTGAGTTTAATATCAGGATAAATTTCATGAACGCAAATAACGGCGGTGACTCATATGCAGTCACAGATAAGCAGGTCTCTGGGGATAATATAACATTCTCGTGGCTGGTTGGCCGGAACGCTCTGGCCTACAGGGGAAATATCCGGTTTATCATATGCCTGAAAAAGGCGGATGCTGAAGGTGTGGTACAGCAGGAATTTAATACCACTGTGGCAACATTGTCTGTTCTGGAAGGATTGGAAACCACAGAAGCGGTTGTGGCGGAGAATCCGGATGTCATCGAACAGATTCTTACAAGGCTGGATGAACTGGAAGAAAACGGCGGTGGATCTGACACTTCGGGAAAAGACGGCAGAGAAATTGAGATTCAGAACAACGGGACAGCAATCCAGTGGAGATATGCTGGTGATGACGACTGGACTGACCTTGTGCAGTTGTCAGATATCACGGGCGCAAAAGGCGATCCTGGGGAGAACGGTATTACTCCGACCATCGGAGAAAACGGGAACTGGTATCTGGGAGAAACTGATACCGGAAAGCCGAGTCAAGGAGAGAAAGGGGATCCCGGCCAGAAGGGTGATCCAGGACAAAAAGGAGACCCCGGGCAGACCGGAGCGACTCCGAATATCCAGATCGGAACCGTGCAGACGCTCGAGCCTGGACAGCAGGCGACAGCGAGCATGACGGGAACGCCGGAAAATCCACTGCTGAACCTGGGAATCCCGAAGGGAGAAAAGGGCGACCCGGGGGAAGATGCTGAAAGCGGTGACTCATACACTCTCCCCATTATGTCAGATACACAGCTGGGCGGTGGAAAAGCTGTAGAGAAAACGGATGAAGATGTGCCTGTAGCAGTAGACCCATCGACAGGACAATTGTTTGTTCCGACATATCCGGAAAATACGAGCAGTTCAGCCACACCCCGGCAGGAAATGCAGAACACTAATACAAACGTAACCCTCGAGCCGAACAAACTGTATGTATTCCCGGAAATGGAAAGCCTGACGATTACATTGGGAACTCCGAGTGATGCGAACGTGGCGAATGAATACCATTTTTTCTTTACCAGCGGGTCAACGGCCACAACCTTGACTTTGAATGATGTTCTGTCGGATACCTATTCGATTGAAGCGAATATGAAGTATGAGGTAAGCATCTTAGAGGGAATAGCGTACATCAAAGGGGTGAGCACAAGTGAGACGTAGGATGTTAATGGAAACAAAAGAATCTGGCGCAAAGTATCCGCTGGTGAATGGACGACATGAGTTTTCAGAAGGAAGTTATATAGAAATAAGTAACGAAAATCATATCATGTTTTATAAAAGTACCAAAGGCGGTGGATATATAAATATCTCTGATATATCGCAAAATACAAAGTCAATTGGAGATATACAGAACATAAATTACAAGCCTAAAATTTATACTATCCCAGCAGGTGTTCAGACAAGGTTTGAAGTAAAAAATGTTAAAGGTATCGGTGACTACGATGCACAAACAAATTTTAGACTGTCTGAACGAAATATATCCGGTTCATTTAAAACAGGAGGTTTTACCTATAATAATCCGGAATTTAATACTGTTGTGTTGAAAACTTTAGAGAACCCGGAAGACGTTGGATGTTTGTTTATATATAGCGCTATGCCAGCAGGTGCACAAGTTGAGTTTGACGTACAATTCACGGTCGACGACGAAAGATGGATTTAACACTTGACACCAGAAAGGAGAGAAAATAAAATGCTGAGAGCAGAGCAGAGCAGAGCAGAGCAGAGCTTGGGCGTAATCTGATTTCACCGCCGGAGGTGATGATATGTCACTTTTGAGGCGGCGGGAAATGATGGAAAGTAAAAAGGGATATGCCGGAATATTGTATATAGATGCGGGGTTTTTAGATACAGGAAGCGTGTATAATAAACCTCCAACTTATAACTCTAGTTATCCTGACGCATGGGCGACGACATATGCGCCGGTTGCATTGGGAGACATTGTAAGTTGTGATGAATTAACTGCTTATAGTGACAAAGTACGAATAAGGCAGTACTATACATACGGTAATATGACATCAAACAGATATGGTGGTGCGAAAATCACCATTAAAGAGCAAGGCGTAGGGTATATAAGACTCATGGTAATTTATGAAGTTAGTGGACAGCAAATTCCGAAGGAGCTGACCGTAACCCATGCAGACGGAACAGTAGACACCTATAAAATCATAGACAGGAGATGATTAATATTTTAGCAAAGCTAATTGGCGGAGCACTTAGCTATGCTCCACGGAAAATAATCATAGACGGAAAGACGATATTCAACCCGACGGACACTCTGCTGAAAGAGCAGGGATACAAGGACGTAGAGACGGCGGAAGCTCCTGCGGTATCCACTCAGACTCAGCAGGCAGTTCTTACATATCAGGAGCAGGAAGATAAGATTGTCCAGTCTTGGGGAGTAAAGCCAGCCCAGCCAGACTATACAGCCGCCATACAGGAAATCCAGATGCAGGCGGTGATGGAGCAGATTGCAGAGAGTGAGGACAAGACGCTCGGTATCCAGTGCATGGCATTGTTTCCGGTATGGGAACGGGGGAACTATGCTGAGGGTGATGTCAGAACAGATCCGGAGACAGGATACCCGTATGAGTGCATTGTAGCACATGATAGCATAATAAATTCCGGAGATGACTGGACGATCAAAAACCGGGCATTGTGGTCTGCATGGCACAGTCGGAAGAAAGAATACGCACTTCCGTGGGAGAAACCGGAAACGGGAACGTCCGGAATATATCATGTTGGAGAATACATGATTTGGACGGACGGAACAGTTAAAAAGTGTCTGAGGGATACCAATTTCAGCCCGGAGGAATACCCGGCTGATTGGGAAGACGCATAAAGGCAGGTGATACATATGAGCATCAGAGACAGACCGTGAACCGGTCTTATTTTTATGCATATTTTTATAGAAGGGAGACAGATATGCCAGACACGATTGTAGTGGCTGTTCTTTCTCTGATTGGTACGTTGGCCGGAAGCTTTGGTGGAACGCAGCTTATAAAGTATCGGATAGAACAGCTGGAGAAGAAAGTCGAGAAGCATAATTCTGTAGTTGAGCGCACTTATCTGCTTGAAGAGAAGGTAAAAGTGGCAAACCACAGAATTGAAGATTTAGAGAGAAAGGTGGAAGAGTAATGGAACAGATTATGAACTATGTAAAACCGGAACTGATCGTTGTAGCAATCGTTCTGTATTTTATCGGGACGGGTCTCAAGAAGGCGGAGACAGTGGCAGACAAATATATTCCACTGATACTCGGAGGCGCCGGGATTGTTCTCTGCGCGGTATGGGTCCTCGCCACAGGTCCATTGTCCACCGGACAGGATATTGCGATGGCAGTCTTTACATCGATTATACAGGGGATTCTTGTGGCGGGATTGAGCACATACGTGAATCAGATAATCAAGCAGGCACAGAAAACAGAGTAAACCAGGGGACGGGGAACCGTCCTCTTTTTGTTGCGACGTCGCAACAGAAAGGAGAACAGCTATGGCAGAAGAAAAAACAGTAGAACGGAATGAAAAAGACCTGGATTGCATCGAACTTGATTTTGATGTTACCCCGACAGTAGAGGACTTGGCGGAAGCAGAGAAGGACGCGGGAGGTGAAGAGTAATGGCAAAATATAACGTACATGCAGGACACAACAGCATTGTCCCAGGTGCCGGAAAGTACCTTGATGAAGTCGAAGAGGATCGCAAGGTAAAAAATGAGGTGATCTCCCTCCTCAAATCTGCAGGAAATACGGTATACGACTGTACAGATGATAAAGGTAAGACTCAGGGGGCTAACCTTGCAAATATCGTTGCGAAGTGCAATGCACACAGTGTTGATCTGGATATCAGTATCCATCTCAATGCCGGCGGTGGCACGGGAGTGGAGGTATATTACTACACCGGTAGCAGCGTGGGACAGACAAAGGCGGCCGCGGTCAGTGCAGCGATTTCCGAAGCACTTGGGATCCGGAATCGCGGGGCAAAAGCGACAACTGGGCTCTACGTCCTGAGCAATACCAAAGCCGCGGCCATCCTCGTCGAGTGCTGCTTTGTTGATAACAAAACAGATCAGGCGGCTTGGAATGTAACCAAATGTGCGCAGGCAATCGTTAAAGGCGTAACCGGAAAGACAGTATCTGCTCCGTCTAAGCCGTCGGAGAGCACGTCAAAACCGACAGCGAAACCGGCGATCAAGAAGAGACTTGGAAATGTAGACGCATGCTATGCGGTATATGCTGGCGGGAAATGGTGGCCTGAAGTGAAAAATAAACTCGACTGGGCGGGAAAAGCGGACGGAGTTCCCTGTCGGTATCTGGGAATCAGGGTTACAAAAGGATCTATCAAAGGCCGCGTCTACACGAAAAAGAGTGGATGGCTTCCATGGATCACGTTTACGAGCAAATACAATACAAAAGATCTGGTCAATGGTGTCCTTGGTGACGGATCGGACATCCTTGCGGTGCAGTTGTATTACATAACCCCGAGCGGGTATGCATACAAGAAAGCGTATTATAGAGTATCCGTGCTCGGAAACAATAATTTCTATTCCGCACAGATCGACGATGAGACTGGATCCGGAATGGACGGATATGCAGGAGACAAGAAAAACGCCGTGGACAAGCTTCAGGCTTGGATCGAGTAAAATAATATCCCCGGGGCTTTGGCTCCGGGGAAAATATTGTATCATCTTCTTTATGTTTTTATGTTGCAGCGTATTGCATTTCATATTGCATTGTGTTGCATTTTTTTAGAAAAATTATCGTATTTGAGAATTATTCTAAAATAACTAAAATAGAGAAAACCGCGTATTTACGGGCTTTATCGGCATTTCCCATAAACTCGCGGTTTTTTAAAATACTGGAGTATACGGGATTCGAACCCGTGGCCTCCACAATGCGAATGTGGCGCGCTCCCAGCTGCGCTAATACCCCACAATGGAAACAACGGGGCTCGAACCCATGACCTCCCGCTAGTCAGGCGAGCGCTCTCCCAGCTGAGCTATGTTTCCATCTCTTATAAATGCCGCATTGGATTCGAGACGATGCAGCAGCGTCTCAGTGGACCTGGCGGGAATCGAACCCGCGTCCAAAAACCCATCCCATGTACTTCTACTATCATAGTCAGTTCTTTTTCATTCCCTCTGCCGCATGGAAACTGACATCCCTGCGGGTTCAGTAGCTTCATAATACGCCTGACGGCTCAAAGCTTTGCCGTCATCGTTTCTCACATGTTTGATGCCAGATTCCCAGGGTGTGAGTGCCCCGGGGCTGACATGCGGCAATTAGGCCGCAGCTAATTCGTAATTGTCGTTAGCGTTTAATTTTAGGTTTGCGATTTGACGCATCAGCCTGCGGATAGCTTCTCCATCTTCAGAGCCCCTGTCGAAACCAGTACAAGCCCGTCACAAATATCAAAGAATGTGTGTAGAATGATATGCACACCTTATAATATAGGCTCCGTGAGCGAAAAAGTCAAGAAAAAAGCAGAAAGTAACAATCATTTAACCGAAAATTTTCCCATATATAATACTTTTTTTATGCAGAATATGTGATAATATATAATTACAGTGCACATATGTGCCGGAGTATGTCCGAACAGATCTCAATCATCGGACGGCCCGGCCATAGGTTGAACATAAAAGATAGAAAAGGGGTTTTTACATGCCGACAACATATGCACATTACAAATTCGGAAAAGAAGTGATGAGCGCGCTTCCGAGGCCGCTGCAGAACTCGATAGAGAATAAGAGGGCGCTTTTCGATATCGGGCTGCACGGGCCGGATATTCTGTTCTACTATAAAGCGCTTTTTAAGAATCCGGTTAGCGGGCAGGGATATGCCATGCATGACCAGCCGGCAGATGAGTTTTTCAATCATGCGGCGGAAGTACTTGCGAATGCGGAGGATCCGGCAGCAGCGCGAGCGTATATATATGGATTTATATGTCACTTTGCTCTGGACAGCGAATGCCATAATTATATTGAGAAGATGATCCAGGTGAGCGGGATCAGCCACGCGGAGATAGAGATGGAGTTTGACCGGATGCTCCTGACAGAAGATTTTATCAATCCTGTACGTTATCTTGCGGTAAAACATATCCATCCGGATATTGAAAATGCACGGGTGATCGCGCCGTTTTTCAGAGATCTGTCGCCTGAGGTTATCAAAAAGGCGCTTTCTTCCATGATCTTCTATCACAAACTGCTGCTCGCTCCGACGCCGGGCAAACGCAGGCTGCTCTTTGCCGGAATGAAGCTGGCGAAGGTGTATGACTCAATGCACGGTATGGTAATGAGCCTGGAGCCGAATCCGGCCTGCAGTGAATACTGCCGTCTTCTGAAACGGCGCTTCTCAGGTGCAGTGCCTTTGGCTGCAAGCCTGATCCTTCAGTATCAGAAGAAACTGTTCCAGGGCGGAGATCTGCCGGAGAGGTTTCATCAGACATTCGGCGCGGGAGAAGACTGGGAGAGCCTGCGTCTCTGAGAGGAGAACAGACGGAACTGCAGGAAGTCTGCACTCCGGGAAAAGAACATAATAGAAGGAGATACTCGGAAAATGAAATTTAAACTGACTTCACTGGAGAAAAAATGGGTACTGTATGATGTGGGAAATTCTGCGTTTACAATGATGGTATCCACGATTTTCCCCATTTATTTTAATTATCTGGCAGGCAATGCGGGAATCTCGGATGTGGATTATCTTGCGTACTGGGGGTATGCGACTTCAGTCTGTACCCTGCTTGTGGCGATACTGGGACCGACGCTCGGCGCTGTGGCAGATACGAAGAACTTTAAAAAGATTATCTTCTGTATTGCAATGGGAGTGGGAGTTCTGGGCTGTATCGTGCTTGGATTTCTGTCTTCGTGGATCTGGTTCCTGGGTGTGTTCGTTCTTGCGAAGACGGGATACTCGGCAAGCCTGATTTTCTACGATGCCATGCTGACTGATGTGACAGAGCCGGACAGGATGGACACGGTATCTTCCCACGGATACGCGTGGGGATATATCGGAAGCTGTATTCCGTTTGTCGCCAGTCTTGTGATTGTCCTTGGAGCAGGAAATATCGGAATCAGCATGCAGATGTCCATGATTCTGGCGTTCCTGATCACGGCACTCTGGTGGCTCTGTTCTTCCATACCGCTGTTGAGGGCATACCGTCAGAAATATTTTTCAGAGGCGGGAGAGCATGTGATACGGAACAGTTTTTTGAGACTTGGACATACATTCCGTGAGATATCGAAGGAAAAACATATTTTCATTTTCCTTCTGGCATTTTTCTTCTATATCGACGGAGTATATACGGTTATTGATATGGCGACAGCCTACGGACAGGCACTCGGTCTTGACAGCACAGGGCTTCTTCTTGCGCTTCTGGTAACACAGATCGTGGCGTTCCCGTCTGTCCTTATTTTCAGCAGAATTATAAAAAACGTAAATCCGGAGAAGATCATTACAATCTGTATTGCGGCATATTTCTGTATTGCGGTCTATGCATACTGGCTGGATACACAGCTGGACTTCTGGATACTGGCTGTCCTGGTGGGAATGTTCCAGGGGACCATACAGGCGCTGTCCCGTTCCTATTTTGCCAAGATCATTCCGGCGGAGAAATCCGGAGAATACTTCGGACTTTATGATATCTGCGGAAAAGGCGCTTCTGTTGTGGGGACGGCTCTTGTTTCGTTTCTCAGCCAGCTGACGGGGAATATCAATATGGGGGTCAGCGCCCTCTCCGTGATGTTCTTGATCGGGCTTCTGCTTTTCCGCACTGCGGCAAAACTGAATGCGCAGAAGCAGGTTTAAAAAAGTATGAAATTAATCTGAAATATCTCAAATTTCCCATATTACATGATATAATAAATCAAAGAATAAGCAGCGAAGCGGACATGCATTCCGCTTCGCTTGCGGTATTTTCAGAGACGGCAAAATTTCAGTGTCAGGGGTATAAGTATGGGAGAATTTGTTAAACTGCAGGACATTACAAAGATCTATAAAATGGGAGAGGTGGAGATACGGGCCGCCGACAACATCAGCTTCTCGATAAACAAAGGGGAGTTTGTCGTTATTGTGGGGCCCAGCGGAGCAGGAAAGACGACAGTGCTTAATATTCTGGGGGGCATGGATACAGCGACAAGCGGAACGCTTCTCGTGGACGGAGAGGATATTACTTCATACAATGCCAGGCAGCTGACCGGGTACAGAAGAGAGGATATCGGATTTGTCTTTCAGTTCTATAATCTGGTGCCAAATCTGACAGCCCTCGAAAATGTTGAGCTGGCACTTCAGATATGCAGGGATCCTCTGGATGCCAGGGAAGTCATGGAGGAAGTGGGACTGGGAGACCGTCTGGATAACTTCCCTGCACAGCTTTCGGGCGGGGAGCAGCAGAGAGTATCGATTGCCAGGGCCCTTGCAAAGAATCCGAAGCTGCTTCTCTGCGATGAGCCCACGGGAGCTCTGGATTATAATACGGGAAAGTCTATTCTGAAACTGCTTCAGAACATGTGCAGGGAGCGTGGAATGACGGTGATTGTGATTACGCACAATCAGGCGCTTGCCCCTATGGCGGACAGACTGATACATATCAAGAACGGGCAGGTTTCAAAGATGGAAATGAATGAGAATCCGATGTCCATCGATGAGATAGAATGGTAGGGGATACATATGGGAAAGAAAGCACTGAGAAAAGATTTTTATATGGAGATCCGGAGAAGTCTGGGACGTTTTCTGTCCATCTTTTTTATCGTAGCGATCGGTGTGGCTTTTTTTTCCGGAATCCGTGCTTCAGAGCCGGATATGCGATATTCGGGAGATGAATATTTTGATGAAAAGAACCTGATGGATATTGAAGTTATCAGTACTTTGGGGCTCACAGAAGATGATGTGGAAGCGATAGAAGAAGTAGATGGAATTGAAAAGGCGGAGGGAGGCTATTCCGTTGACGCACTCTGTACGGAAGGCGAGAATCAGATTGTCGTCCATGTGATGTCGCTCCTGCCTACAATGAATCAGGTTCAGGTAGAAGAAGGAAGGCTTCCGGAGGCTGAGGATGAGTGTGCGGTCGATGCGGATTATCTGGAAGAAAGTGCCCTGAAGATCGGCGATACGATCACACTCTCCAGCGGTACGGATGACGAGATCACGGATTCGCTGAAAACAGATACGTTTACCATTACAGGAGCGGTGAGCAGTCCGTGCTATATTGCATTTCAGCGGGGAAATACTACCATCGGAGACGGAGGCATTACCGCATTTCTGACCGTTCCCGAGAAAAGCTTTTCTCTTGATGTGTATACAGAGATTTATGCTCAGGTGGACGGAGCAAAAGAGCTGACAGCATTTACCGATGAATATGATGACAGAACAGAAGAAGTCCTGGACCGGGTGGAAGCGATCAGGGAGGAGCGTCAGGAAGCACGATATCAGGAAGTTGTCGATGAGGCCAATGAGTCTCTGGAGGATGCGAGGCAGGAGGTTGCTGACGCAGAACAGGAGCTTGAGGACGGTCGTGCCGAAGCGGAGCAGGAGCTTGCGGATGCAAGACAGCAGCTGGAAGATGCGCAGGCAGAGCTGGATGACGGAAGAAGTGAGCTTGAGAATTCGAAGGCGGATCTGGAATCCTCCCGACAGCAGCTTTCAGACAGCCAGGCAGAACTGGATCAGTCGGCGGAAGAGCTGAATGCCAATATAGATGTCCTGAACGAACAGATCGAAAGTTTAAATCAGGCAAAGGAACAGTATAATGCGCTGGCGTCCAGCGGACAGACAGATGATGTTACTCTTGCCATGATGAATGCTCTGTATACACAGATTCAGGAGGGCGAAGCACAGATTGCTCAGGCACAGGCGCAGATAGAGGCGGCGCGCGCTCAGATAGAGGCCGGACAGGCGGAGATCAATTCAGGATGGGAGCAGATTGAATCCGGAGAACGGCAGATCGCGGACGCAGAGGAAGAACTGGCTTCCGCGGAACAGGAGATCGAAGACGGCTGGCAAGAATACTACGAGGGCGAAGAAGAAGCGGAGAAAGAGATTGCAGACGGAGAGCAGAAGATTGCAGATGCAAAGCAGGAACTGGCGGATGCTGAGGAAGAGATCAATGACATTGAACGGCCTGAATGGTTTGTTTACGACAGAGGGCATCTCCCTGATTATACGGGATACGGTGAGAATGCTGACAGAATGCGAGCCATCGGAGAAGTATTCCCGGTTCTGTTCTTTCTCGTTGCAGCGCTGATCAGTCTGACGACGATGACGCGTATGGTAGAGGAGCAGAGGACTCTTATAGGCACGCTTAAAGCACTCGGTTATGAACGACATTCTATTGCGGCAAAGTATCTTGGATATGCATGTCTTGCGACAGTGACCGGATGTATTGTGGGGGTTCTGTTCGGTGAGAAGGTATTTCCGTATATTATCATCAATGCCTATGGCATCATGTACCGGCATATGAATAATATCGTGCTTCCGTACAACCTTCAGTACGGATTGATGGCTTCTGCAGCGGCACTTGTCTGCACGCTGGGAGCGACTTTCTTCTCCTGTTTTAAAGAGCTTAAGGAACAGGCGGCAGAGCTTATGAGACCGCCTACACCGAAACAGGGGCAGAGAGTATTCCTTGAGAGGATCGGATTTATCTGGAAGAGACTGAATTTCTCATGGAAAGCAACAGTGAGAAATATTGTAAGATATAAGAAACGCTTCTTCATGACGATATTCGGTATCGGGGGATGTATGGCTCTTATGCTTGTGGGATTCGGTCTGGATGATTCGATCTCCGCAATTGCAGTTCTGCAGTATGATGAGATCCAGCAGTATGACGGCAATATTATTCTCAATGAGGACGCAGCTGAGGACGAGAAGCAGAAAGTTTACGACAATGTCTTAAATGAGAAGAAAGTAGAGGGCGCGGCGGAAACGCTGCTTACGCAGATTACAGTCGGGAACGGTGAAGACTGGTTTGATATCTATCTGAATGTTCCTTCTGATGTTGAAGCCTTCCCTGAGTTTGTAGCGCTTCAGGACCGTATCACGGATGAAGAATATTTCCTGAGCGACAGCGGAGCTGTGCTCACGGAAAAGATGGCAAAAGAGCTCGGTGTGGAGGCAGGCGATACGATCACGATCCGGGATGAGGACAAAGGGGATATGGAAGTCACGATCGAGCATATCTGTGAGAATTATATGATGCATTACCTTTATATGACACCGGAACTCTATGAACAAATATACGGTGAGGCGCCGGAGTACAATTCGATCTATTACAGAACTGATGACCGGACAACATCGGAAGCGGAGGAAGTAGGGGAAGATATGCTGAAGCTTCCGGGAACTCTCAGTGTCAGCTATACGACAGATCTGGAGCAGCAGGTGGATGATATGCTTGTAAGTCTTGACAATGTTATCGTCGTCCTGATTGTTTCGGCAGGAATGCTTGCGTTTGTGGTACTTTATAATCTGAATAACATTAATATCACAGAGCGCAAGAGAGAACTCGCAACGCTGAAGGTCCTCGGTTTCTACAACGGCGAGGTCTGCGCCTATGTGTACAGAGAAAATGTTCTCCTTACGCTGATCGGTGCAATGTTCGGGATTATATTGGGCAAGATCCTGCATCAGTTTATCATTGTTACAGTTGAGATCGAGTCTGTCATGTTCGGAAGAAACATTGATGTCAGCAGCTTTGTATACGGTTTCCTGCTTACCATTGCATTTTCTTTTCTGGTGAACGGCGCGATGTATTTTAAGCTGAAAAAGATTGATATGGTGGAATCGCTGAAGAGCGTGGAGTAAAAGAGAAAAGATACACAGAAAAACTCCGGAATGCGGATACAAGATAAGAAGAGCGTCCGGAAAAAAGGTTTAAAGGGCAGAGATTCTCAAAGAAACCTCTGCCCTGAATTTTTGCCGGATCATATCTCTGTATCACGATATATGATTTCTCCTCTGCACAGAGTGTACTTTACTTTCCCGAACAGTTTCCATCCTGTGAATGGGGAGTTGGAAGAAAGGGAGAGATAGTCTGTGGGTGTCCAGCATTCTTCCGGATCGAAGATGACAAGGTCGGCAGCGCTGCCTGTTACTGCCCGCCCGGCGGAAAGGTTATAAAGATCTGCCGGATTGACTGTCATTTTTTCAAGCAGCTGCAGCAGTGTCAGATGACCCGGGCGCACAAGAGAAGTGATCCCAAGCGCAAGCGATGTTTCCAGTCCGATAATACCGCTGGGCGCTGCGGTGATTGAGCGCTCTTTTTCCTCCCGGCTGTGGGGAGCGTGATCCGTGGCGATGATATCGATTGTTCCGTCCGCAAGGCCGGCGATGATGGCCTGCCTGTCTTCCTCTGTTCGGAGAGGGGGATTCATTTTGGCCAGTGTTCCATATTTCAGAACGGCATCTTCCGTGAGCGTGAAGTGATGAGGTGTGGCCTCGGCATGGAGATTGGCCCCGAGAGCCTTGAACATGCGCACGATCTCAACTGAGCGGCCGGAGCTGATGTGCTGGATCACTACATGGGCGCCGGAACGGAGAGCCAGCAGACAGTCTCTTGCAACAAGAGATTCTTCTGCAATAGAGGGCGAACCATAGATTCCAAGACTGTCGGAAACAGGTCCGTGGTTGATCCCGTTATTTTTTATGAAAGACGGATCTTCTTCGTGAAGACTGATGGGAAGATCCAGTTCTGCGCACTTTTTCATTGCCTCGTAAAGAAAAGATGCATTTCGGAGGGGGATACCGTCATCTGTGAATCCGCAGGCACCGGATTCAGCCAGCGTCTTCATGTCCGTCATCTCCTCCCCTTTGAGTTTATGAGAAACGGCAGCGGCCTGAAAGATACGTATTTTTTCAGAAGACGCTCTGGACAGGATATCTGCGAGGACAGGAACGCTGTCCACAGTGGGTGAAGTATTGGCCATGCAGATCACGGATGTGAATCCGCCTTTTGCAGCGGCGAGAGAGCCGGTATGAAGATTCTCTTTATAAGTGAACCCCGGATCCCGGAAATGGACATGAGTGTCGATCAGTCCCGGAGCAGCGGTGAGCCCGGATGCGTCTATCACTTCTTCTTCCGGCGCTGCAGCAATGCTCTCTGAAATCTCGCATATCAATCCGTTGGCTATCCGGATGTCGGTTTTGCGCAAGGTCTTTGTGGAAGGATCTGCCAAAAGAACATTCTGAATGATCATATCTGTACCTCCTTGGTTCAATCATGATTTATTCTATCAGTATAAATGTCCCCGGCCTCGGAATCAAGGCTGAGTAAAAGGAATTTTGCAGAATAAAATACCGGAAGGATCTCCGGCATGAAGCCGTGACCCTTCCGGCATAAATCCAGAGGAATATATATCCTTATATCTGACGGTAAAGATGACGCGGTATTCCGTCTACCATTACAGGAGATACATCACCCTGGATCAGCGGGCGTACATAGCTGACGAATTCATCGGTTACATATGAACCGTCTTCATTTACCCATTCGCGGGGAACAAGTTTCTCATCGTTTGCAATCTTGTGGACATCTTTGACTTCAGTTCCGCTCTGATACGGATCGTCTGAGAGTCTCTGAAGGACGACCATCTTGCCGGAGTCACCTTCGTCCGCAGCCTTGACTGCCGCACCGCCTACCTGGTAAGCCTCCAGGATATCCACACGGGATGCGCAGTGAGAAGCGGAACGCTGAAGAGAACTGAGCTCGATGGAGCGTGTCTTACATCCGATTTCACCTGCAATATAGCTTGCAAGATAGTTTGCGGTTCCGGAGAGCTGCTTATGTCCGAATGCGTCGACGAAGTCAATGCTCTGGCCGAGTTCGCATACATAGCGGCCGTCTTCCAGACGTATTCCCTCGGAGACCGCAACGACTACAGAAGGTTTCTTCGCAAGAAGTTCTTTTACTTTTGCACCGAAGGCTTCAATGTTAAAAGGAAGCTCCGGAAGATAGATCAGATCGGGACCGGAGCAGTCCTCTCCTTTGGCCAGAGCGGCAGCTCCTGTGAGCCAGCCGGCGTTTCGTCCCATGATCTCGACGATGGAGACGAGACCGTTTTCGTATTCAAGGCAGAAGCTGTCGCGAATGATCTCTTTGACAGAAGTTCCGATGTATTTTGCGGCGCTTCCGTAACCTGGTGTGTGATCAGTCAGGGCCAGATCGTTGTCAATGGTCTTCGGACAGCCGATGAAACGTGTCGGATGACCTGTTACGATCGCGTAGTCAGAAAGTTTCTTGATCGTGTCCATAGAGTCATTTCCGCCGATGTAGATGAAAGCCTCGATGTTCAGTTTATCCAGGATACCGAATATTTTTTCGTAAACTTCTTTGTCCTGATGGATCTCCGGCAGTTTGTAGCGGCAGGAGCCGAGGAAGGCTGCCGGTGTTCTTTTTAACAGCTCTGCGTCAAGTTCATTGGTGATATATTCGGACAGATCGATATATCTTTCCTGAAGCAGGCCCTGGATGCCGTGAAGCATTCCGTATACTTTTGCCGCACCGCGGTCTTTTGCCGTGCGGTATACCCCTGCGAGGCTTGAATTAATCGCAGCGGTGGGACCTCCTGATTGTCCGACGATAACATTTCCTTTCATGTCTGATACCTCCGATTCAATGATTTACACAAATAAGGCATCCGGAACAGATGTGACTTGTCCGGACTGCTGACGGGAAAATTCCGCCGTTATTACCAGTTTAGTGCATAATAACTAATTTGTAAATAAAAAAATATAAAAAATAGACAAAAATAACGAAAAACTATGGCTTGAGACAAAAAAGAAAAGAAAGATGGTATTATAGATAAAAATGAAGCGCAGCCTGATGCATGGAAATCATGCTGCAGAAGAGAGGTATGATATGAAAAAATATGATTATCTGATCGTCGGCGCCGGACTCTATGGGGCGGTTATGGCATATGAGCTTGGAAAGAAAGGAAAGAAATGTCTGGTGATCGATAGAAGGGATCACATTGCCGGAAATATTTACTGTGAGGACATCGAAGGAATTCATGTACACAAGTACGGAGCGCATATTTTCCATACATCGGATAAAAAGATATGGGATTATATGAACCAGTTTGCAGAGTTCAATAACTATATCAATTCTCCGGTTGCTGTCTACAAGGATGAACTCTATAATCTCCCGTTTAACATGAATACATTCAGCAAAATGTGGGGAATCAGAACACCTCAGGAGGCGAAGGAGATCATAGAGAAGCAGAGGCAGGAAGCGGGGATCACCGAGCCGAAGAATCTGGAAGAGCAGGCGCTTTTCCTTGGCGGACGGGATATTTACGAGAAACTGATAAAAGGATATACCGAAAAACAGTGGGGCAGAAAGTGTACGGAGCTCCCGACGTTTATTATCAAGAGACTTCCCTTCCGTTTTATTTACGACAATAATTATTTCAACGACAGATATCAGGGAATTCCGATCGGCGGTTATACTGCCATTGTGGAAAAAATGCTGAAGGGAACGGAAGTTCTTACCGGAACAGATTTCTTTGAATTCAGAAAAGAGAATCCGGACATTGCGGAGAAGATTATCTTTACGGGTATGATCGATGAGTATTTCGAATATAAGCTGGGAGCGCTGGAATACCGTTCCGTACGTTTTGAGACGGAAGTGCTGGACTGCGATAACTATCAGGGAAATGCAGTTGTTAATTATACAGATCGGGAAGTTCCCTATACACGCGTGATCGAGCACAAACATTTTGAGTTTGGTACTCAGGAGAAAACCGTTATCTCAAGAGAATATTCCTCTGAGTGGAGTGTCGGAATGGAACCCTATTATCCGGTTAATGACGAAAAAAACAATGCGCTTTTTGCAGAGTATAAAAAACTGGCGGAGAAAGAGGAAAACGTAATTTTCGGAGGAAGACTCGGGGATTATAAATATTATGATATGGACAAGGTGGTCGCGGCTGCTCTGGACCGTCTCAAAGAACTGGATTAATTCGGAAAGATATGTTTTTCTGACCGGCCCACACATTATCCGGCCTGTGTGGGCCGGTCGTTATTTATTGAAAAATAACTTGCTTTTTCCGAGTGATTCAAGTATTATATAGACACTCTAATTGATCTGATTAGAGTCAGAAAATCAATTTTCAACATCAGTTTCTGATGAAATTCAAGTGGATTGGAATTAAAACGGTGTGCTGCGGCGATGAGGGAACCGTGGATTTGACATCGTCAGTGCAAAAAGAATATGGATGAAATGTATGAAGTGCTGCGGTTTATCGAGCATGGAACTCAATGCAGGCAAAGCGTGGACTGCGTGGAAGGAAGTCTGCTGATCTATTATCTCCGTGATAATCCCGGGGTGCACAAGCAGATGCTGTTTGACTGGTTCAGACAGATCGGTATGAATCTGGATCAGTACCACAGGTGCAGAAAGGGGCAGAATTACCGCTTCCTTAATCCATATAGTCTGGTGGTAACGGAAGATGGGAAATTGCTTCTCCTGAATCTTGACGCGCAGGAGAATGAGTTTGTAATGAAGAAGATGCAGCAGAGGGCACTGCGCACCCATTTTGTCAAACCTGTGTTCTCAGGAGGCAGCGCAGAGATCAGACAGGCGGATTTGTTTGCATATGGAAAGACACTTCAGTTTATGCTGGCATATTCGGATGTCGCACCGCCTCTTTTAAAGCGGGAGGAAATGAGACTTTCGAGAATTATAGACAGGTGTATCGGCGTCAGAGGAAAACAGTATGGCGATATTGCTCAGGTGATAAGGGATCTTCCGGTTTTCAGAGAGAAAGTGCTGCAGAGAAAAAGGGTATGGCTGCCGGGAGCGGGGGCTCTGTCTGTCCTGTCAATATGCCTTGTGTCATATGCTTTTCTGAATTACAGAGCACCTGAGGCGGAGGAATATAACGCACAGTCCGGAGATGAGAAGCGTGCTTCCGAAGAAAAAAACAGAGGGACCGGAGAAGAGAAGATATCTGATGAAGCCGGAGAAGAAAAGCCCCTGTCGGAAGAAAATTCAAAGGCAGAGGAAATATCAGAGGAAAATGCTGAGGAATCGGTTGAAAATGCAGCGGATGTACTGGAAGCGCTCCTTCTGGAAAATACGGCATCGGGAAATCAGTCCGTGCTTATTCTGGGGCGGGAAATGGAACTTGAAGCGGTCAGGTGTCTTGCTGCCGCATACGAACGGGAGGCGATGCCTCAGGAAGCTGCGCAGGCTTACGGCCGTCTTCTTGATATTGAAAGCCACGGGGAGCGCATCGAGAGCGCGGGAATAAAGAAAATGAAACTGGAAGCAGGCATGGGACAGTATGCCCGGGCAGTACTCACAGGAGAAGAAGTGCTTGAACGGATTGAAAGTTCGGAAGAAATAAGCCGGCTTATGGACGAATATGAGAAGCAGAAGGAAGGAGCGGAAGAAAACAGTGAGGAACAGCAGAAAAAATGAAAAAAAGCGAGTGGCCGGGACAGCGGCATTTTCCTGTATTGGTATACTGACTCTCTGCGGAATGATGTATCAGTCAGAAGAAAAGCCTGATGAATATGCATATCCAAATGTTATATGCGAAGAAAGCAGTGAAAACGGGTGGTATACGACGGCTCCTGAGATCCGCATCGTACACAGCGATACGGATGCCGTAACGCAGTATAAAATTATAAATCCGTCGGGCAGAGAAACAGAAGGGGAGATTCGGCCAGAGTGGTCGGATAAAGAAGAAAACCCCGGAGATACAGACTCGGAAGATGCTGAAGATCCTGAGGATATCGCAGATTCAGAAGAAACCCCTGTGCAGGGGATCGGTGATGGTTCCGAAAGTGATAAAAAGGGGGATTATCAGTATGACAGAGGAGAGGAAGAGGGGAAAATAACAGAAGGAGAAAAAGCAGAGGAGGAAACGCCGGGCGAAGAGTGCGATGATGAGGATCAGGAAATGATTCCGGAGGAAGATACCGGGGATGGCAAAGAACAAGCAGAGCCTGAGGAGCTGATCCTGCCGCGGACCATATGGGAAGAGGGTGAGAACAGGCTGATCGTCAAAATGTTTTCAGAAGAAGGAAAAGAGGTTTATCACACAGAAAAAACAATCTGTCTGGATGAGACAGATCCTGAAAGAGTAGCGTTTTCATATCCTTTCCGGAAGAAGCAGGGGATTTTGTATGTTCGATCGGCGTTCAGCGTCGGTGTCAGTTCATCAGATGATGTGTCAGGAGTCAGTGAGATCGTCTGTGTTCTGGAGGACGGCACAGAGAGACGGGTGAAAGGCAGTGAGGGAACCGTGGATATCCCGCTGGGATATAACGGGAGACTGGCGGCATACTCGGTGGATATGGCGGGAAGAAAAGGAGAAATAAGCCGGTCAGATATCATACAATGTGAAAATGAATCGCCGTCGGTATCTCTGCATGCGGAAGACGGATTCGATACATGGCATCGTGAGAGCGTAAGGGTAACTGTGGAGGTTGAGGAGCCCGGAACCCAATATGGATTTTCGACCGGTCTGTCTTCTGTGACATGTTATGCAGCCGGGGATCCTGTTGCACGAAGGATATATTCAGATTCGCAGGGACCGGTGATTTACGAAAATCTGCAGTTCATGGTTGAAAATGAATCCGGGAACGGTGAGGGGATTACGGTTATGATTCATGTCTCGGACAGGGCCGGGAACGTTGCCGTAAAGACAGAAAAGATCTACATAGACAGAAAACCTCCGTCCCTTCAGATAACAGGAGCACATGAAATGATGATAACATCGGATGCAGTACAGCTTGGTCTGGAAGCTGCGGATGATAATATTCTCGAAAAAGTGCAGGCTGATATATGGATGACAGATATGCAGGGGAGAAAAAGCTGTCCGGAAGCTGCTGCTCCGGAAGACTGGGAGACGTCAGAACAGGGGAGACGTACCGTACTGTATCTGGAAAAGGACGGGATATATGAATGTACTCTGTCGGCAGAGGATTCGGCTGGAAACAGATCGGAGAGAAAGATAATATTTACCATTGACCGGACATCCCCTGTGATCCGTTACGCTGATCAGATGGACGGCCAGTATATTCCCTTTTTTAAGTGGAATTATGGAAGTGAGGAGATGATCGAAGACTTTACTGAATATTCTTATCAGATGTATCTGAACGGAAAACCCTATTTTTCGGGAACGAGAGTTGACAGAGAAGGAGTATGGCTGCTGGAAATAAGGGCAGAGGACGCCGCAGGAAATATTTCTGCTGCTGAAGCGGTTTTTGTAATTGACCATACCGAACCTGTCATCCACTGGGGAGACACCGAGAACGGGGGCTCTTATGAGGACAGCACTATGCTCAGCATATGGGTGGACGGGAAAGGAGAATGGCTGGATCAGATATCCATAAACGGGGAAAAGCAGAAACTGAGTTCTGACAGCAGGATATTTCAGTATGAGATTACTGACGCCGGAAACTATGCAGTTGAAGTAAAGGTCAGCGATCTGGCCGGAAATGAAAAAACAGAAAAAATCTGTTTTGATGTACGGGAAAGAGACGGTATCATAGAAAAAATTGTTCAGCCTGTCAAACATGTATTTGCTGAAAGAAAACAGCAGGACAATGCAGAGAGCGGAGGAACAGTCCTGATCCTTGCCTTTACAGGCGGATTGCTGGTTATATGTGCGCTGCTCGGGCGTTTTATATGGGAGAAAAATAGAAAAAGTCCCTGAACAGGGAGGATGCCGGGTGACCGATCGGCTCGGTCCCCGGCATGTATTATGAAAAAGTTTATTCAAATAACTTCTTGACGTCTTGTTCTTTACTATGCTTATAGTATATGGAAGAGAAATGAAGAAAACGTGATAATAAAGTGAAAGAATTTTAAATGATAAATGAACAAATTATGAACGTAATACTGTGAAAAATGAAATGATAAAAAGTAAAAGACCGATGGGGGAGCCATCGGTCTTTTGAGGGGAGTATAAATAATTAATAAGGGGTTGTAGAAAGTAACCTTTCTACAATAGACAGTATAATATATACAATTGGAAAAAGCAAGCAAAAAATAAAAAAATGATGTATAAAAAATTCCGGACCGAGACACAATAAGATCGAATCAAATAAACAGGAGGGAAACTCATGGCAAAGAACTACAGTAATACAAACAATTCAAACAAAAATTCAGGCAACAATTCTTATTCATCCTATGCGGACACACAGAACAAAAACAAGAATTCGAACAAGAACAGTACAAATGCGAATTCTTCTTCCAGAAGCCAGAACTGCGGCAGAGGTATGGATTCTTATGATGAGTCAGACCGCTATTAAAAGCAGATCCTGATTCGAATCAGACCGGGCGGAGTAAAGTTAAACTTGAACTTTACTCCGCCCCTGATTTATAGTAAGATGGATACAGACTAAATATGAGGATGGATTATTTCATGGAAAATATGGAGTGGATCGCACCCTGCCATTTCGGTCTTGAATCTGTGCTGAAAAGAGAAATTATAAATCTGGGATATGAGATTGCACAGGTAGAAGACGGCAGAGTGACATTTTACGGTGGAGCGGAGGCTGTATGCAGAGCCAATATTTTTCTGAGGACAGCAGAAAGAGTGCTCCTGAAAGTGGGAAGTTTTAAAGCCTGCACATTTGATGAACTGTTTGAGAAGACGAAAGCGCTTCCCTGGGAAAGATACATACCGGAAGACGGCAGGTTCTGGGTGACAAAAGCGTCTTCTGTAAAAAGCCGGCTTTTCAGTCCTTCCGATATTCAGTCTATTATGAAAAAAGCAATGGTAGAGAGACTCAAATCCCGCTATCATATTCAATGGTTCAGTGAAGACGGAGCGGCCTTTCCGATCCGAGTCTTTCTGATGAAGGATATTGTTACAGTGGGAATCGATACTACGGGAGTATCCCTGCATAAGAGAGGTTATCGTCCGGCTGCGGGCAAAGCTCCCATATCCGAGACGCTTGCAGCAGCGCTGATTATGCTGACACCGTGGAAAAAGGACAGGATACTGATAGATCCTTTCTGCGGAAGCGGTACATTTCCGATAGAGGCGGCCATGATGGCGGCAAATATTGCACCGGGAATGAATCGGGATTTTACAGCGGAAACATGGACCCGACTGGTGAATAAAAAATATTGGTATGAAGCCATAGATGAGGCAAACGAACAGATAGATACTCATATTGAAACAGACATCCAGGGGTATGATATTGACGGCGATATTATAAAAACGGCACGACAGAATGCTGAAAATGCAGGTGTGTCAGAGCTGATTCATTTCCAGCAGAGAGATGTCAGAGATATGAGTCATGCAAAAAAGTATGGTTTTATAATTACGAATCCTCCTTATGGGGAACGTCTGGAAGAAAAGGAAAGACTTCCGGCGCTTTACAGAGAATTTGGCGAGAGTTTCAGAAGACTTGACAGCTGGTCGGCATATATGATAACCAGTTACACTGATGCGGAGCGGTATTTCGGAAGAAAGGCGGATAAAAACAGGAAAATATATAACGGGATGTTGAGAACCTATTTTTATCAGTTCTCAGGACCGAAACCTCCGAAACAAAAAGGATAGAAGGAACAGAAGATGAGAAAAAGAATTGTATTTGCAACCGGGAATAAAGATAAAATGAAGGAAATCCGGATGATTCTGGCTGATCTGGGGCTTGAGATCATTTCCATGAAAGAGGCGGGTGTGGATATTGATATTGTTGAGGACGGAATGTCATTTGAAGAGAATGCGGAGATTAAGGCTCGAGCTGTGTCCAGAGTCCTTACAAATGACATTGTGCTGGCAGATGATTCGGGGCTGGAGATAGACTATCTGGATAAAGCTCCGGGGATATATTCGGCCCGTTTTGCGGGGGAAGACACTTCTTATGATGTTAAAAACAGGATTTTTCTGGATAGGCTTGAAGGTGTGCCGGATGAAGAAAGGACGGCAAGATTTGTGTGCGCTGTTGCGGCAGTGTTTCCGGATGGGACAACCAGAACAGTACGGGAGACGATCGAAGGAAGAATTGCGCATGAGATAGCAGGGGATAACGGATTCGGTTACGATCCCATATTCTATGTGCCGGAATATGGATGTACGACAGCGGAAATGGATCCGAAACTGAAAAATAAACTCAGTCATCGCGGCAAAGCGCTTCAGTCCATGAAGAAGATTTTGAAGGAGAAATTCGGAGAGGGAAGTTTATGAGAGTATTGATTGTCAGTGATACCCACGGCAGGCATGCGGCTTTGGACCGGGCGCTGGAAGAAGCGGGTGAATTTGACATGTTTATTCACCTGGGGGATATTGAGGGCGGAGAAGAATATCTTGACGCAGTTATAAGCTGTGAGAAACATATGGTAAGAGGAAATAATGATTTTTTTTCGGAGCTTCCCCGCGAAGAAGAATTTTTCATAGGCAGGTATAAAGCGTTTATCACGCATGGACATGCGTATTATGTTTCTCTGGACACGGAGTACATAGAAGAAGAAGGAAAGGCGAGAAAAGCCGATATTGTGATGTTCGGGCATACGCATAAGCCATATTTCCATCAGCAGAACGGCATGACGATCCTGAATCCGGGCAGTCTTTCGTTTCCAAGGCAGGAAGGACGGAAGGGCAGCTATATGATTATGGAAATCGGCCCGGACGGAAGCAGTGTGAGTTTTGAACAGCACTATCTCGAATAGCCATATTCCTTCCGCTTATAAAAAAATAAAAAAATACGAAAAATGTGTTGACATTGGTAGAAATCTATAATATAATTACTTCTGCGCTACGGGTTAGACAGGAAACCTGAAGAGCGGACACCGGGGTGTGGCTCAGCTTGGCTAGAGCGCCTGGTTTGGGACCAGGAGGTCGC
>CAKNHF010000024.1 GCA_930972465.1 uncultured Lachnospiraceae bacterium
GATGTACGGTCAAGGTATACGACATCACTTTTGACGAAGAGATGGAGTTCAAGATTGTCGGATCCACAGAGGCCAACAGCCTTGAGGGTAAGATCTCCAATGAGTCCCCGGTAGGGCAGGCGCTGATGGGCAAGAAAGTGGACGATGTGGTAGATGTGGAGACCCAGGCCGGAGTGATCCAGTATAAAGTACTTGAGATCAGCCGTTCAAAGTAAACAAAGGATTTCAGACAGACCTCTTATTTCAAGAGGTCTGAATTCGCTTATAAGGAAGGAGAAAAATAAAGTGGCTCAGCAGCAGAAAAACGGACAGGAACCAGATTTAAACCAGTTGAGAAAGGTGCGCCGCGAGAAACTTGCGGAACTTCAGCAGAACGGGAAAGACCCGTTTGTGATCACCAAGTATGACCAGACACACCACAGCCAGGAGATCAAGGATCATTTTGATGAACTGGAAGGAAAACAGGTGTCCATCGCGGGACGTATGATGTCCAAGCGTGTCATGGGAAAGGCATCCTTCTGCAACGTGCAGGATCTGAAGGGAAATATCCAGTCCTATGTGGCACGTGACAGTGTCGGCGAGGAGAACTACAAAGAGTTCAAAAAGCTGGATGTGGGTGATGTGATCGGTATTGTCGGCGAGGTGTTCCGGACAAAGACCGGTGAGATGTCCGTTCACGCATCCCATGTAACGCTGCTCTCCAAGAGTCTTCAGATCCTTCCGGAGAAGTTCCACGGACTGACTAACACAGATACACGTTACCGTCAGAGATATGTGGACCTGATCATGAACCCGGAAGTAAAGGATACATTCATCAAACGTTCCAGGATCATCAGCGCGATTCGCAAATATCTGGACGGACAGGGATTTATGGAGGTTGAGACTCCTATGCTGGTGGCAAATGCCGGAGGCGCTGCAGCGAGACCCTTCGAGACGCACTTCAATGCGCTGAATGAGGACCTGAAGCTTCGTATTTCCCTTGAGCTTTATCTGAAGCGACTGATCGTGGGCGGACTTGAGAAAGTCTATGAGATCGGCCGGGTATTCCGAAACGAGGGACTCGATACAAGACACAATCCGGAGTTTACTCTCATGGAACTGTACCAGGCATACACAGATTATAACGGAATGATGGACCTGACAGAGAACCTGTACCGTCATGTGGCACAGGAAGTGCTGGGGACCACAACGATCGTTTACAACGGCATCGAGATGGATCTCGGTAAGCCGTTCGAGCGTATCACAATGGTCGACGCCGTGAAGAAATATGCCGGTGTTGACTGGAATGAAGTTGAGACACTGGAGCAGGCGAGAGAACTTGCGAAAGAACATAATATTGAGTTTGAGGAAAGACATAAGAAGGGAGATATCCTGAACCTCTTCTTCGAGGAGTATGTGGAGGAACATCTTGTACAGCCCACGTTTGTCATGGATCATCCCATCGAGATCTCTCCGCTGACAAAGAAGAAACCGGACAACCCGGATTACGTGGAGCGCTTCGAGTTCTTTATGAACGGTTGGGAGATGGCCAACGCCTACTCCGAGCTGAACGATCCCATCGATCAGAGAGAGCGTTTCGCTCAGCAGGACGCCAACGCGGCAGCAGGCGATGAAGAAGCGGAGCATACGGACGAGGACTTCCTGAACGCACTGGAGATCGGCATGCCGCCTACTGGCGGTATCGGATTCGGAATCGACAGGATGTGCATGCTGCTGACAAACAGCGCTGCCATCAGGGATGTGCTCCTGTTCCCGACAATGAAGAGCCAGGGGGCTGCAAAGAACGAGGCAAACAATGCGGCCCAGTCTTCTGCACAGGAAGCACCGGCTGAGAAGATCGATCTCTCCAAAGTAAAGGTTGAGCCGCTCTTCGAGGAGTTTGTTGATTTTGATACATTCAGCAAATCTGATTTCCGTGCTGTGAAGGTAAAAGAATGCGTTGCCGTGCCGAAGTCCAAGAAACTGCTCCAGTTTACGCTGGACGACGGAACAGGCACAGACCGCACGATCTTAAGCGGCATCCATGAGTATTACGAGCCGGAAGAACTGGTCGGAAAGACCTGCATCGCGATCGTAAATCTGCCGCCGAGAAAAATGATGGGAATTGATTCCTGCGGTATGCTGATCAGCGCCGTGCATGAGTACGACGGAAAAGAAGCGCTGAATCTGCTGATGGTGGATGATCGGATTCCGGCTGGGGCGAAGCTCTACTAAGGATAAGAAATGATCTTCAGATTTGACAACAAAGACTGAAGCGAATACGAATTATTATGACGTATTGTAAAAAGTTGTTGCGCGTCCATTTCAGGCAAAACAGATTGCTTAGGGCACTTTTTGAAAGGTCCTTTTTTATATGGGATATGCAAGAAAAGACGTAGAAGCGACAAAGAAGTACCGCAAGAGAATCAGGTACTACGTACGGATCCAACTGCTGTTCATTGATGATTTTGCTATAAGCAGGTATTCAGAAGAAGGGATCAAGATCCTGTATCATCTCATCAAACTTTGGGATGACCTTGGAACCTCCACACTCTTCAGTTGTCAGTATTCTCCAGATGAGTGGGGAAACCAGCTGATTGACGGAAAGCCTGCGACCCATCATTTTGCTGCAACGGAGGTTTTCCATAAACAGGGCAAAGAATGGAAACTGATTCAATTCACATTCACCGCATTAGTATATTAAAAATATAGGCAGGGGATCAGCTATGATGAAAAGATCAATCCAGATGCTTGCTGCGGCAATGGCGTTGATGCTTACGGCCTGTGGTTCTGGAGGGCGTGCTACGGGTATATGATGTGATCTTGACTACCGCCGATGTCGTTTTACGTGGAGTGGAAACTTTTATTTCCAGTTACAGTCCGGCAATATTAAAACTCCTCACTATCATAATGAAAGTGGGGAGTTTTTATATTGGTTCCTATCCGAGAAGTTTTTTCAAATCTTCTTCCGGCGTGCTGATCGATCCGATATTGTATTTCTCAACGAGGAAATTCAGCACGTTGGGAGAAAGAAATGCCGGCAGCGTCGGCCCAAGCAGGATGTTTTTGATCCCAAGGTGCAAAAGCGTCAGAAGAATGCAAACCGCTTTCTGTTCATACCAGGACAGCACCATTGAAAGTGGAAGGTCGTTTATTCCGCAGCCGAATGCTTCCGCGAGAGCGGCGGCAACCTTAATGGCGCTGTAAGCGTCGTTGCACTGTCCCATGTCCATAATACGAGGCACACTGCCGATTGTGCCGAGATCAAGATCGTTGAAACGGTACTTGCCGCAAGCCAGCGTCAGAACCACGGTGTCAGCAGGAGTTTGCCGTACAAATTCGGTATAATAGTTTCGGCCTGCCCTTGCACCGTCGCATCCGCCCACAAGAAAGAAGTGTCGGACTGCGCCCGTTTTAACTGCTTCAATTACAGTATCGGCCATGGAAAGAACAGCGCTGTGGGAAAATCCGGTTATAACCCTTTTCCCGCCGTTAATTCCTGTAAATACGGTATCTTTTTCGTACCCTCCGAGTTCAAGCGCCTTTTCGATAACAGGGGTGAAATCTTTTTCGTCGCCGATATGCACTATTTCAGGATACGATACAACATCGGTTGTAAAAACTCTGTCCGCATAGCTTGCTTTGGGCGGCATCAGACAGTTGGTTGTAAACAGAACAGGGGCAGGGATGTCTGCAAACTCTTTCTGCTGATTCTGCCAGGCCGTACCAAAATTTCCCTTAAGGTGAGAATACTTCTTAAGTTCGGGATAAGCGTGTGCGGGAAGCATTTCGCCGTGTGTATAAATGTTGATTCCTTTGTTTTCTGTCTGCTCAAGAAGCTGTTTCAGGTCGTACAGGTCATGACCCGAGATAACGATAAACGGTCCTTTCTCTACGGTGAGGGATACCTCGGCAGGAGCAGGAAGGCCGTAAGTTTCGGTGTTTGCTTTGTCAAGCAATGCCATACACTTCAGATTGACTTCACCCACTTCGAGCACAACAGGAAGCAGTTCATCCATCCCCCAATCCGTACCGATTGTAAAAAGCGACTTGTAGAAAAATTTATTAACTTCTTCGTCGGTATAGCCGAGAACAGAAGCATGATAAGCATAAGCGGCAACGCCGCGGATCCCAAAGAGAATCAGAGACTTAAGAGAACGAATGTCCTCATCTCCATCCCAGATGGAACGCATATCATAATCCTCATTTCTTCCGCAGACGGAAGCACAGCGGAGACAACTCGGAAAAAGACGGTCTTTCTCAGCATGAACTCTGTCAATCAGAGCAGAAATGGTTTCATCGTTGAAGTTTACATTAGTGATGGTTGCGAACAATCCTTCGATGATGAGTCTGTCAGTATCTTTTGTAACCATATCTCCGTTTCCCTCGGCGGCGCGGGCAAGTCCGACCAGTGCGCCTGTCAGCTTGTCCTGAAGTTCAGCCGTTTCGGCCCTTTTGCCGCATACACCGGCGTTTCCGGTACAGCCGGTACATCCTGCTGTCTGTTCGCATTGATAGCAAAACATTTTATTAGTCATAAATTTATATCTCCTTTTATTCTAGAATTTCCCCATCGATTGAAATGGTAACGATCTGCCACGGGATAAACTTCCCGCTTTTTTGCAATGCCTGTCTGGCTGCATTCTCAATTCCGCCGCAGCAGGGAACCTCCATGCGGACGACGGTGACGCTCTTGATGTCATTGCCCGATATGATAGCAGTCAGCTTTTCCGTGTAATCTTCCATATCAAGTTTCGGACATCCGACAATACAGATTTTGTTTTTGATAAAATCATTATGGAAGTTTCCGTAAGCGTAGGCTGTGCAGTCGGCGGCGATAAGCAGATTCGCTCCGTTAAAATAGGAAGCATTCGGTGCAACTAACTTTATCTGCACAGGCCATTGGGAGAGCCTTGACGGATTGCGGCTCGCTGCAGACGCATTTTCGGCTTCTCCGGGAGTGCGGCTGATTGCTTTTGCCTTAGTGCCGGGACAACCGCAGGGAAGGGGCGAAGCAGCTTTTTTCTTTGCTTCGTTTACGGCCTGTTCGTTATACGCAAGAGCTTCTCGCTCTTCAAAGGTGATGGCGCCCGTAGGACAGGCCGGCAGACAGTCGCCAAGACCGTCGCAGTAATCTTCGCGAAGCAGCTTTGCCTTGCCGTCAATAATACCGATTGCTCCTTCATGGCAGGCATCGGCACAAATGCCGCATCCGTTACATTTTTCTTCATCAATTTTTATTATTTTTCGTATCATTCTATATTCTCCTTTCCAGCTTCCAACTTGAAAACATTGATTACACCAAGGTCTGTTTTCGGATTCACAGTTCAGCCTCCTTGATCTTCTGAACGTATTATAGTAGTCTGTATAAAACAAATCAGTTGTATTTACAACAGAAATGGAGATTATATGAAAAAATATATTGGCATACTGAAAAACACAAAATTATTTGCCGGTGCAGGCGAAGAAGAAATCCAGGCTATGCTCAGCTGTCTTGGCGCAGTGCTTCATCACTATAAAAAAGGGGACTATGTTTTCCGGGCGGGAGAGTATGTTCACAATTTAACGGTGCTGGTCGAAGGCGGCCTGCATATACAGAAGGATGATTATTGGGGAAACCGTGCTATTTTAGGTGATGTGGCTGTCGGCGAAATGTTCGGCGAGGCGTATGTGTCGCCTGACAGCGGCGCGCTGCTCAATGATGTGGTTGCGGTGAAGGACAGTTCTGTCATATTTTTCGATATTTACCGTATTCTTTCGGTATGTCCTTCTGCCTGTAAATTTCATTCTCTGGTCATAAAAAATCTGTTTTTTGAAATATCCGAAAAAAACAGAAAGCTAGTTGCAAAACTCGGTCATATTTCAAACAGAACGACACGGGAGAAGCTTCTTTCCTATCTTTCCGATGAAGCAAAGCGCAATAAAAGTTCCGCCTTCTCCATTCCTTTTAACCGACAGCAGCTCGCGGATTTTTTATCTGTTGACCGCAGCGCTATGTCAAATGAACTCTGCAAAATGAGAGATGAAGGACTGATTGAATTTAATAAGAACCGTTTTGTACTGCTGTAAATGAAAGGCGGCTCAACCGTGGCAACGGCAGTGAGAGGCTCCCGAGCGGCTGCGTATGGAAAAACGCCGCAGAGATGAAAAAGCTCCTGTACCTGATGAAAGCTCCGTGTTATACTGAGATGGACCAAAACGAGAAATTACCGCCGGAGGAACATGCAATGACACGGACAGAATCAGGTTTCAGAAAAATAGAGATGGACCGGGAGGACATGCTTGCCCTGACCAGGAGAATGACAGTAAAGAGGACCTCGATCACAAGGATTGCGGGGGCGTATATCGATCCTGACGGGTTTATAGACGGGACGTTTAACACGAGGTTTCTGAAACTGTCCGGATCTGACCGGGCAAGGAATCTGGAGATTGCAAAAACGATTCCTTTTGCGGAGACGAACCGAAATCTGAAACGCTGGGTGATTCCCCCGGCGTCGAGGGGGAAGGAGAGTCTGTGGCAGCTTCTGATGGGCGCGCGTTCTTCGGGACTGGAGAACGACGCTCTTCTGGATATTTTTTACGAAATGATTGCGGAAAAATACAGCTCTGACCATGAGTACGGAATCTTTCTCTTTCACGACCGGTATGATATTCCGGTCAAGGCGTCGGATCATGAGCGCCTCGGGGAGTCGGAGCAGATGTTCGAATATCTGATCTGCGCCGTCTGTCCGGTTACCGGCGATTACGAGGCGGGAAAGCCGGAGTGCGGATTTCTGTTTCCGTCCTATGCGGAAGGGGGAGCTCTGGTAAACTGCATCGACATTTATCAGGCGGATGAGATGCATCCCCACAGGGAACTGGAAGAGATGCTGCTGGGAGATATGCAATTACGTGAAGGGTGATAAGCATGAACTATACAATACTTATAGCGGATGACGACAGAGAACTGGTCAGGATGCTGAAGACATTTTTTGAAATCCGAAGATATTCGGTGATCACTGCGGAGAATGGTACTGAGGCACTGAAGATGGCAGAACGGTCTCCGGATATTATCCTGCTGGACATCAATATGCCCGGCGCGGACGGACTGGAAGTGTGCCGGAGGATCCGGGACAAGGTATCCTGTCCCATTCTTTTTCTGACTGCCCGGGTGGAGGAACAGGACCGGGTGAACGGGCTCCTCTCCGGCGGGGACGATTATATCCTGAAACCCTTCAGCCTGAAAGAGCTGGAAGCGCGGATCGCGGCGCATCTGAAGCGGGAGGAGCGGCAGAGGAGCCGGGCGCGATCTGAATACCGGTTTCAGCGTGAACTTGTGATTGATTACACGTCGAAGACTGTGGAAGTAAACGGGACGGCACTGGACCTGACAAAGCTGGAGTACAGTATCGTGGAGTTCCTGTCCATGAATCCTGGGATGGTCTTTGACAAAGAGCGGATTTACGAGAAGATCTGCGGTTATGACGGGGAAGGAGACAGCCGTGTGGTCACGGAGCTGATCCGCAGGATCCGGAAGAAGATGAAGGGACACACGGAGACGGAGTACATCGAGACTGTATGGGGGATGGGGTACCGGTGGGTAAGATAAGAAATCTTTCTTTGAGAAAAACGATCATTCTATATATGTGCGTTGCTCTGGTATGCAGTTTCTTCCTTGCGGCTCTGACCGCCTGGGCGGCGGAGAGAATACAGGACCGGATCTGGTGGAAATACACGGATCAGGGGCAGTACTTTGAAGCGCAGGAAATGGAAGACGAGGGATTCTGGGTGCAGATTCCCCGTCCAAATGCTTATGAGATGAGCGAGTGGGATTACAACATATCTGAGTTGTGCGATTTTCTTCAGACTTATTCCGTGCTGGTGCTTTCCGTGGCGGGAAGCTGTCTGGCGGTCTTCCTGTTTTACCGGAACAAGCTGAGGACGCCGATCCGGGAGCTGAAAGAGGCATCCGCGCGGATTGCGGAGAATGACCTGAACTTTCAGCTCGACTATGAAAACCGGGATGAGATGGGACAGCTCTGCAGGGAGTTTGATCGGATGCGGGAGCAGCTGGCGCAGAACAACCGGAAGATGTGGCGGATGATCGAGGACGAGCGGGAACTCCGGGCGGCCATCGCCCATGATATCCGGTCTCCTCTTTCTGTTCTGAAGGGATATCAGGAGATGCTCCTGACCTGGCTCCCGGACGGGACCATTGACACGCAGCAGGCGGTGGGAATGCTGGAGGAGAGCATGAAGCAGATCAGCCGCATGGACATTTTCATAGAGACCATGCGGCGGGTGAACAGCCTGGAGCAGAGGAAACTGAGACCAGAAGAGATCACGGCAGAACAGATCCGGGAGGATATCCGTGGAGAGCTGGGAATTCTGGCTGAGGGAAAGGAAGCGGTTCTTGATGTGGAAGAGACGAAAGAAATCTTTTGGGGAGACCGGGAGGTGATCCTTGAGGTCGCCGAAAATCTGTTCTCAAACTCGTTCCGGTATGCGAGGGAACAGATCCGGGTACAGATTTCTCTGACAGCCACGGTCTTAAAAATCTCGGTGAGCGATGACGGAACCGGATTTCAGGAGGATGCGGAGAAGCTCACCCGCGCATTCCATCAGAGAAATGTGAAGGACAGCCTGACCCATACGGGAATGGGGATGTATATCAGCAGGCTGTACTGTGAAAAGCACGGAGGGAAACTCCTGCTGGAGAATAACCGGGCGGGCGGGGCGTCGGTGACGGCGGTGTTCCGGGAAATTACGGATGTGGATCCCGCAGATGATTGTTAGAGAGCGAAATAAAATACAGGACAGGATCAAAAACAGTTCTGGGAAACGGCAGACTTCGGGTCGGCCGTTTTTTTAATATCTTTTTCAGCTTTTCCGGATTTTTTCGGTCATTGTCTTTTTGTTGACATTTCCGCTTTACAATGACCTCATAAAGAAAAGAGGTGGAATGATATGACAGCGATCATAAAAAGAGAAATTAAAAACTACCTGAAGAGACCGCTGTTCTGGATCGGAGTGGCAGTGGTGATCCTGGGAGTGTTCCAGAATGTGACCCCCTATCTGGAAACCCGTTATGTATCCTCCGCGGAGGAACTGGAAAACGATCTTACGGAGACGGTTCATGCGGGAGATGTTTACGAGGGCTATATCCCGACAGAAGAGGCAGAGAGAAGAACGCTCTGGGAGAAACAGGTGGAGGACACTCTGAGGAGCGGAGAAGGATTCGAACTGCCGGAAGTGGAAGCAGTTATGGCAAAGATACGAAAGATGGATGTGGATGAGGCGTGTCTGTATCTGGAAAATGAGTATCAATGGTTCGGCGCAGAATATTTCTGGGAGGAGTCGGCGTACCGGAAGGGGACCCCGGAAGAGATCAACGCCTATCTGGACAGAAGGCTGGAAGAGCATCCGTTTTCCTGGTATTTCGCAAGGAAGTTCGCAGACTTTGCGGGACTGTTCATGGGATTTGCCGCAACGGTCCTGCTGGCGGTGCTGTTCTTTCAGGATATGAAGAAGAATACTTACGAACTTCTCCACACGAAACCGGTCAGTGCCTGGAAATATGTGACCGGAAAAGTGGCGGGAGGGTTTCTGGTCTGCGTGATCATCCTGGGGATTCTGAACCTGGTGTTTTGGGCAGCGGCACTGATCTGTACCAGAGGGAACGGATTTGAGATCCGTCTGATAGACTTCCTGGCGGCAACCTGTCTCTATATCCTGCCCAACATGCTGATGATCGTGTGCGTGTACGCGCTGGTCGCCCTGATCTTTAAGAATCCCCTTCCGGCGGCGCCGCTTCTGGTGCTTTATATGCTGTACTCCAACATGGGGAGCAGGAATGCGGAAGGCGTATTCGGGTACTACGGCAGGCCCCTGGCGATCATGGTTCGATTTCCGGGGATGCTCTTTGACACGGCGCCGCCGCCAATGGCGATGGTGAACCAGTGCTGTCTGATCGCGGCGTCGTTCGGCATCATCCTGATCTGCGTACAGTTGTGGAGGAGGCGTAGGATATGAGTATGACGGGAAAAGAAATGAAGATCTGCCTGCCGCTGTATAAAGTTCTGTATTCGCTGGCTTTTGTGGTCATCCTGAGCCTGATCCGGGGCGTGACCCATACTTATGAGGTGGGAATCGCCTGCGAGGCGCCCCTGGCGATTCTTGCGTCCGTGTTCTGCGCGGACACTTATGTGCAGGAGATCACGAGCTTCAGGTCCGAAGTGTGGAGGCTGTATCCGATGAAGAAAAAGGTGATGTGCGTGGCGCGCAGGATCGGGATCCAGCAGTGCTGGCTTCTGCTGCTTGGGGCAGCAGGATACGGGATGTTCTTCCTGTTTCAGGATCCCTTTCCGCTGTACGCTCCCGGGACAGGCGGAGAGAGTGAACTTCATCTGTTCCTGGTATATCTGGCGGCGATCCTCGTGACATTGAACTTCTGGGGAATCCTGGGGAATACGGCGGCCTGCCTGACCCGCAGCATGTGGGCGGGGATCGGCGTGTGCCTGACCCTGTGGCTGACTGTAAACTCTACGACAGGAGACCGGATGCTGGGACCATGGAACATGTTCTCCTATACATTCCGGGATATTGAGAACAGCGGCGATCTGAACTGGATCAAAGGAAAGGCGCTCTGTATCTGCCTGTGCATTATCATGGCAATTGCGACGCCGAAAATAATCCGAAAGAGAGGGTGAGGATATGAGTATCAGGATTAATGATCTGACGGTAACGTTTCAGAACAGAATGAAGAAAAATAAAGTGACGGCCATTGACCATGCAAGCCTGGAGATCCCCGGAGGGATTTACGGACTTCTGGGAGAAAACGGCGCCGGAAAGACTACGCTGATGCGGGTGCTGACTACCGTACTGACACCGTCCGGAGGAGAAGTGAGTCTGGACAGGATTCCATACAGAGAAGAAAATTTTGAAAAGATTCAGAGGAAAATCGGCTATCTCCCACAGGAGATCGACCTGTATCCGGGGCTGACACTTCAGGAATGTCTGGAATATATGGGGGATCTCTCAGGCATCCCGAAGAAGGAGTGCCGGAAACGAATCCGCTATTATCTGGAGAAGACCAGTCTGACGGAGCATCGGAACAAAAAGATGCGTCAGCTTTCCGGCGGGATGAAGCGGCGGGCGGGGCTGATCCAGGCGCTGCTCGGCGAGCCGGAATTCCTGATTGTGGATGAGCCAACCACGGGACTGGATCCGGAGGAGCGCATCCGGATCCGGAACCTGCTGGTGGATTTCTCCGAGGAGCGTACGGTTCTATTCTCTACCCATGTAGTGGAGGATCTGGCGGCGGTCTGCAGTCAACTTGCCGTGATGAAGAGGGGAAAGTTCTTATATTCGGGGAGTATGAAAGAGATGATCCATAAGGCGGTAGGCCATGTGTGGACCTGTACCCTGGAGGATGAGAGTGAGGTGAGAGCGCTGGAGAGAAATTACTGCGTTTCATCGAAACAGACATCAGCGGAAGGCGTGCATCTGCGGCTTATCAGCCGGAAACGCGCGGATGAGCGATGGACGCCGTCAGAGCCCACTTTGGAGGATGCATATATCTGGATATCAAATGAGACATAACAGGAATACAGAGGGTGTTATATCAACTGGCCGGTGCTTCACGAGATATGTGAAGCATCGGCTTTCTGTATAATAAGCCCGGAAGGCAGCTGTCCTGGAAAGATACTTGACATTTAACTCCTACACATGTAATATACAAATGTATTACGCATGTAAGAATTGGATGAGATGCAATATAAATATTATAGAAAGATATTAAGATATAAAATGATTTGTATAGAAAGATTTTGATTGAATATTATGAAAGAACAGGTAAAAAGACGAAGTAAAAGAAGAAAGAACAGGGCGGCTGAGGCGGGAATTGCGGCTGTATTGAGTGCTGTGGTGGTCATTGGTGGGATTTATGCTTTTGCAGGATCGGAAAGCGCACGAAGAAGGGGAAAGGTTCCCTCTCTTGTCATGGAATATGCGCAGCCTGAGATCGATCTGAGCGGACTGAACAGCCGGGCGGGGATCCTGGTGAGGCTCAGCGACGGACAGGTGATTGCCCGGCAGAGACAGGACGAGAAAATCTTTCCGGCCTCACTGACAAAGATAATGACATGTATCATTGCCCTGGAAACTATTGATGACCTGGAAGCTGAGATAAGCATGCCGGAAGATATTTTTCCTCCCCTGTATGCAGACAATGCTTCCATGGCGGGGGTCCTTCCGGGAGAACATGTGAAAATCATGGATCTGCTGTACGGGATTATTCTGCCTTCGGGAGGAGAATGTTCGGCGGCGGCAGCAGAATATGCCGCCGGATCTCAGGAGGCCTTTGTGAAACTTATGAATGAGAAGGCGCAGGAACTGGGAATGGATAACACACACTTTGAGAATGTGACGGGTCTCCATGACGAGAATCACTATACAACCGTGAGTGATCTTGCGGTGCTTCTGGAGTATGCATTGAGAAATGATACATTTGAACAGATTTTCAGCAGCAAAGAGCATTTTGTCTCACCTACTGACGGACATCCGGAAGGTCTGATGCTGAAGAGCAGCATGTTCGTTCTGGAGCAGGACTGGACCGTGGGCCGGGGAGAGATCCGGGGAGGAAAGACCGGTTACACAGATCAGTCGGGACTGTGCCTTGCCACGGAAGCCATGCTGGGAAATGAAAAATATATCGCGGTAACCGCAGGGGCAGAAGGAAATCACAGCACAGAGCCATATCATGTGCTTGACGCATTTTATCTTTATGATCAGGTGGAAAATCTCTGGCAGGTGACAAAGGATGAATAGAGAAAAATTCCCCAGAGGCTTTGTACTGGGCATTGTATTTGGAGTCATGTTTCTGATTCTGACCGTCAGACTGTTCTGTCTTCAGATCATCAGGGGAGAAGAGTATGCGGGAGAAAGATTTTTGAGGTATATATGGAAGAAAAACAGGGGGCGGTTGTCACATCTGTCGGTACATATGACGAATTGTATTAAAAAATGTTTGTAATATATAACAAATAAAACCTTAAAATTTTCAATAAAGTGCAAAAAATATTCTATGTTTTCCGACTGGAGAATCGGATACACTGTCATTATCGACAAAACGAACGGACGAAGAGTGCCGAAAAAAGGAAGGGAGAAAATGCATATGAAGAAAAAAATCGTATTACTGACAATGGCAGCGGTGCTTGCACTTTCAGCGACAGCCTGCAGCTCAGGCGGAGACACATCAGGGGGCGGATCGTCATCCGGAGGATCATCTTCTTCCGATGTGGCGAATAAGGACAAGCCGCTGGTATGGTTCAACCGTCAGCCGTCCAACAGCTCTACCGGAGAGCTTGACATGGCAGCTCTGACCTTCAATGAAGATACATATTACGTAGGATTTGATGCAAATCAGGGCGCAGAACTTCAGGGAACAATGGTCATGGATTACATCGAGGCAAATATCGACTCCATCGACCGCAACGGTGACGGAGTGATCGGATATGTTCTTGCGATCGGCGATATCGGACACAACGATTCCATCGCACGTACAAGAGGCGTCCGTGCCGCTCTCGGAACAGGCGTAGAGGCTGACGGCGGCGTCAACAGTGAGCCGATCGGTACGAACACAGACGGATCAGCAACTGCAGTAAAGGACGGAACGATTGAAGCAGGCGGCAAATCATATACAGTCAGAGAGCTTGCTTCTCAGGAAATGAAGAACTCGGCAGGAGCTACATGGGATGCCGCTACCGCAGGAAATGCGATCGGCACCTGGGCATCTTCCTTCGGAGATCAGATCGATATCGTTGTTTCAAACAATGACGGTATGGGAATGTCAATGTTCAATGCATGGTCAAAGGACGAGGGTGTTCCGACATTCGGCTATGACGCAAACGCTGACGCGGTTGCCGCTATCGCAGACGGATACGGCGGAACGATCAGCCAGCATGCAGACGTACAGGCTTACCTGACACTGCGCGTTCTCCGCAATGCTCTTGACGGAGTAGATGTAGACACAGGTATCGGCACTGCAGATGAGGCCGGAAATGTTCTGTCAGACGACGTATATGTATACAACGAGGAACAGCGTTCTTACTACGCACTGAATGTAGCGGTTACAGCTGACAATTATCAGGATTTCACAGATTCTACAAAGGTTTATGAGCCTGTATCCAAGCAGCTGGATGAAAGCGACCATCCGACTAAATCAGTATGGCTGGATATCTACAATGCTTCAGACAACTTCCTGAGCTCAACATATCAGCCGCTTCTTCAGAACTATGATGACCTTCTGAACCTTGACGTTGAGTACATCGGCGGCGACGGACAGACAGAGTCCAACATCACAAACCGTCTCGGAAATCCGAGCCAGTATGATGCGTTCGCTATCAACATGGTTAAGACAGATAATGCGGCTTCCTACACATCTATACTTAATCAATAATACCAATTGAAACAAAGATGGCAGATTATTAGGGAGAAGAAATTCTCCCTAATAATATTTCACAGAAAATCAATACCGGGAAATAATAATATACGTATACAGGAGTAAAAAGAATGGCAGATAAGAAAGATGATATCGTCTTATCGATACGCGGTATGAGCAAATCCTTCGGCCGCAACAGGGTTCTGGATCACATCAATCTGGATGTGAAGCGGGGGACCGTTATGGGTCTGATGGGTGAAAACGGTGCCGGAAAGTCAACGATGATGAAATGTCTTTTCGGTACATATCAGAAAGACGAGGGAACGATCTTCCTTGACGGAAAGGAAGTGAGTTTTTCCGGCCCGAAGGATGCTCTTGAGAACGGCATTGCGATGGTACATCAGGAACTGAATCAGTGTCTGGAAAGAAACGTCACTGACAACCTTTTCCTCGGACGTTATCCCACGAATGCCATGGGCGTAGTAGATGAAGGCAGAATGAAAAATGAAGCTTCCGAGCTTTTCAGAAAGCTGGGAATGACTGTCAACCTGAACCAGCCGATGAGGAACATGTCCGTATCCCAGAGGCAGATGTGCGAGATCGCCAAGGCGATTTCCTATAATTCAAAAGTAATTGTTCTGGATGAGCCGACTTCTTCCCTGACAGTGCAGGAAGTCGACAAGCTCTTTGAGATGATGAGGATGCTGAAAAAGCAGGGGATCGCGCTGATCTATATCTCTCATAAAATGGACGAGATCTTTGAGATATGCGATGAGATCTCCGTGCTCCGTGACGGAAATCTTGTTATGACAAAGAGCACACAGGACACAAATATGAACGAACTGATTGCCGCAATGGTAGGACGTTCTCTGGAGAACAGATTCCCGCCGGTGGACAATCAGCCGAAGGATGTGATTCTGTCTGTTCAGCATCTGTCTACAAAGTTCGAACCTCATCTGCAGGACATTTCATTCGAGGTGAGAGAGGGTGAGATATTCGGGCTGTACGGACTGGTAGGAGCCGGAAGAACGGAGCTGCTGGAGACGATCTTCGGAGTCAGAACCAGAGCCGCGGGCAGGGTTTATTTTAACAACCGGCTTATGAACTTCAACAGTGCCAAAGAAGCCATGGAGCATGGCTTTGCGATGATCACCGAGGAGAGGAAGGCAAACGGTCTTTTCCTGAAAGGGGATCTTACATTCAACACGACTATCGCGAATCTGAATGCTTACAAGTCGGGAATCGCGCTTTCGGACTCGAAGATGGTCAAGGCTACGGCAAATGAAATCAAAGTCATGCACACGAAGTGTATGGGACCGGACGACATGATCACAAGTCTTTCAGGAGGAAATCAGCAGAAAGTGATCTTCGGCAAGTGGCTGGAGCGTGATCCGCAGGTATTCATGATGGATGAGCCGACGAGAGGAATTGACGTCGGAGCAAAATATGAAATCTATGAACTGATCATAAACATGGCGAAACAGGGAAAAACGATCATCGTAGTTTCCTCTGAGATGCCGGAGATCCTGGGAATCACAAACCGTATCGGTGTCATGTCAAACGGACACCTTTCCGGAATCGTGAATACGAAAGAGACCAATCAGGAAGAGCTTTTAAGACTCAGTGCAAAATACCTATAATGAGGGAGATTGAAGAATATGGCTAATGGTAAGATTCTTACGGCTGATCAGGAAATGCAGCTGCGTCAGCCGATCGATGATTATGTCGGTAAAATTCAGAAGAAGATAGACGGTCTCAGAGTGGACGGTACAGACAGAGTCGTCTCTCTTCAGAATACGATCGATAATACGAAAAGGGACCGCACCCTTACAAAAGGCGAGAAAGAAAACAGAATATCCGCACTTAAAGCCGAAGTGAACAAAGCGAAAGCAGTTGAAGAAAAGAACAAGGGTGAGATTTCAGGACTGATCGCAGACGCGGAAGCTTATCTCAAGGCACACTATAATAAAGATTATTATCAGGCAGTAAAGGCAAGCTGCGAAGCTGAGAAAGTCGTTGCAAAGGAAAAATACAGCAAAAAACTGTCAGAGCTTGAAAAAGAACACAAGCAGACAATGTCCGGGCTTTCCGACCATCAGGAGATCAAGGACGAGAAATATGTCTACAGGAACAGGCAGTTCGACGCAAAGATGGATCTGCAGAAAGACCTTCAGCAGATCAAGGACAGAAGACATGCCGCATATACATATAAATATCATCTGATCGATATGCTTCGCATGTCCAGGTTTACTTTCGCAGAGTCTCAGGCGCAGAAATGGGAGAACTACAGATATACATTCAATCGTAGAAACTTCCTTCTGCAGAACGGACTTTACATAGCGATCATCATCATTTTCATCGCGCTGTGTATCATAACGCCTATGGTCAAAGGTTCACCGCTGCTGACTTACAATAATGTACTGAATATTCTGCAGCAGGCTTCACCGAGAATGTTCCTTGCGCTGGGCGTTGCGGCGCTGATCCTTCTTGCAGGTACAGACCTTTCCATCGGACGTATGGTAGGTATGGGTATGACGACAGCTACCATCATTATGCATCAGGGCATCAATACAGGCGGCGTGTTCGGACACATATTTGACTTTACCGGAGTACCGGTGGTGGGAAGAATTATCCTGGCGCTTGCGGCATGTATCATATTATGTACATTCTTTACAACGATTGCGGGATTCTTCACAGCGAAGTTCAAGATGCATCCGTTCATTTCCACGATGGCGAACATGCTTGTGATCTTCGGACTCGTTACATATGCGACAAAGGGTGTATCTTTCGGCGCGATCGAGCCGACGATCCCGAACATGATCATCCCGAAACTCAACGGATTCCCGACCATCATCCTGTGGGCGGTGGCAGCGGTAATCATTGTATGGTTCATCTGGAATAAGACCACGTTCGGCAAGAACCTGTATGCCGTCGGCGGAAACCCGGAGGCCGCATCTGTTTCAGGTATCTCCGTGTTCGCGGTAACCGTAGGAGCATTTGTTATGGCAGGTATCCTCTACGGGTTCGGCTCCTGGCTTGAGTGCCTGAGAATGTTCGGGTCAGGATCTGCCGCTTACGGACAGGGCTGGGAGATGGACGCGATCGCAGCCTGCGTAGTCGGAGGCGTATCCTTCACAGGCGGTATCGGTAAGATTTCAGGCGTGGTAGTCGGTGTATTTATCTTTACAGCGCTTACTTATTCCCTGACAATCCTTGGTATCGACACAAACCTTCAGTTCGTATTCTCGGGTATCATTATCCTTGTGGCAGTTATGCTTGACTGTCTGAAATACGTTCAGAAGAAGTAATGATTCAGCACCAGGGCTGCCGTACTGCGGCGGCCCTTTTTTCCGTTCCGGAGAGCAGCGGATATTTGCGGATATGCGCGCACTCTGGTATAATGCTGAAATGCTGACTCAGAACGGAAAGAAAATATATGTACATGGAGACTGGAGATATGGATACATATACAGTACTTTTAGTAGATGACGAAGAAGAGGTAATACAGGTCATCATGAAAAAGATCGACTGGGAAGGCCTTGGCTTCTCGGTGATCGGCTATGCCAACAACGGCGTCAAAGCGCTCGAAATGGTGGAAGAATATCAGCCGGATGTTGTCATGACAGATATCAAGATGCCGTATATGGACGGTCTGGAGCTTTCCCACCGGATTAAAACAGAGTTCCCTGCCGCCAAGATTCTTCTTTTTACAGGTTTTGACGAGTTTGAGTACGCGAAGGAAGCCGTGCATCTTGAGGTGGAGGAATATATCCTGAAACCCGTAAATTCTGTAGAACTCACTGATGTGTTCACCCATCTGAAGATCAAGCTGGATCAGGAGATCAGTGAAAAGAGAAGTGTGGCGGTGCTGCAGAAATATTATATGGAATCCCTGCCCCTGCTTCAGGCAAACTTCTACTCTACCCTGATCGAGGGACGGATTCGGGAGGAGGACATTCCGAAATATCTTTCGGATTATCAGATATCACTCACAGGGCCTTACTTCTGCTGTCTGGTGGTCCACACTTCGTCCACCCAGGTGCCGCAGGATATGAATCCCCTTCTTCTGGCCACATCTGTCCAGAAACAGGCCGAAGAGCGGCTGGGGGAAAAGTGGCGGGCAAGATGTTTCTCCTATCTGGGAAATACAGTCATGATCGTGCAGCTGAAAAATGAAAATGAGGTTCCGGAGCTGACAGATGAATGCGACCGTTTCTGCCGATACGCCCGGCGCATTATAGGCGCCGTTGTCACAGTAGGGATCGGACAGGTCTGCGGAAATATTCCCGAACTGGCGCAGTCATACAGCAGTGCCAGGGAGGCGGTCTCGTACCGGGGACTTTACGGCGCCTCCAGGGCGATCAATATCAAGGAGATCGCGCCCCAGGAGACGGGAGAACCGGAGCTGATGAATGACGCGGAGATGTCCGTCCTGTTCAAAAAGATCCGGCTCGGTTCAAGAGAAGAGATCATCGGAGCGGTCAACCGCTATGTGGATCACATGTCAGCATCTGCAAAATCCCTGAAGCAGCATCATATCGCCGTTATGGAACTGCTGAATGCGCTCTACAGATTCTCCATGAATAATGAGATTTCCATCGAACAGTTTTCGGGAGATATGAAAGATCTGTACAGTAACATCCCGAATCTCGGTCCGGATGCACTGCGGAAATGGCTTGCCGATATCAGTCTTTCCTTCCACGATAAGCTGAGCATTGCCCGGAACAGATCGACAAAATCCATTGTGTATAAGGCTGAGGAATATGTACACAGCAATTATGCCAACGAAGGCCTTTCACTGGATGACATCTGTGAGGCTCTGGGAGTTTCAAATTCCTATTTTTCCACTATTTTCAAAAAGGAGACGGGGAATTCGTTTGTGGGGTACCTGACTGATTACCGTATGGAGCGGGCATCACGGCTGCTGATAGAGACGAATGAGAAAAGCTATATTATAGCCAGGAGCGTGGGGTACACAGACCCGAATTATTTCAGCTATGTTTTTAAAAGAAAATTTGGTGTGTCGCCTTCTAAGTACAGAACGGAGCATGCAGAAAGTGATAAATAAATATTTTGGAAAGCTGAAGAAGCTTCAGCCCAGGGGGATGCAGTCCACGATCATGATCGTGTTTTCGGTGATCTCGATTTCCATTACCCTGATTTTGGGAATCGTCATGTATATCAGATTCTCTGCGGTAAACCGGCAGGAGACGATACAGACGGCGCAGACTCTGATGGAGCAGACCGGGGAGACGCTGGAGGACTATCTGGTCAGCATGCGTCAGATATCAGATACGGTCTATTATAATGTGATCAAAGACGGAGCCTTTCCGGATCAGGATCAGAACATCCAGAAGGGGATGAATCTGCTGTACGAGGCCAACAGGGATAATCTGCGGACCATATCCATCTACAACAGTTATGGAAGTCTTATGGCTGCGGAACCGGTTGCGTCACAGAAGGAAGATCCGGATGTGACCAGTCAGGACTGGTACAAACAGGCGGTGGAAGAGATGGAGAACATGCACTTCTCCACACCTCATATCCAGAACCTGTTTGACGACGGATCCATGCGCTACTACTGGGTGATCTCTCTGAGCAGAGCCGTGGACCTGACGGACAACGGAGATTCACAGATGGGCGTTCTGCTGGTGGACATGGATTATTCCAGCATTTCGCGCATGCTGCAGCAGATCAACGCATCGGATAACGGCCAGTATTATTATCTGTGTGACAGCAGCGGGGAGATTATATATCATCCCAGACAGATACAGATCAGCGAAGGGATCGCCAACGAAAACAATGATACCGAGTCCGGCTACAAGGACGGGGTCTACGATGAGATGTTTGAGGGGGAGCACAGGAAAGTCATCGTCAACACGATCAGCTATACAGGCTGGAAACTGGTAGGCGTGATCCCTTATTCAACGTTTACTTCCGGTATGCTGAACATGAGGTATTTCGTAGGCATGCTCATGCTTCTGACGGCGATGATGCTGGTCGTAATCAACCGCGTCGTTTCGGTGGGAATATCCAGACCGATTCTCCGGCTGAATGATTCGGTGCGGGAATATGAAGCCGGCGAGAAGCCGGAGATATACATCGGAGGATCTCTGTAAATCAGACATCTGGGATACTCCATACAGAAGTCTTACGAACAGATCGACAGTCTGATGAAGAAAATCGTGCTGGAACAGAATGAGAGAAGAAAGAGCGAGCTTGACGCGCTGCAGAGTCAGATCAATCCGCACTTTCTGTATAACACGCTGGAATCCATTACATGGATGATCGAGGGAGAGCGCAATGACGAGGCCGCCTTTATGATCACACAGCTGGCCAGATTGTTCCGGATCAGCCTTTCAAAAGGGCGGACGGTAATCACTGTTGCAGACGAACTTCAGCACGCGAGAAGCTATATGAATATACAGAAGATCCGGTATAAGAACGCATTTTCCGTAGTGTTTGATGTGGATCAGGAGGTCTGTTCCTGCTGTACGGTAAAGCTGATCCTGCAGCCGATTCTTGAAAATGCGATCAATTACGGGGTCAGCGGGATGGACGACTGCGGAGAGATCCGGGTGACCGGGAGACTCGAAGACGGCAATGTCATCCTGTCTGTGACAGATAACGGAATAGGAATGTCGGAGGAACAGGTCGCTCTCATCCTTACGGACAGCAGCCGTATGCATAAGCGCGGTTCGGGAGTAGGACTTGTGAACGTAAACAACCGTATCCGACTGCTGTTCGGCGGGGAGTACGGGCTGACTGTGGAAAGCGAGCCGGATGAGGGAACAACAGTCTCTGTCCGTATCCCGGCTGTTCCGTATACAGAAGAAAACAGAAAGATCCTTGAACAGGGGTATGGTTTCGGCGGGGCAGAAATGATTGATGGAAGAAGCAGAGGAAATGAATGATGAGAAACATTAATAAAACATTTATTCTGATAGAAGCTGTTCTGGCCGCCGCAGTTGCAGTAATGGCCACAATGATGATCCGGGAAAATACAAGAGGGGATCTTGGAAAAGTCTCTGTCATTGTGCAGGACTCGGACGACAATCAGTGGACCGCGTTTAAATACGGACTGAGGATGGCTGCGGAGGATCAGCGGATCGAAATGTTCGTCGTGGGAACAGAAGGGATGATGACTGCGGAGGAGCAGGAGAAAATCATCTCTCAGGAAATCGACAACGGCGCGGATGCGGTTATCGTGCAGCCGGTGGCCGGAAAGGATACGGAAGCAATGCTGGCCAGGGTTGAGAACAGAGTGCCGGTCATGCTTGTCGGTTCCGATGCCGCTTCCGACGGAGGAGAATCCGGCCTCCCCTCGGTGAAGCCGGATAACTATGCGCTGGGAAAAGCCCTCGCAGAAGAAGTGCTGAAGGATTATGCAGGAAACCTGGAGGGGAAAACTCTCGGAATCGTGTCTGAGACAGATGCCGTGGAGGCCTCTGTCAACAGACGCAGAGGGTTTGAGGATGTGATGAAAGATACCGGGATCAGGACAATATGGTCTGTCACAGGTTCTTTTGGCGAGGAGGGAGACAATTCTCTCAGAGCGCTGCCGGAGGCGGACCTTGTGGCCGCCCTCGATGACAACAGTCTGACGGCGGCAGGGGAATGTTCCGCATCAAACAATCTGCACGGCGCGGTTGTGTACGGCATAGGGAATTCCACGGAAGCGGTCTATTATCTGGATACGGGAAGGGTGGAATGTCTGGTGGTGCCGGATGAATTCAACGTGGGATATCAGAGCCTGACAGAGATGGCCGGAAGGCTGAAGAATCCCTTCGGGGGCCTGAAAGACCGGAAGGTATCCGGCACTGTGATACGGAGAGAAGAACTGTTTACGGAAGAGAATCAGGATATTCTATTTACAATGAGCCAGTGAGAAACAAGGATGAGGTGCAGAATGAAAAAAAGAAAGGTTCTGGCATCCGCCGCCGTCTGCTGTCTGTGCGCGCAGATGCTGTGCGCCTGCGGGGAACAGGAAGCGGAGAAGACAGACAAAATATATGTGGGAGTTGCATGTTATAATCAGAGTGATACTTTCCTCGGAGAAATGCTCGAGTGCTTTAAAGACCGGATGAATAATTTTGAGAGCAGTGATCTTCAGGCCATTGTGACGATCCGGGATGCAGCCGGACTGCAGCGTACTCAGAATGACCAGGTGAAAGAGCTGATTGATGCCGGCTGCAATGTGCTGTGTGTGAATCTTGTGGACCGGGCGGATCCGTCAGAGATCATTGATCTTGCGCGGGACAATGACGTGCCGATTATTTTTTTCAACAGAGAGCCGGTGGCCGAGGACCTGCAGCAGTGGGATCAGCTGTACTATGTCGGGGCGGACGCCAGGGAGTCCGGAGTCATGCAGGGCGAGCTGGCCGCGGACGCGATCCGCACAGACAGCAGGATCGACAGAAACAAAGACGGAAAAATCCAGTATGTGGTGCTCGAGGGAGAACCGGGGCATCAGGATGCGATCATTCGTACGGAAGATGCTGTGGATACACTGAAAAATGAGGGAATCCGGCTTGAAAAGCTGAGCTACGGGATCGCAAACTGGAATCGCGCGCAGGCACAGAACAGGATGCAGCAGCTGATCGGCCAGTATCAGAACGACATAGAGCTTGTTCTGGCCAACAATGATGACATGGCTCTGGGAGCCATTGACGCATACGTGAAGCTGAACCGCACGGAAGCCGGGATGCCCGTATTCTTCGGGATCGACGGGACAGACGTGGGACTGAAGGCGGTCAGAGATTCGAAACTGGCAGGAACGGTATACAATGACAAAGAAGGGCAGGCCGAGGCGATGGCAAAGCTGGCCGCCGCCATCGTCACGGGGGAGGGGATGGACGAGATTAAATTCGAGAATGAAAAATATATCTATCTCCCCTATTCGAAAGTTACAAAGGACAATGTCGGCCGGTATCTGGGAGAAGAATAGGTGATTTCTGCAGCCGCCCGGATCTTCGGCAGGGGCGGAGTATTCGTCAATCAGACCCTGGATTTGCCGCATGGTTAGGTCTCTTATATCGTCTAATGTGACGGAAGGATCCAGTTCATTCAGAATACGGAATAATTTAAAAAAATTTTGAAAATAAGGAGGCCGGACGTTTTTCAGATCTTCTGTTCGCCTGTGGACCACACGTGCTCTTCTTTTGAAGCGGCCGCTGTATTCTGGGCCATCACACCCACCAGTCTGTGAGGAATATAGGGCTCTTCGAGATAAGCCAGTTCCCGGTCTGTCAGTTCAAGATCTGTGGCTTTTGCGGCGCCTTCGATGTGATGGAGCTTTGTGGCGCCGACTACCGGAGCGGTGACCTTGCTGAGAAGCCATGCGAGAGAGACTTCTGTCATGGAGACTCCCTTCTGATCTGCCAGCTCGGCGACACGATCGATGATTACCTGATCCTGATCCGCGGTGCTTCCGTATTTCAGCTGTGCATAGCTGTCTTCGGAGAGGCGCTTTGAGGTTTCTCCTCTGTGCTTGGAAAGACGTCCTCCGGCGAGCGCGCTGTATGGAGTCAGAGCAATGTTTTCTTCCCGGCAGAACGGTACCATTTCCCGTTCTTCTTCGCGGAAGATAAGATTATAGTGTCCCTGTACAGATATGAATTTCGCGAATCCTTCCTTTTCAGCCAGCGCATTTGCTTTGGCAAGCTGCCATGCAAAGCAGTTGGAGATGCCGATATAGCGGGTCTTTCCTGCCTTTACCATTCTGTTGAGCCCGTCGAGAATATCGTAGATGGGAGTCTGGTGATCCCACATATGGTAAATATAGAGGTCGACGTGATCCATACCCAGATTCTCCAGACTCTTATTCAGCATGCGCTCAATGTGCTGCTGTCCGGTGACCCCTGCCTCGATCTCATCCTGTGTGCGGGGAAGAAACTTGGTGGCGACTACCACATCTTCGCGTTTTGCGAAGTCCTTCAGAGCCCGTCCGAGATACTGCTCGCTTGTGCCGCTCTGGTAGGCAATGGCGGTGTCGAAGAAATTGACGCCCAGATCCAGTCCGCGGCGGATGATCTCCCGGGAGTGTTCTTCATCAATTGTCCAGGTGTGCTGCCCGTGCGCGGCATCGCCGAATCCCATGCAGCCCATGCAGATACGGGATACGGTCAGATCAGAATTTCCCAGTTTTGTATACTTCATAATATAAGTCCCCTTTCCTTTTAATTCATTATAATATCTGTCATCTTCTATTTTAATTCCCGGATCGGTGAAAGTCTAATACCTGTCCGGCATTTTCAGTAATGCCTGCGTGTAACGAATAAGAAAGTTACGCCGGCTCCTGCGCACTACGGAATAATCAGACAGGCGCTGGAGCATGGGAAACATGTCTATACGGAAAAGACACTGACCGACGATATAGACAGATCGGGAGAGCTTGTCCGGCTTGCCCGGGAAAAGGGGCTGTATCTCGGTTCGGCGCCGGATACATTTCTCGGCTCGGCACTTCAGACGGCCAGGTCCGCCATTGACAGCGGCCTGCTGGGAGAGATCCACTCCTTCGCTGTTTCGGCAAACCGGAATAACGATATCCTTCCCATCTCAACAGGGTGCCGGGGACACCTCTGTTCGGACAGGTCATGGACACTCCCAATGAGAGCCAGGTTAACGCCATTCTTCAGATGGAAAACGGCGTGACAGGGACGCTGCATATCGATGCAGATTCTGTTACAGAGGATCAGGCGTATTTCACGATTTACGGAACAGGCGGGATTCTGTTCCTGACGGATCCGAATCAGTTCGGCGGGGAGGTACGGTTCCTTCCGGTAGAATCGGAGTCTGGGAAGAAGGCGGAACCCTATGTACTGCCCGCTGTAAATGAGTACAGCGGCAACTCAAGGGGCATCGGCCCGTCTGATCTGGCGGATACCATCCTCAACGGGACTCCCCTGCGTCCGTCTGCGGAGCGGGCATATCACGTGCATGAAGTGCTCAGCGCCATGCTCAGGGGCGGCACCTCGGGAGCATTTACAGATATCCGCTCTTCCTGTACCAGACCGGAACCGTTCATTTAGGGGAGTGCAAAAGAAATTTGCGGAGATTCCAAAGTAATTTGCTGGCAATACAGAAGCGCTTCTGCTATTCTGAACAGGAATACGTGAAAAGGAGAAGAAGTTATGCTTGGTGAAAAACTTGTCATTCTCAGGAAAAAATATGGATACAGTCAGCAGGAAGTGGCAGATATGCTGTCCGTTACAAGACAGACGATCTCGAACTGGGAGTGCGGACAGGGAGCGCCGTCCCTTGATAAAGCGGCGGAACTTGCCGGAATATATAAGGTAAGTCTGGATGATCTCGCGGGAAATAAAGTGGAAGTTACCGCAAAAGAAAAGAAAGAAAAAGATTTACATGTATTGAAAAAGCTTGTTGGAAAAACCTGTCTCCTGGAATGCTCCGACTGGGATCTTCTTGTTATGGATGAAGCGGTGAATGAACTGACAGGGGACCTTAGAGTGCGGGTACTGGATGTAAACAGCGAATGGATCAGAATAGAATATGAACGGCGAAAAGAGGGCACGCTTTTCCAGAAAGAAAACGTAGTGAGACTGATCGATCTGTCCATGATCACCGGCGCGGCAGTGGAGGTGGCGGAAGAATGACGACATTTTTGCTGCTGGTTATAATCGGATTCATGATCTATTTTGCTGCGGAGCATCATAAAGAAAAAAAGGCAGCGGTTCCGGAGCTGCCATGGAAAAAGATTCTTCCCGAATATGTTGGCAGAGAGTGTGAGATCATTGTAAAAGAGCCTATGCCCAGTATTGATGTGATGTATAAAGCCAGAGGAGTACTCAGAGATGTGGATGGGGAATGGATCGAACTCGAGTGCTCTGAAAAAAAGAAAAAGATGATTAAGATATTCCGGATCAGTAATATAGAAGGAGTTAAAGAGATTGTGTGATCCGGAAGTGAAAAAAATAAAAAAATTAGCACTCGGCACTTGACAGTGCTGATAGCGGGTGCTATATTACAACTAGAACAAAGGAAGAGGAATAAAAGGGAACCGAAGAAAGAGAAAAACAGAGGTCCCGGGAAAGTTCCGAATCCGGAGTTGATTCAGCTTGCAACACTTGAGACAACTTCAAGAGTGCTGATGGCAGCCGCACAAAAGCGGCTCATAAAACTTATTTCTAATGTTTCAATAAATGGAAGGAGTAATGACTTATGTTAATGCCGAGTATTTTTGGAGAGAATTTATTTGATGATGACTGGTTTGATTTTGACAGGGATTTCTGGGGAAGAAAGAATCCGCTGTATGGTAAGAATGCGAAGAATATCATGAAGACAGATATCCGTGAGCATGATGCAGGATATGAACTTGATATCGATCTGCCGGGCTTCAAGAAAGACGAGATCAACGTTGAACTTGAGAACGGATACCTGACCATCTCAGCAGCCAAGGGGCTGGATAAAGACGAGCAGGATAAGAAGGGCAAATACATCCGCAAGGAGCGTTATGCCGGTGCAATGCAGAGAAGCTTCTATGTAGGCGACGCTGTAACAGAAGAAGATATCAAGGCGAAATTTGAGGATGGTATCCTGAAACTCAGCATTCCGAAAAAGGATGCAAAAGCAGTTGAGACGAAAAAGAGCATCGCGATCGAGGGATGATCTTTCCCGAAAGGGCATAAAACATAAGAGCGGGGTCCGGCGCATAAGCGCCGGGCCTTTTACGGTTCCGGGATATTTTATATGGTGCAATTTCCTGCATCGGTGTTATAATAGAAGCGTTTGAGAGTTAGGAATGTGAAAGGAATGGTAGAATTGAATAAACTGCATGTGTATATTCTGAAGAGATATCTGCTTCTTCTTATCGGTCTGGCGATCATGGCGTTCGGTGTGGCGTTCTCCATCAAAGCAAGTCTGGGAACGTCTCCGATTTCAAGCGTACCTTATGTAGTCAGCCTGTTTACGCCCCTGACAGTGGGGACGGCAACGATCACCATGCACTGTGTGTTTATTATTCTCCAGATTCTGATCCTGAGGAAAAATTATCATCCGATTCAGCTCATGCAGCTTCCGGTGGCCTTTTTCTTCGGATATCTGACGGACTTCGGCGTGTGGGCGGTTCAGAAAATTTCTTATGATACATACTGGCAGCAGTGGATTATCTGCCTGATCGGCATCTGTCTTGTGGCCGTCGGCGTGAGTCTGGAAGTAAAGGCGGGAGTTGTGGTGCTTGCGGGAGAGGGAGTCGTCCTTGCCATCTGCAAAGTCCTGCCGGTCAAGTTCGGATACATGAAAGTCGGATTTGACGTAACTCTTGTTGTGATTGCCTGCATTCTGTCCGTGGTATTCACAGGGCAGCTTCAGGGAGTGCGGGAAGGAACGGTGGCGGCCGCGCTCATGGTAGGGCTGATCGCAAAACAGTTAGGAAAGCTGCTTTCACACTGGAAACTGGAAGGAGAACCGGGAGGAAAATAATAAAATGACAAAAGATATGACAGAGGGACGCATTATCCCTCAGCTTACAGAATTTACCATACCGCTGGTGCTGGGAAATCTGTTTCAGCTCACTTATAATGCGGCGGATTCTGTGATCGTAGGCAAATTTGTCGGGGACGACGCTCTCGCTGCGGTCGGAACCGCGGGGCCGATCATGAATATGGTGATTCTGTTTATCAGCGGCATGTGCATGGGGGCGGGAATTCTGATGAGCACCCACTACGGAGCAAAAAAGTATGACATGCTGGAGCGTCAGATCAGTACTTCAATGATAGGCGGACTGATATTCTCGGCGGCGGTTGCGGTGCTTCTGATCCTTTTCTCACACCCCCTTCTGGAGCTGCTTCAGGTCCCGGGGGATATTATTGAGTCGGCCAAGATATACCTGCGGATTATTTTCGTGGGACTGATCTTTACATTTGTCTATAATTTCTTCTCGAATACGCTGAGGGCGCTGGGAGACAGCAGAGTTCCCCTCTATTTTCTGATCGTCAGCGCGTTTCTCAATGTGGCGGGAGATCTGTTCTTTGTCATCGTCCTCAAGTGGGGCGTACCGGGAAGCGCTGTGGCTACGGTACTCAGCGAGGCACTGTGCTGCCTGTGCTGTCTGGTCTACATTAAGAAGAAGGTCCCGCTGCTCTGTCTCGGGAAAAAATGGAAGGTATTCGACGGATCGATTCTGTGGCGGACGTTTAATTACGGCATCACCAGCGCTCTGCAGCAGATGTGCGTCCAGCTGGGGAAGATCTGTGTGCAGACTGTCGTCAATGTGCAGGGCGTGGCATTTATCGCGGCGTTTACCGCCATCAACAGGGTGGATGACTTTGCCATGACGCCGCAGCAGAATATCGCCCATGCGTCGACCACATTTATGGCGCAGAACAGAGGCGCGGGAAAGATCAAGAGAATGAAGGAAGGATTTCTCTCATCTATCATCCTGCAGGCTGTGTACACGACGGTGATCGCTGTTGCCGTTTTCTTCGGCGCCCGTCAGATTATGCAGCTGTTTGTCAGCGACGGATCAGAGGAAGTGATCAGCCTGGGAGTATCTTATCTTCATCTGATCGCGTTCATGTATTTTATGCCCTCGGCCACCAACATCATACAGGGGTATTTCAGAGGACTCGGCGATCTGAAGGTTACGCTGATCAGTACGGTTCTGAACATGTCCGCCAGATTCCTCTCTGCGTGGCTTATGATCCATATTATGCACGGCGGGTTTGACCGCCTGGCATGGGCGAATTTCGTGGGCTGGATCGCCATGCTGGCATTCCAGATCCCGATGATCACGATGAGGTGGAGGAAAGTGAAGTAACATGGTGCGGATAAAGGCGTATGGAGAACTGAAAATGGGTCTGGCAGAGAAACTGTCAGGCCTTTTTTGCGCCATAAGCTCTGCAAGCGGCCGCCGTGCCTGTGCGAGCAGGCATTTCCAGGGCAACGGACAGCGAACGGCTTTGCCGTGAGCTGCCTGCGGTATCGCGGCGGACAGGGGAAGGAAAATTCACTCTGTCCGATCAACGGCGACGGCGGGTTCAAAAGGATACAGAAAAGATATAAATATCCTGTATAATAAGATCAAAGAAGAGGGAAGAGCGTATCGGAGAGGGGGAGATGAAAATGAGGATACTGATCGTGGAGGATGACCGCCTTCTGGCGGAAGCGGTAAGCGATTACTTTTCTGCAAAAGGCTGGCTGACAGAGGAGGCGCATGATGGAAACAGCGCTCTTGAGCTGGCAGCATCCGGAAACTGGCAGATGATTCTTCTGGATGTGATGCTGCCCGGAATGGACGGATTTTCTGTGTGCAGAGAGATAAGGCGGAACAGCGACGTGCCGGTGTTCTTTATTACGGCGCGGGTGCTGGAGACGGACGAACTGAACGGATATGCAGTCGGGGCTGATGACTATGTGACGAAACCGTTTTCCCTTCCCGTACTCTATGCAAAAGTCATGGCGATGATGGGGCGGATCCGGGGCGAAAGACCGGAGGAACGGGTTCGAAGAGGCGACGTGGAAGTGGACGCGGGGACGAGAAAGGTATATGTACGGGGGAAAGAACAGTTTTTGCCGCCAAAGGAATGTGAAATGCTGCTCTTTTTCCTGGAAAATCCAAACAGGACTTTTACAAGAGAGCAGCTGCTCATCCGTTTCTGGGGCTATGATTTTGACGGAAATGAGAGAGTCGTAGACAATCATATCAAAAAGCTGCGCAAAGCGCTGGCGGGCAGCGTCTGTGCGATCCGCACTGTGCGGAAGTCCGGCTACAGGATGGAGGTGCCGTTATGAAAAAGGAGAAGAAAAAGATCCGCTATACGCCTTCAGGCGTGATGAAGAAATTTGTCCTGGTCTTTGCGGCGTTGTATATGGGGATCATGGGAGCGGTGACGTATCTTGTGCAGGAAAAATTTGTGCAGGATCACCAGGAGGTGCTTCAGAGATTAAGCGAAGATATAAGACGGATCCAGACTCAGCTGGCGCAGGAGACGGCAGACGGAGGCGTAAGCATTGGCCGGGAGTGGGTCGGAAATACAATGGACTATATCCTTGCCGTAAATGCAGGGGCAGGGGAACTGCCGTATATGCTCTGGTCCGGCGCTGTGTGGGATGAGGACGGTGACAAGATCGCGGAGAGTGGGCCGGTCTATACGATGATGCCCGGGAAAGAGAATGAAAACGGGCCTCTGGTGTGGCGGCTGGACGAGTGGCTCACAGAGGAAGAACTGGATCAGCTGGCGGAATATGGAGCGAAGATCGGAAGAAGCATGGACGTCTATGAGCAGGAGGAGTGGACAGAGTATCAGGAGAGCGTGAGTATGGACCGGAACGGAGAACCGGCGGAGATTGCCGTCCTGCGTGAAAGCTGGAGAAAGGCGGCTCCGGAAGAGGCGGAGAACTGGATCGGCAAGGTGATGACCATAGACAATGAACAGAGTTATATCTGCGAGGACTCCGAAGAAGTATGGTCGTGGGAGAATCCCAGTGCGACAAAAGGAAGAGAAGAGCTCGGGTTCGGGCATCTGAGTTTCCCGGCACAGTCTCAGGGGAGAAGCTGCTGGAAGGAATGGAAGCAGGACGAGTATCTGCAAGGATTCCCGGATCGGATCCAGGGCGGCTATAACGCGGAGGGGACCGAGTATACGGAGTATGCCGCGGACAGGATTGATTCTGAGGTGACGATCCCGCTTATGTTTGGGGATGCGGACAGCGGATCCGGCGTACAGGTGTGTACCATGAAATTCCGGATGACATCCCATTCATGGATGGCGGCTCTGGACTATATGAAATATGTATATCTGAGCGGAGCACTCCTTCTGCTCGCATGTATCCTGATCGTATTAAGGTCACTTGAGAAGAGTTACCGGAAAAGAGCGGAGGCGGAGGAGTACCGCAGGGATTTTACAAACGCCATGGCACATGAGATGAAGACTCCTCTCAGCGTCATCAGGGGGTTCGCGGAGAATCTGACAGAGAATCCGGATACCGGAAAGAAAGACTATTATCTCGATCAGATCATCAGACAGACGGAGGAGATGGACGGAAATGTGAAGGAGATGATCCAGGTATCGAAGCTTGACAGTGATGACCTTATACTGAAGCAGGAGACTCTCCCGGTCCGAGACCTTCTGGAAAAAGAAATCGGGCGGCTCCTTCCCCGGACAGAAGAGCGCCGGATCACTGTGGACTTCCGCTGCGCCCGGGACGTCGTTTTGGAAGGGGATGAAAAGCTGATTGAAAAGGCGTTCCGCTGCCTGCTTGACAATGCCGTCAGCTACTGCCGGGATGACGGCAGGATAACAATCGAGGCGGACCAGGAGAAGTGCGTGATCAGAGACACAGGAAGCCGGATTCCTGAAGAGGATCTGCCGCGGGTCTGCGATATGCTGTGGAGCGGATCCCGGGAGGAGAAAAACCTTCAGCACGGAGAGAAGCACCTGGGAATGGGACTGTATCTGGCGGAGCGTATCTTCCGGCTTCACGGAATGACGCTTAAGGTGGAAAACTGGACGGAAGGCGTTCAGGTGACTGTGAGCTATGGGAAGGCAGGGAGATAAATGACCGGCGGCCGGCACACTGAAGCGGTGTACCGGCCGCCGCATTTACAGTACGGAGGAATACAGCTGCCGATATTTACATGGGGTGCAGTTTAAATATTTCCGGAAGACCTTTATAAAATAACTGCTGTCCCTGAAACCGCACAGAAAACTGATTTCACTGACAGATAAAGAAGACTTCACCAGAAGTTCCTGCGCCTGCTTTAAACGGTATAACAGGACATAACTCATCGGGGAGCGCGCACAGTATCTTTTAAAACAGCGCCCGGCCTCGCTTCTGCTGATTCCGGCGGAGGCAGCTATCTTTTCAAGGGTCAGTTTTTCCGGATAACACGTCTGAATATAGTGAAGCATTTTCTGAAGCCGTATCTGTGTCTTCTGATCCGGACGGCTTATCTTTATGTGATGAAGTTCAGATCGGTGACAGTATAGTATTTTGAATATTTCAAAAAGGTTCAGATGTACGTCGATTTCGGGACAGTCAGAATGCATGCTCTTTACCGGGGCATGATCCGGGGCGGTATCGCAGAGGTTTCCTTCCGCTGTAAAAATCCCGTATATGCGGAAAAGACATTCGGATATTTCCCGCTGCCAGTCCTCCTGGCCCGAGATAATGATGCAGGGCAGGGCTGAGTCATTGAGGATATGCCGGAGGTACTTCTGAAAAACAGTACTTGTCAGCGGAGCCGGCACATTATCTGAAAAAACAATGTTGGGACACAGACACGGCTCTTGGGGCGAGGTGAGCCGATAGCTGTGCAGCTGCCCTCCGGTAATCAGAATGGACTCGCCTTTTAAGAGCATTAACTGTTCGTTCCCAACCTGGACTTCGATATCCTGACTGACCGCCGAGAAAAACTCATACCCGAAATGCCAATGTAGCGGAACCTGGCGGCCGGCCCACTGATGAAGATCGTCCACATAATATTGTATGGGAAATGAAGGATCCGGAAATACCAGCGTTTCCTGAAGCTGATGATCGAGAATTATGGTATCCATATTGTCTGTAATCTCCAAATTCGTTGTTTTTGGGTAAATAATACCATACATTGCGCAGATATACCATAGAATAGACCGCTTCCGAGTGATATTATCATGTCATGCGCCGTATGGCGGAAGTTTTGAAGATGATATGGAGGCGGAAAGATGGCGACAGTTTTGCTGATTTTTATTTATATTTTCTATATCGGTCTGGGAATACCGGACTCCATGCTGGGAACGGCCTGGCCGGCTGTTTATGGAGAGTTTCATGTTCCTGTTTCATATGCCAGTTTCGTCTCGGCAGTCATTTCGGGCGGAACGGTTCGTAGCCTTCGGTCATCATTCTGCGAAGCACGTAGGTCAGCTTGTTCTGGATGGTGACAGAAAGGTCGTGGGAGATACGTATTGCTTCCTCAAACGCCTTCCCGGTCAGGTCTTATCTTATTTGGGATTACTATTGGGAGTTTTTGTTTCCAGAGGTATGATTGTCGACTTTGCCATTCATGAAAAGGGCAGAAATTTACAATCAGGTGACGGATCAGGAAAGAATCGTCCGGGAAATTGTCAAGCTGGATGAAGTTCAGGTTATGTAAGTGGAACTTCCCCATCATTCAGGAACACTTTCAGTGCCTCTTCCTGATTGATACAGTAGTTGATCACCTCTCTTGGCGGTCTTATGCTCAGCGTGACGCTGGACAAGATGAAAGAGGGATATTCCAAGATCCGAAACCCCGCGCTTGCTCATGCATTCTCCTATATGAATTTGATTGAGGCATGGGGCAGCAGCATTCCGAAGCTGATGGAAGCCATGAGGGAATATGGGCTGCGTGAGCCGGAGTTCAGTGATATGGAGATCGGATTTGGTATCAACCTCTATCGCAATACAGAGGATGCGCTGGAGGATACCAACCAAGGTGCTGAAAAACTACCCAAGTTAACCAAGGTACCATCAAAGTTAGGCTGACGGAAGAAGATAAGGCAGTATTGGCGGCAATCAAAGAGCAACACAATATCAATCAGAAAGAAATAGCAGCTAAATTGGGCTGGAAAGTTGACCGCGTGAAGTATTATCTCAACAAAATGAAGCACCGGAATATTATTAAGCGTGTTGGAATCAGCCCAAAGGGATACTGGGAGATTTTAATCGAGGATAATATGTGGCAGAACTGAACTTGAAACAGATCATAGACCGTTTGAATACGGAATTTACCGAAGATACCTGGAAGCTGATTTTCTGGTATGACGATAATGGAGAATTTGCAGAAGATATGAAGGATATAGAGCTGGAAAATGCCAGGGTTTATTATCTGAAGCCGGATAATCAGTTCTATATGTATAAGTTTCAAATAATGTGATCAACCCAGAAAAAACTTGCGTTCGTTGCTCACTGAAGTAAAATTCTCGAATTAGCTAAACACTGTTTTGTCAATTGGTCATTAAACTTACCAGTTGGCGTATAGATTTAGGCGGGATATCAACAAGCGGATATCCCACCTTATTGCTAAAGTTTAAAAATATCTGCATGTGTTCCGGTATCAACAAGCGTAAGTGTTAGAATGTCATTTTCAATCAGATAGACCAGAAGCCAGTCAGGTTTAATATGACATTCACGAAAACCTTTAAATTTGCCGCTTAATTCGTGATCCCGATATTTTGCTTCGAGTTGTTTTCCCTGACGAAGTATATCAACAACATTGTTGAGAAGCGAAAGATCCAGACCACGTTTTTTCATGAGTTTATAACTCTTCTTATAAGCGGTGGTGAATTTTACCGCATACATTTATTCTTCAAGTGCCTTCAGTAGTTCATCCATGCTGGTGTATCCCTTGACGTCAGGATCACGGGAAATACGACTGGCTTCATTCATAGCGTCAAGTGTGCGCTGACTGTAGTGAGGCATTTCGACATTAAATGGAAGCCCTCCTCTGAGAACGCACTGATGAAGGAACAGATTGACCGCACTGGACATATCTAAGCCAAGTTCATTAAATAAAGCCGTGGCCTGTTTTTTAATGTCTGCATCAATTCTAATTTGTGTAGGTGTTGTAGCCATATAATCACCGCCTTTCAAATATATTTTATATATTATGATTTACAATGTCAATCAAAATAGCGATTATATGAAGGAGTTGGCAGATGCCAGAGAAGTTTTGCAGGATGCCAGAAAGATTACAGTACAAAAAACTTTAAAATAGTAATACTAAGTGCGTTGTGCAGGCGACAACAAAATGCAAATATGATAGAATAGAACATATATTAAACAATCTACGGCAGGGGTGACCATATGCTGATTTATGAAGGAACAAAAGACAATTTCTTAACAAGCGTAGAACAGGATACGATTGCTGTGGAAATTGAAAATAATATTTATGAAAGAATGCATCGGCACACAGCAAAAAATGAATTTCGTGCATGGGAAAATTCCATGGAATATATGTATAAGGTTCTGAGTGATCAGGATATTCCGTCGGATGCAGGGATTGCTATTGAATATAATATCCCTCAGACATCGAAGCGTGTTGATTTTTTAATATCTGGTTATGGTAAACAGGAAGATGCCAATGTTGTTCTGATTGAACTGAAACAGTGGGATGAACTGGAAGCAGTTCCGGGGCGGGATGGTCTGGTACAGACTTATACCGGAAATGCTGTAAGGCAAGTTGTTCATCCTTCATATCAGGCATGGTCATATGCTATGCTGATCAGCGATTACAATGCTTCTGTACAAGAAGGCATGATTTCAATCTTTCCATGTGCTTATTTACACAATTACAGGCGGCATGAGCATGATCCGATTGATGCCGAGCAGTATGAAATATATCTGGAAGATGCACCGGCATTTACACGCGGTGAAGTTACAAAGCTTAGAAATTTTATTAAGAAGAGTATCCGGCTTGGTGATAATAAAGAATTGATTTATAAGATTGATTCGGGACGTATTAAACCATCAAAAAGTCTGCAGGATTCTATTGCCAAAATGCTGAAAGGCAACCGTGAATTTATTATGTTGGATGAACAAAAGGTTGTTTATGAGGAGATTTTGGATGAAGCAAGGATGTCTGCTAAGGATGGAAATAAGCGGGTCGTGATCGTAAAAGGTGGTCCTGGAACGGGAAAGAGCGTAGTGGCAGTGAATCTGCTTGCCGAATTGACGAAAGAGGATCAGTTCTGTCAATATGTATCCAAAAATTCTGCGCCAAGGAATGTGTATCGAAAAAAGTTAAAGGGTAGCATAAGAAAAAGCAGTGTCGATAATATGTTCAAGGGCTCGGGAATTTATACAGAAACAGACAATAATATGGTTGATACAGTTCTTGTCGACGAATCGCATCGCTTGAACGAAAAATCAGGAATGTTCCATAACATGGGAGAAAACCAGATTAAAGAAATTATCCATGCGGCGAAATGCAGTGTATTCTTTATTGATGAGAGTCAAAGAGTTACTCTGCAGGATATAGGAAGCGTAGATGAGATTAGAAAATGGGCTGAGGAGGAAAATGCTCAGATTACAGAAATGGAATTGGTGTCTCAATTTAGATGTAACGGGTCAGACGGATATCTGGCATGGCTGGATCATACATTGGAAATTCGAGATACTGCCAATTTTGATATGGCAGATATCGATTATGACATCAGGATACTTGATTCACCTGTTAAAATGCAGGAGATGATTATTGAAAGAAATCGTACATCGCATAACAGAGCAAGGATTCTGGCAGGATACTGTTGGAATTGGAAGAAAGAAGGAGTGAACGATCCGTCTGTACACGATATAAAAATCGGAGATTTTGAAATCAGCTGGAATTTGAAAAATACAACTACTTATGCCATTGATGAAGATTCCGTACAGGAAGCCGGATGTATACATACCTCTCAGGGGTTGGAATTTGATTATGTCGGAGTCATCATTGGAGATGATATGCGATATGAAAATGGAAGGATTGTTACAGATTTTACAAAACGGGCCAGGACAGATCAGTCGTTGAAGGGAATTAAAAAATTGTATAAAGAAGATCCGGATCGGGCGGAGAAAGAAGCAGATGAAATTATAAAAAATACTTACCGGACATTGATGACTCGGGGCATGAAAGGCTGTTATGTATATTGTACGGATCAACGGCTGTCTGCTTATTTGAAAAAATGTCTGGGAATGCAAAAGGCGAGGGTTAAAGATGACAAAGGAAACGATTGAACAGGTATTAAAATTTAGAGACGAGCGGAACTGGAAACAATTTCACAATCCGAAGGATCTGGCAATCTCTATCAGTCTGGAGGCAGCTGAGCTGCTGGAAGTATTTCAGTGGAGCGCAGAAGATGTCTGGTGTAAGGAGAAAAAGGAGAAAATCAGGGAAGAACTTGCGGATGTATTGAATTATTGTGTTTTAATGGCGGATACCTGTGGACTGGATATGGATGAAATTATTCAAGAAAAAGTCAGAAAGAACGCAGAGAAATATCCGGTGGAAAAAGCGTACGGACATAAAGAAAAGTATACTGAGCTGTGAGGATAAAATATTCAGATACTGACATCAGATGTTCTGGATATAGTCTATTTTTCCAGATTCTTTGTCAACAAAGCAATTGCTATAGATTGTTCTGGCTCTAGGCAACTGCATGGGATAAAACGAGGCATAAAATAATCAAATCCGAATCATTGATTGACGAAATAATCGCAGATGCATGGTATATGGTTTTGAAGTATTGATTAAATTTTGGACTTAACAGTATATTTGAATGAGTGGTTCGGGCATCGTGTAAAAGGCAATATAATAGTGTAAAAATGGTGTAGTAAGTCATTTTTGAAGCAAATTAAAAAGTTGGAAATGCTCAGAAAGCCCGTAAAATCAAGCTTTTTTCGGACTTTCTAAAAAAATCTTAAAAAAATTAGCACTCACCTCTTGGCTCGTTTGGGGTGGTTTTGTCCTGTGGTGTCAGAGCCCGTAAAGCCTTATTTTACAAGGTTTTTGCGGGTTCTTACTTTTTGTCTGGAAGCGTCAAAAATCGTCATTTTTTGCGAAAATGGTGTAGTAAATGGTGTAGTATGAGAGGAAAAAATCCTCAAAAATTAAGTAAAATTATTTGTTGGCGTTAGACAGAGGTTCTGATAAAATTGACTGTAGAATTATATCGTATGGGTGACTCCTTTGTGAGATACAGAAAAGATAAAAGGAGTTATTTTGTAATGCATTGCTATTATGGAAAAGTTAGAAAGTTAGGTATTCTTGAAGGGAAGATGTAAAGATGGTAAAGTGGATAATTTACTTAGAAGGTTTATCTTATCTGATGGTTTTGATATTAGGTTACCAACGGATGCAGATAATGAAAAAACGAATTATCTAGAGGATTATTCAAACTTCGAAACTTTGTCCATGGTTGCTACAGATAGAGTAAAGGATGGCGATAAACAATGATATTATAAAGAAAAACGTACAGTTTTTTGATGAAATTTCATTTAGGACAAAAAAGGTACAATAAAGATTAAGATGAAGAGGAAAGTGAACTATGGAAGTAGGACAGATTACGTGGGAACGATTCATCACCAATAACAATGATGCGCGTGGAGTCAGATATAAATTTGAGGATTTGAGCAGACAATTATTTGCATATGAATTCCTTTCTCAAAATAAGCTGTTCAAATATGTTCATAGTAATCCAAATAATCCAGGAATCGAATCAGAACCTATATTGGATGAAGTAAATAGCAGATATATTGGATACCAAGCAAAATTTTTTGATGGTAATGCTGCTTACGATCAAATCAAAGAGTCAGCACAAAAAGCAGTTAAGTATTATAAAGGAGAGTTAGACTGCATTTATTTATTCTGTAATAAGCCTCTTACAACTACCTGTGCTAGTTATAAGAGCATTGAAAAACTGTTAAATGATGCTGGTATTGAATTACAACCGATAACAGATACAACTATACTTGATCTTGTCAGAAAATATCCGCTTTTGGGAAAATACTACTTTGATGATCATGGCATTTCACATGCATGGTTTGTAAATAAGGCATCTACAACAGTTAAGATTCTCGGGGAACGTTTTAATGCTGATTTTAATGTAGATACAGAGGCATCAAGAAATTTATCTATTTTTTTGCAAGATCAGAGCGCATTGGATTATTACAATAATAGAAAAAGAAAGCTTATTGAAGAAATTGCTTCATTACGATGGGAACTTGATGATTTATACAGATATGCTCGTAAACTTTCCGAATTCATTGCCACAATACCAGATGTGAAGTCTGACTGTATTCACGATGTTGAAAACTGGCAAGGAATGATTTCTAAGGCATTCGAACATGATTTGACCGAAATAGAAACCCAAATTGCAAATGCACAACTTGGGTATGAAGAAATAAAAGGCAGTGACAAAAATAAGGCGGCTGGACTAAAAAGGCATGTGGGAAAACTAAACAAACTTAAAAATTTGTTTTATCGGTTGGAATTATCTGAAACTGAGCGAAATTTGCTTAATAATAAGATTCTAATAGTTGAAGGAAAAGCTGGCATTGGCAAGACACAACTCTTTGCAAATGAAGTGATTTCGTTACTTAATGCAAACGAGAATGCTTTATTGATCCTTGGGAGTGATTGCCTTTCAGATATCAACATATTTGAACAGCTAAAGAATAATTTGAGATTGAATTTTGATTTCGAGGATCTTATTGATATTTTTGAAGTAATTGGAGAAAAAAATGGAAAAATAGTGCCAATTCTTATTGATGCATTAAATGAAAGCTGGAAACCACAATTGTGGAAATCCGTTTTTCCTGCACTGTACAAAAAAGTAAGAGATAAGAACTACGTCCGCTTGGCTATTTCGTACAGAAGTGAATATCAGAAATCAATCCTTCCAGAACGATTCCTTGAATGGGATAATATTACGAAAATAGAGCATAGTGGATTCAGAAACAATCCATTTGAGGCTGCAAGACAATTTCTTGGCCATTATGGAATACAGTTTACTCCATTACATATGTTTACTTCTAATATTGATAATCCATTGTTTTTAACACTGTATTGTAAAACATATCAAGGCGATGAAGTGGAATTGCCGACATTGTATGAGCGTCTTTTAGAAAAGGCAAATGAAAAGCTTCATATGGAAAAGGCAAAATTAATTGAGGCAGCAGGTTATGATCAATCAGAAAACATAGTCCTGCCTATAGTGGAAGCTATATCTCAAAAGACTCTACTTACAGGCAAGCGTCATTTTGAAAAAAGTAAGATTGAATCGATGCCTATTTGGAATTCGTTGGGATTGACAGCTAGGCCACTTATTACGCAGCTCATACGGGAAAATATCCTTCATGACTATGAATCCGATGGAAAGAACTATGTGTATTTTTCGTTTGATCAGATGAATGACTATTTCTCTGCAAAGACAATTTTTTCAATGTTTGGGACTGAAGAAGAGATTAGAAAATATGTTTGCGAAAATGTGTTGGGTATTGTCGATGGAGAATTTAAAAACTGGGGAAGCGAAGATTTATTTGCACATATTTGTGCTTTATATGCTGAAAAATTTGAAAAAGAATGTATAGATATTATACAATCGATAAATGATGAATCAGATAGGGAAGATTTATTTAGAATATATATTGAATCTTTTGAGTGGAGAAGAAAAATCTATTTATCTATTTCAGAATTGTTGAAATTATGTAACGAGTACTCTATAGAACCTTCTGTTTTATGGAATGCCTTTATAAATAATTCGGTAAAACACAGTCATCTATTGAATGCAGACGCCTTATACGATGTACTAAGGCGATATCCACTTGCCAAAAGAGATTATTTTTGGACAACATTTGTTAATGGAATAAGTTCAGGTGATGAGCGTATTGTTCAGCTAATTGAAATTTATAATCAAGGCGAAGCTCTTGAGGTTTCTGATAAAGAACAAATCAGACTATTATTGATTCTCTTCTCGTGGGTACTTACTTCTTCCAATCGCTGGCTTCGAGACACAACGTCCAAGGCTATGATTGAAATTTTAAGGGATCATTTTGAGTATGCAGAATATCTTTTAAAATTGTTTTCTAATGTAAATGATCCTTATGTGATTCAGAGACTTTATGGGATTGCGTTTGGAGCTTGCGTAAAGCGTAATTGTGAAGATAAGGCAATATTTAAGTCGTTGGTTTGTTTTGTGTTTGAGGACATTTTTAATAAGGATACGGTATATCCGGATATTTTGTTGAGAGATTATGCAAGGCTTATTATTGAACGATATTTGATGGAATATCCAGGTGAACTTCATGATTATGAATTTGATAAAATAAAACCACCATATAAATCAATACCGCTTCCGAGTATAGGCGATCAAAAATATTCAGATAAAGAATTTCAAAACGGTTTATTCTATATCCAGCGTTCTATGCGATTTGAAGGAATCGGTATGTATGGAGATTTTGGAAGATATGTTTTCCAAAGTGCGTTACGAAATTTTGAGGTAGATGACTACAAAATATTCAATTATGCCATGTATTATATCATTAATGAATTGGGGTATCAGGGAGAATTATTCGATGATTATGATAGATTTGTGAATGGCTTCGCTTACGACAGACACCGTGTGTTAAAGATAGAACGTATTGGAAAGAAATATCAGTGGATTGCTATGTATAATATCTTGGCACGAATTTCAGATTATTATCCTATGAGGAATCGGTATTCAATGGAAGAGGAGATGGTATCATACGATGGTCCATGGGAACCTTATGTAAGAGATTTCGATCCAACGCTGAATGAACATAATTTATTTTGTGATGATGCCCCTTATTTCCCGCAAATTAATGATCATATGAGAGAGTCTGTTGAAGAAAATAATTGTGCTAAAGATGATTCTGCATTTGATGAAGATATATGGACGAATTCGAGTTCGATATTTTTCAGGTATCAGAAAGAAGATTTATTATTAACCGATGATAGAGGCAATCAATGGGTTGTTCTGTCTAAATATGCCGATACTGGTAAAAATGATTTGGCATATGATAAACTACTGGTCTGGAATTGGTTGTATGGATATTTTGTTACGGATGAACAATTGGCTATATTAAAAGAGTATGCAGGCAAAAATGTGGATCTGCGTAATAGTGATATCAATTGGATTCCAGAAACATATACCCTATATAGTAGAGAGTATCCATGGTCAAGTGGCAGTAAATCTGTATTAGAATGGCAATGGAAAAATATTGAATTAAGAACCGGTGAAACAAAATTGGTTACTAGAACAATTGAAGAACCACAGCTTTCTCAGATAGATGCATTGTGGAAGAAGTACTTAGGTGAAGCAGATGATGAGGAGGAAGCAGAGTTTGAATCAGAAATGGAGTTAGACGAAGAATTTGAAATTCCGACTGTTACAAAAACATTCACAGAAGAAGAACCAGTAACAATAGACCTGGGGAACGCGCTAAATACTACGCAAGACTTATTATGGGAGGAAGAATATGATGCATCTAAAGAAGAGACCATTTCGTATTCCCATCCATGTGCAGAAATCATTAATACGTTGGATCTTAGGCAAAAGAAATATGATGGTTATTATTACGACAAAACAGGTGTGCTTATAGTTTTTGATACTGATTTGACCAAACAAAAAGCCGGGTTAATTATTCGGAAAGATGCTTTGGACAAATTCTTAGAAATTAAGAAGGTTCATCTTGTGTGGTTCGTAAATGCATCTAAAGAGATACATGACAAAACTCTCATGATCACAAAGGCGACAGATTGGACTGGGTTATTGGAATATACCGATGACTCTGTACAGGGAGAATATTACATTGTAGAGTCTTAAAGCTGCTATGATCCATACACTGAAGCAGTTAGAAGACAAAGTAAGAAATATTTTTATAGTGACAACGATTAATAGATTTGGTTATCTTGATAAAACTATAGCGACCGTTAATAGAAATAAGGAAGAGGTATTTTTAGCAATGTACGCGGTAGACCATGAGTACTTGTTATCTTTGATTATGCAGCTGTAAGGAGCTTACGGATATTCTTTGCAGCTACAGGACTTCCGACGGCAAGACCGACTACGCTAAGAGATGCTACAGCGAGGTAGAGTACATTCTGCCAACGCTCTTGGTTTCTACGATCAAAATTTTTGTCCATTGCATCTAGCTTTTCTTTTGTGGACATATCAGTGGCGGCTTCAATCATTTTTGCTTTTGCCGCATATTTTTCTTTCGATATATTTTCTGCATCAATGGCTACTTCGGATATTTTCCTTCGGATATCATTTATGAGGATGTCCTGCAAAGTGTTTTGTCCGTGTATGGTTTGGTTAGTGCTGTTTTCGTTCATGGGATACCTCCTATTGCTTTGTTTAGTATTGACAATTTTCATTTTAAATCATAATGTTATAAATGTAAATATTGTACATGATATATAGATGATATAATTTTAATGCGAGACGAGTGAAAAATATACTATGAATGATATAAAGCAAAATGTAGCAAAATGCTGGTGTTGCCGACTTAGCAAATTGATGAAAGAAAGAAAATATACTCAAAAAAAGTTTTTGAAAGAGTACAAGGAAAAATATGGTGGCGGAACGCAAGCGAATATAAGTAGATGGTTACGTGTAGGTAGTAAAATTGAAAACGGTAAAACTATTGGATTCCCATCATATGAGACTATGTTGAATTTGGCAAATTTTTTTGGAGTATCAGTAGGTTATCTTACAGGTGAAACAGATTATGAGTCCTTTGAAATGGAAAAGACCTGTGAATTTATGGAATTGGAGGAGAAAGCAGTAAAGGCTATAAAAGGAATTACTTCTGGAGAATCAGTTAATCATTTAGGAAAGCATGAAGCAAGGGAATACACTTCAGTATTCAAATATTTGGTGACAGCGAGGAGCTTCCCAACATTTATTAGAAAGGCCAGAGAATATGCTGATAATGTCTATTATCAGAAACATCCGATAAAGCATATAGCTAGAGCTGCTGAAAAAATAAGAAAAGACTTACTTGATTTGGCTTTTCAGTGTATCGATTATCAGTGTATATCAGATGATGAGTACGGAGAAATAGATGATTTTAAGGAGAACAATGTAGAACCTACAGAAGAACTTTTAGAAGCAATCCGTTTGTTAAATAAAGCACGAGATGACGATTATGTGGAAGAAGGTATTAGGGAACAGAATGTTAAGCTTTCTGAGTACGAACTCCAGAAGATATATTTTGAGGTCATTAAAGAGTTAGTCCAAGAAGAGAACCTGCCGGATAGTGCAGAGGTGTCAAAATGCTGATTTATGAAGGAACTAAAGATAATTTTTTATCAAGTGTAGAGCAGGATACAATCGCTGTGGAAATCGAAAACAATATTTACGAAAGAATGCATCGCCATACAGCGAAAAATGAATTCTGTGCATGGGAAAATTCTATGGAATATATGTATAAGGTATTGAATGATCAGGACATTCCATCTGATGCAGGAATTGCTATCGAGTACAATATTCCACAGACGTCTAAACGAGTGGATTTTCTGATATCCGGTTATGGGAAAAAAGAAGATGCAAATGTCGTTTTGATTGAACTGAAGCAATGGGACGAGCTGGAGGCGATTCCGGGGCGGGACGGTCTGGTGCAGACATATACCGGAAATGCTGTGAGACAAGTAGTTCATCCGTCATATCAGGCATGGTCATATGCAATGCTGATCAGTGATTACAATGCTTCTGTACAGGAAGGAATGGTTTCCATATTTCCGTGCGCTTATCTGCACAATTACAGACGGCATAATCAGGATCCGCTTGATGCTGAACAGTATGAAACTTATCTGGAAGATGCACCGGCATTTACACGCGGGGAAGTCACAAAGCTGAGAGATTTCATTAAAAAGAGTATACGAACTGGCGATAATAAGGAATTGATTTACAAGATTGATTCGGGACGTATTAAACCATCGAAAAGTCTTCAGAATTCCATTGCAAAAATGCTGAAAGGCAACCGTGAATTTATTATGCTGGATGAACAGAAGGTTGTTTACGAAGAAATCCTGAATGAATCCAGACAGTCTGTCCAAGATGATAAAAAGCGGGTTGTGATTGTAAAGGGCGGTCCAGGAACAGGGAAAAGTGTGGTAGCGGTAAATCTCCTGGCTGAATTAACAAAAGAGGATCAGTTTTGCCAGTATGTATCCAAAAATTCAGCACCAAGAAATGTGTATCGGAAAAAGTTAAAAGGAAGTATCAGGAAAAGCAGTGTCGATAATATGTTCAAAGGTTCAGGTATTTACACGGAAACCGATAATAATATGATTGATACGATTCTTGTAGATGAAGCACATCGTCTGAATGAGAAATCAGGAATGTTCCATAACATGGGAGAAAACCAGATTAAAGAAATTATTCATGCGGCGAAATGCAGTGTGTTTTTTATTGATGAAAGCCAAAGAGTTACACTCCAGGACATAGGACGGGTAGACGAAATCAGAAAATGGGCGGGAGAGGAAAAAGCTCAGGTTACAGAGATGGAACTGGTGTCTCAGTTCAGGTGCAATGGCTCCGATGGATATCTTGCCTGGCTGGACCATACGCTGGAAATTCGGGATACGGCAAATTATGACATGGAGGATATCGATTATGATATCCGGATTCTTGATTCACCGGCAAAAATGCAGGAGTTGATTATCGAAAGAAATCGTACCTCGCATAATAGAGCAAGAATTTTGGCTGGTTATTGTTGGAACTGGAAAAAAGAAGGGGTCAATGATCCCTCCGTGCATGATATAAAAATCGGAGATTTTGAAATTAGCTGGAATCTGAAAAATACGACTACGTTTGCCATTGACGAAGATTCCATTCATG
>CAKNHF010000025.1 GCA_930972465.1 uncultured Lachnospiraceae bacterium
TTGGTACTTTGAGAAGACATATCTATCTTTTCAATGCAGTTTGCGGAAACTCAAGTGTTTAACCGGCATCCTTTTGAAACGGTAAAAATATATTTGCCTGCCGGTTTTTCTGGCGGTTAAAGCCTTTATTCTCTATTTTCTTTAATATTCATCACCAGCATCTGCAGCCGGTTCTCAATATTTGCAAAGCTGACATCCGGATCATAATCCAGCGGCAGGATCTGCGCGTCCGGGTACTTCTCTTTCAGCTTCTTGGAGATTCCCCGTCCTACCACATGATTCGGCAGACAGCCGAAGGGCTGCAGGATGACAAAAGTACGGCACCCTTTCTCTGCATGGTGCAGGATCTCGCCCGGGATCAGGATTCCCTCTCCCGCGTCAAACGTATGGGGGATAATGGGATCACTCTCTTTTGCCAGATCTTCGATCCTTGCCGGCTTCTCATAAAGAGGATGTTCTGAAGCGATCCGGTCGGTCAGATCGTGCGCCATCTTAAAGAACTGATCCGCAGTACGGAACCATACTTTCTTCCCGAAGGGGCGGTTCAGATGATATTCCCTGATCTGACTGTCCTGATAGAAGTAGGTCTTCTGGATCACGTCTGTCATCCTCGCCTCAATGATCTCAAATCCGTTCTTCTCCAGATATTTCTCAATGTCATGGTTTGCACCGGGATGGAAATTCAGGAGATACTCGCCCACGATCAGCACCTGGGGTCTTGGCCGGGATCTGTCGTAGGGAATTTCTTTCATAATCCGGATCGCCTTTTTAAATCCGCTTTTTGCTCCGCGGATACCGGATTGCTGCATTCCGTTTATCACTTCATCCATTGCCTGTTCAAACGCCCGGTCGGCGCTTCCCGGCTCCAGCTCATAAGGCCGGATCTTCCGAAGCAGTTCTTCCAGAGCATCGATCATTGGCAGCCCGTAAGCGATACGGGCTCCGGACAGCATGTTCATGCGAAATCCCGGATGAATATCATGATAATCCTCGTCATCATTGGTCAGGATCGGAACATTCTTATATCCTGCATCATCCAGCGCTTTCCGAAGCAGAGCGCTGTAGTGGGTCAGACGACAGTCGCCGATGTATTTTGCCATGCCGACCGCTGTATTCTCCACATCGTACTTTCCGCTGTTTAATGCGGCCAGGATCTCCCCGATGACGATCTGTGCCGGGAAACAGATGTCGTTGTGCACATATCGTTTTCCCATTTTGATCGCTTCCTCGCGCCCCAGTTCCAGAGGAACCGCACGGACTCCCTGTGCGCTGAACACGGCTGCCATAAGGCGGCTGAAGGCATGAGATGTATTTGGGATCAGAACGGTCTTTACTTTTCTGTCTGCCTTTTCAAACTTGACCGGATAGGGATCCTGAAGCTTATGTACCTCCGGTTTCCTTCCCTGTTCTCTGCGCATGACGATCGTTTCCAGGAAAGACCGTACACGGATACGCAGCGGTCCCTGGATATCACTCTCATCCACCTTCAGGATCAGGGGCGTCTTTCCCGAGATCTCATTCATCATACGGACGATCTCGTCCGAAAGATAAGCATCGTGTCCGCAGCCGAAACTTACGATCTGGACATATTCCAGACTATCCTTCTCCGCCGCCATGATCGCGGAAGAGAGCATCCTTGCATGAAAATTGTTTACCACATCCAGACGGCTCATGCTCAGATCTTCTTCCTCTGTTCCCGGCAGAGAATCCGCCGTCAGGACCGGGATTCCCATTCCTGTAAATATTTCCGGAAGTTCGTGATTCACCAGGGAATCATTCTGATAAGGCCTGGACGCCAGGACAACCGCGAATTTTCCTGATTCTTCCGCCTGTTTGAGAACTTCAGCGCCTTTGTTCTTCAGATCCGCATGGAACAGATCCTGAGCCTGATTTCCCGCCCGGATCGCTCTTTTTGTCTCCTCTGCGGGAATCTGAAATTTTTCTTCCATATAATGGATAAGCTGAAGTTCCTGATCCTCCGGCGTATACCAGTGGAAAAGCGGAGCATCATATGGAATCCCCCACATCTTTTCGGGATTGTCGGAATTTCCGATAACCAGCGGGTATCCCTTCACCACAGCGCACATGGACTGGCTGGTCCTTTCTGTATTCTCGGAAGGGACCGTGGTGACCGCCGGCATGAAGATCCGATCCACACCTTTCTCGGCCAGATTCCGGATATGTCCGTGGACCAGTTTCGCCGGGAAGCAGACCGTGTCCGATGTCACTGCGGACAGTCCGCTCTCGTAGATCTTTCTGGTGCTGGGATCCGAAATTCTTACATGAAAGCCCAGTGTCCGCAGAAAAGTTCTCCAGAAAGGCATTGTCTCCCAGAACACAAGCACTCTCGGGATACCGATCGTAATGTTACGCTTCTTCAAGGGCTCCGGGTGGAAATATTTCCTCAGGAGCAGTTTTTCCCTTATACGGAAAAGATTCGGTACGGAATTTGCCCTCTGTACCGTGTCCTTCAGTTTCTTTTTCACTTCCGAATCTCCCGGATCTCCCAGAATTTCACCCCGCTCACAGCGGTTGTTGGTGATCCAGGAATTCCCGTTTGAAAAAGTCAGGACGGTCCTCTTGCAATGGTTGGTACAGAAAGGGCATGGAGCGTTCGCCTCCTGGCGGTATGAAAATCCGTCCAGATCTTCCAGCCGGATAAATGTCCGGTTCTCCGGATTTTTCCTGAACCGTTCCCGGGTGATCAGAGCGATCCCGATCGCTCCCATCAGTCCCGGATACGGCGCACGGATCACTTCTTTTCCGATATATTCTTCCATCGCGCGGAGCACGGCGTCATTGACAAATGTTCCGCCCTGAACGACGATCCGGTCCCCCAGGGAATCCACATTAGAGAGACGGATCACCTTTGTGAACACGTTTTCAATGATGGAACGGCAGAGCCCCGCCATAATATCCTCCGCCCGTCTCCCGTTCCTCTGCTCGGTGATGATGCTGCTGTTCATGAACACTGTGCACCGGCTTCCCAGAACAGCCGGATTCTGCGATGAAAATGCAGCATCTGCGATCTCTTTTGCGGAGATGTTTAGAGAAGAGGCAAAATTTTCCAGGAAGGAGCCGCACCCGGAGGAGCACGCTTCATTCACCAGGATATTGGTGATGATCCCCCGGTCCAGCCACATGGCTTTCATATCCTGTCCGCCGATATCCAGAATGAATGTCGCATCCTTCACATATTTTTCCGACGCCCTGGCGTGGGCTACCGTCTCTACAGTATGGTATTCTGCCTGGAATGCCCTGGCAAAGAGCATTTCCCCGTATCCGGTTGTCCCGGCCGCGAGAATATGCAGGCTTGCGCCTGCTTTTTTATACTGCTCCCGCATCTCAATGAGAGCGCTCCGCGCAACGTAGAGGGGTTCTCCTTCATTGGGCGCATAGAAGGACCAGAGGATCTCCTCCTGATCGTCCATGAGCACAAACTTTGTAGTCGTACTTCCGGAGTCAATTCCAAGGTAGGCGTATATCTGCTCTCCCGACACCGGCTTTTTCCAGTCCATAGATGGTTTCGCATGACGCTTTTCAAACGCCTTCCTTTCCTCCTCAGAAGCGAAAAAAGGCTTCGCGTCATTTTTCTCCGTCTCCCTGTCCCGGAAGGATTCATCCTGCATCCGCGCCATAAGTTCAGAAGGCAGGACAGCGTCCGACTGTTCGCTGAACATTGCATCCAGTGAAACGGCAGCCCCCATCGCCACCATCAGTTCCGGATGAGGCGGAATCAGAATCTCGTCTTCCCTCAATCCCAGTCTCTCCGCAAACACACGGACCAGCGTCGGATTAAATGTCAGAGGGCCGCCTTCAAATACCACCGGCTTTCGGATCTCCAGCCCCTGGGCAAGTCCGCCGATGGTCTGTTTGGCAATGGCATGGAATGCGGACAGGGCAATATCCGACTTCGCCACCCCCTGGTTTAACAGAGGCTGGATATCTGTCTTCGCATACACGCCGCACCGGCCGGAAATATCATATACACAGGTTCCCTTTGACGCCATGTCATTGAATTTCGTCACCGGAATTCTGAGCACAGACGCGATCTCATCGATAAACGCGCCTGTTCCTCCCGCACAGCTTCCGTTCATACGCATATCAGCCACATTCAGGGCACCTGTGGTCGGATTAGTCTGGAAAAAGATCATCTTTGCGTCCTGACCGCCAAGCTCGATGGCACACCCGACCGTCCCGTATCTGCTCTTTAATGCCGCCGCGTTTGCCGCCACTTCCTGCACAAAGGGAATGTTCAGTTTTTCCGCGATGGGCTTGGAACCAGATCCGGTCAGCGCGAAACGGAACTTCTGTCCGGGATAAGTTTTTCTCAGCTGATCCATCACATTGATCACGCTTTTGACCTGGTCTGCGTGATGTCTCCTGTAATCAGAGTACAGGAGCGAACCATCCTCCGGATCAAGAATCACCACTTTTGTCGTAGTAGAACCGATATCGATGCCCGCGGCAAGCACTTGCTCTGATGAACACTTCTTTAAACTTTCTTCCATTTTATCATTCGCTTTCTAACAATTTTCATCCAAAGCTTAAAAGACCCGAATCTCGGGTCTTTTAGATTTATAACGCTTCATTTTATTTTTTCAGAACTATTAGAAAAAAGAAATCTTTTTCTTTCTGTATATGGTATGCTAACACAATATAATGTCTGAGTGCAAGTATTTAATTTACTTTTTATTTTTGATAATTACTTTTTTACTACATTTCTCACAGAATTCAGACACGATATCATCTGCCTGATGTCACAAAACAGAACATTTCATTCTTCTGCAAACGGGACTACATCTTTCACAGCTTCCTGAAGTGTGATCTCACGATCGTCGTTGTCAATATCGATCAGATGGTTAATTGTTCCATGGCAGCTCAACAATCCTTGTACAAACCTGTTCCATCAGCGCTCTGTTATGGCTTACGATAAGCAGGCCGAGTTTCCTTCTCCTGGCCTCATCCAGAAGGAGAGCCCAGATCTGCGCCTGGGTCACAAGATCCAGCATGGCGGAAATCTCATCACACAGAAGAAATCTCGTTGCCGGATGAAGCGCTCTCGCCAGACAGAATCTCTGGAGTTCTCCCCCTGACAGCTCTGCGGGGAATCGATCCATCCATCCTTTTTCAATATGAAGTTTCTCCGTCAGCAGGGGATCAATCTCTCCTGCCTCCGCAAATGTATCCCTCAGTCTCAGCAGCGGATCCACTACGGTCTCCGGATGCTGCCAGACCATCTGTACCGGACAGACGCCTTTATATTCACTGATCGGTCTTCCGTCCAGAAGGATCTTTCCTTCCTGCGGTCTCTCATATCCCGCAAGCAGCCGGCAGAGCGTCGTCTTTCCTCTTCCGCTGGGCGCTCTCAGCCCCACTCTTTCCCCGGATTCAATAGAAATGCTGAAATTTTCAAGCACCGGTTTCTTCTTTCTTCCCCGATAATAGAATGTAACTTCTTTTGCCTCCAGCTTCATAGCACCGTCTCCTCTCCCGGATACAGACAGCGGACCATTCCCCCACGGAATTCTCTGAGCGGAATCCGGTCTGTCTCTCTGCAGTCAGACATACATTCTGAGCACTGTCCGGCAAAAGGGCAGCCGTGAGCCTTCTCGTCCGGGTAGGGCTGTGCTCCGGAAATGGGATTAAATCCGTGCTCCGGCATGGCATGCCAGAGCGCTTTTGTGAAGGGATGCCTGAGCCGTGACACATCTGAAAAATCCTCCGCCGGTGCCGCCTCAATCGTTTCTCCCGCATAAAATACCGCAACCTGGTCTGCCACGGTCAGTGCCAGTTCCAGGTCATGGGTGATAAACAGGATCCCCGCTCCCTCATCCGCAAGTTCCCGGAAATGCCCCAGAATCCGTTCTGCCGCCTTTGCATCCAGGCCCGGAGTGGGCTCATCGGCAATGATCAGGCGGGGAGTTCCTGTCACCGCAGATGCAATCAGGACTCTCCGAGCCATTCCTCCGGACAGTTCAAAAGGATACATCTCCGCTGTTTCTCTGCCCAGCCCATAGCGTTCGAGCGCCCGGCGCGTTCGCCTGTGCACCTTCTCCTCCCGGCTCCCTTTTGTAAGCTGAGGGCCGATTTTCATCAGAGGATCCAGATAATTGACTCCCTGAGGGATCAGAGCGATCTCCCTGCCCCGGAGTTCTGCAGAGCGCTCCGGCGTCAGCAGCTCCCCTGCATAGCGTATGGTTCCTTCCACGTGGCTGTTGTATGGCAGAATTCCCAGAATTCCGTGGGCCAGCAGACTTTTTCCCGATCCGCTGGCTCCCACTACGGCAACGATCTGTCCCGCTCCTACAGAAAGCGTCAGATCCCGGATAACCGGAAGAATCCTTCTGCGGATTCCTCGCTCATATTGTGTGAAAAACACAGACATATGTTCAATTTCTAATATTGTCTCCATATATACCTCCCGCATGTTTCGGAACTTTCGTGCTTCCTGATCTGCTCTATTCGTGCACACTTGACGGATCCATAAGCTGACGCAGCCGCTCTCCCAGCAGAGCGAACAGAACCACAGCCAGCACCAGAGCAAGTCCCGGGAACAGCGCAAGCCACCATCTCCCGGTAGTCAGATACTGCATGCTCTCGGAAAGGATCACACCGATGGCCGGCTGCTCCGATGAAAGTCCGAACCCAAGAAATGTCACACTTGCCTCATGCAGAATTGCATGGGGAAACAGAAGGATCAGACCGGTCAGAAACTGCGGCAGAAGGTGGGGGAGCATATGCCTCCGCACATTCTGAAGCTTCGACGCTCCCAGTTTCTCCGCCACAAGGATATAGGGCGCCTGCCGAAGCTGTATCACCTCTCCCCGGATCACACGGGCAAGAGACGGCCAGTGGCTGAGGGCGACTCCCGCCACCACCCCCGCAAATCCTCTGCCGCAGGCAATGGAAATGAGCATGACAAGCAGAATGTGGGGGATTCCCATCACAAGGTCAATGCACCATGAAATCACCGCATCCGCTTTTCTTCCCAGTGTAGCGGCTGCGGTTCCTGCCAGCAGCGCAATAACAGCGCTCACCGCTGCAGTTACAATCCCGATCCGGATACTGAGCGACAGCCCGGCCAGGGTACGGGCGAACATATCCCTTCCCATCCAGTCCGTTCCGAACAGGCCTCCCGCTCCCGGAGCGAGATTTGTCCGGGAAAAATCCGTTTCCGTGGCCGTTCCTTCCAGAAAGATCCCTGATACAGTCACCGCGCCAAGGATCACCACTGCTGCGGCCAGAAATAAAATCGTGCTCTTTCTCCGGTTTTTTCCCTTTCCATTGTATTCTGTTCCGTTTCCATAACTTTTCATTCCCGTGCCGCCCCCCTTCTTATCCTGGGGTCTGCTGCACCATATAGGAGATCGGCAATCAGATTGCCGGCGAAGACAATCGCCGATGTAACAACCGTGATCCCCAGAAGCAGAGGAAGATCACTCCCGAGTCCTGCCGTCACCGCTGCCTGTCCCAGCCCCGGATAGGAAAAGACCTGCTCCACCAGTACCGATCCCCCGATGATCTCGCTGACCGAGGCAAACTGAAGCGTAATCGCAGGGAGAGATACATTCCTCAGACCATGGCGCAGGACAACCGACGCCTCCGATTCCCCTCTGGCACGTGCGAAAAGGATATAATCCGATTCCAGTACGTCTATCATCTTCTCCCGCGTGTGAAGAGCAATATTCGCCACACCGGTGATGCTCAGCGTCAGGGCGGGAAGAACAGCGTGCCGGAGCCGGTCGCCAAAGGTCACCGCATCCGCCGCCACTCCCACAGGGACCGAGAGTCCGATAGGGAACCATCCCAGCCAGACAGAAAAGATCAGAAGGAGCAGGATTGCCAGCCAGAACGTCGGAGTGGAGGAAATCAGAAGACAGTATCCCCGGATCAGACGATCCGGCCAGCGCCCCCGGAACACGCCCACCGTTACCCCGAGAATCAGCCCGAGTACTCCCGAGAACACCCAGGCCGCAGTGAGAAGGAGAACCGAACCGGCAAGACGCTGCCCGATGACCGTGAGTACCGGCTGGCGGTAGAGAAGGGATGTCCCCATGTCTCCGTGAAGAACGTCCCCCAACCATCCCAGGTACCTCTGCACTGCCGGAGTTTCCGTGCCCCAGTACGCTTCCAGACGTTCCACCTGCTCCGGGCTCATGGATCCCAGCGCAACCTGACCGACGTTCGTCTGCAGAGGATCCAGAGGCGACGCACACATCAGCAGAAATGTAACGATGCTGACTCCCAGCAGGAGCAGCGCCATCCGGATCAGCTTTTTTCCGGTAAACTGAAGACGGTGTTTCAAAGCTCATCATTCCTTTCTGTCCAGGTCCACTGATCCACATTATTGACAAGGGACCATCCATGTCCGTGAGGATGAATCTTCTGGTCCGCCACCTGAAGACCTTCCCTCACCCAGTACAGGTGATCGATGTTTACCAGCCATACCCAGGGAATGTCTCCGTCCTGGGTTACTCCCGTACTCCCGTCCCACTGGGAGAGCTTCCACAGCTCGTAGGATTCCTCCAGATCATTGCTCGCCAGCGCCTGATCCATATATCCGTCCACCGTGGAATTAGAATACGGGGAATACTCTGCCGAGTCGGTTCCATCGATCGTATGGTAGATATTGTAAAGTTCCATCGGGGTATGCGCTCCCCATCCCCACAGCAGCGGTTCTGACAATGCCCGATCATAGGCTGTATCCCATCCGGCACCCTCAATCGTACAGGATATTCCCAGTTCCTCCATCTGAGCCGCGAAATCCGCGGTCAGAGCCTGGCGTACCGAGTCTCCCGTAGAATAGAGCAGGTTCATCTCCGCTTTCACACCGTTTTTCTCCCGGACGCCGTCGTCTCCCATCGTCCATCCTGCTTCATCGAGAAGAGCCGCAGCGGCCTCCGGGTCATACTCCACCTCAGACGCTTCATTGTACCAGGGAAGACCGTCACATACACTGTATGCGGGACTTCCGTATCCGTTCAGCACATTGTCGATCATTTCCTGTCTGTCCACACCGATATTGATGGCGCGGCGCACCAGAACATCGGATGTGAAATCATTCCCGACTGTTCTGCCTTCTTCGTCTGTTCCCGAAGGCACCGCCGGAAGATTAAAGCCCCGGTTGTCCACGCTGGCATAAGAAGCCAGGGAATATCCCTCCACAGTCTGATCCGAATATGTGGCAGAAGTATACGCCACATCCACCTGTCCGGCCTGAGCCGCGAGAAAAGCTGCGTCTTCCTCCATAAACAGGATCGTCACCTGCCGCATCTTCGGCGCTTCCCCGTAATAGTCCGGATTTGCTTCCAGAATGACCTGCTGCCCCCGGTCCCACTGCCTCAGGATATATCTCCCTGATCCGATGGGATTCGAGCCATATGTCGCACTGTCATACGCATGTTCCGGCACGATCCCGACGATTGCCATGGTATAGGGCCAGATAGAGAACGGCCGGGTCATATGGAACACTGCTGTTGTGCTGTCTGCCGCTTCTGCATAGTCAAGCATGGTAAAATCATTTACAGCACTTGCCTCTTTCACCGTATTATATGTAAATGCCACATCCTCCGCCGTCAGCGGCTCCCCGTCAGTAAAATTCACATCGTCCCGGATTGTCACAGTCCAGGTCATTCCGTCTTCACTGACGCTGTAGTCTGTGGCAAGATCATATCCGATAGTCAGATCTGTATTCGTCACGGTAAGAGTGCTCTGGATCAGAGGTTCATGAACATGTTCGCCGGCTCCCCAGCCGTATGCAGGATCAAATCCCGCTTCCGGCTCAGAGTTCGGATCCATGGCAATGATCACTGAATCACTGTCAGCCCGGCTGTTTTCAGCTGTCTGCCCTGATGATGTGTCTTTCCCCTGACATCCGGAGAGAAGCCCCAGCGCCAGAGAGGCACTCAGCAGGATCGCTGCAGTACTTTTCATTCTCTTTCTCATTTTCATCATTCTTCTTCCCTGTTCCTTTTTCTTCTCTGAAGCGCCTCCTCGAATACGCTCCGGTAGGACACCCGGTTCTTTCTTGCCAGATCCGCCACATCTTCAAACTCCGGCTTGGCATGGCTTACGCCGAATCCCTCTGCAGCCTTGATCCGCACTTCTCCCCAGCGGGTCTGGACCCGTTCTGTCACTGGGGCGAGGAAATACTTGCCGCATCGATGCGCCCGCAGACCGTTCGTAGTAGTCTCGTCCAGTATATGCCGGGCAAGCTTTCCTTCGTCTTCCGGACGGCAGAGTACTGTCAGCACATGTCCCGGGCGGCCTTTCTTCATGGTTCCTGCCACTGTATAGACATCCAGTGCGCCGTGATCCAGCAGACGGGAACAGGCATAAGCGAGCGCCTCCGGTGTCATGTCATCGATGTTGCACACCAGCTCCGTGATTTCTCCGTTTCCTTTCTCTGCTGTATCTCCAAGGAACACCCTGACACAGTTTGCCTGTTCAAAGGTCTTCGTGCCGATGCCGATACCCACGCCGCGTGTCTCCATAACAGGCATCGGTCCGAAGGCATCTGCAAAATGTTTCAGCAGAGCCGCACCTGTCGGCGTACACAGCTCTCCTCTGATCGATCCGCCGTAAACCGGAACTCCCTCCAGGATGTTTGCCGTCGCAGGCGCAGGCACCGGCATAACTCCATGGGCGCATCTCACCGTTCCGCTTCCCACATGAATCGGTGACACAATGATCTGCTCTGCCCCGAGAAGATACATGGCATAGCACACACCTGTCACATCCGCAACCGCATCCAGAGCTCCCACTTCATGAAAATGAACATCCGACACAGGACAGCCGTGAGCTTTCGCCTCGGCAGCGGCAATATCGTCATATACGGCACGGGCATGAATTTTCACTTCTTCCGGAAGCTCCAGATGGCTGATCAGATCCGCGATATGTCCCGGCGCAGCATGGTGATGATGGCCATGCTCGTGATGGTGCCCATGTTCATGGTGATGATCATGTTCATCATGATGACTGTGTTCATGATCCTGCTCATGATAATGGCCGTGCCGGCTGTCCGTTCCCTGCTCCCGTTCTTCTTCTCCATATACGGTCACCGCCATATGGGTTCCGGCGATTCCGCAGGTCTTTCCCGGATGAGCTTCGATTCTCACTCCCGGAAGCCCCAGTCCGTTCATCGTGTCAAGAAATCCCTGCTTATCTTCCAGAAGTTCATACAGGGCTGACATGAGCATGTCTCCTGCCGCTCCCATGCTGCACTCAATATATAATGTCTTCATCTCTTATTTTTCCTCCTTTATTCCTTCCATCTGATTGATCATGCTGGCCAGATAGCCCGCTCCGAATCCATTGTCTATGTTGACCACGCTGCATCCGGAAGCGCAGGAGTTCAGCATGGACAGAAGGGCAGACAGACCGCCGAAACTTGCGCCGTATCCCACACTGGTAGGGACGGCGATAACAGGACAGTCCACAAGACCGCCGATGACTGAGGCGAGAGCCCCTTCCATTCCCGCCACCGCCACAACGCACCGTGCGCTCATCAGAGGATCCAGGTTTGCGAGCAGGCGGTGCAGTCCCGCCACTCCCACGTCGTAGAGACGGGTCACCCTGTTTCCCATTGCTTCCGCGGTCAGAGCCGCCTCCTCAGCAACCGGCATATCGCTGGTTCCGCCGGTTGCCACGACAATATTTCCCCTTCCCGGGCGTTCTTCCGGGAAAGCCACAGCCAGTTTCGGCAGCGGATGATAGTCCACAGGGACCGCATCTGCCAGGACTTCCGCCGCCTCCCGGCCGAGCCTTGTCACAAGTATATTCCTGCAGCCCCGTTCTCCCATTGCCTCAACAATTCCCCGTATCTGTTCCGGCGTCTTGCCAGCGCCGTAGATCACTTCTGCCGCTCCCTGGCGCACGCTCCGGTGAAGATCTATTTTGGCATAATCCAGATCCTCAAAAGGCGCCTCCTTCAGGTCAAGCAGCGCATCTTCCGGAGAGGTTGTCCCGTCCGCCACACTGCGCAGAAGATTCAATATATCATGTTTATTATCCATTTCCTTTCATCCTCCCTAAGAAATGTCTCCGTTCTGTTACGCCGACGGCTTTCTCCCTGCCATGTCCAGCAGTACCGCAGGGAAAAGGGGTTCCAGCCGTGAACAGATTTCCTTTCTTTTTTCAAGTGCCAGCTCCATCTGCGCTTCCGTAAACTGGAGGCGTGCCCCATCCGGCATAAGCCGCACCCGGAAATCGGCAAACCCCATTCCCGCCAGTGTGCTTTCTGCTTTTTCGACCCGGTCCAGATCTTCTCCCGTGATCCTCATTCCGGTGGGGATCCGGGTTGCAAGACATGCGTAAGCCGGTTTGTTCCATGTAAATATTCCGGCCTCTTTTGACTGTCTGCGTACTTCCTCTTTCGTAATGCCGCACTCGCGCAGCGGCGACCGGACGTGCAGCTCCTTCAGCGCCTGCATGCCCGGCCGGTCGCCGGCGTCATCCGAGGCATTGGTTCCGTCAAGCAGAAGAGTATGCCCGTCTCTGCGGACATTATCCCAAATCAGGCTGAACAGCGCCTTCTTGCAGTAATAACATCTTTTCGGCCCGTTTTCAGCCGCCCCGGGAACCGAAAGAATATCTGCCCGGATCACTTTCAGAGGAATGTCCAGTTCTTCCGACAGTCTTTTTGCATCTGCAAGTTCAAAATCAGGCTGAAATGCCGTCTTTACATAGTAGGCATGCACCTCGCACCCATACCGCTTTGCCGCCCACAGCAGAAACGCTGAATCTGTTCCTCCCGAGAAAGCAGCCGCTGCTCTCGGCGCCGTATGAAAAAATTGTTCCAGTGTCATAATGTTTTTCTCTCTTTCCGCAGATCGATATTCCGAGGATTCCTTTCCTCTCCTCACATCAAAAAGGAAGATATCCGCTTTCTTCTGAAAGCAGACACCTTCCTGGCATCGATTCTGTCTCGTATATATTTTCTGATAGTTACCTGATATTTTCCGGCCCGCTGTACCATTCTTTGCTCTGAAACCGGCACCGTTCCATGACTTCTGCCATTTTCCGCCGGCTTCCTGCCGGCTCTGTCCGGGCCGTTTTCTCTTCCGCAGCCGCTCCTGTCTGTATCGGCTTCAGCCGGCTGCATCAGATTCCGGATAACAGATTGTTTCAGCTGATAAATGTTCCCAGCGCATCGGCCGCATACTGAACATTCTTTGACATGGACGCGTCAGCAGCGCCCACAACAATATTGTCACAGAGGTTGACCGGGATCAGTATCCTCCTGGCTCTGCTCTGTCCCACGGCCACTGCCATTCGCGGCGTAATTTCTCCCAGCATGGAATCTGCGATCACAATCCCCACAGGACCCATGATCACATCTGCTCTCCCGGAGGCAACAACCACCGAATTTTCTCCCGTTGCCGCCTGATCTGCGCCTGCACGGAGCATGGCACCGGTGGCAATACTGTTGGTTCCGACCGCAAGGATCTCAACCTCAGGATATCTCTCTTTAATCACTGACACAAGCTGACATCCCAGGCCTCCACCCTGTCCGTCAATGACCAGTACCTTCAAGAAATCACCCCCGACTCTGTCTTTTTATAACCACTTTAACAGTTTATTAAAAAGCGGGCCGGATGTCAATATCTGTTCTTTTTGTTTCCGATTCATATTTTTAATGATCCGGATAAGTTATACTGATGTGAATCATCTCTCCATTCTGTTTCCTGATCTCATTCTGCGCCATACAAATGCAGCCGACAACATCAGGGCCGCGGCCGTCGGGAAAAGATATGCCGGGTCTCCTGTCCTGCCCGCCTGTTCCGCTGAATGAAGTCAGCTCCAGATATCTGCCGTCCTGCACCCTGCCGAGGATGTCCTCCGCCTCCGTCAGTTCCAGCAGTGTTTCCGAAGAACCGTTGAAAACAGCGATAGCGATCCTGTTGTTCTCATTGCTCTGTACAAGCATGTCAATAGCGCTGTTCAGCGACTCCACCATTGCATTGATTCTGGAATCTGCCCCCGTGGGATCAGACACTGTCTCTGAATCCGTTCCCCAGCACATGCTCGCCGAAATATCCAGGATAAACACCACATCCACAGGCTGCTCTGTGACCACGCTCTGAGACGTGGCCAGCGCGGAATATGTGATAAGAAAATCCGCATCTCCTCTTTCCACCCTTATCTCCTCAGAGGAAGCATCTCCGCTGAACGTGATATCCTCTGACGAGACAGTTTTGTCAGTCCAGATTCTCCCTGCATAGCGGGTCGAATTATCACTTCCCAGTGTATCCCGGTACCTGTCTCTTGTATCGGTATCCGCTGTAGTTTTCACAGCGGCTCCGGCTGTCACGGCCGGGCTTCCCGCCGCTGCGCCAAGAGCCACGATCAGAGCCATGAAGAATGCTCCCGCCGGGATTCTTCTGTATTTTCTTTTCCGTGTATTATGCATCTCAACTCTTCTCCTTTTCTGATCCGGCTGTCCGCCTTTCTCTTCCACGCTGCATTATACACGAAAAACTGCTGCATTCCAGTGGGAGTTTCTGGATGCTTTTTGCGACTGATGATCTCCTGTCTTCATCCGCTGTCAGCTTTCCGGAAAATCAGACAAGCCGCACAGGCGCCTTCCGACGACTGTGCGGCTTGTATAATTCTATCATTGTCTTTTCCGTCCCGGATCAATATGCGAATCCTGCAAAGGACAATTCACATCCGCTGCCTACACGGCTGAAGATATTTACAATCCTGGTCATGACCTCCGGATATTTATCCTTCTCCGTTTTCACAAGGATCTTTGTGTTCTCCTCCGTAAATTCTGCTGACTCGACATCTTCAATCTCAAGAATCTCCCGTAATATCTCCCCTGCTGTTTCTTCCGTTATGCTTTTGGACAACCGATAGTATCTTCCCATTCCACAGACCTTCTTTCCGAATTCAAGACCCGCTCGCGAGTCTTACCCCATCTGATATATTAGAATCTTCTAACCTTCAGTCTTATTATAGTCTCCCTCTCCCGGCCTGTCAAAGGGAATCATCGGGAAAGACAGATTAGTGACATTTACTCCATCCGCAGCATTTACAGATATTGCATCCTTCCTCAAACACGAGGGGTTCCCCGCATTCCGGACAGTACATCCTGTCTGCCTCTGTCTCGCTGCTGACGGCTTTCGGTTTCGGGACCCTTGCTGTCCTGCGGGCCGGCTTTCCGTCCTCTTTCTCCTGACGCTCCGCCAGTTCTTCCTGCATCTCATTGTACATATCCATCAGAGCATTGCCCACCGCCATCGGGCAGCATGCGCCCTTGCTGGTATCCTTCCTGGATACACGTCTGGCCGTATAGGAAGGACAGGATCCGCTTGAATTGAGCTGATCCACGATTGTCTCTATATCAATCCCCCCTCTGGCGCTGATAGAAATCATACGGGAAAGCCCCACCATGAAATTATTGCATCCTCCGGTGGATCCCTTGCTGAGATACGTCTCCAGAAGCGCGCCGGTATGAGGATCGAACAGGGCAATACAGTGAAGACTTCCGCATCCGGTAGTCAGCTTCCGTTTCTTTCCGACCACATCGTCCGTTACGAGAAGAATCTCGCCCCGCTTCAGACCCTCGCCTGCCGAAACCTTTTTCGTCTCTTTCTTTTCACTTGTATTGAGTATTCCGATTCTCTTGCATCCGTCACGGAAGATCGTGATCCCCTTCAGTCCTTTCTCGTAGGCGTACATATAGAGTCCTTCCGTCTCTTCCACAGTAAACCTGTTCGGCACATTGACCGTAGAACTGATCGAGGCGTCAATGTGATTCTGCCATACAGACTGCATATCGATTCTCTGACGGTAATCCAGAGTCATGGCAGTAACAAAATAGTCCGGCAGCTCCGAGTCATTCTTAAGCCCGTGCTTCTTCATATAGTTCTCCACAATCTTTGTGTACACTTTATAGTACACGTCCGTTCCATGCAGCGATTCCGTCTTGCGCTCATAGTAATTTGCGTAAACGGGCTCAATACCTCCTGAAATTCCCAGCATTGTGGAGAGAGTTCCGGTAGGCGCGATAGTGAGCAGCTGTGAATTTCTCAGCCCGTATTTCCGTACCAGTTCTCTCGTCTTCTCTGTAGTATTGGCAATAAAATACGGTGTGGACATGATCTCCTCCGTATTGCATACCTCAAACGCGCCTTTTTCCTTTGCCAGCATCGCCGATGCGGCAATCGCGGAATCCGCCATCGCGAATCCGATGTTGTCGCACATATCAACTGCATCCTCTTCCCCGTAAGTCAGGCCGAGTTTGATCAGACAGTCCGCAAGTCCCATGATTCCGAGTCCTATCTGCCTCCACTGTGCCACGCTCTCCTGCTGCTCTTTAAGCGGGTGAAGGGGCAGCCCCTCTTCCAGCACTTCATTTAACGCACGCACCGATACATCCACACAGTGCTTCAGACCCTCAAAATCAAACTGCGCATGATCCGTGAACGGATCCTGTACGAACTCGGACAGATTGATGCTTCCAAGGAGGCAGCTTCCTCCTGCGGGAAGAGGTTCCTCCGCACAGGGGTTGACACCGGCATAAGAAAACTGTTTTGTGTTGCTCAGAAGGTTCCACCCTTCGATCCGATCCCAGAACAGAGCTCCCGGCTCGGCATAATCCCAGTTGGTCTCTGCAATCCTGCGGAAAAGCTCCTTTGCATTCACTGTCCGCTCGATAACCTCTCCTGTAGCCTCTCTTGTGAAGTGCAGAAGGTAGTCTTCGTTGTTCCTGACCGCTTCCATAAAATCTTCATGGAGGCGTACGGAAATATTTGCTTTTGTCACTTTCTCAAGATCAGTCTTCAGATCAATGAACTCCTCCACATCCGGATGGGAGCAGTCGATGGAGATCATCAGCGCGCCTCTTCTTCCGTTCTGTCCGATCAGAGCGGTCACAAGGGAATACAGTTCCATGAACGATACGGAGCCGCTTGTCTCCTTCGCCGCATTATTGATGCGGGCGCCCCTCGGGCTGAGTTTCGAGATGTCTACCCCGCATCCTCCTCCGTAGCTGTAAGTACGGGCAAGTTTCTTTGCACAGTCAAATATGCTTTCGATATTATCCTCGGGCGGATCCACCACATAGCAGTTGGAATAAGTCACTTTTCTTCCCTGCTGATCCAGCCCTCTGTTGGAGAGGATTCTTCCCCCGAACAGAAATTTTTTCTGCCGGATATACTCCGCAATTTCTTCGTTTCCTCCGCTGATACGCGCCAGCCAGTCTTCGAAATTCTCTCCTTCGTTACAATACTTTTTCGTCCAGATGTCTTTCCCGAGCTGATTTTCCTCGCCCAGCCACTCTTCTACTGTCATTTTACGTTCCCTCTTTTCGACTTTTTCAAAACATTCACGTACTATCTGAACGGAAGCTTCTTCCTGCTCCTGCTTCCGGTACAGATATGAACTGAAACATCTAAAATGTTATCATTGCAGCATGAAAATATCAAGGCTTGACAAATGCGATTCTCACGTTCCAACCACAAAATATAGTGTTTTTTTAATCATTCTGTACATCTGGTAGAATTTTATGCATCACAGAATCCGATATCATGCTGATCTCTGTCGGAATAGTTTCCTGTTAATTTAAAAACTGCAGCACGGCCTGATGCCGTACTGCAGCCATTATTTTCATTTTTACGCGGACTTATTTCTGTACCGTCATCACTGCCGTCTCAGTTATCGCTGTCCTGCCGTTTCCGCTGGTTATTACGCAGCGGTATTTCTGTCCGTCTCTGCCTGCAGTGACAGGCACGCTTACTCTTGCGGTTGTGCTGCCCTCCATGGAGGATGCTCTCCACACTGACGAGTTCGCATTGCAGTACTGCCACTGATATGTCAGATTGGTTCCGCTTGCCTTCACCTCGAATACCGCAGTCTCTCCGACCGTTCCCTCACAGCTTGCCGGCTGCTCTGTAATCACAGGCGCGCCCTCCCCGGGTCCGACAATGATCGAAGCCGCTTCCGACGTCGCACTGTATCCCTCTTCTCCGGTAACGACACATCTGTATTTCTGTCCGTCTCTGTAAGAGGCGATCTCCACGCTTATCGCTGATGTGGCATTCCCCGCCATGGAAGAATTTCTCCATACATTGGAACCTTCATTACAGTACTGCCACTGATATGTCAGGCCGGTTCCTTCGGCTTCCACCCTGAATACCGCAGTCTCTCCGGATATACCCGTAAAATCTTCCGGCTGTGATGTGATCACCGGCGTACCCTCAGGTATGATCATCTTAACCGCCGCGCTTCCGGATGTAACGCTGTTGCCGTCCTTGTCCGTAACAACACAGCGGTACTTCTGTCCGTCGCGGTAGGAAGCGATGGGCACCGTAATTTCCGGCGTATCATTTCCGCTCAGGGATGATGCTCTCCATACCGAAGATCCCGCATTGGCATACTGCCACTGATAGCTCAGACCGCTTCCTTCGGCTTCCACTGTGAATACCGCGTTTTCTCCCGCCGCTCCTTCGGCGTCCTGCGGATCCGCGGTGATGCGCAGCGGCTGATCCGGATCCTCGGTTTCCGCCGTATAGCCGATCCGCACATTATCCATATGCGCCCATGTTCCCGCTGCGAGAGATTCTCCCATAAATCCTATTGTAATCTGGGAATTGTCTTCCGGCACCTTAATCTCGAGTCCGATCATCTCCCATGCGCTGTTCACCGTTGTCGGAATATTCTCTGCGGCAAGGCGATTTCCCTGGCTGTCCTTTGCATAGAGGTAGAATTCATCCGAACTGTTTACACCGGCCTGCACCATGACATTGAGATAATATGTTCCCCTCTTCAGTCCTGTGACCGTCTGGTATACATGGCCCTTATACGCTTTTCCGCTGTAATAGGAAAGAGCCTGTCTTCCGGCATAGTATTCCCCGTTTCTGGCTGTGACATAGCTGCCGTAAGAATCGCTGACCTCATATTCATTTGTCCAGCCTTCAATATCATACTTGCTGCTGTATGCCGCCTCGAAATCTCCGTTTACAACTTCCACCTCTTCCGCCGGCATCACCAGATTCACAGTACTGCTTTTTCCTGTCTCTATCTCCACATTCTGCTTCACCGCGCCGACGGAGTCTCCGCTCAGCGCAATGACCTGGTAGATTCCTTCCTGGATATCGGTTATCGTAAAGCTGCCGTTTTCATCTGTCTTTCCCTCATAGCGGTATGTATCATCTTTCGCGCTGCAGCCTCTGAATGATATTTCCGCTCCGCTGACCGGATTTCCGTCCTCATCTGTCACGAGACCTGTGGCAGTACCGGATGTAAGCTCCATACTCTGGGTATCCGCCTGAGTATTTTCCCCGGTCCTGACTTCCACTGTGACATTCTCGATCGTCTGATAGCCTGTCTTTGCAAATGAAAGTGCATAGGTTCCCTCTTCCAGAGTTTCGAATACAAATGAACCATCCTCACCGGTCACCGTTTCTGCCACTGAATTTCCATCTTTCAGAGCTTTGACTGTAACTCCGGACAGAGCCTCTCCCGACAGCTTATCTGTCACGATTCCGCTGATGCTTCCCGATGCATTTTTCATATTGAAATCTGTGTTTAAAGCTGTCTCTCCGGCCTTGACAGTCACTTCCCGGCTGCCTTCCTGGGATGCGCTTCCGCCGGCTGTCACACTAACAGTATATGTCCCGGGCTTAACGGTATCCAGCACATATGAGTTCTCCTCCTCATCCAGCTGAATTTCTGCCGTGTATACTCTGCTTCCGTCTTCGGACACTGCTGTGACAGATGCATTTCTTCCGGTTATATCAGTGGTGATTGTTCCTGATATTGCTCCGTTCTGAGATTCAGCGTCAGATCTTACAAACCTGACATCATCTATATAGCAGTATGCTCCCGCGCTGCCATCTGCCGTAAATCCGATCTCTGCGCTGCCTCCTGATACAGGTACATTTGCAAGGGTCACTTCTGTCCACTCCGAATACCCGTTGTCCAGAGGATATGCCGTTGTGATCCCGCCGTTTCTGACATACATCCAAAGCGTATCAAAATCACCGCTGCTGCGAACCATTGCTTTCAGATCATAGTCTCCGTCAGGAAGATCCACATAATCGGTTGAAGCAATTTCCTGTGAAACAGTACAGTCGAAATCAACCGAGTCTGATAATGCCAGCGCATACTTTCCTGTTGTTCTTGTACCAGTATTGTTGATCGGAGAATTTCCCTTTTCTACCGTGTTTGTCCATCCCGCCAGACTGGAGGAGGAAACCCTGTCTGCATCAAAGCTTCCGTTCATGGCATAATTATTGTCCTCTGCCACATTCCATGTGCCTGTCTCTTCATCAAGATTCCACGAACTCAGAGAATTAAAGTACGGTGTGTCCCCCTCAAAGGACAGCGGGCACCACTGATTATATCCCAGGCCGTTTCCGGCGAAATCAGCCCATCTGTCGCCGCAGAAAATCACTGTTTCCTGCTCTGTCCCCCGAACAGTATAGAAAAATCCGGTCTGTGTCACATGACAGAAGTCAGCGCTGCACCCCGGCATGACTTCCATATTTGTAACAACATCTTTTGACTTCAGATACTCCGGCTCAAGGCTGTCCAAAACCAGATAGTACGCATGGGACGCATTCCAGCCGTACAGATCCGATGCACAGATATAATATTTTCCATTGTATTTGAACATGCAGTTGCCTTCCCGGCCGGTTCCCTGGTAAACCTTGTATGCCTCGCCGAGACCTATTTTCCCGTCACCCTGCTCTTCAATCTCGGAGATAAATATCCTTCCACGTCCGCGTCCGTAAGAATATACCAGATAGTCTTTTCCGGTATCTTCATCCGTAAATACGGTCTGATCGCCTGTATTGGATGTTCCTCCCGTATATTCCGCCATGTTTATTCTCTGATTCCATTTGAAAGTTCCCACAGGACTGTCAGATGTAAGTACCAGAACCTGCTTTGTCGTTCCGTCTTCGCTGGTGTCGCCGCCCGCCGCATCTATGGAATTATCCGGATCTGCGTACTCATGCTGTACGAACATTGCGTATGTCCCGCTTTCTTCCATGTAGGCAACGCCAAGCCTTCCGACCCACTGGACTTCTTCTCCGCCCATCTCCTCGGTGCCGCTCAGCTGTTCGCGGGTGACCACGTCTCCTTCAAAGGTCCAGTTCACAAGATCAGTGGAGCTGTAGCATGTCACACTCACAAAGTGATTATTGCTCTTGGAGGATAGCGGATTTTCATAGTATTCCTCAGCCTCCTGATAACGTACCCCATACCAGTAGTATTTTTCTTCGCCGTCTGTCTTAAACTTGAATATTCCGCCGCCCTGGGAATAGATCGGATTCCCGTCCGTGTCATGCCAGAATATATCATTTTCGATCTTGTTGTCCGTTCCGCTTCCGTCCGTTTCCGCAGCACTGACGTCCGCGGCCGGCACAGAGGTCAACCCCAGAAACAGCGCCATCAGTCCTGCAGCCATTTTCTTTAACTTCATAATAATCTCCCTTTTAACTCAAACATTTTGTTGATCCGCGCAATACAATATTATAACCGGATGTTATACTTTTCGTTTCCACCCCCTTGTCAAGTTTATTGATCAGCTTCTCACATGCCTGTCTGCCCAGCTCCTTCTCGTCAAAGGCCACTGCGGTGATATCCGGTACGTAACTCTGCAGGAAAAAGCTGTCGTAAAGAGAAGCAACCTTTATATCTTTCGGTATAGAAAGATGAAGGCTGTTCAGCTTAAGCAGCACCTGACAGCATATTTTGTCATCCATGCATACGATACATTCCGCATATTCTTCCAGGATTTCATCGACCGCGGCAAAAACATCCGCTTTTGTGCCGCAGTTCAGATAGATCAGCTTTTTATCCGGCTTTCTGTGACAGGTCTCAAATCCGGCATAAAATCCTTTGAGACGCTTCTGAGTAACTGTATGTTCTTCGTTTCCTCCGATCAGCGCTATCTTTTTCATCTGCATTCCGAGAAGGCTTGCCACCATTTCCCTGCACGCTGATATGCTGTCATCATCCACCTGCATCACATGTCTGCCGCAGGCATCGCCAATCAGAACGAAAGGCATGTCCGCCTCTGTGAGATAGTCGATTCTCGGATCGTTCATAAGCGCCCGCATGACTATAATACCGTCCGCTTTTTCCTCATTTACGATCTTTCGTATCTTGAACATTTCATCCGGGCCTCCCGCTGCCACAAGAACATCATATGACATACTCTCGGCTGTCTCACAGATTCCCAGCATACACTGCTGAAAGAACGGGATTTCCTGAAGCTCCTGATCCATCGGGAGAAGCACCGCGATGTTATATGTTCTCCGCCGTTCTGCAGGCAGTCCGTTTTTTTTCGGCCTGTATCCAAGTTTTCGGCAATACGACAGAATCCTTCTTTTCATGTCCGGACTCACGCGCCCTTTGCCCGACAAAGCTCTCGACACCGTAGTCTTTGAACATCCTGCAGCTTCCGCAATGTCTTCAATGGTTATTTTTGACTTTTCGATATACACTCACTCCTTTGCCAACCGGATTATCATACATTACTTATTTTACACTGTAGCCTTTTTACCATCAATTCGCACACTCAACAATCTTATTGTTTTGATTTTTTGTTCATTATGTACATATTGTATTTTTTTGCGCAATTTTTTGAAGATTTGTTTCATACAAAGAAAAAAGCCCGCACTGACGCAGGCTCTTTAAATACCGTATTATGAATTTTTCATGACGACGCTTCCGATCACGTCAGCCGCATGTTCACATGCATCGGCACATTTTTCCATATAGTCGTATATCTCTCTCCACGCAATAATCTGAAGAACATCTTTCTCCTCAATATGGAGCTGGCGCATACTTGAGATATAAAGTTTATCGGCTTCTTCCTCCAATGTGTTGATCTCGATGATCTTCCGGCTCAGCTCTTTTGATTTTCGGAAGTCGGAGAATTCTTTCAGCAGACCCAGCAGCGCATCGCAGCACTTTATGACCGTATCCAGAAGCCGAATGGCTTCCGGTCTGATGGACTGCACATTGTTGATATAAATCCTGATCAGAACATCCTCGATCTTGTCCGTCACCTCATCAAGATCATGACTCAGAGCTGCGATATCTTCTCTTTCTATCGGCGTGATAAACGCCTTGATCAGCATATCATTCAGTTTATGTCTCTCCTCGTCCGCCTGTCTCTCGATCTCATGAATCTCGTCAAATTTCTCCGATATCTCATCCGGCCTGAAATCCGTAAGTACCTCTCTGAGACGATGTGCCGCTCTGCAGGAATATTCCGCGCAGGCGATAAAATTATCAAAATAAAAAGCATCCTGTTTCTTTGACATTGTTTTTCCTCCTGATTATCCAAAAACAAACATAAAGATCTTGGCCATAACAAAGCTGATCAGACCGCAGCCCGGAAATGTGAAGATCCATGTAATCATCATGTCCTTTACGACTCCAAAGTTGATCGCAGAGATACGTTTGACCGCTCCCACACCCATTATTGCGCTTGTCTTGGTATGCGTTGTCGACACCGGAATTCCGAACAGGCTGGAATAGAGCAGACAGAGAGCTCCTGCCAGATCCGCGGAAAATCCCTGATACTTTTCCAGCTTTACCATATCCATCCCGACAGATTTTATGATCTTCTCGCCGCCGACACTGGTTCCCACGCCCATCACAATACTGCACAGCAGCATAAGCCAGACAGGAATGGTCATGCCGGTCACCGAATTCTGCCCGTCGGCAAAAGCGATTCCCAGGAACAGCACCCCGATGAATTTCTGACCGTCCTGTGCGCCGTGCATAAAGCTCATGGCTGCGGCTCCTGCGATCTGAGCTCCGGAAAAGAACCTGTTTGTGCTCCGTCTGTCCATTTCACGGCAGATGACTGTAATGATTCTGCATACCACCCATCCGGTGAGAAATCCGAGGACAAGACTCAATACAAGCCCATAAAGCACCTTGACCCATTCACTGCCATTGATTCCGCCGATTCCCTGCTGAATGGCAATGGCGGCTCCCGAGAGTCCTGCAATCAGACTGTGGCTCTCACTGGTAGGGATACCGAATATGGAAGCTCCCACACTGTACACGACAATGGATACCAGCGCGGCGCACAGTGCAATCAGAGCGTCGTGCGTGCTGTCACCGAAGTCCACCATATTGCTGATGGTCGACGCGACAGAACTGTTGATCTGAGTCATAATAAAAACACCCAGGAAATTAAAGGCCGCACTCATCAGGATCGCCTTGCGCGGACTTAAGCACCGTGTCGTCACACAGGTGGCGATCGCATTCGGTGCGTCTGTCCATCCGTTGACAAAGATCACGCCCAGAGTAAGCAGAACCGTGATCAGCAGGATCGGATTTCCCGCAATGTTTTCTAAAAAATATTCAAGTGATACATCCATAGTAACTCCTTCTGCGCAGTTTTGTGCGCACTGATCCTTTTCGGCATACGACCGGTTCAGGCCTTCATGCCGTCTCTCTTTTACATTTTATCCCACGCAGACGAAGATTCGCTTCTTCCCGTCTTTTTTCATCCGGATCAGCAGTTTATGAAGAAACTGCAGCAGAGGGAACGCGGTCTCCGGCGAAGAGAGCGTATATATCCTCCGTTTTCCCGCACGGAAAATGAACGCTGCGGAAGACAGCACGACGGGGAGATTTCTCGGCGTTCCCTGAAGAGTTCTGCATGACTGCAGACATGGCTCAGCCAATCTGTTTTCCAGCTGTACTCTGTCTCTTCCTGCACCGTCCGCTTCATATTTCTGGAAGATCTGCCGTGCGGTCTCTGCATTCTCCGGGGCGCTTCTCCAGTTTTCCGTATTCCATTCACACGGAAGAAAAACGCTGATCAGAGTGATCACCGCAGCTGTAAATGCGCATTTTATCCTTTTTGTCAGCATTTTTCTCCCCTCTTTCGTTAAAACTTCTTTAAATCTATGTAAAATCCATTTTAAACGATACCATTTTCATTTCTGTGTGTCAATTCCTCATTTCATCACTTTCAAATATACCGGCAGACGCCCCCTTCCGTCAGAAAAACGGAAGTCATCTTTCTCTTTGCTTTTTCTTCATTCATGTTATACTAGGAGACAGAATAAAGGCGCAGATTTCCCTGCGCATATTTAACAGGAAAGGAGCCCTATCACATGAATCCGGCTGAAAGATTATTAAAATACGTTATCATCAGAACCCCCAGCGACGAGCACAGTGAAACCGTGCCCTCCAGCTCCTGCCAGTTTGAACTGGCCCAGCATCTCTCCCGTGAACTCTTCACCATGGGTATCACGGATGTAAAAGTGGATACAAAATGCTATCTGTATGCCCACATTCCCCCTTCTCCCGGCTGTGAAGACCGCCCCTGTCTGGGCTTTATCGCACACCTGGACACTGTCTCGGATTTCTGTGACCGCCGGGTCTCACCGGAGGTCCATGAAGACTATGACGGCCGGGATCTCCCGCTGGGCAGCAGCGGACGTATCCTTTCTCCTGAGATGTTTCCCCATCTGAAGGACCTGAAAGACCGCACTCTTATCACAAGTGACGGGACTACGATCCTCGGCGCGGACGACAAAGCGGGGATCGCCGAGATTATGACTCTTGCAGAGCAGCTCATTTCGGAAAACATTCCTCACGGCCCCGTCTCCATCGCCTTTACTCCGGATGAGGAGATCGGCATGGGAGCTTCCCACTTTGATCTCGGTGAATTCGGAGCCGACTTTGCCTACACTCTGGACGGCGACACAGAAGGAGAGATCCAGTATGAGAATTTTAATGCGGCAAAGGCTGTTTTCGAGATCCGCGGCGTCAATGTTCATCCCGGTTCAGCCAAAGATATCATGGTAAATGCATCCCTCGTCGCCATGGAAATCAACGCTCTGCTTCCGGCCCATGAAACGCCGCGGGACACGGAGGGCTACGACGGCTTTTATCACCTGACGGATATGAAAGGGGATACAGGGTCTGCGGAACTGCGCTATATCATCCGTGACCACGATGCAGAAAAATTTGAAGAGCGGAAAAAGACTCTGCAGAATATAGAAAAAAGCATGAATGAAAAATGGGGACAGGATACGGTGAAACTGACCATTACCGACCAGTACCGCAACATGTCCGAAGTAATCTCCGGCTGCATGCATCTGATTGAAAACGCAAAAAAAGCCTGCGAAAACGCAGGCGTAACACCGCTCATCCTTCCCATCCGGGGCGGAACCGACGGAGCCCAGCTGAGCTTCCGAGGACTCCCCTGTCCCAATCTCGGCACCGGCGGGCACGGATATCACGGTCCCTATGAACACATCACCGCAGAAGGCATGGAAGCAGCATGCCGGGTCGCTCTGGAACTGGTAAAGATCTATGCCGGGAGCTGACCTATACCATGCATTCATGAAGAGCTTCCAGATCGATCCCTCCGCTGCTCATAACTTCGGTCAGATGGTCCCTCTCTTCGGTCGGCGCGCACCATGCCAGTCCGCATCCGGCCGAGATTGCTCTCGGAACCGGAATCAGCCTGCCGGGAACTTGCTGTTCCCGGCAGAGCTTCTCCATGGCCATGGCATCGGCCGTAGTGTGAAATGTAACGACAAGTTTCAGTTCTTTCTTTCTCATAACCTTCTACTCTATCACCACTGCAAATCCGTCATCTGTCTCCGTGGATACGGCTTTTCTCCCGTGATCCCTGGCAAACTTCTCCACATTCATCTTCTGATGAGGTTCTGTCACAAGTATTCTCACCGGGCCCTTGCCGCTTTTCAGAGCTTCTGCAGTAAGCATCAGCGGTTCCGGGCAGGACAGTCCTCTTGCGTCAACTTCTCTCATTATGTATCCCTCTTTTCTACTGTTTTATTTTCCTTCGCTTCTTTTATTTGTAAATGCAATCACAAAACATACAATAATACACAGTATTACCGCCACTTTTCCATTCATCGGCACAGCACCGGCAACTACTTCCTGCGTCTCGGCATTCAGCGCTGTTCCGCTGGCTGCCAGGCCGAAATTGTGGGCCGCGGCTGCTCCGGCAAACATGCCGAGCACTGTCACCGCGGAATCAGACGACCCCTGTCCTGCAAGGATAAGCTGACGCAGAGGGCATCCTCCTGCAAGCACAGCTGCAAATCCTACCGCATACATTCCCAGAATGTTCCAAAGATGCTCTGAGTGAGCGATAATTCCGGGTGTGTTGAATCCCGGAGTAAAATTCCCCGAGACAATATTAAATATAAGCATTACGGCAAAAAAGCCCCCGATGATCGTAATCAGATCAAAATTTCTCATCAGAATGATATCCCTGATACTTCCCGCAAAGCACATCCTTGCCTTCTGAGCAACCGCACCGAAGATAAGACCTCCGGCCAGAGACATCAGGATCGGCGCATGCATGCTTCCCGGACCGCTCTCACTGCTCTTAAGCAGATTCGTGGCAAGCGCCAGAATCAGAATGCCGAGCATAAGCGCCGGAAGAACTCCTCCGCTGACACGGTTCGTCAGATGTGCTCTCCCCAGACTGAAGCCCTTTTTCAGAGCAAATACGCCAGTCCCCACTCCGAGGACAAATCCGATGAGAGCTACCCAGGCGTTCAGATCTCCCGCAGACATGCGGATAATCATGCGGAGCGGGCATCCCAGAAATACAAGTGACCCTATCGCCAGGATCATTCCGAGCACAAAGCGAACCATCGGAGATGATCCCGCCGTAGAACGGTACTCTTTTGTCGCCGCCGAGATGATAAATGCTCCCAGCACGAGCCCGATGATTTCGGGTCTTGCATACTGTACCGTCTCTGTGGAGTGCATCCCCAGTGCTCCTGCTGTGTCACGGATAAAGCAGGCAATACAGAAAGCCATGTTCGCCGGATTGCCGAAATATGCGAGACACGCTGCCACGAGACCGCAGATAACACCCGCAAGCGCAAGTTTCTTTTTTGAGTCAGATAAATTCATTTTGTTTCCCTCCTGCTAATCTGCCAGTTCCTTTACTGCCTTAACGGCATATTCGACTTCTTCTTCCGTGTTGTAATGAGAGAAACTGAATCTGACGGCCCCCTGTGAAACCGTGCCGAGCGCTCTGTGCATGAGCGGTGCGCAGTGGGCGCCCGGGCGGGTAACGATGCCGTAGGTCATGTTCAGCTCATCACTGACCTCCGAAGAGTCATAATCCCCGATGTTCAGAGACACGATCGGACATCTTCTGTCCGTTTCAAAATCTCCGTAAATTTTCACACCCGGGATCCGGGAAACACCCTCATAGAACTGCCGCATAAGAGCCAGCTCCCTGTTCCGGATCACATCCAGACCGGTCTGCTCCAGATAGGAAACCGCTGCTCCCAGTCCTGCGATGCCATGTCCGTTCAGAGTTCCTGCTTCCAGCGCCGTAGGCATCTCTGACGGATGGCGGGGATTATATGTATCGATCCCGCTTCCCCCGGACAGCAGCGGACGTATCTTCACTCCTTGCTTCACATACATGCCGCCCGTCCCCTGAGGTCCCAGCAGGCTCTTGTGTCCGGTAAAGCACAGCACGTCGATACCGTTCTCCTGCACATCGACAGGGTACACGCCCGCCGTCTGTGAGGCGTCAACTATAAAAAGCAGTCCGTTCCTTCCGGCAATCTCCCCGGTTCTTTTCAGATCAATCATATTTCCCGTCAGATTGGACGCATGGGTGCACACTACTGCTTTCGTGTTCTTTCTGACCGCTGACTCCAGTTCTTCATAAGATATGTTTCCTCTGTGGTCGCAGCCGAGAATCGTAAGCTCTGCTCCGTTCTCTCTGCATTCGTACAAAGGGCGCAGCACAGAATTGTGCTCAAGTACTGTAGTGATCACATGATCTCCCGGAACAAACAGCCCCTTCAGCGCAATGTTCAGACTTTCCGTCGAATTGGCCGTAAACACAATCCGATTCGCATTTTCGGCATGAAAGAAACGGGCCAGCTTTTCTCTGGTCCCGTAAATGACCCGTGAAGCGTCAAGCGCAGGCGCAGAAGCCCCCCGTCCCGCATTTCCAAGTGTCCCCATGGCCTGAAAAACCGCTTGTCTGACTGCTTCCGGTTTATGTAACGTTGTCGCCGCGTTGTCCATGTATATCATACGTTCTTTTCCTCATCCCTTTTGTTACAACTATAAGTATATTCGCCTTCCCTTCCTGCGTCTAATCGAAAACCATGATAATTCAGAATTACTTATAGATGTTTTCTATAACCATATCCTACAGCCGTCCGTCCTTTTCTGTATCGTCAGCCTTTCTGTCCGGATACATTTCCCTTACTGTGCCGATAAATTTTTCTGCGGAAGGCGGAAGAGAAACACCGCGTTCAAAGACAAGACTGATATTTCTCTTTCCGCCGTTCTTTCCGAGAGGAAATACCAGAAGTTTTCCGGTCCTTATCTCATCTTCCGCCGCCAGCCTGGACAGAATCGATACCCCCATTCCACTCTCCACCGACCGCTTGATGGCCTCCTGGTTCTCCATACTCGCCGCCACATTGAGATCTTCCAGGCGGATTCCCAGCCTGCGGAGAAGTTTTCTGGCCTCCTTCCTTGTCCCCGAGCCTTTCTCACGCAGGATCAGCGGCTCGTCCTGTATCCACGAGGTGATTTCTTTCCCTCTCCGCTCCAGAAACCGCTCTTCTCCCGGGGTTATGACTACCAGCTCATCCTGATAAAACGGCAGATAGATACAGTGTTTTTTATCCAGAACTGTTCCGGCAAAACCGATATCCGCCTGGTGGGAAACGATCCGCTCCACTACGCCCGCACTGTCCGTCTCCGCAACGTTCAACTGTTCCGCCGGATATTTCCTGCGGAATCTGACCATAATATCCGGCAGAAGATACTGAGAAGGTATCGTAGAGGCCGCAATTTTCAGAATCCGCTTTCCCTTTCTTGCGCTGGTTCCGAAATGTTCTCTTATCTCTCTCTCTATCGCCAGCATCTTTTCCGCATAGGTATAAAGTTCCCGCCCTGCGTCCGAGAGTTTCACTTCTTTTGTGCTCCGGATAAAAAGGCAGATATCCAGTTCTTTTTCAAGGGCCGAAATATGTGCGCTCACTGTCGGCTGAGTGAGATAAAGCTGTCTGGCTGCCTCAGAAAAGTTCTTTGTCTCGGCCACACGCACAAAGGCCTCAAGCTGTTTCAGATTCATAGATTTCCCACCCTCTCACTCTCTGCGCCCTCTTTTCTCGTCATACCGGTGCGGTCTGTATATTCCAGCATCTGTTTCGCGCATCTGCGGCTTGTTCCGAACATATCTCTCACCTCTGACACTGTGATCTTCCCGTTCTCTCTGAGAACGCTGCGTATCCCGCGCTCCATCTCGCTGACATCTTCCGGCAGGGCGAAGACTCCCGGAACAATCTCCACGGCCTCTTCCCGTATCTGAAACAGAGAGAATATCTCCCGTATATCAGATTCCGGTATTTTTCCGAACTCCATATCATCGATCCGTCTGAAATTATACCCGGCATCCGCAGCCTCCTTCCGGAACACGCTCAGCACATGAAGATACGCCTCGTCTTCTGCCGGATAATATCCTGCGGGAGCAAACAGACCGTCTTCTTTCTCCAGCACACCGACGCGCACAAGCCATTCTATATATGCATCTGCAGCCTTTTTTTTCATTTTTTGCGGCAAAGCATTTCTGAATCCTGCAGCAGGGATCCCGATACGGTACGGATATCGTTTCAGATACTCTCCGATTACCTGAAGTATTTTCTCTCTTATCCTTCTCTCGTCCTCCGCGTGCCATATATATATGCTGTCAGACACCGGGAACTCCTCTGCCCTTCCGCAGTCTTTCAGAACCGAAACCGAATCTTCCGTCTCGCTTCTGCTCAGTCCCAGTTCCCTGGAAAGTTCTTCAACAGACACCATTGTCCCGCCATGCTCACGAAGCTGAAGTTCTGTGCGCTCTTCCCTGCTGCCCTCCTCTCTCAGGCGGAGACGTGCGAGCACCTCAGAGCTGAACCTTTTCTCTTTTCCTGCGTCAGAATCAAGCACGGTTCCTCCGCCGATGGTTTCAAGCGGAGAATAGAACCTCACAATAAACCTGTCCCCCGGCCGCAGAGCCGTATCGGATTCCATCCGCAGCTGCGCATACCCGCTCTCCCCCGGAAGAAGCGTTTCATGATCAAGAAGAACCGCCCTGCAGAGGAGTTCTGAGGTTCCGCTGTAAAAATGAAGTCTCATCTGGTTTTTAAGCACGCGTGAGGAATCTTCCAGCATCTTAATTCTTACATCGACTCTGCGTCCTGAGCGCATGCTCTCCTCCGCGGATACAACGCACCCTCTCCGTATCTCCTGTCTGTCGACGCCGGAAAGATTCAGAGCCGCACGCTGTCCGGACACGCAGAAGTCTGTCTCTTCATTATAGACCTGTATTCCTCTCACACGGCATTCCAGCCCCCGGGGATACACAGAAAGTTTGTCTCCCTTCACGATCTTTCCGTTCAGCACAGTACCGGTCACTACGGTTCCGAACCCGGCTACGGAAAATACTCTGTCAACGGGCAGCCTCGCGGCTCCGTTCCCGCTGCGCGGCCGGATGGATTCCGCCATCTTTCCGATCTCTTCTTTCAGCGCGGGGATTCCTTCTCCGGTAACCGCTGACGCACGGAGAAGGGGGGTATCCGATGGAAGTTTATTCCCAAGTTCTTCCCGTATCTCTTCTTCCACCATGGACAGCCATTCTTCGTCCGCAAGATCGCATTTGGTGAGAACTATTATATACCGCTCCACCCCCAGAAGCGTAAGAATATCGATATGTTCCCTCGTCTGAGGCATGATTCCTTCATCCGCCGCGATCACAACCAGGACCATATCCATTCCGGTCACTCCTGCTGTCATATTATGGATAAATCTCTCATGTCCGGGTACATCGATGATTCCCGCCCGCTCTCCGTCCGGCAGATCGAAATAAGTAAAGCCCAGATCAATCGTAATTCCGCGTCGTTTCTCTTCCTCAAGCCGGTCTGTGTCCCGCCCTGTCAGCGCCTTGATCAGTGCAGTCTTTCCATGGTCAATATGCCCTGCCGTTCCTATGATCACATGCTTCATGGGCGTCCTCCTTTCCGGAGAATATCCCCGCCGCGGAATATCTCGGAGAGGTATCCGCCGTATTTTTCTTCCACCGTTCGTACATCCATAAAAAAACGTTCTCCGGATATCCTTCCGATTACAGGAATCTCCTTCCCTCTTAAACGTCTGCCCAGTTCTTCTGCCGTGATCTCCCGGGGCGCGACAGTGACCGCATAGCTTCTGATATCCTGCATCGGAAGCGAACCGCCTCCGGTCCGGGAAACACAGGGTTCCACTGCGATCTCAGCCAGAACGCCCGGTTGTTCTGCTCTGCGTTCCCTCTCCCCCGGGCTGCAGTCCGCACTGTGTATGCCGGCAGCATTGCGCAGTGACGCGGCCATATTCTCCGCCTTCCGGCGCAGAGAGTCTTCTGTTTCTGACAGCATATGCAGAACAGGAATCTTCACTTCCTCACTCTCAGGGTGCAGATATTCACGGAAGACGGCTTCCAGCGCGGCCGCTGTAAATTTGTCGATCCGAAGCGCACGAACAAGGGGATGTCTCCTGATCTTCTCGATATATTCCTTTCTCCCCGCAATAATCCCTGCCTGCGGGCCGCCCATCAGTTTATCGCCGCTGAAGCAGACCACGTCTGCCCCCTGTGCGACGGCCTCCTGGACTGTCGGTTCGTGTTCAAGTCCGTACTTTTCCAGATTCACGAGGACTCCGCTTCCCAGATCCTGTATCACCGGAATCTTCCTGGCACGCCCCAGTTTACAGAGTTCTCCCAGAGAAACAGAACAGGTGAATCCCACGATTCGGTAATTGCTTGTATGGACTTTAAGGAACGCCCTCGTTTCACCGCTGACCGCATTCTCATAATCCGTCAGCCGGGTGCGGTTTGTAGTCCCTGCTTCTCTGAGCCTTGCGCCGCCCAGCTCCATGATCTCAGGAATCCGGAAGCCTCCTCCGATTTCAACCAGTTCTCCCCTGGATACGACCACTTCTCCCCCTCCGGCCACAGCGCTTAATGCAAGCAGCACTGCCCCGGCATTATTGTTTACCGCCATGGCTGCCTCGGCTCCCGTAACGCGGCAGACAAGCTCCTCAAAATTGAGGCATCTCTCTCCCCGCTGCCCTTTCTCCAGATCATACTCCAGGTTGGAATATCCTCCGGCAATCTTCATTGCAGCCTGAAGCGCGCTCTCGCCCAGCGGGGCTCTTCCGAGCCCTGTGTGCAGAATAATTCCTGTTCCGTTGACTACCGGCTTGAGTCCGGGCCGTTCCCACCCCTCCAGCACACGGCGGATCTGTTCCGGAATTTCCGCAATGCATGCGCGCGCTTCCTGTTCTGACCCGCAGCGGGCCAGGCCTTCACGCGCACGCCCGAGTACGCTGTTGACCGCCTTGTGCACGCATTCGTAGCCATGCCTGCTTATCATTTCCTGTATGTTCTCTTCCGTCATCAGCCTGTCTACTTTCGGAAGCATTCTGTAGATTTCATTCTTATCCAAGCAAACTCTCTCCTTCTCCGGATCCGCTTTCTGCGGGTCCCGGGCACAGGATCTCTTCTGCCTCGTCTGTTCCGATGATCCGTCTCTCTTTTCCCGTGCCCTTCATTTTATTTTGTCGGCATTCCCGCTTCGCCCCGGTATTCCGGGACAGCACAACAGGGCATGCATTCTCTGCACGCCCTGCTGCCGCTCAGACTATTTTAACCGGATGAGTTTATCCTGCTTTTCCAGAACTCTGCCTATAACAGAAACTTTTGTCTCTATCCCCGCTTTCTGCAGATCTTCGACCATGCTCTCCGCCTCTTCTTCAGGCACGCTGAACAGAAGTCCTCCCGAGGTCTGAGGATCGCTGAGAAGATCCAGATATACTTCCTCAACATCACCGCTGTCCAGATACGGCTCTGCGAATTCACGGTTTCTGTATGCGCCTCCCGGGACAAGCCCCATGCGCGCATAGGATGCTGCTTCTTCCATATAGGACACATCCCTGACATGGATCTCAAGTGTAACACTGCTTGCCTTGGCCATCTCCGTGCAGTGCCCAAGAAGACCGAATCCGGTCACATCCGTACATGCATGGACTGTATGCCTCTCCGCAGCTCTTTTCGCCTTCCGGTTCAGAGAGGACATGACCCGTGCTGCCTCTCCGGCAGCACTGTCCGAAGCCATCTGCGCCTTAACCGCAGTATTGATCACTCCGCTTCCGATCTGTTTCGTAAGGATCAGCACATCCCCCGGCTGACATCCGTAGTTTTTATAGATCTTCTCCGGGTGTACGAATCCGGTGACGGACAGACCGTACTTCGGCTCATCATCCTGTACTGAATGGCCTCCCACCAGCACAGCTCCCGCCTCCATAACCTTGTCGGCTCCGCCCCGGAGTATCTCGCCGAGTATCTCCGGATCAAGACAATTCGGGAAACACACGATATTGAGCGCAATCTTCGGCTCGCCGCCCATTGCGTAAATATCGCTCAGAGCATTCGCAGCCGCGATCTGTCCGAACAGATACGGGTCGTCAACAACCGGCGTGAAGAAGTCCAGCGTCTGGATGACAGCAGTCTCATCTGATATTTTATAAATCGCGGCATCGTCTGATGTCTCAAGTCCGACGAGCAGACGCTCGTCTGTAAATTTCGGCAGCTTACCCAGAACCTGGGCAAGGGTCTCAGGACCTATTTTGGCCGCTCACCCGGCTGTCTTCGTCATCTGCGTAAGATGAATCTCTTTGTACATCTGTCCTCACCTCCTTTCAGAATACGGCTCTGTCATCTCATCCTACGGACGGATGACCCTTCCGGCTTTCTGCATTGTTTCCACAATACTGTACATATTTGTCACTGTTCCCACCGCAAGCTTATCCTTGATTCCGTAGTAGTCCAGACAGGTACCGCAGGTCATGATCTCTACGCCCTGCTCTGCCAGGCTCTTCAGATCTTCCAGCACCGGGGAATCTTCCACCGTCAGTTTTGCGCCTCCGTTGTAGAAAACCATCTTCTCCGGCAGTTCATCAAGCTGGGTGACCGCAAAGATAAAACTCTTCATGAGAACATGTCCGAGTTCATCATTGCCTTCCCCCATCCTGTCCGAAGATATGACTGCAATTGTGTTTCCATACACACCGGTCCGGCCGCCGCATCCGCAGTCCTCTCCGTCCGCCGGCGTACCCCCCGGATCCGTGCTGCCGTCTCCGACCCTGACGATCACTCTGTACCGGCCTTCTCCGAGTTTCTCCTGTGTCACGGAAGCTCCGGAATTCTCCGCCATCTTCGTCACATTGCGCACTGCCGTCTCATTATCCACCAGAACTTCGATCTCTCCCGAACCGGATAACTCCTGCAGCGCCTTCTTTGTCTTAATTACGGGAATCGGACACGCATCGCCCATCGCGTTAACTGTGATCATAATAATAGTATGCCTCCTCTTTACCTGAGCCATTCCCCTTCCGTGACGGCCCGCCGCGCAGCTTTCCTGACTGTTCCGCTGCTCTTACTTCATGGTAGCAAAATCCCGGGAAAGAATCAATGATAAGTTCTGATTCCTCTTTCTCGCACTGTATGTTATAATCAGTTGAACAGAAAAACACCTGCGGTTCATCACATTTCCGCAGACATTAACAGAAAGGATCAAATCGAATGTGGATTGCAGATAAATGGAAAGATTATGAAGTCATAGACTGTTCAAAAGGAGAGAAGCTGGAACGCTGGGGCAGTTATATCCTGGTCCGTCCGGATCCCCAGGTCATCTGGGATACTCCCAGAAAAGCCCGTGGGTGGAAGCACATGAACGGACATTATCACCGGAGTAAAAAAGGAGGCGGGGAATGGGAGTTTTTCAGTCTCCCGAAACAGTGGCAGATACGTTACGGATCTCTTACCTTTAACCTGAAGCCGTTCAGCTTCAAACACACCGGCCTCTTCCCGGAACAGGCCACGAACTGGGACTGGTTTTCTGAAAAGATCCGGAATGCCGGACGTCCTGTCAAAGTGCTCAATCTCTTTGCCTACACGGGCGGGGCAACCCTTGCGGCAGCCGCGGCCGGAGCCCAGGTCACCCACGTCGACGCGTCGAAAGGGATGGTCAGCTGGGCAAAGGAAAACGCCGTCTCCTCAGGACTTAAGGACGCTCCGATCCGCTGGCTTGTGGACGACTGCGTAAAGTTCGTAGAACGAGAAATCCGCCGCGGAAACACATATGACGCCATTATCATGGACCCTCCGTCCTACGGACGGGGACCGAAAGGGGAGATCTGGAAGATCGAGGATATGATTCATCCTCTCATCAGGCTCTGTACAGAGATTCTGTCAGAAGATGCCTTGTTCTTCCTCGTCAATTCCTATACGACGGGACTCGCTCCGGCCGTGCTCACCTATATGATTTCCACGGAACTGAGCCCCTGGAACGGAACTGTGGACTCTCAGGAAATCGGACTTCCGGTAACAGAGTCCGGACTGGTTCTGCCCTGCGGAGCTTCCGGAAGATGGTCCCGCTGACGGAAACAGCGGGCAGCGCTTCCATCTCAGTATTTTGTATGAGGAGGGAAAAATGAAACAGAAAAAAATCCGGACTGTCACAGAATATTTTATTTTCTTTATGCTGTACTCCGTCATCGGCTGGATCTATGAGGTCTTTCTTGAGGTTGTTGTATATCGGTGGGGATTCTCGAACCGCGGAGTGCTCTTCGGACCGTACTGTATCATATACGGCTTCGGCGCAGTCATTCTGATCCTGTCGCTTTCCTGGCTGCAGAGACGGCGCATCTATGCGGGCAGACTCCTGGTCACTCCTTTTCTCGTTTTTATCGGGATTGTCGTGATCACTACTGTTGTAGAGCTGATCGGCAGCTACATCATGGAGTTTACAACCGGGGAGTGGCTCTGGGATTACAGGAGATTTGCCTTTAACTTTGAAGGGAGAATCGCTCTCAACCCGAGTATCCGGTTCGGCATCGGAGGCATGATCTTTCTCTATGGGCTTCAGCCTCTGTTCCGGCGTCTCTGCGTCAGACTTTCCGACAGGGCCGTTTCTATTGCAGGCGCATTCCTTGCCGTTGTCTTTCTGATTGATATCATATGCACTTATTTTATTTTTTGAATACAGCGAAACAGAGGAACCCCATGTCTTTTCTTCCTGACATGGGGTTTCTCTGTTTCTTCCGATTTTTGCTCTCTTAATATCACAGATTCTTTTCTGCTTCCCGATTCATCTCACTATGATCCTTCCCATGATCTCACCTATCGGAGCTGAGATCGTCAGCTCTGCACGCACCGCCCTGCCGGTCTCTGATTTGTTGATCACAACCAGATGTCTGCCTCTGAAGTAATCAATAAATCCCGCCGCAGGATAGACCACGAGAGATGTACCGCCGATGATCAGAGTATCTGCCGCCGCAATAGCCTGTACCGCTCCCTGAACTGTCCGGCTGTCCAGCCCTTCTTCATACAGAACCACATCCGGTTTTATGATTCCTCCGCATTCACATCTGGGTATCCCTTCTGAATTTTTCACATACGAGGCGCTGTAGGATCTGCCGCATTCCATGCAGTAATTCCGATGTATGCTGCCATGCAGCTCATACACTGTTCTGCTTCCGGCCGCCTGATGAAGGCCGTCAATATTCTGAGTCACGACTGCGGTCAGTTTTCCCGCCTTCTCAAGTTCTGCCAGCTTCAGATGCGCCGGATTCGGTTTGGCGTCCAGAATCATCATCTTTTCTTTATAGAATTTATAGAATTCCTCCGGATACTGCATGAAAAAGCTGTGGCTCACCACCTGCTCGGGAGAGTATTTGTACTGCTGGTGATAGATGCCGTCGGCGCTTCTGAAATCCGGAATGTTGCTCTCTGTCGAGACCCCCGCTCCGCCGAAAAATACGATCCGGCTGCTGTCGTCTATAATCTTTTGAAGCTGTTCCGTTTCTGTTTCATACATTTTCTTCACCTCCGTCAGTCTGCCTTAAGGTTCCCGTTCTCCACATGCTTCTCAAATATTTCCTGCATCTTCTCCCAGATGATATCCGATGTCCCGGGAATCCTCTCATTTCGTTTCATAGGCTGAGACTTATGAACACCGTGTTCCACCCAGCTCTTCCCTCCGGACGCATCGTTGAGCAGGATTGGCTGGAAATTATCCAGTAGGTGAGCAAACTTTGCTTCCGGAGTTTCATAGGCCTCAAATTCCTCCCACAGTTCTCTGAAATACCTTCCCTGGTCTTCCGGAAGAATACCGAAGATGCGCTCCGCAGCTTTTACCTCTCTCTCCCGTTTCGTCTGAGCTCCTTTTTCGTCATAGGCGTAAGTGTCCCCCGCATCGATCTCCACAAGATCATGGATCAGGACCATGATCATCACCCTGGCCACGTCCGCATCTTCATTCATGTGCTCCTTCAATAGGACCGCCATCAGCGCAAGGTGCCAGGAATGTTCTGCATCATTCTCCTTTCGCCTTCCGTCCGCAAGATAGGTCTGCCTGAAAATATTTTTTACCTTGTCCGCTTCAACGATGAACTGTATCTGCTTCTCCAGACGTTTTCTCTCTTCGTTTCTTCCTTCTCCTTCCACCGTGTTCATCTCCCTTTCATTTTCTCTGCTGTCTATTGTAACACACTTTGCAGATAAAAAAGCCAAAAAAACCTCTGTGCCGAAAATCTTTCTTTTCTGCACAGAGGGAATCCTCTTTTATGACTGCAATCTTCTGTTTTCCTGCGGCCTTTACAGATCAACTTCTCCTGTTGTATCTCCGTTGATCACATAATATGCCTTGGATTCTTCCGGTTTCAGGTAAATCTTGACATCCTTCATATCGCCGACTTTGTTCTTAAGAACTTTTGTCCAGATCTCTTTCACTTTCTGAAGGATCTCTTTGTCCGAATACTCTTTTCCATAGAACTGAAGGTACATCTCTGTCTTCAGTTCGGCCTTCTTAGCCGGTGCTTTTTTGGCCGGTGCCTTCTTAGCCGCTGTCTTTCTGGCCGGAGCTTTCTTTGCAGCTGTCTTGGTTTCAGCTGTCTCTTCCGGTGTGTCTACCAGAACGCCTGCCTTAGTCTCAATCTTTTTGGTTGTATCTTTTTTTGTCTCAATTGCTTTCGCAGCTGCAGACTCTTTCTTTTCTGCTGCGGTATTCTCAACAGCAGGCTTCACAGTTTCTTTCTTCTCGGCTGCCGCTTTTGTCGAAGTTGTTTTCTTTGCTACCATACTTGTTCCCTCCTAAAATAATACACCCAAGTATCCGGCACTGTGCGGTTTATTTCTGACAGCGCCATTAATCATCTATTTTATGTCTTAAAGTTCCAACGAGATTGTACCGCATTTTTATGGAAACGTCAAATTTTTTTGTTTACTGCCTCATCCTTTATCTGATAACCCCTGAAAAAATCTGATAACCCGTTAAGTGTTTTCAGCAGAACCGGGATTTCATTTTCATCGAGCTTCTCAATAACAGCGTTCGTCATCTGTCTGTGATACTCCTTATGATGATCATAAGCTTTCACACCTTTCGGAGTAAGCCCGATAAATACCACTCTCCGGTCTTCCTCGCTGCGTTTCCTGACCACATATTTCTTGTTCACAAGACTGTTCACTGCTGTTGTCAACGAACCTGCGGTGATCCCCAGCCTTTTTGCGACAGTGGACATCGTACTTTTGCCGGACAGGCCGATCGCATCGATGATATGCATATCATTGTTCGTGATATCACTGAACTCTTCGGTTATAATCGCCTCTTCTTCCAGTTTCCATATTTCATTGAACAGATTGACCAGAATATCATTTATGGTCTCATATGCATCCATCCAAAGCTCTCCTTTCTGTTTCTGTTTTCACACCGCCGCACTGCATACGCACTCGTCGCGCTGCCGCAGTCCAGTTCCGCAGTGCGTGCCAAGACTGTTTCCGGAACGGTGTGAACAGTAACCTTATGTCAGGCAAACAGCGCCTGTACTACATCCTTTACTGTCTCGATCTTCTCCGCACGGTATGCCTTTGCGCCGCAGAAGAGAAGTGCATTCTCTATATTACCTTTCACCGCGTTAATCAGGCCGTCCGTGATACAGTACGGAATATTCGCCGGATCGCATTTCGCAAGACATCTGTGGCACGGACTGTGGGGGACTTTCTCCCCGCTCATGACCCGTTCCATGAAACTGTTCATGATCGCTCTCCCCGGCATTCCCACCGGACTTTTCACGATCTTGATGTCCTCTTTCGTTGCGTTGATATATGCTTCCTTATAGCGGATATCCGCATCGCATTCCTCGGTCGTGACAAATCTTGTTGCCACCTGTACTCCGTCTGCCCCCAGCGCCAGAACTCTCTTGACATCTGTACTGTCATAAATTCCTCCGGCAACGACCACCGGGATCTCCACATTATATTTTTCCCCGTATGATCTCACTGTGGAAATAATCTTTCGGATCTCTTCGGCATAAGATTCCTGTGTATAGCTCTCCACTTCCTCTTTCTTAAATCCAAGATGACCGCCCGCTTCCGGTCCTTCTATGACCACAAGGTCTGCCGTGCGTTTATACTTTCTGTCCCAGTATTTCAGGATGACATGGGCCGATTTATCCGTGGAGACGATAGGAGCGATCTTCGTGCCGCTCCCCTCTGTCAGTGCCGGAAGGTCTGTGGGAAGCCCGGCTCCGGATATGACGATATCGGCTCCCGCCTTTACCGCAGCCCTGATATGAGCGGCATGCTCTTTCAGTGCGGTCATCACATTGTACCCGATGATTCCGTCCGGTGAGATCTCACGGGCCTTTTTCATCTCTTTCTCGATCGCAGCCAGATTTGCTTTCGCCGGATCCTGGTCAAAGTACGGCTCCCGGTATCCGATCTGGGCGCTGGATATGATTCCGATGCCGCCCTCCTTCGCCACGGAGCCGGCCAGCCTGCCAAGGCTGATCCCTACGCCCATTCCCCCCTGGATCAGGGGGACTTTTGTCAGTTTTTCACCTATTTTCAGATTTTTCATATCTATCCTCAATTTATGAGCTCACGCCTGAAATCTTACATCCGGCGGAATCTCTGATATCTCTTTTCAACCAGCTCTTCTGCTCCCAGTTTTTCATATCTCTCAATGAAATCCATGATCTGAACTTCCAGTTCGACACACACCGGTTCCATATTTTCATCCGTAAAATCTTCCGGCTCAGCGATCACCTGCTCCACAATACCGAGCTTCTTAAGATCTCCCGCCGTCAGTTTCATAACTTCCGCCGCCTCACTGGCTCTCTTGCTGTCCTTCCAGAGGATACTTGCGAATCCCTCCGGCGAAAGTACGGAATAGATAGAATTCTCCAGCATCCACACTTCATCCGCAACCGCCATGGCAAGCGCTCCGCCGCTGCCTCCTTCTCCGATGACAACAGAGAGCACCGGCACTTTCAGTCCGGACAGTTCGAACAGATTTCTGGCAATCGCCTCGGCCTGTCCCCGCTCCTCTGCTTCCAGTCCGCAGAAAGCCCCCGGCGTATCCACAAAGCAGATCACCGGACGTCCGAATTTCTCCGCCTGTTTCATAAGTCTCAGTGCTTTACGGTAACCGTCAGGCGACGGCATGGAGAAATTCCGGTCCAGATTTTCTTTCGTCGTCTTTCCCTTTGCCTGTGCGATAACTGTCACAGGCATTCCGTGGAAACGGGCAATGCCGCCGACGATCGCATGATCGTCCTTGAAATAACGATCCCCGTGGAATTCCATGAAGTCCGTAAAGAGTGCATTGATATAATCTGTCCCGACGGGACGGTCTTTCTTTCTGGAAAGCTGTACCCTGTCCCAGGCGCTCAATGACTCGTCCTGCTGTGCCTTCTCAAATGATCCGGCTGCAGCCTTAAGTTCATGGTCTTTGAATCCCTTCTCCGAGTGTGCAGAAAGGATCTGGGTGAGCACATCCTTCAGTTCCTCCCTCTCCACGATGCGATCAACGAATCCATGATCCAGAAGAAATTCTGATCTCTGGAATCCTTTCGGGAGTTTCTGCCCTATAGTCTGCTCAATGACTCTGGGACCTGCAAATCCGATAAGAGCTTTCGGCTCAGCAAGAATAATGTCTCCGAGCATTGCAAAACTTGCAGTAACACCTCCCGTGGTGGGATCTGTCAGAACGGAAATGTACAGCTGTCCCGCATCACTGTGGCGCTTAAGCGCGGCGGAAGTCTTTTCCATCTGCATCAGAGAAACAATTCCCTCCTGCATCCTTGCTCCGCCCGAACAGGTGAAGATGATGACCGGAAGTTTCTCCGCCGTCGCACGCTCCACCGCACGGGTGATCTTCTCCCCGACGATCCAGCCCATGCTGGCCATCAGAAATCTGCCGTCACACACGCCGATCACCGCCGGATTTCCATTGATGGTAATCTTTCCCGTCACCACTGCCTCATTCAGACGGGTCCGCTCCTTCAGGGCGTTTATCTTGTCTTCGTATCCCTTGAAATCAAGCGGATTGACAAAATCCATCTCTTTGTCCCACTCTTCAAAAGATCCCTCATCCGCAAGCATCTCAACCCTTCTGTAAGCGTGCACCCGGAAATATCCGTGGCACTTCGGACAGATATAATATCCGTTTTTCACATCTTCCGCGATGATCGCGGCCCCGCACTTGTTGCACTTGCGCAGAAGCCCTTCCGGCACTTCCGGACGGGAGTTGCGAAGAGCGATATAATGCGCGCGCTGGCTCGTCTTTTTAAACATATTCTGCAATTTCATCTGAGACTACCTCCTGGAGAGTCTGCCCTTATGCAAAAGGGTCAGGCCCCTTTACTCACCATTTTCTGAATTTTCTGACATCTGTGCTATAAACTCAATATCGATATTACCTGATATGAAATCCGGATGATTCAGGATTTCGTACTGATAATCGACATTCGTATCGATCCCCTCTATGATAACTTCGCCCAGTGCGCTGCGCATCTTTCGGATGGCCTCGCTCCTGTTCTTGGCATGTACGATCAGTTTTGCCAGCATGGAATCATAATACGGCGGCACAGTATATCCACTGTAAATGGCCGAGTCGATACGTACTCCTTTTCCTCCCGGAAGATACATATCCGTGATCGTTCCCGGTGAAGGCCGGAAATTCTTTTCCGGATTCTCCGCATTGATCCTGCACTCAATGGCATGCCCCGTAATATGTACGTCTTCCTGCTTATAGCTCAGAGGACGTCCGTCCGCGATCCGGATCTGCTCCTTGACCAGATCGATTCCCGTCACCCACTCAGTTACGGGATGTTCAACCTGGATTCTTGTATTCATCTCCATAAAGTAGAAATTCCCGTTCTTCTCGAGAAGGAACTCGATGGTTCCGGCGTTGGTATAATGAGCCGCCTTGGCCGCCTTCACCGCGGCCTCTCCCATTTTCTCCCGAAGTTCCGGCGTCAGGGCAATCGACGGTGACTCCTCGATCATCTTCTGGTGGTTTCTCTGTATGGAACAGTCACGCTCTCCGAGATGAATCACATTGCCATGCTTGTCAGCCATGATCTGGAACTCGATATGACGGGGATGCTGAACAAAATGCTCGATGTACATCGTATTATCGCCGAATGCCATCTGCGCTTCTTTCTGAGCTGTCTTAAAGCTGTTCTCAAACTCCTCCGGCGTCTCGGCCACACGCATGCCTTTTCCGCCGCCTCCGAGAGCCGCCTTGACGATGACCGGATAACCGATCTCGGCCGCGATCTTCGCGCCTTCCTCCGCGTCATAGATAGGATCCTTGCTTCCCGGAATGACAGGAACGCCTGCATTCATCATGGTGTTCCTTGCCTCGGATTTATTTCCCAGTTTCCGGATCACTTCGGAATCCGGTCCGATAAATGTAATGTTGCACTGCTCGCACAGTTCTGCGAACCTGCTGTTCTCGGAGAGGAAGCCGAATCCGGGGTGGATGGCGTCTGCACCGGATACCAGCGTTGCGCTGATGATATTCTGCATATTCAGATAACTCTCAGAAGAGGGTGCCGGCCCGATACAGATCGCTTCGTCTGCAAGCTGTGTGTGCAGCGCTTCCCGATCCGCCTCGGAATAAACTGCAACCGTCTCAATCCCCATCTCACGGCATGCCCGGATGATCCTGACCGCAATCTCTCCGCGGTTTGCGATTAATACCTTTCCAATCATTTCTATGCTACTCCCCTACCATAAATGTCAGTTCTGCAGTGACAACTACTTTATCATCCACATAAGCGGTCGCCTGTCCCACTCCGACAGGTCCCTTGCTCTTGATGATCTTTGTCTCCAGTTTCAGCGTGTCCCCCGGAAATACCATTCCTTTGAAACGGCACTTCTGTACACCGCCGAAAAATGCGATCTTGCCCTTGTTCTCCGGCATGCTCAAGATCGCTACCGCTCCGGTCTGCGCCAGAGCCTCAAGGATCAGCACGCCCGGCATCACTGCCTTCTGCGG
>CAKNHF010000026.1 GCA_930972465.1 uncultured Lachnospiraceae bacterium
GAATCCGGCAGAAGAGTGAACGAAAGTTCACTCTTCTTTGATGCAGAGGGAAATTTCCCGGAGAAACGGATAAAACTCCGGAAAGATGTCTGTACATCAGCGGCTCTGGCCGGCGCATATGTGAAAAGAAACTGAGATTAAGAAAGGAAGTTTGACGTGTCCAGAAGAGAAGAATATGAAGAAAAGACGGAAAAACTTTTGGAGCCGATCGTCTCAGAACTTGGTTTTGAACTGGTCGACGTAGAGTATGTAAAAGAAGGAGGCACCTGGTATCTCAGGGCCTATATTGACAAACCCGGCGGCATCACGGTAGATGACTGCGAGACGGTGAGCAGAAGATTTTCTGATATTCTCGATGAGAAAGATTACATTGAAGATTCCTATGTCTTTGAAGTCAGCTCTCCGGGGCTGGGAAGACCGCTCAAGAAGGAGAAGGATTTTGCGAGGAGCCTCGGCGAAGAGGTGGAGATCCGGACATATCGCCCGATCGACAGACAGAAGGAATTTATCGGCATACTGAAGAGCTACGACGAGGACACCGTGACGATCACATATGAAGACGAGTCGGAACAGATTTTTGACAGGAGCAGCATCGCTCTGATAAGACTGGCGCTTGATTTTTAGCAGTCTGAGACACCTGCATACGGCGGGAAGGAACCGGCTGTGATTTTAATTTCATTTAGGAGGAAATAATAATGAATACAGAGTTAATGGAAGCGTTGACAATTCTTGAAAAAGAGAAAAACATCAGCAGAGATGTGATGATGGATGCAATTGAAAATTCTCTGCTCAGCGCGTGCAAGAATCATTTCGGCACGGCGGAGAATATCAAGGTGATTATGAACAGAGAGACCTGCGATTATGCGGTATATGCGGAGAAAGAAGTCGTGGAGGAAGTAATGGATCCGGCGCTTGAGATCAGCCTCGAAGACGCGGAAAAGATCGACTCCGCCCTGCACATCGGTGATGTGGCACAGGTTCCGGTGCACTCCAAGGAATTCGGACGTATTGCAACGCAGAATGCCAAGAACCTGATCCTCCAGAAGATACGCGAGGAAGAGAGAAAAGTCGTGTTTGACCAGTATTTCGAGAAAGAGAAGGACATCGTTACGGGAGTTGTCCAGCGCTATGTCGGCAAAAACATCAGTATCAATCTCGGGCGGGCCGACGCCATGCTGACAGAAAACGAGCAGGTGAAGGGAGAAGTCTTCAAGCCTACAGAACGTATCAAACTTTACGTGGTGGAAGTCAAGAATACACCAAAGGGGCCGAAGATCCTTGTCTCCCGTACACATCCGGAACTGGTGAAACGTCTCTTTGAGGCTGAGGTGGCTGAGGTAAGAGAGGGCATTGTGGAGATCAAGAGCATTGCCCGCGAGGCCGGTTCCAGAACGAAGATGGCAGTGTGGTCAAATGATCCCAATGTGGATCCGGTTGGCGCCTGTGTCGGAATGAACGGCGCAAGAGTCAATGCAGTGGTCAATGAGCTTCGCGGTGAGAAGATCGATATCATCAACTGGGATGAGAATCCGGCGCTTCTGATTGAGAATGCGCTGAGTCCGGCAAAAGTTATCTCCGTCATGGCAGATCCGGAGGAGAAAGTGGCAGGTGTTATTGTGCCGGATTACCAGCTTTCTCTCGCCATCGGAAAGGAAGGACAGAATGCGAGACTTGCAGCAAGGCTGACGGGATATAAAATCGATATCAAGAGCGAGACCCAGGCAATCGAGTCGGGCGATCTCCCGGAAAACTACATGGAACAGATGGGCATGATGGGCGAGGAAGGATACACCGGCGATTTTGATGAGGAAGAGTACGAGGAAGACGCATATGATGAAGAGTATGCGGATTCTTATGAAGACGGCGAGACAGACGCCGGATACGACGACGGTGAAGAGATCGAATTTGTTGAGACAGACGGGCAGAACGGGCAGAATTACGGGCAGAATTAACTGAAGGAGTGAATCGATTGGCAGTGAAAAAAAAGATTCCCATGCGCAAATGCGTGGGCTGCGGTGAGATGAAACCGAAAAAGGAACTGATGCGTATCCTGCGTGATCAGGAGGGAGAGTTCATGACGGATACGACAGGAAAGAAGAACGGACGAGGAGCCTATATCTGCTTTTCAAAAGAATGTTTCCGGAAGGCGGTTAAGAACAAAGGCCTGGAGCGCTCGTTCAGACAGACGATTCCGCAGGAGGTATACGACAGACTGGAAAAGGAGATGGGAGATATTGCAGAGGGATAAAGTGCTGTCTCTGATCGGTCTTGCGATGAAAGCAGGAAAATGTGCAAGCGGCGAATTTATGACCGAGCGCGAGGCAAAAACCGGGGGGGCAAAACTCGTCATGGTTGCTGCGGACGCGTCGGACAATACGAAGAAGAAATTTCGGGATATGTGTGAATTTTACAAAGTTCCAATTTGTTTTTACGGAGATAAAGATACCTTAGGGCATGCAATGGGAAAAGAATTCCGTGCATCTCTGGCGATATTGGACGAAGGATTTGCAGAAGGAATTCTAAAAGAGCTTAAAAACCGGGAGAGTATTGCATAAAGGAGGTAGTTGATTATGACAAAAATGAGGGTACATGAGCTGGCAAAGGAACTGAACATGGAGAACAGGGAAATCCTTGACATGCTGAAAGCCAGAAATATTGAGGTAAAGAATCATATGAGCACTCTGGAGGATGATGTGACAGAGTCAATAAGAAAAGAAGTTCAGGGAAGAAAGGACGGCGGAAAGAAGACAGAGGCTCCGGAAAAAGAGCAGGCTCCGAAGAAGAAAAACCTTGCTTTTGTGGTGCGTCCGCAGAATTCCAGGAACAGCAGCCGCATCCAGGGAAAACGTCCGGGCCAGCGCCCGGCCCGTCCGGCTCAGGGAAGCGGGAAGGCGAATGGTGAAAACCGTCCGCCCCGTGCCGCAGGAGGAGCACGTCCGACGCGTCAGGCGGCGCCGGCCGGAACACGTTCTTCAGCGGAGGGACGTCCTGTGAGAACGGAGCGCCCGGCACAGAGCCAGCGCCCGGCGGAAGAGGCGAGAACAGGGCGTCCGGAGAGAGGAAGTCAGAACGGACCACGCCCGGAGAGACAGTCACAGGGAACGGCTCGTACGTCAGGTGAGGGAAGAGGACCGCGTCAGGAAAGAAGCGACAGAAATTCCCAGGGAACGCGTCAGGGGAGAGAAGCCAGAGGACCGCGTCAGGAAAGAGGAGGCCGTGATCAGCACTTCAGCGGACAGGGCCAGCGCCAGGGCGGCGGTCAGCGCAGCGACAGAAGAGGCGACTCACGCCGTGATGATTCCATGAGCGCACCTATGATGGAACAGCAGAAGAGCCAGAGAAACAAGGCGAAGGATAAAGAGAGAGACAACAAGAAGAAAGAATACAGAGACGAGGCTTTCGAAGGCAGAGCTAAGAAAGGCAAAAAACAGAAACAGACCGCCGAGGTCAAGAAGCCTCAGGCAAAACCGGAAAAGAAAGAGGAACAGATCAAACAGATTGTAATTCCGGAAGTGCTTACGATCAAAGAACTGGCAGATAAGATGAAAGTAGTTCCGTCAGTGATCGTCAAGAAGCTTTTCCTTCAGGGAAAAGTGGTTACCGTGAATCAGGAGATTGATTTTGACACTGCAGAAGAGATTGCAATGGACTTTGACGTTCTCTGCGAGAAAGAAGAAGTTGTGGATGTCATTGAGGAACTCCTGAAAGAGGACGAAGAAGATGAAAGCCTGATGGTGAAACGGCCTCCGGTTGTATGCGTCATGGGACATGTAGACCATGGAAAAACTTCTCTCCTTGACGCGATCCGGCACACCAACGTGACCGATAAGGAAGCGGGAGGAATCACACAGCATATCGGAGCATATGTGGTGGAGGTCAACGGTGAGAAGATCACTTTTCTTGATACTCCGGGACATGAGGCGTTTACGGCGATGCGTATGCGCGGCGCAAACTCTACGGATATCGCGATCCTTGTGGTAGCGGCGGACGACGGAGTGATGCCTCAGACTGTGGAGGCCATCAATCATGCGAAAGCCGCGGGAGTGGAGATCATTGTGGCCATCAACAAGATCGACAAACCCGGTGCAAACGTAGAAAGAGTAAAACAGGAACTGACAGAGTATGAACTGATTCCGGAGGACTGGGGAGGAAGTACAGTATTCGTTCCGGTATCCGCTCACACGAAGGAGGGAATTCCGGAACTGCTGGAGATGATTCTGCTTACTGCGGAAGTGATGGAACTGAAGGCAAATCCGAACCGTGCGGCGAGAGGTCTTGTCATCGAGGCGGAGCTTGATAAAGGAAAAGGTTCTGTTGCAACCGTTCTTGTGCAGAAAGGAACCCTTCATGTAGGAGATGCAATTGCGGCAGGCTCTGCGCACGGACGAGTGAGGGCCATGATGGACGACAAGGGAAGACGTGTGAAGGAAGCAGGTCCGTCTCAGCCGGTGGAGATCCTCGGACTGAATGATGTTCCCAATGCCGGCGAGGTATTTGTAGGATGCGCATCGGAGAAAGAGGCAAGAAACTTCGCGGATACATTTATCGCTCAGAATAAGGTGAAACTGCTTGATGAGACCAAGTCCAAGATGTCTCTTGACGATCTGTTCAACCAGATCAAGGAAGGCAATCTGAAAGAGCTTAATATTGTAGTTAAGGCTGACGTCCAGGGGTCTGTTGAGGCACTCAAACAGAGCCTGCTTAAACTGAGCAATGAAGAAGTCGTGGTCAAGGTTATCCACGGAGGCGTAGGCGCCATCAATGAGTCGGATGTGATCCTCGCTTCCGCATCCAATGCGATTATCATCGGTTTCAACGTACGTCCCGATGCGACGGCAAAGGATATCGCGGAGCGTGAAGGAGTTGACCTGAGGCTTTACAGGGTTATCTACAATGCAATTGAAGACGTGGAAGCCGCAATGAAGGGAATGCTCGATCCGGTATTTGAAGAGAAGATACTCGGCCACGCAGAGGTGCGTCAGACATTCAAGGCTTCCGGTGTGGGTATGATTGCGGGTGCCTATGTGCAGGACGGTATATTTGAGAGAAACTGCTCCACACGTCTGATCCGTGACGGAGTGGTCATGTTCGACGGCCCGCTTGCATCGCTGAAGAGATTCAAGGATGATGTGAAGGAAGTAAGAGCCGGATACGAGTGCGGATTTGTATTCGAGAATTATAATGACATCAAGGAAGGCGACCAGGTAGAAGCCTACAAGATGGTGGAGATAGAGAGAAAATAGTCTTCCGGAAGACGAGACTATGACAGGAAAGAAGGGGCAGCAATGAGAAAAAACAGTATAAAAAATACGCGGGTAAACGCAGAAGTGCAGAGAGAGCTGAGCAATATCCTGCGCAGCGGGATCAAAGACCCGAGAGTGGCGCCGATGACTTCCGTAGTGGCTGTCGAAGTGGCTCCTGATCTGAAGACATGCAAGGCCTATATCAGTGTCCTGGGAGATGAGAAAATGCAGCAGGACACCATCAAAGGCCTTCAGAGCGCGGAAGGCTACATCCGGCATGAGCTGGCGCGGACGATCAATATGCGCAATACTCCGGAAATCAGATTTATTATAGATCAGTCTATAGAATATGGAGTGAATATCAGCAGAAAGATAGATGAAGTGACGAGAGATTTGAAAAAAGATGGAGCTGATGAGTAAAATGAGTTTAGTTTTGGATGATATTTTAAAAGGCAGACGGCGGGTTGCGCTGGGCGGACATGTCCGCCCGGACGGCGACTGTGTCGGTTCCTGTCTCGGGCTGTACATGTATCTGAAAGAGCAGTATCCTGAGACGGCGACAGATGTATATCTGGAGAATGTGCCGGAAGCATTCAGCATGATCCAGTGTACGGATGAAGTGAAGACGGAGATCGGTGAGGCTGATGCATATGATCTGTTCATCTGTCTGGACTGCGGCGATGTCAAAAGACTCGGCTTCGCTGAAACGCTGTTTGAGAGCGCTGCGGAGACGGTATGTATCGATCACCATGCGAGCAATGAGGCATTTGCGGATCACAATTACATAGTTCCGGACGCAAGTTCTACCTCGGAACTTGTATATAACCTTCTGGACAGGGAGAAAATAAGTAAAAGGACAGCAGAGGCCTTGTATATGGGAATTGCACATGATACGGGAGTGTTTCAGTATTCCTGCACATCCCCGGAGACAATGGAGATCGCGGCGGATCTGATGCGAAAGGGCATCAATGGAAATGAGATCATAGAGAGAACGTATTACGAAAAGACATATGTCCAGAATCAGATTCTGGGACGGGCGCTTCTGGAGAGTATGCTCATTCTGGATAAACGCTGTATCGTCTCTGTGGTGCGGGAGAAGGAAATGGAATTTTTCCAGGCCGTTCCCGCTGATCTGGAGGGGATCGTCAGTCAGCTTCGCCAGACAAAGGGCGTGGAAGTTGCAATGTTTCTGCATGAGACAGCTCCGCAGCAGTTCAAGGTCAGCCTGAGGTCCAAAGGCAATGTGGATGTGAGCAGGATAGCGGTGTATTTCGGCGGCGGCGGACATGTGAATGCGGCAGGCGTCACGATGAAGGGATCCAGCCATGATGTGATCAACAACATATCAAGACAGATTCTCCTGCAGCTGGATAAAAATACAGAGCAGGACGAGGACAGATGATCAACGGGATACTGAACATTTATAAAGAAAAAGGCTATACTTCCCACGATGTTGTAGCCCGGCTCCGGAAGATCACGGGACAGAAGAAGATCGGACATACAGGCACACTCGATCCGGATGCGGAAGGCGTGCTTCCCGTCTGCCTCGGAAGAGCCACAAAGGTATGTGATATGCTCACCGACAGGGATAAGACATACCGCGCTGTCCTGCTGCTGGGAAAGACGACAGATACACAGGATATTTCCGGCAAAGTGCTTTCCGAGAAAGATACGGAAGGGATTTCAACGGAGACGGTCCTGGAGTGTGTGCGCGGATTTGTGGGAGAATATGACCAGATTCCCCCGATGTATTCTGCGCTTAAGATTAACGGCAGGAAACTGTATGAGCTTGCCCGTGAGGGAAAAACCGTGGAGAGAAAGAGCCGCAGGGTTATGATCCGGGAAATCAATATTGAGAAGACGGAACTTCCAAGAGTATATATGGAAGTGAGCTGCTCAAAAGGAACTTACATCCGGACGCTCTGTCATGATATCGGCGAGCGGCTGGGAACCGGCGGATGTATGGAGCAACTTGTAAGGACACGGGCCGGCAGCTTCGATATCAGTGGGAGCCATCGGATAGAAGAGGTGGCTGAGGCAGCCGCAGACGGAAGAATAGAGGAATATCTTATTCCTCTTGACAGTGTGTTTGAGGGGATGCGGAAGATTACCGTGAAGGACCGGTATGCTTCGAAGGCGTATAACGGGAATCCTCTTCCCGCCCGGGCTGCGGAAGAGAGGGCAGACTTCCGCTCTGGCGGGCAGTACAGAGTATATGACGTGCAGGGACATTTTATAGGTGTCTACCGGTACAGCGCAGGCGCCGAACGTTTTACACTTGAGAAAATGTTCCTTGATCCGGAAGAGCTTTCTGCCGGATCAGGGGGATTGAAGGGATAGACATGCAGTATATTACAGGAATTGAATCTTACCGAGGTACAGCACGGACGGCCGTGACACTGGGAAAATTCGACGGTCTTCACAGAGGACATCAGAAACTGGTGGAAAAGATCAGAGAATATGCGGCGGACGGATGTGAGAGCGTTCTCTGCGCATTTGATATGGACAGAGACTGCATCATGACGAATGAGGAACGCCGCTCCCATCTGGAAGGAAAGATTGACTGGCTCATCCGCTATCCGTTTACCCGGGAACTTCGGGAGATGGAGGCGGAGGATTTTATCAGGGAGATCCTTTTCAGAAAGCTCCGCGCGGCGCATGTTGTCGTGGGAACAGACTTTTCTTTCGGATACGGAAAGAGAGGCAATGCGGATATGCTTCTCAGATATGCGGAGGAATACGGATATACGGTTGACGTAATCGAGAAAGAAAAATACGGAGACAGAGTTATCAGCAGTTCCTACATCAGGGAGGCGCTGGCCGAGGGGGATGTTCATCTGGCGGAACAGCTTCTGGGATATCCTTACGAGATGACGGGGATCGTTGAACACGGGAAACAGCTGGGAAGAACTCTGGGATTTCCGACAATGAACATTGAGCCTCAGGGAAGAAAGATCCTTCCCCGGTTTGGCGTATACGCATGCCGTGTGAGAGTCGACGGGAAATGGTATGCAGGGATTGGCAATGCCGGCATAAAACCCACCGTAACAGACGAACACAAGAAACTTCTGGAAGTCTTTGTATTCGGCTATGAGGGCAGCGCTTACGGAAAGGAGATTACCGCCCGGTTCTGTGAGTTCGAAAGACCTGAAACTAAATTTGCATCAGTTGAGGAATTGAAGGAGCATGTGATGGGGGATATCCGATTCGGAGAAAAATATTTCGGATTATAAATTCCCGCTTTACATCCGGTGAGCATTATGCTATACTAGCCGGGTATGAAATGAACCGATGTTCGGTAACCGGAGCTACTCCAACCGTTACTTAATATCAGGCGTTTTGTAGAAGAGAAATATTAAGGAGGAAATGAAAATGATCGCAAAGGAAAAGAAACAGGCTATTATCAAAGAGTATGGAAGAAGTGAAGGAGACACAGGATCTCCGGAGGTACAGGTTGCCATTCTGACAGCAAGGATCAATGAGCTGACAGAGCACTTCAAGGCGAACCCGAAGGATCATCACTCAAGAAGAGGACTTCTTAAGATGGTTGGTCAGAGAAGAGGACTTCTTGCATACCTTAAGAAAGTGGACATCGAGAGATACCGTTCACTGATTGAGAGACTTGGTCTTAGAAAATAATGTTTTTGCGCTGCGCCGTATGCTTTACAGTAAGTATGCGGCGCTTTTTAAAAATATTTGCTTAACCGGGTTTGGTATGCTATAATAATTTAGACTGCGGGCAGATAGATGTAACCGAGACCACTGAAAAGTATATTACCGGTTTTAATATGTTTTTCAGTAGTTTCGGAGACGCCTGCCCGTACGGAATTCTATATGAAAAAGGAGAACACTATGGGAGATAAGTATAAGAAGTTTGAGATGGAACTTGCCGGGAGAACACTCCGCGTTGATGTGGGCAGAGTTGCGAAGCAGGCGAACGGCGCAGTGCTGATGCACTACGGGGATACGACTGTCCTCTGTACTGCAACTGCGTCAGAGAAGCCGAGGGAGGGAATCGATTTCTTCCCGCTCAGTGTGGAGTATAATGAGAGAATGTATGCAGTCGGAAAGATCCCGGGCGGATTCAACAAGAGAGAGGGAAAGGCTTCCGAGAACGCCATTCTGACAGACCGTGTCATCGACCGTCCGATGCGTCCGCTGTTTCCGAAAGATTACAGAAATGATGTGACTCTCGAGAATCTGGTTATGTCAGTGGATCAGGACTGCAGCCCTGAGCTGACGGCTATGCTGGGAGCGGCGATTGCCACATGCATTTCCGATATTCCGTTTGACGGTCCGATCTCCACGACACAGGTGGGAATGATTGACGGTGAATTTGTATTCAACCCGACGTCAGCGCAGAGAGTGGCATCGGATCTTGCTCTTACAGTCGCTTCCACACGAGAGAAAGTGATCATGATTGAAGCCGGCGCCAACGAAGTGCCGGAGGATAAGATGATCGAGGCGATCTTTGCGGCTCATGAGCTGAATCAGAAGGTGATCGCCTTCATTGATACGATCGTCGCAGAGTGCGGCAAACCGAAACATGATTATGAACACTTCTCCGTTCCGGAAGAGCTTTTTGAAGCAATTAAGGAGATCGTACCTCCGGAGCAGATGGAGGAAGCTGTATTTACCGATGACAAGCAGACAAGAGAAGAGAACATCCGTGTGATCACAGAGAAGCTGGAGGAGGCTTTCGCCGATAATGAAGAGTGGCTGTCTGTTCTCGGTGAGGCGGTATATCAGTATCAGAAGAAGACAGTCAGAAAGATGATCCTGAAGGATCATAAACGTCCTGACGGACGTGCCATAGATGAGATCCGTCCGCTTGACGCAGAGATCGATGTTATCCCGAGAGTACACGGTTCCGCAATGTTCACGAGAGGACAGACACAGATCTGCACAGTCACCACGCTTGCGCCGCTTTCTGAGGCACAGAGACTGGATGGGCTGGATGAAAACGAGACATCGAAGAGATATATGCATCACTATAATTTCCCGTCCTACTCTGTCGGGGAGACAAAGCCGTCAAGGGGACCGGGACGCCGCGAGATCGGACATGGCGCACTGGCTGAGAGAGCGCTTATTCCGGTGCTTCCGAGCGAATCGGAATTCCCATATGCGATCCGCACGGTATCCGAGACATTTGAGTCCAACGGCTCCACATCTCAGGCGAGCGTATGCGCTTCCAGTATGTCGCTGATGGCTGCCGGTGTACCGATCAAGTCTGCAGTGGCGGGCATATCCGCAGGTCTTGTAACCGGAGAGACAGATGATGATTACCTTGTTCTGACAGACATCCAGGGACTGGAAGATTTCTTCGGCGATATGGACTTCAAGGTTGCAGGAACACACAAAGGCATCACGGCGATCCAGATGGATATCAAGATCCACGGTCTTACAAGACCGATCATTGAGGAGGCCATCGCTGCGACAAAGAAGGCGAGAACCTATATCATCGATGAAGTCATGAACAAGAAGGGAATTGCAGAGCCGAGACCGGAAGTCGGCCCGTATGCACCGAAGATCATTCAGATGCAGATTGATCCTCAGAAGATCGGCGATGTAGTCGGACAGAGAGGAAAGACGATTAACGCCATCATTGAGGAGACCGGGGTCAAGATCGATATTGAGGATGACGGTTCAGTATCTATCTGCGGCACTGAGAAAGAAGGAATGGACAAGGCTGCAAAACTGATCCATACAATTGTGACGGATTTTGAGGCCGGACAGGTATTTGAGGGTAAGGTTGTAAGTATTAAAGATTTCGGAGCATTCCTCGAGTTTGCACCTGGCAAGGAAGGCCTGGTTCATATTTCCAAGATTTCCAAGAAGAGAGTAGACAAAGTTGAGGATGTGCTTTCTATCGGCGATGTGGTGAAAGTCGTATGCCTTGGAAAGGACAAGATGGGAAGATTCAGTTTCAGTATGAGAGACGTGGCTGAATAGGATAAGAGATAATAATCGTCCGGCATACAGTCCCGGGCGGCATGACTTATGAGCCGGAAAGGATGAAACAGATCAGGATGATCTGCTTATTCCTTTCCGGCTTTTATAACAGGTGTATGCGGAGGTGTTGGATATGCAGCAGATGACATTGTTCGATAACAGCCGGGTGACGACTCCCCTTGCAAGCAGGCTCCGCCCGGATTCCCTGGATGATTTCGTGGGGCAGGAGCATCTGGTGGGAAAGGGAAAGATCCTGCGGCAGCTGATTGAGAGGGATCAGATATCATCCATGATCTTCTGGGGACCGCCGGGGGTCGGAAAGACTACTCTTGCCAGCATCATTGCGGGAAAAACAAAGTCAGAATTTATTAATTTCAGCGCAGTGACGAGCGGAATCAAAGAGATTAAAGAAGTCATGAACCGGGCGGAGCAGAGCCGGAGAGTGGGGCTGCGCACTGTGCTTTTTGTGGATGAGATTCACAGGTTTAACAAAGCCCAGCAGGATGCATTTCTTCCATATGTGGAGAGAGGAAGCATCATCCTGATCGGCGCTACGACAGAGAATCCGTCTTTTGAGATTAATGCCGCACTTCTTTCAAGATGCCGGGTGTTCGTTCTCAAAGCGCTGGAGGAAAAGGATCTTGTAAAACTGCTCAGGCATGCTCTTGAGAGTCCGGCCGGTTTCGGCGGGCAGAATGTAAAGATTACGGATGAAGCTGTCAGAGCAGTTGCGGCATTTGCCAATGGAGATGCGCGGACAGCGCTCAATACGCTGGAGATGGCGGTGTTAAACGGCGAGATCAGCGCGGAGGGGATCACGGTTACGGACGAGGGACTGGAGCAGTGCATCAGCCGTAGATCCCTTCTCTATGATAAGACGGGCGAGGAACACTATAACCTGATCTCGGCCCTTCACAAGTCCATGAGAAACAGTGATCCCGATGCTGCGGTCTACTGGATGCTGCGTATGCTGGAAGGCGGGGAGAACCCGCTGTATATCGCAAGAAGGATGATCCGTTTTGCCAGCGAGGATGTGGGGATGGCGGACAGCAATGCCCTGCAGGTAGCGGTGGCTGCATATCAGGCCTGCCATTTCCTTGGAATGCCTGAGTGCGATGTCCATCTTACCCATGCGGTCGTGTATCTGTCGATGGCGCCCAAATCGAATGCGCTCTATACGGCATGTGAGGCATGCAAGAAAGATGTGCGGACGCTGCGGGCGGAACCGGTGCCCATGCAGATCCGGAACGGGGTTACAGGTCTGATGAAAGAACTGGGGTATGGAAAAGGATATGAGTACGCCCATGATACGGAGGAAAAGCTGACGCATATGCAGTGCATGCCGGACAGTCTGAAGGACAGGACGTACTATCATCCGACCACTCAGGGAGATGAGAAGAAGGCCGCAGAGAGACTGGAGGAGATCCGCAGGTTCCGGGAAAACTGAGCTTTTTGCTTCGTGAAGGAACTGCGTTCGGAATATCAGAAAAAGAAGAAATTTAAAAGAAAACAGGGGAATAACAGGCACGGACGGTCCAAAGTTTCAGGACAGGCCGTGCCTGTTTGCGGTTCTGCCGGAAATGCCGCACAGGATTCTTTGAAATTGCCGGTTATATTTTTCCCGCCTCATCATATATTGTGTAAAGAGGTGGACAAGATGGAGAGACAGGACAGAAGATCACAGATATTGAAGATCCTTGCCAGAAGCGTAAGGAAGATCATCGATGAGGAAGTACCTGACATCGGAAAACTTCAGGAGATCCGCATGCGGACAGGACAGCCGCTGCGCATCACAAAGGAAAGCAGGGACATTTCTCTGCCGGAGGGGGCGGAAGAGCACATTGTCACGAAAGAGGAGCTGAGGGAGACGATGGAGTATATAAGCAGATATTCCCTCTATGCATATGAAAATGAGATGAGACAGGGATTTCTTACAGTGGAAGGAGGTCACAGGGTAGGAGTGGCAGGAAAGGTGATCATGGAGAAAGAAAAGGTGAAGAATATTCAGTACATATCATCCGTTAATATCAGGGTGTCTCACGAAGTCATCGGGTGCGCCGACACACTTCTTCCTTATATTACTAAGAACAGGCAGGTATGCCACACGCTGATTATCTCACCGCCCGGATGTGGAAAAACCACGCTGATCCGGGATCTGATCCGGCAGATATCTGACGGAAATACATATGTAAAAGGCTGCTCTGTGGGGGTAGTCGATGAGCGTTCCGAACTGGGAGGATGCTGCCTGGGAATTGCACAGAACCACCTGGGAACAAGGACGGACATCCTTGACTGCTGCCCGAAAGCGGACGGCATGATCATGCTGATCCGTTCCATGGCGCCTCAGGTGATCGCAGTCGACGAGATCGGCACAAGAGAGGATATTCATGCAGTGGAATATGCCATGCAGTGCGGCTGCAAACTGATCGCGAGTGTACACGGACTGGATATGGAGGAAGCCTCAAGAAAGCCTGTGCTGGGAGAACTGATCCGGCGCAGGATGTTTGAACGGTATGTAGTCCTCGGAAACGGGAAACATCCGGGAGAGATACGCGGGATTTATGATGAGCGGGGGAGAGTGCTGTGCAAAGAGTAGTGGGAAGCATACTGATCATAATCGCGACTACCGGAGCCGGTTATATGTACGGGGCGGAACTGAGCCGATATCTGGAAAAGATGCGCTATCTCAGGTATGTCGCGGGATTGATCAGAGGTGAGATGGAATATACGTGCGCGCCGCTTCCGGAGGTGTTCAGAGAGACGGGCAGACGGGTGAAAGAGCCCTATGCTTCCTGGCTCAGACATCTGGCGGAGGAGACGGACAGAAGAGAAGAGTCGGCGTTCGCAAGAATATGGAACCGTTCCATAGACCGGGATCTGAAAGAACTCGGAATGAAGAGTGAACATTCGATTCTTCTTAAAGAAATGGGGACATTTCTCGGCCAGATCGACCGTGAAACTTCGGACAGATCCATGCAGCTTTATATGAACCGGATGGATCTTGAGATAGAAAAACTGAGAGAAGGGCTGGCGTCAAGAAAGAAGATAGGCAACTGTCTGGGGGTGATGGGCGGAATTTTTCTGGTAGTTGTTCTTCTGTGAACGGGGTGGAGACATGAGTATAAATCTGATATTTCGAATTGCTGCGGTAGGAATACTTGTCTCTATCCTGAGTCAGGTGCTCAAACACAGCGGAAGGGAAGAACAGGCTTTCCTGACCAGCCTTGCGGGGCTGATCCTTGTATTATCCTGGGTGCTGCCGTATATCTATGACCTTTTCCTGTCCATCAGACAGTTGTTTTCCCTCTGAAGGCTTTGCCTGAATCTGGTTGGAGGTGGAGATATGAATGTGATGCAGATCGGGATAATAGGTGTCATCGGGACAGTGCTGGCCGTTCAGTTCAAAGGCGGTAAAACAGAATACGGAATCTTTATGAGCGTGGCGGTCAGCATCTTCCTTTTCGCATGCATTGTGGACAGACTGGAGATCTTTGTGAGCACGGTGGAACAGATCGGTTCATATATTGATATGGACGCCGGTTATCTGTCGGTCATGCTCAAGATGATCGGAGTGACCTATATTGCGGAGTTCTCATCAGGTATATGCAGGGATGCCGGTTATCAGACCATAGCGGTACAGATTGAAATCTTCAGCAAACTGACGATACTTGCACTTGGAATGCCGGTCCTTCTGGCTTTACTGGAAACGATCCGGGAGTTTTTGTCATGAGAAAGGAATGGAGAAAGTTTCTGCAGTTTATTCTGACGGTTTTTCTTATTCTTGTTGTATTCGGGTTCGGAACAAGAATCGTAAACGCGGAGGAAAACAGAGAAGCTGCTCAGTCTTCTGAGGAAGATGCCGAAGAAGACACCGGCAGGATTCAGCAGAAAGTGGAGGATGCTCTTCTCTCGGAATTCGATTTTGATGAGATTGAAGACAGTCTTCGCAGAATGTTTCCGAGAGAGAAGATATCCTTCAGTGAAGTGGTATCTGAACTGATGTCGGGAGATATTGCGGGAGTGGGAAAAATATTTGTCGAATATCTGTCTGATCAGATATTTTATGAATTCCGTTATAACCGGGAGAATCTGGTCTACATGCTTCTTGTTGCCCTGACGGCGGCGGTCTTTACGAATTTCGCAGGGGCGTTTCAGAACCGGCAGGTGTCAGAGATCAGCTTCTATATACTGTATATGCTGCTGATTACTCTATGCCTGACGGCGTTCAGGATCGCGACTCAGGGGCTGGAGGAACAGCTGGATTCCCTTCTGGACTTTATGAGAGTGCTCTGTCCCAGCTATTTCCTGGCAGTGGCATTCGCATCCGGAAGTGTGACCTCTCTGTTTTTTTATAATGTCATCCTCTTTCTTATCTATGCAGTCGAGATCGTGGTTGTCCGTTTTCTTCTGCCTGTCATCAATGTATATATTATGGTGCAGGTGCTTGGCAACCTTACGGGAGAAGATTTTCTGTCAGAATTCGCCGGACTCCTTCAGAAGATTGTCTCCTGGATCCTGCGGACCCTTCTGGCCGGCATTATAGGCATCAACGTAGTGCAGGGGCTTCTGGCGCCGGCTGTGGACACCCTGAGGAGGAGTGCTCTGACGAGAACGGCAGAGGCTCTGCCGTGGGTGGGGAATGCTGTGGGAGGCGCCGCCGAAGTAGTGCTGGGAACGGCAGTGCTGATCAAAAACGGCATCGGAATGGCCGGCGCGATAATCACTGTTCTGATCTGTGCCGTGCCGGTTCTTCGGATGCTGATTCTGGCATTCCTGTACAGACTGGCGGCTGCGCTGGTGCAGCCGGTGTCAGATAAAAGGATTACAGGATGCATCAGCAGTGTGAGCGAGGGGTACGAACTCCTTGTCAGGGTGATCTTTACCGCAGGCGTTCTGTTCCTCCTTACAATCGCTGTTGTGGCGGCGTCGACATCGTGACCGGAGAAGAGTGCTCAGATCTGCTGACGGCGATGTCCGGGAAAGGAGACAGAATGCTTCAGCAATTATATGGATGGATACAGAATATTGCGGTGTACCTTATCGTCGCCGCGGCGGTCATGCATGCGATACCGGGAAAGGATTACGGAAAGTATGTCAGATTCTTTTCCGGTCTGGTTCTTATCCTGCTTTTGTTTACTCCGGTTATGAGCCTGACCGGAATGAGCGGCAGATTTCAGGAGCTGTATCAGAGCGGCCTGTATGAGATGGAAAAGAAGGAGATCGAGGAGGCGCGCGAGAGATTTGAAGAGGCGGAACTTCTGGACTTTGTCCCGGATGAGTATGGTGGAACACCGGAGCAATCCGACAGCGAAGAAAGCGGCGGTCTGATAGAAGTGGAGGAGATCAGAGTTGGAGAATAAACTGAAAAGGCTGCTTCAGGGAATGAAGAGCGGGGAAAGACTTCCGAAGAAAAATCAGCTTCTTATCCTTCTGCTCACAGGCATTCTGCTCCTGGTAATAGTCGTTCCTTTCCCGGAAGACAGTCAGGACGCCGGGACAGAAGCGAACGTATCGGCGAGTGCCGGAGGCACCGGGAATGCCGGACAGTATGAGGAATATCTGGAGACAAAAACAGCGGAGGCTCTGCAGTATGTAGAGGGAGTGGGAAAAGTAAAAGTAATGATCACACTGAAATCTTCGGGACAGAAGATCGTGGAAAAAGATCAGCAGAGCTCAAGTCAGACGACAGAAGAGACAGACAGTGCGGGAGGCACAAGGAATTCCGAAGACATTTCCTCTGACAAGACCAGTGTGTATGAACAGGATTCTGATGGAGCGCAGACTCCGTATGTGACAAAGGAACTGTCGCCGGAAGTAGAGGGAGTGATCGTGATCGCGGAAGGGGGAGACAATGCAGTTGTTGCCAGAAATATTACGGAAGCGGTTCAGGCATTATTCGGCGTTGAGGCGCATAAGATTAAAATAATGAAACGGGCTGATACATAAAAGGAGGAGGAACAAGTGAAACGTTTATTCAAGAAAAATCAGATCATTATTGCAACACTGGCCGTTATGATCGCCGTGGCCGGATACCTGAATTACTCCGGGAGACTGTTCGGAGATACGGCCGACGGAACAGAAGAGGCGAATGCCGACCTGGCGAATCAGGAACTTCTTGATATCTCAGAGGAAGATATCGAGGCATCTGGTGAAGAGATTGCAAGCAATGATTCGGAGACAGAGGGAACACCCGGGGAAGCCGTCCTGACAAGCGGGGAGGCGGCGACCACAGTTGCGCAGGCAAAAGTATCCAGAGAACAGGTGAGGGCTCAGAACAAGGAGACTCTTCAGGCCATCATAGACAACACCAGTCTGAGTGATGCGGAAAAGCAGGACGCAGTCGCCCAGATGGTGCAGATGACAGAGATTGCCGAACAGGAGGTGGCTATAGAGACGCTGATGGCCACAAAAGGATTTTCTGAGGCGGTAGTCAGCCTGACGGAAGATTCAGCGGATGTAGTTGTAAATGCAGAAGAGCTGACAGATGCCAACCGTGCTCAGATCGAGGACATCGTAACGAGAAAAACAGAAATTGCGCCAGAGAATATCGTGATCACTCCGATCAGTGAGTGACGGAATCCCATAAATATCATATAATACAGGAGGATTGGCCGCCGGCCGTCTTCCTGTATTTTTTATACGATAAGTAAGCCCGGCAGGCGGACGCCATGTTTGTCTGAGACTATGGCGTCCGCTGCTGTTAATATAATAAAATAGTAAAAGAAATCAGTTGAGTTCTTGTGCGGGGCGTAATATAATAGTAAAGTTAGATGTAATGGGAGAAATATGCAGCAGAAAGGTATGGAAACGGCAGTGATTTATAATAATATATTGGAAGCAATGGGAAATACGCCTCTGATCCGTCTGAGCCGGATGGCTGACAAGGACAGCGCCCAGATTCTCGTGAAATTTGAAGGGTTGAATGTGGGCGGTTCGATCAAGACAAGAACGGCGTACAATATGATTCGTGAGGCGGAGAAAAAGGGACTTATCAAAGAAGACACCATCATTGTGGAGCCGACCAGCGGAAATCAGGGAATAGGCCTCGCTCTCGTGGGGGCAGTGCGGGGATATCAGACGAAAATTATCATGCCCGACTCGGTCAGCGAGGAGCGAAGGAAGCTTGTAAAGCATTATGGCGCTGAAGTGATTCTGATCCATGATGCGGGAAACATCGGGGCATGTATTGAAGAGTGCCTGAATACGGCGCTGAGAATGGCGGAAGAAGACCCGAGAGTCTTTGTACCCCAGCAGTTCGAGAATCCGGCAAACCCTGCAGTCCACAGGGACCGCACGGCGGTTGAGATTCTGGAGCAGGCGGACTGCCCGATTGACGGATTCTGCTCGGGCATCGGGACAGGAGGTACGATTACCGGAATCGGGGAAGTCCTGAAGGAAAAGAATCCGGATATGGAGATCTGGGCGGTTGAGCCGGAGCATGCGGCGATCCTCTCCGGAGGCTCCATCGGGACCCATCTGCAGATGGGAATCGGAGACGGTGTGATTCCGGCGATTCTGAATATGGATATTTATGATGAAATCTGCATCGTGACAGATGAAGAAGCGATCCGGACCTCCAAGGAACTTGCATCCAGAGAAGGAATCATGTGCGGCATTTCATCCGGAACCAATGTGGCGGCGGCTCTGAAGCTTGCCAGGAAACTGGGAAAAGGCAAAACTGTGGTCACGGTGCTTCCGGATACGGCAGAACGCTATTTTTCAACACCACTATTTGATGATTAGGAGAAAAGGATTATGTCGGATATTACGAATGAGATAAAGAAGAGAAGAACGTTTGCCATCATCTCTCATCCGGATGCAGGTAAAACGACTCTGACGGAGAAATTCCTGCTTTACGGAGGGGCGATTAACCAGGCGGGCTCTGTCAAGGGAAAAGCAACAGCAAAACATGCGGTGTCTGACTGGATGGAGATTGAGAAGGAAAGAGGTATTTCCGTCACGTCCTCCGTCCTGCAGTTCAGCTATGAGGGCTACTGCATCAATATTCTGGATACGCCGGGACACCAGGATTTCTCGGAGGATACGTACCGTACCCTGATGGCCGCGGATTCGGCAGTTATGGTCATCGACGCGTCAAAAGGTGTGGAGGCACAGACAAGGAAGCTGTTCAAGGTCTGCGCCATGCGCCATATTCCGATTTTTACATTTATCAACAAGATGGACCGCGATGCGAAGGATACTTTTGACCTTCTGGACGATATCGAGAAAGAACTGGGAATCCCCACCTGTGCGGTAAACTGGCCTATCGGTTCGGGCAAGGGATTCAAAGGAGTCTATGACCGTGCAAAGAAGGAAGTAGAGCTTTTCTCGGATACGAAAAAAGGAACCACCATGGGCGAGGTGAAAAAAGTCGACATCAATAATCCGGAGATCGACTGGCTTATCGGAACCGAGGCGAAGATCAACCTGGAGGAAGAGATCGAGCTGATCGACGGCGCTTCGGCAGAGTTTGATCAGTCCCTGGTGGATAAGGGAGAGCTGTCCCCGGTATTTTTCGGTTCCGCTCTTACCAATTTCGGCGTTCAGACATTCCTGGAACATTTCCTGAGAATGACGACATCTCCGCTTCCCCGCATGTCAGATCACGGACCGATCGATCCCATGACCGAGAAGGATTTTTCCGCATTCGTGTTCAAGATCCAGGCGAATATGAATAAAGCCCACAGAGACCGCATCGCCTTTATGAGGATCTGTTCCGGAGAGTTTGAAGCGGGAATGGACGTGTATCATGTGCAGGGAGGAAAAGAAGTACGGCTCTCGCAGCCCCAGCAGATGATGGCCAGTGAGAGAAAGATGATTGACAAGGCATACGGCGGAGATATTATCGGTGTGTTTGATCCGGGCATCTTCTCGATCGGGGATACACTTACCACTTCGAAGGAACGTTTCGCGTATGAAGGAATTCCGACTTTCGCACCCGAACATTTTGCCCGTGTGCGCCAGGTCGACACAATGAAAAGAAAACAGTTTGTGAAGGGAATCAACCAGATCGCGCAGGAAGGCGCCATCCAGATCTTCCAGGAGTACAATACGGGAATGGAAGAGATTATCGTGGGCGTTGTGGGTGTCCTGCAGTTTGATGTCCTCAAGTACCGTCTGAAAAATGAATACAACGTGGAGATCATTCTGGAGAATCTCCCGTATGAGCATATTCGATGGATTGAAAACGAAGATGTGGATATGGATCATCTGAGCGGAACCTCCGACATGAAGAAGATCAAGGATCTTAAGGGACGGCCGCTGCTTCTTTTTGCGCATGAGTGGAGCATACGGATGACGCAGGAGAGAAACGACGGGCTGATCCTCGCGGAATTCGGACGTTCATAAAAGAACACGGACTTACAGACAGGGCGACGGAATAGAAGCGTTACTTTTTCCTTTGCAATCAGAGTGATATTTGATATAATGGAGAAAGATATTAGACAAAACAGGAGGTTTTGAATATGGCGAAGGACGAAAGAAATACCTATACAATACAGAATGACGCCAGTCTCGGTGAAGTGAAGATCGCGGATGAAGTTGTTGCGATCATTGCGGCCCTGGCGGCTACGGAGGTGGAAGGTGTCGCTTCCATGGCGGGAAACATCACGAATGAGCTGATCAGCAGACTGGGGATGAAGAACCTTTCCAAGGGAGTGAAGGTAGATGTCCTGGAGGGTGTTGTCACCGTATCGCTGGCGCTGAACCTGAAATATAATTACAGCATCATGGACGTCTCGGCGAAAGTTCAGGAAAGAGTAAAGAATGCTGTAGAGAACATGACGGGACTCGAGGTCGCCGACGTCAATATCAAAGTGGCGGGCGTGGAGATGGAGAACCAGGACTGATCGATTTTCCGGCGGTTGCAAAGCCGGCAGAGTATGTTGTATAATATGGGATGTCGCAAGACATCCTTTTTGGTTATATGGCCGGAATTTATGTCATTGACGAAATCACAGCGGAAGAAAGGAGCCGATATGGTCAGAACGGAACTTCGGGAGCATATATTTAAGATGCTGTTCCAGATAGAGTTTAACGAGACGGAAGAGATGCCGTCACATCTGAAATATTATTTTGATACTTTGGAGGATGCGGCGGAAAAAGACAAACAATACATTCAGAAAAAATATGAGGCGGTAGTTTCCCATGTGCCTGAGATCGACAGGATCATCAATGACAGTGCCAGGGGATGGAAGACCGGGCGCATGAACAAAGTTGATCTGACAATTCTGCGTCTGGCAGTATATGAACTGAAATGGGATGAGGAGATCCCTGTCGGAGTCGCGATCAATGAAGCGGTTGAACTTGCAAAGAAATTCAGCGGAGATGAAGGCCCGGCCTTTGTGAACGGAGTGCTTGGAAAGGTGGCCAGTCAGGAGCAGAAGGCATGAGGAATGTCTATACGGTAAAGCAGGTGAATTCCTATATCAAGAACATGTTCACCCAGGACTTCATGCTGAACCGGATCTACGTGAAAGGGGAAGTATCAAACTGCAAGTATCATACATCAGGACATATATATTTTTCACTGAAAGATGAGTCCGGCACGATCGCCTGCGTGATGTTCGCAGGCTCCAGGTCAGGGCTTTCTTTTCGTATGCGGGAAGGACAGCAGGTAATCGTTCTGGGGTCGGTAAATGTATATGAGAGGGATGGAAAATACCAGCTTTACGCCCGGGAGATCGTTCTGGACGGAGCAGGGCTCCTCTATGAAAAGTTTGAGGCACTGAAGAAAGAACTGGAAGAGATGGGAATGTTCGATGCGGCGTATAAACGGCCCGTTCCGCGGTATGCGCGGACCGTCGGTGTCGTTACGGCTCCGACCGGCGCGGCCGTGCGGGATATCATCAACATATCCGCAAGGCGGAATCCTTATGTGCAGATTATTCTGTATCCCGCCCAGGTGCAGGGAGAAGGCGCGGTATCGAGCATTATCAAAGGAATACGCGCTCTTGAGAAGAAAAAAGTAGATGTGATCATTGTCGGACGGGGCGGAGGAAGTATTGAAGACCTGTGGGCGTTCAACGAAGAACCGGTGGCCAGGGCGATCTTTGAGTGTTCTGTTCCCGTAATTTCCGCGGTCGGACATGAGACAGACACTACGATTGCAGACTATGTCGCTGATCTGCGGGCACCGACTCCTTCCGCGGCGGCGGAACTGGCCGTATATGAATACCGCGAGGTAAGGGATGCCATGATATCCTGCGCGCAGAAGATGAGAAAGGCTGTACTGCTTAAAGCTGCAGCGGAAAGAAACCGTCTGGACAAAGCTGCACTGCGGCTTAGGTTCGCCCATCCGCGGCAGAAACTCAATGAGAAGAGACAGTATGCGTCGGAGCTTGAAGATCGTCTGAGAAATCAGATGCAGATGTCTCTTACCAGAGACAGGCACAGGCTGGAGCTGTGTGTGGAGAAGATGAGGAGACTGTCCCCTCTTGAAAAACTCAGAAAAGGATATTCCTACGTCCAGGATGGATCCGGACAGAATGTACGGAGCATCCGTCAGACTGAGAGAGGAGATCTTCTGAAGATCTATGTGGCAGACGGTACAATCACGGCGGAAGTATGTTCCACGGATGAGATAAGATATCCGGATAAGGGCAGAACATCTGAAGCAGGATAAAAGGAGAACAGTTTTGGAAGAGAAGAAGGAAAATCTGGAAGAAATGTTTGAACAGCTGGAAGCTGTGATAGGAGAGATGGAAAAAGAAGACGTCTCTCTGGAAAAATCTTTTGATCTGTACAGCAGGGGAATGACTCTTTTAAAAAAATGCAGCAGTGCGATTGACGAGGTTGAGAAAAAGGTGCTGGTGCTGGATGAGGATGGAGAGACACATGAATTTCAGTGAAGAGAGAAATAAAAGAACTGCATATATAGAAAGTATTTTACAGAGATATCTTCCGCCGGCGGAAGGATATCAGAAAATCATCATGGAAGCCATGGAGTACAGTCTGATGGCAGGGGGAAAAAGATTAAGACCCATGCTGATGTGGGAAACGTTCCGTCTGTTCGGAGGACAGGGAAGGAAGATCGAACCTTTTATGGCGGCCATCGAGATGATCCATACGTATTCTCTTGTCCATGACGATCTTCCCGCCATGGATAATGATGAATACAGAAGGGGAAGAAAGACCACCCATATTGTTTATGGCGAAGATATGGGAATTCTGGCAGGGGACGCTTTGCTGAATTATGCATTCGAGACGGCGTGCAGCGCCTTTGATGATGAGGAGACAGACCCTGTACAGGCAGGCCGTGCGCTTCAGATTCTTGCCCGCAAGGCGGGAATCTACGGAATGATCGGGGGCCAGGTGGTGGATGTGAAAGAGTCCGGACATGCCGTCTCAGGGGAAACCCTTGATTTTATCTACCGGCTCAAGACAAGCGCCCTGATCGAATCATCCATGATGATCGGAGCGGTTCTTGCCGGTGCAGATAAAGATCAGGTCAGTGCGATGGAAAAGATCGGCGAGAAGATCGGACTGGCATTCCAGATACAGGATGATATCCTGGATGTGACGGGAAATGAAGAGGATCTGGGCAAGCCGGTTCACAGTGATGAGAAAAATGAGAAGACCACTTATGTGACATGGAAAGGACTGGAGAAAGCCAGGGAAGATGTGGCGCGCATGACAGAGGAGGCAGTGAAGGAGCTCCGGAGATTCGACGCTCCGGACGACTTCCTGGAACAGCTGCTTGTGTCACTGGTCGGACGGAAGAAGTAGGGGGAGTCTTCATGGTGCTTGAAAAGATCCAGAAGGAAAATGATATAAAGAATCTTCCGCCGGAGGAACTGAAGATTCTGGCGGAAGAGATCCGGAAGTTCCTGATCGAGAAGATCAGCGTGACAGGCGGACATCTTGCATCCAATCTGGGAGTTGTGGAGCTGACAATGGCGCTTCACCTGACATTTGACCTGCCGGAGGACAAGCTGATATGGGATGTGGGACATCAGGCCTATACGCATAAGCTTCTGACAGGAAGAAAGGCCGGGTTTGACGATCTGCGGAAGTACGGGGGAATGAGCGGTTTCCCCAAGCGAAAGGAGAGCGACTGTGACGCGTTTGACACCGGACACAGTTCCACGTCGATTTCCGCAGGACTGGGTTACGTGGCGGCACGGGAACTTACCGGCGGACAGCACAGCGTGGTATCGATCATCGGGGACGGTTCTCTCACCGGGGGAATGGCATATGAAGCGCTCAACAATGCTTCGCGGCTGAAGAGCAACTTTATTATCATACTCAATGACAACAATATGTCGATTTCCGAGAATGTGGGGGGCATGTCAAGATATCTGAACGGTCTGCGCACGGCTCAGGCATATACGGATTTCAAGAAAGGTGTGGAAGGCACCCTGAAAAAGATTCCGGTCAAGGGGGAACGCATTGTCCATCAGATGAGAAAGACGAAAAGCGGGATCAAACAGCTCTTTGTGCCGGGAATGTTTTTTGAGGATATGGGAATCACCTATCTCGGACCGGTGGACGGACATGATATCCGCAAGCTGGTCAGAATACTGAATGAGGCGAAACGGGTGGACCATGCGGTGCTTGTACATGTGCTTACAAAAAAGGGAAAGGGATACTCTCCCGCGGAAGAGAATCCGTCCCGGTTTCACGGCACAGGGCCCTTCGATATCGCTACGGGGGAGCCGAAATCCCCGTCGAAGAAGGATTCCTACACGGATGTTTTTTCAAAAGTGCTGACGGATATAGGGAAAAAGGATGAAAAAGTAGTGGCGATTACGGCCGCCATGGCTGACGGAACCGGCCTGTCAAGGTTTGCACGGCATTTCCCCCAGAGATTTTTTGATGTGGGAATTGCGGAGGAACATGCCATGACGTTTGCCGCCGGGCTTGCCGCGGGAGGGATGAAACCCGTTTTTGCAGTATATTCTTCTTTTCTTCAGCGGGCCTATGACCAGACCATACACGATGTCTGTCTGCAGAATCTTCCGGTATTTCTTGCTGTGGACCGCGCCGGGCTGGTGGGAAGCGACGGGGAAACTCACCAGGGAGTCTTCGACCTGTCCTATCTGTCCATGATCCCGAATATGACTGTCATGTCGCCGAAAAACAGATGGGAAATGGCGGATATGGTCAGATTCGCAGTGGATTTTCAGTATCCGATCGCTCTGCGTTATCCCCGGGGAGACGCTTATGAAGGAATGCGGCAGTTTCGATCGCCGATTGAGTACGGAAAATGCGAGATTCTGTACGAGGAAGAGGATATAGCGGTTTTCTTTGTAGGACATATGGCAGAGCTGGCAGACAGCGTGCGTCTTGCACTGAAAGACGCTGGATACAGCTGCAGTCTTGTCAATGCCAGATTTGTAAAGCCCATTGATACGCAGGCGCTGGAAGAACTGGCAGAAGATCACAGCCTGTTTGTCACAATAGAGGAGAACGTGCTCACAGGCGGTTACGGCTCTCAGATTCTTGACTATGTGTCAAGGGCAAAGCTGAATGTGAAGGTAAGAAATATAGGGATATCGGATGACTATGTGGAACACGGCAATGTGGAAGTGCTCCGGCATGAGGTCGGGCTTGACAGGGACGATATCGTGAAGCAGGTGCTTGCAGACTATCTGACAATGAGGGATGAATAGATGAAAGAACGCTTGGATGTAATGCTTGTAAAAAGAAATCTGGCCGAGTCCAGGGAAAAGGCAAAGGCAGTCATCATGTCCGGAAATGTGTTTGTGGACGGGCAGAGAGAAGACAAAGCCGGAACTACGTTTCCGCCGGACGTGAATATTGAAGTGAGGGGGCATGTTCTGCCTTATGTAAGCAGAGGAGGCCTGAAACTGGAAAAGGCGCTTGCGTGCTTTGACGTTGATGTCAGAGACCGGGTGTGCACGGATGTGGGATCTTCCACCGGAGGATTTACGGACTGCATGCTTCAGAACGGAGCGCGGAAAGTATATGCAATTGATGTGGGCAGAGGACAGCTTGACTGGAAGCTTCGGCAGGATGAGAGAGTTGTATGCATGGAGAAGACAAATATCCGTTATGTGACTCCGGAAGATATCGGGGAGCCCATCGATTTTTCTTCTGTCGACGTCTCGTTCATCTCTCTTACCAAAGTGCTGGAACCTATCCGCAGTTATCTGAAGGAAAACGGAGAAGTGGTAGCTCTCATTAAGCCTCAGTTCGAGGCCGGACGGGAAAAAGTCGGAAAAAAAGGTGTGGTCAGAGAGAAGAGCACACACCGGGAAGTCATACGCAAGGTGGAAGACTATGCGCTTTCCATCGGATTCTGTGTAAGAGATCTGGATTTCTCTCCGATCAAAGGCCCTGAGGGAAATATCGAATATCTTCTTCATCTGCGGAAATGCGCGGATGGAGAGGCGGCGGACGGCGCGATCGAACCCGATGATATCGTGGATAAGGCGTTTGAAGCACTGGCAAAATAGAGAATGCAGTCTTTTATACGACAAGGCATGGCGGAGAGGTGAATTATGGACTGTTTTTACATCATAACGAATAGACTGAAAGACAGAGACTTTGCGGTCACAAACGAGATACGCCGCTATATCGAGGAACACGGGAAAAAATGTATTCTTTCAGAGAAGGACGAAGAGGGGCATATTCTTCCGGGAACGGTCCCGGAAGAAGCAGACTGCGCCCTGGTGCTCGGCGGAGACGGGACTCTGATCCGCGCGGTAAGGGATCTTGGAGACAGCAATCTCCCTCTGCTGGGAATCAATCTTGGAACGCTGGGATTCCTGACAGATGTTGAACTGAAGGATTTCAGAGAGGCACTGGACCGCCTTTTTACGGGAACGCCTGATATTGAAGAGCGGATGATGATCGAGGGAGTGGCAGGAGAAGGAATCCGTGATCTGGCCGTGAATGATATCGTAATTGCGAGAGAGGGAAAGATCCGGATCGTTCAGTTTAATCTGTATGTGAACGGGGTGCTTCTCAACACGTATCTTGCGGACGGGGTCATCATTTCCACTCCTACAGGAAGTACAGGCTATAACCTCTCTGCGGGCGGTCCGATTGTGGAACCCACAGCGAAGCTGTTCGTGGTTACGCCGATCTGTTCCCATGCGCTGAATACGAGCAGCGTGGTTCTGTCGGCGGATGATGTCATAGAGATTGAGATATGCGAGGGGAGATATGGAAAACAGGAAAAGGTTTCTCTCTGCTTTGACGGAGCAGAGCAGATGACTCTCGTGACAGGGGAGCGCGTGAGTATCCGAAGGGCGGAGAAAACGGCGAGACTGGTAAAACTCAGCCGCGAGAGTTTTATGAAAACCATGCGCAAAAAGATGAAAGGAAACTAGATAAAATGAAAGTGAGTCGTCATGCAAAGATCATTGAACTTATCAGTCAGTATGATATCGAAACCCAGGAGGAACTGGCGGAATATCTGAATAATGCCGGATTTAAGGTGACGCAGGCGACAGTATCGCGCGATATCCGTGATCTGAAGCTTACCAAGGTATCTGTAAACGGGGGAAAGCAGAAATATGTCGTCCACAGGCAGGAGGAGGGAATGAGCGAGAAATATATCCGCGTTCTGAAAGACGGATATGTATCTATGGATATGGCTCAGAATATTCTCGTCATAAAGACTGTCTCCGGCATGGCTATGGCGGTAGCGGCCGCACTCGACGCGATGAAATGGAATGAGGTCGTAGGGTGTATTGCGGGGGATGACACCATTATGTGCGCGATCCGGACAGTTGAGGATACGGAAGCAGTGATGGAAAAGATCCGCAGGATTGTATCAAAAGGATTGTAGGTATCGGATATGTTGCAGAATCTTTATGTAAAAAATCTGGCATTAATTGATGAGACAGAGGTGGAGTTCGGACCGGGACTCAATGTGCTTACCGGGGAGACAGGAGCCGGAAAGTCACTTCTGCTGGGTTCTGTCAATCTGGCGCTTGGCGGAAAGTACAGTGCGGACATGCTCAGAAGCGGAACTAAGAGCGGACTGGTGGAACTTACATTTACTGTTGAGGATAAAGAGACAGAGAGAAAGCTTGCCGAATCGGATATCTTTCCGGAAGACGGCTGTGTCACCCTGAGCAGAAGACTTATGGAGGGGCGCAGTGTGAGCAGGATTAACGGAGAAACCGTAAATATGGGGGTTCTCAGGGACGTGGCAAGCCTTCTCATCGATATTCACGGCCAGCATGAGAATCAGACTCTTCTCCACAGAAAAAATCATCTTTCGCTTCTTGATCTCTTTGCCAGGGAAGAGACGGAGCCTCTCAGGGAAAAAATGGCGGGTGCGTTCGGACAGTACCGGAAGCTTCTGAGACAGTCGGAGGAGTCGGCACTGGATGAAGAAAGCCGCAGAAAGGAAGCGTCTCTTGCGGAATTCGAAGTGAAAGAGATTGAGGATGCGGCTCCTGTTCCGGGCGAAGATGATGATCTGGAGGAACGTTACAGAAGAATGACGGAGAGCCGCAGGATCACAGAGGCGGTTGCAGAGGCCTATCAGTACAGCGGGAATGATATGCGCGGAAATGCCAGCGAACTTATCAGCAGGGCGATACGCGTCATGCAGGATGTGTCCGAGTTCGATGAAACGGGCAGCCAGCTGTACGGGCAGCTCCTTGAGATTGACAGCCTGCTCAATGATTTTAACCGTGAGCTCTCTGAATATGCAAAAAGTTTTGAATTCTCCGAGGAGGAATTTCAGGAGACGGAGAACAGGCTGAATCTGCTGAATCATTTAAAGGCAAAATATGGAAATTCGATTTCAGATGTTCTCTCATATTGTGAGGAAAAAAAGCAAAGACTATCAGAGCTGGAAGATTATGATGCATATATGGCCGATCTTGCGGCAAAGACAGACGAAGCGAAAAAGCTGTGTGAACAGACTGCGGGAGAATTACACCGTGTCAGAGCCAGGGCGGCAGAAGAATTTGCCGGTGAGATCGAAAAACAGATGTCTGAACTGAATTTCCTGGACGCAAGATTCGAAATCAGGCTGTCGGACGCAGGACGTTTCAGCGCCAGCGGAAAAGATGATGCGGAGTTTTATTTTTCCGCGAATCCGGGAGAGCCTCTGAAACCTCTCGGAAGCGTGGCTTCAGGCGGAGAACTGTCGAGGGTTATGCTGGCGGTGAAGACCGTTCTTGCTGACGAGGAGGATACGCCCACATTGATATTCGATGAAATCGATACGGGAATTTCCGGGATTACAGCGGGAAAAGTCGGGGAGAAACTTCATCTTATCGGAAGAAGCAGACAGGTAATATGCATTACCCATCTTCCTCAGATAGCGGCGGCGGCTGACTCCCATTTTCTTATCCGGAAAGAAGCGGAAGACAACTCTGTGCGGACAGGAATAGAGCTTCTAAACGAAGACGCATCGGTAGAAGAACTGGCCCGGATGCTCGGAGGGGCCAATATAACCGGAAGAATCCTGGAGAGCGCACGTGAAATGAAAGAATTGGCAAAGAGTGAAACATAATACCAGTGTGAAATATCATTAAGCCACACATACTAAGAACGGATACGGTCAAGTATCCGTTTTCTTTTTGCGGAAAGGATGTGGTTTGATGGAGATAGGATGCAGACAAAAGAGAAAAATGGCCGTGGCGGTCTTTCTGTTTCTCATTGCGGTCAGCGCTTTCTGGGTTCTGTCCGGGGCGCTGCGCAGAGAAAACGAGATTGGCCGCGCAGAGGCGAGCAGCGGCATCGCGGCGGGAGATACGGTGCTTCTGGGAGGCATGCCGGTGGGGATCTATATGGAGACAGACGGCGTTATGGTACTCAGTACGGAAAGCCTGGAGGGGACGGACGGGGAAGAATATGAGCCGGCCGCGGACCTGGTAAAAACAGGGGATTATATCACGGCAGTGAACAACAGGGAGATTTCCGGAAAATCAGAACTGCTGGATGCAGTGGAGAATCTTGATGAAGACAGCGTGGTTCTGACACTGCGGCGTGAAGGGAGACTTCTTGACGTAAAGATCGATCCGGTGGAATATGAGCCCGGTTCCTACAGACTGGGGATATGGGTAAGAGATAATGTGCAGGGACTGGGGACCGTTACATTTGTTACGGATCAGAGCCGGTTCGGCGCTCTCGGACACGGGATACACGACACAGATACAAATGTGCTCATGACCATTTCAGACGGGACGCTTTACAGAACGAGCATACAGGATATTATGAAAGGAAGCAGCGGAAGCCCCGGGACAATGGAAGGAATTATTGTTTATAATAACTATAATATTCTGGGGTCCATAGACAAGAATACGGAAGCGGGAATCTACGGCACCCTGGATAAGATTGATGATCTGTTTGAGGAGCAGATCCCCATCGAGACCGCCGCAGCGGATGAAATTGTGACAGGAGATGCACAGATCCGGTGTTATATCGACAATGAACTGAAGAACTACGATATTCGCGTGACAGATATCGACATGTCCGGAAAAGAGATCAACAAGGGAATGATCATTCAGGTGACGGATCCGGAACTGCTTGAAAAGACAGGCGGGATCATTCAGGGTATGAGCGGAAGCCCCATCATACAGAACGGAAAACTGATCGGCGCGGTGACACATGTGTTTGTTCAGGATTCGACAAAGGGGTATGGTATTTTTATAGAAAATATGCTGAATCAGGTAAGATAGTCTGATTTGTCGAATCAAATGTCGAATTAGTGCTACAAAATCTCCTTGATTCTGCATTTTAGGATCGATATAATAAGCGAGTGGCGAATTCAAGGCAGGTTCTCAGAAAACTAAAGGGAGAGAAGAGAATGGAGCATTTGAATGTGGCCATCGCTGATGACAATCAAAGGATTCTCGATATGCTGGAAACTGTTATCGGCATGGATAAAGAGCTGAATCTGGTGGGGAAAGCGAAAAATGGTGAAGAGATGTGTCAGATTATCAAAGATAAGCAGCCAGACGTCGTTCTTCTCGATTTGATCATGCCGAAAATGGACGGATTGACCGTAATGGAACAGGTCAATCAGGACAAAGCTGTCGACAAACGTCCATATTTTATCGTTATCACGGCGGTGGGACAGGAAAGAATTACCGAAGATGCCTTTAATAAGGGCGCAAATTACTATGTCATGAAGCCGTTCAACAACGAGATGCTGTTGAATCGGATAAAATCCGTCAGAAAAATGTTCCGAAATGGTGAAAAGAAGTATGAAGATAAAGCAGAGGCTGTGCTCAGAGGGGATAATCTGGAAAACCGTGTAACAAATATGCTCCATGAGATCGGAATACCGGCACATATAAAAGGATATCACTATCTCAGGGACGCGATTATTATGGCCGTGGAAGATATGGATGTGCTGAATGCAATCACAAAGATTCTGTATCCCACGGTAGCAAAGAAATATCAGACGACATCGAGCCGTGTCGAGAGAGCGATCCGACATGCCATCGAGGTGGCATGGAGCAGGGGAAAACTGGACACTCTTGACGAATTGTTCGGATACACAGTGAGTACAGGCAAGGGAAAGCCTACCAATTCTGAATTTATAGCGCTGATTGCAGATACGATTCAGCTGGAGTACAAACACAAAAACTGAGAGGAAGAAATTACCGCGGCAGAGTGATAAAATCCTTTGCATTACAGGGAAAATGAGGTATAATGAACAATAGTTAAGCTGCCGTACGGCGATCAATGCAGAAAATTGGAGGATAAGTTGTATGAAAAACATTTTGTTTGCTTCTTCAGAATGCGTACCATTTATTAAGACAGGCGGTCTGGCAGACGTTGTAGGCTCACTTCCCAAAGAATTTGACAAGACAAAATACGATGTCCGCGTTGTTCTTCCGAAATACACCTGCATGAAGCAGGAGTGGAAGGACAGAATGGAATATGTCAGCCATTTCTATATGGACATTGCCGGACAGAACCAGTATGTCGGGATTATGAAGACTGTGCTGAATGACATCACATTTTATTTTATCGATAACGAGCATTATTTCAGCGGATTTGCTCCGTATGACGGGGATCCGAAGTGGGGAATCGAGAAATTTGCCTTTTTCTCAAAAGCCGTGCTGAGCATCCTTCCGGTTATCGGATTCCGTCCGGATCTGATTCACTGTCATGACTGGCAGGCAGGACTCATTCCCGTATATCTTGACAATTTCAGATATATGGGCGAGTATTACCGCGGAATCAAGACAGTCATGACGATACATAACCTGAAATTCCAGGGTGTATGGGATACAAAGACCGTCAGAGGCATCACAGGGCTTCCGGAATACTATTTCGTACCGGATAAAATGGAAGCTTACAAAGATGCGAACCTTCTGAAAGGCGGTATCGTATATGCAGACAAAGTGACAACCGTGAGCCAGAGCTATGCGGAAGAAATCAAGACTCCGTTTTACGGAGAAGGACTGGACGGGCTCATGTCCGCACGCTCCAATGATCTGTGCGGCATTGTCAACGGTCTGGATTATGACGACTGGGATCCGGAAACAGACAACCGGATTGCAAAGAACTTCACGATTGAAAATTTCCGTAAGAATAAGGTCCTCAATAAGACGGCTCTGCAGGAAGAGCTGGGGCTTAACAGGGATCCGCATGTGATGATGATCGGAATGGTATCCCGTCTGACGGATCAGAAAGGATTCGACCTGATTGATTATATTATGGACGAACTCTGCCAGGATGCGGTTCAGATCGTTGTCCTCGGCACAGGGGATGTGAAGTACGAGAACATGTTCCGCCATTTCGCATGGAAGTATTCGGGAAGAGTGTCCGCAAATATTTATTATTCTGATGAACTTTCGCATAAGATCTATGCATCGTGCGATGCTTTCCTTATGCCGTCTCTGTTTGAGCCATGCGGTCTGAGTCAGCTGATGAGCCTTCGCTACGGAACCCTTCCGATTGTGCGTGAGACAGGCGGACTTAAGGATACAGTAGAACCTTACAATGAGTACGAAAAAACAGGTACGGGATTCAGCTTCTGCAATTACAATGCACATGAGATGCTGAATACGATACGATATGCGGAACGCATTTATTATGACAGAAAGAGAGACTGGAACAGAATCATAGAGAGGGCAATGAGCCAGGATTTCTCCTGGAAGGCTTCAGCGCAAAAATATGAAGAACTTTACAGAAGCCTTATCGGTGAATAGGAGTACATTGACTGAATGAAGATAAATGACAGACTTAGAGAAGATAAGATTCATATTTCTTTCGAAGTGTTTCCGCCGAAGACCGATGAGGGCTTCGACAACGTAATCCATGCCGTGGATGAAATCGCCAGACTTGAGCCGGCTTTTATCAGTGTGACCTACGGCGCCGGCGGAGGCACCAGCAGAAATACGGCGAAGATCGCAGCGCATATTAAGAACGACCTGAATATGTTAAGTCTTGCGCATCTCACCTGCGCGTCTTCCACGAAGACAGAAGTGAGAGAAGTGATCGAACATCTGAAAAGTCTGGGAATTGAGAATATCCTCGCCTTGCGCGGGGATATTCCGGCGAATATGGCTTTCCCGTCAGCAGACAGGTTCCGCTATGCCTTTGAGCTGGTGGAAGAGATCAGAAGACATGGCGACTTCTGCATTGGAGCAGCGTGCTATCCGGAGGGACATGTGGAGAACGAACACAAAGAAGATGATATCAGATATCTGAAGCAGAAAGTGGAAAGCGGTGTTGATTTCCTGACGACACAGATGTTTTTCGATAATGACATTCATTACAATTTCCTTTACCGTATAAGAGAAGCCGGTATTACTGTACCCGTGCTTCCGGGGATCATGCCCATTACAAGTGCATCCCAGATGAAACGCAGCCAGGAGCTTTCCGGAACCGTCTTCCCGCGAAGATTCCTGTCTATTCTCGACCGGTTCGGAAGTTCGCCGACGGCCATGCGGCAGGCCGGGATTGCATACGCAACCGATCAGATCATTGATCTGCTTGCCAACGGTGTGAAGAATATCCACATATATTCCATGAACAGACCGGATGTGGCGGACGCGATCATGAGGAATCTTTCAGAGATTATCAAATGCTAGGAGCAGATGATATGGAGAAGAGAGTGAAAGAGGCAGTGCGCTATCTCGGATTCGGAAGAAATGCGGCAGATGATCGGACTCTGACATTGATCCGGAGCTGTTTTACAGAACTGGAGCATATGGCGGGGCCAAGGTACATCTGCCGTATTTTTGAGATGGAAATGACAGAAGACGGGAAAATCGGGATAGGCAGACTGAAGATAGAGAGCAGAAGTCTGAGCAGAAATCTTAAGGGGTGTGACAGAATTGTTCTGTTCGGGGCGACCCTGGGCGCGGAGACGGACAGGCTGCTAAACAGAACTTCCCTGACAGATATGGCGAAGGCAGTAGTGATGCAGGCATGTGCCGCGGCATTTCTGGAAGAATACTGCGATGAATGCCAGATGAAGATCGGGGAAGAACTGGAAAAGGAAGGAAGATATCTGAGACCCAGGTTCAGTCCGGGATACGGTGATTTTGATATCCGCTATCAGGAACCGCTTATGCGAATGCTTGACTGTGCTAAGACAATCGGTCTTACCATGACAGAGAACTATATGATGACGCCCACAAAGTCAGTGACCGCAGTGATCGGAGCGAGTCCTGTAAAGGAACGGTGTCCGGTGGAAGGCTGTGAGGCATGCGGAAAGAAGGACTGCCTTTATCGGAGAAACTGAAAGTTTCCGTCAGCAGCCGCATCAGTTAAGGCCGCACTATTTTGCGAGAAAGGATACATTATGATAAGAGAACGACTTGGAAAAGAACTGCTGTATTTTGACGGAGGGATGGGAACATTGCTTCAGGAGAGAGGTCTGGAGCCGGGGGAGCTCCCGGAGACCTGGAACCTGACTCATGCAGAGGAAATCAGAGAGATCCACAGAAGCTACATTGAGGCGGGGAGTGATATCATTCTGACAAATACCTTTGGTGCCAACGCCCTTAAATTTCATGATGACACTTATTCTCTGGAACAAATTGTGACGTCTGCGGTCGGGCATGTACGCGCTGCGGCAGAAACTGCCGGCGCGGGACGTCCGATCTACACTGCGCTTGATATCGGTCCCACCGGAAAACTGCTGAAGCCTATGGGAGATCTGGACTTTGAGACGGCATATGAGGCTTTTAAAGAGGTTATGATATGCGGAGAAAAGGCGGGAGCGGACCTGATTCATATTGAGACGATGAGCGACACATACGAGCTGAAAGCGGCGGTGCTTGCGGCGAAGGAGAATACATCTCTTCCGGTGTTTGCCACGACGATCTTTGATGAGAGAGGAAAACTGCTCACCGGTGCAGATGTCCCTTCCGTGATAGCGCTTCTGGAAGGACTGCGGGTGGATGCGCTGGGCATCAACTGCGGAATGGGGCCGGTGCAGATGTTTCCGGTACTGGAGCAGTTCCTGAAGTATTCTTCCCTGCCGGTCATTGTGAAGCCAAACGCGGGGCTCCCGAAGCAGAGGGACGGACAGACATATTATGATGTGTCCCCGGAAGAGTTCGCGGAGGATCTGGAGAAGATTGTTGAGATGGGAGCCGCTGCTGTGGGAGGATGCTGCGGGACCACACCGGCCCATATCCGGGCGATGACAGAGAGGTGCCGGGCGTGTTCGCTGATCCCGGTGACAGAGAAGGAGTATACGGTTGTATCTTCCTACGGCCGGAGCGTCTTTCTCGGGGAAGGGACAAAGATCATCGGAGAGCGGATCAATCCTACAGGGAAGAAACGGTTCAAGCAGGCGCTGAAGGAACACGATCTGGATTATGTGCTGCGGGAAGGAATCATGCAGCAGGACAAAGGAGCACACATTCTGGACGTAAATGTAGGACTTCCGGATATTGATGAACCGGCGCTGATGCGCGAAGTGGTGCAGGAGCTTCAGAGCGTGACCAACCTGCCTCTTCAGATCGATACGGTGGATCCTGAGGCAATGGAAGGGGCGCTGCGCATCTACAACGGAAAAGCCATGGTGAACTCTGTCAGTGGAAAGCAGGAGTCCATGAATACCGTATTTCCTCTGATACGAAAATACGGAGGCGTTGTCATCGGACTTACACTGGATGAGAACGGAATCCCGGCAGACGCAGAGGGACGTGTACAGATCGCCCGCAGGATCATAGGAGAAGCCGCAAAATACGGAATCCGAAAGAAGGATATCGTTATAGACGCCCTGGCCATGACGATCAGTTCCGAGCCGGAAGGCGCGAAGGTGACTCTGGAGACCCTCCGCAGGCTGCGGGACGAGGTGGGAGTGTGTACGGTTCTGGGAGTGTCAAACATCTCTTTCGGGCTGCCCAGCCGGCCCACGGTAAACGCGGCATTCTACACCATGGCAATGATGAACGGTCTGAGCGCCGGAATCATCAATCCGGCATCCGAGGATATGATGAAGTCCTGGTATGCTTACCATGCGCTGATGAATCTGGATGCAAACTGTGAGAACTATATCGCAAAGTATTCCGGAGCACAGATTTCCGAACCTTCCGGTGAGAAGAAGGAGAACGGCATGGGACTGCAGGCGGCGATTGAGAAGGGACTGAAGGAGGAAGCCCATGGCATCACAGAGCGGATGGCCGTGATGCAGGCTCCGCTTGATATCATTAACTCCGAACTGATACCGGCCCTGAACAGCGTAGGGGACGGCTTTGAGAAGGGAACCGTATTCCTTCCGCAGCTGCTTATGAGCGCGGAAGCCGCCAAGAGCGCCTTTGCCGTCCTGAAGGAAAAGATGGATAAGAGCGGCGAGGTGCAGGAGAAGAAAGGAAAGATCGTGCTGGCTACGGTGAAGGGTGACATTCACGATATCGGAAAGAATATTGTGAAGGTCCTGCTTGAAAACTACAGTTTCGAGGTGATTGATCTGGGCAAGGACGTTGCCCCGGAGCGGATTGTGGACACTGTTCTTGAACAGGATATCCGTCTGGTGGGCTTAAGCGCTCTGATGACAACTACTGTGGTGAGTATGGAGGAGACGATCCGTCAGCTCCGGGAGAGGGCGCCTGGGTGTCTTGTGATGGTGGGAGGCGCCGTGCTTAACCAGGATTATGCGGACATGATCGGAGCCGATTTCTACGGGAAAGATGCCATGCAGTCGGTACACTATGCACAGAATGTGTTCGATGAGTGAGCAGAAACAGGCCTCAGAGGCCGTACACAGATAACAGGAATAACATAGCAGACATTCAGAAGGGAGAAATCTACTATGATGAGAGGATTACAGACAACGGTTAAAAATATCAGGAGAAGAGTGTTTACGGAGGTGGCGAAACTCGGTTTCAAAGCTGACGCGGAGACGCTTCTTGACGATATGGAGTCGATCCCCTATGAGATTGTTAATGATGACACACAGAAATACCGCGAGAGCACGTAGCGCTCCCGCGCCATCGTGAGGGAAAGACTGCGCCTTGCCATGGGGCTGTCCCTGCGCCCGGAGAATAAGCCGGTGCATCTGACAGCCGGCGTGGAGGCCAGCAATATCTCCGAAAAATACTATGAGCCGCCGCTGATGCAGGTTATTCCGTCAGCGTGCGAAAGCTGTGAAGAAAACAAGTATGAAGTCAGCAATATCTGCAAGGGATGTCTGGCACATCCGTGCCAGGAGGTCTGTCCGAGAGGAGCTATCTCCATGGTGGACGGAAAGTCTTTTATTGATCAGGAGAAATGTATCAAGTGCGGAAAGTGCAAATCGGTCTGTCCCTATGATGCGATCGCTAAGAAAGAGCGCCCGTGCCAGAAGGCGTGCGGTGTGAACGCGATCATATCGGACAAGTACGGCCGCGCCTTTATCGACAATGATAAATGCGTGTCCTGCGGTATGTGTATGGTGAATTGTCCGTTTGGAGCGATTTCAGACAAGTCTCAGATCTTTCAGCTGGCAAGAGCTCTTTCTCAGGGGGAGGAGATCATTGCAGAGATTGCGCCGGCTTTCGTCGGTCAGTTCGGGCCAAATATCACGCCGAGGAATATCAAGGCGGCTCTCGGCGAGCTCGGATTCTCGGAAGTATATGAGGTGGCGCTGGGGGCGGATATCGGCGCCATCGCGGAAGCGCATCACTATGTGGATAAAGTTGTGACCGGCGAGCTTCCGTTCCTTCTCACATCCTGCTGTCCGTCCTGGGCCGTGATGGCAAAAAAGTTTTTCCCGGATGTGATCGATGAGATTTCTCAGGAACTGACGCCCATGGTTGCGACAGCGCGCACGATTAAAAAAGAGCATCCGGATGCAAAAGTTGTCTTTATCGGACCCTGCGCCTCAAAGAAACTGGAGGCGTCAAGACGAAGCGTCCGCAGTGATGTAGACTTTGTCGTAACGTTTGAGGAGATGCAGGCCATGTTTGACGCCAAAGGAATCGATCTGAGCAGTTATGAGGCTGAATCCTCATTCCATGATGCCACCGGAGCAGGACGCGGCTACGGCTGCGCAGGCGGAGTCGCTGCGGCGATTGAAAAGTGCATCAATGAGTATTATCCGGATGTGCAGGTCAATGTGGAGCATGCGGAAGGACTGGCCGAGTGCCGGAAGATTCTGACGCTGGCCAAGGCGGGCAAGCTGAACGGATGCCTGATTGAGGGTATGGGATGTCCCGGAGGCTGTATTGCCGGTGCCGGGACCAACATTCCCGTGGCAGTAGCGAAAAAGAGTCTGGCGAAATATGTACAGAATTCTTCGCGGGACATTCCTCCGAAGGAACTGGAAGAGATCGAACTGGAGTAGAACGGAATAACTGCGAAAAAAAGCGGGCAGGTTTTAAAAACCTGCCCGCTTTACAAATTTATATGCGTGTGGTATATTATAGATTGGCTTTTTGGAGCGAAAGAGGAGGATTAGGTATGCAGCCATACGGAGTAAACCAGTTGAGAAAAATGTTTTTGGAGTTCTTCGAGAGCAAGGGACATCTGGCTCTTAAGAGCTTTTCTTTAGTGCCGCACAATGACAAGAGTCTTCTGCTCATCAACTCAGGGATGGCACCCCTGAAACCATATTTTACGGGACAGGAGATCCCGCCGAGAAGGAGAGTGACTACCTGTCAGAAATGTATCCGCACAGGCGATATCGAGAATGTCGGCAAGACAGCGCGTCACGGTACTTTCTTTGAGATGCTGGGCAACTTCTCGTTCGGAGATTATTTTAAAGAAGAAGCGATCCAGTGGACATGGGAATTCCTGACAGATGTAGTAGGTCTGGATCCCGACCGTCTGTACCCGTCTGTTTACGTGGATGATGATGAGGCGTTTGAGATCTGGAATAAGAAGATCGGCATTCCGGCAGAAAGAATCTTCAAGTTCGGAAAAGAAGACAATTTCTGGGAGCACGGTTCAGGTCCGTGCGGTCCGTGTTCCGAGGTGTACTATGACAGAGGTGAAAAATACGGATGCGGCAAACCGGATTGTACGGTGGGCTGCGACTGCGACCGCTATATGGAAATATGGAACGATGTCTTCACTCAGTTCGACAACGACGGAAACGGAAACTACACAGAGCTGGAGCAGAAGAATATTGATACGGGAATGGGTCTGGAGCGGCTGGCTTCGGTCGTTCAGGATGTGGATTCCATCTTTGACGTGGATACCATCAAGGCGCTCAGAGACCATGTATGCCGTCTTGCGGATGTGGAATATGGGAAAGAATACAATTCTGATGTCTCGATCCGTGTGATCACAGATCATATCCGTTCTGTGACATTCATGATTTCTGATGGGATTATGCCTTCCAATGAGGGGCGCGGCTATGTACTCCGACGTCTTCTCAGGAGAGCGTGCCGCCACGGAAGACTTCTCGGAATCGAAAAGGGATTCCTTCCGGAGCTTGCAAAGACGGTTATCGAGGGTTCAAAAGACGGCTATCCGGAGCTGGAGGAAAAGAGAGAGTTCATCCTCAAGGTGATTTCCAAGGAGGAAGAGCAGTTCAATAAGACGATCGATCAGGGGCTGGGCATCCTGTCCGACATGATTGAAAAGATGGAGGCTGACGGCAGCAAGACACTCGGCGGAGAAGATGCGTTCCGTCTGTATGACACATACGGATTTCCGCTGGATCTGACGAAAGAGATCCTTGAGGAGAAGGGAATGGATGCGGATGAGGAAGGTTTCCGCAAGTGCATGGAGGTGCAGAGAAAGAAAGCCCGCGACGCCCGTGAGGTGACAAACTACATGGGGGCCGACGTGACGGTCTATGAGTCCATCGATCCGGGCATCACAAGCACTTTTGTCGGATATGACAGACTGTCTCATGAATCCGGGGTGACTGTGCTGACGACGGAGACGGAGATTGTGGACGCGCTCTCCGACGGAGAAAAAGGAACGATCTTTGTACAGGAGACACCGTTCTATGCGACCAGCGGCGGACAGGAGGCTGACACAGGATATATCCGTACTGCAGAGGGCGAGTTCCGTGTGGAGGATACCGTGAAACTCCTCGGCGGAAAGATCGGCCATGTTGGTGTGATGACAAAAGGAATGATCAAGACAGGAGATAAAGTTACGCTGGAAGTGGACGCAAAGAAACGTGCGCTCTCTGCGAGAAATCACAGTGCCACCCATCTTCTTCAGAAGGCGCTGCGCACCGTGCTGGGAACTCACGTAGAGCAGGCCGGATCCAGCGTCAATGAAGACAGACTGCGATTTGACTTCACCCATTTCTCTGCCATGACTCCGGAGGAACTCAAAAAAGTAGAGGACATCGTCAACGAGAAGATTGCCGCTGCACTCCCGGTTGTTGTGAAGAACATGCCTATCGAAGAGGCGAAGAAGACGGGCGCTCAGGCTCTGTTCGGAGAGAAGTACGGCGATATCGTGCGCGTTGTGAATATGGGAGATTTCTCCATCGAGTTCTGTGGAGGAACCCATGTGCAGAATACTTCCGAGATTACGGCGTTTAAGATCATCTCTGAGACCGGAGTCGCCGCAGGAGTACGCAGGATTGAGGCGCTTACCTCAGAAGGACTGATGAAATATTATGATGAGCTGGAAGAGAAGCTGAAAAATGCAGCACATCTTCTGAAGGCAACGCCGGACAATCTGGCGGACAAGATCACTCATCTGATCACCGAAAACAAAGCACTGCACAGCGAGGTGGAGAGTTTAAAGAGCAGGATGGCACAGGATGCCGTCGGCGATGTGATGGATCAGGTGAAGGAAGTGAAAGGCGTGAAGCTCCTTGCCGCAGAGGTGGACGGCGTAGATATGAACGGACTGAGAGACCTGGGAGACCAGCTCAAGGAAAAGCTGGGAGACGGAGTTGTAGTCCTGGCATCTGCTAATGACGGGAAAGTAAGTCTGATGGCTACCGCCACAGACGGGGCTATGAAGAAGGGCGCCCACGCAGGCAATCTTGTCAAGGGCATTGCAGGATGTGTCGGCGGTGGCGGCGGCGGACGCCCGAACATGGCGCAGGCCGGAGGCAAGAACCCCGCAGGCATCAGGGATGCGCTTGAGAAAGCGGCAGAGGTGCTGGAGGGACAGATAAAATAAAAAACTGTCTGTTTTTCTGGAAAAACAGTTGACGGAAAAGAAAAATATGCTATAATCTTTTGTAGTGCAATAAATATACCCGAACAGTCGTAT
>CAKNHF010000027.1 GCA_930972465.1 uncultured Lachnospiraceae bacterium
TCGCTGTCATGTTCGGAGTCCCGCTGATCCTGATCCTGTTCAAGGAACCGCTTACACGGATCATCCAGAAACGGGCGGACAAGATGGAGGAGAGCAAGGCAATGTTCCTCGTCCAGGGATTCTTTGAGATGTTCGAGACTCTTCTGAGCTACTTCTCGAACACGATCTCATTTATCCGTATCGGCGCTTTCGCCGTCAGCCACGCAGCCATCATGGAAGTGGTGCTGCAGCTCGCCGGAGTTGAGAGCGGACATCCGAACTGGATCGGAGTGATCTTCGGCAATCTGTTTGTCTGCGGTTTCGAAGGACTGATCGTGGGCATTCAGGTGCTCCGTCTGGAATATTATGAACTGTTCAGCCGCTATTACAAGGGAAGCGGCAGGGCGTTTGATCCATATACAAAAAAGAAAACGAATAAAAAGTAGGAGGATTCTACCATGACATTAGCAACAAAAATCATCTTTATCGCAGCCCTTATCTTAAGCATCATCATTCCGTTTGGCTATTATCTGATCGGTGAGAAAAACAAGAAACGCTATAAACGTACCATCGGTGTGAACGCATTCTTCTTCTTCGGAGCTTTCGCCCTCGCATCCATCATGATGCTGGGCGGACCTGATGTACAGGCTGCGGAGACAGCCGCTACCGGTTCCGGTCTGGCGGAAGGACTCGGATACATCGCGGCGGCCCTCGTAACAGGACTCTCCTGTGTGGGCGGCGGTATCGCAGTTGCAAGCGCGGCAAGCGCAGCGCTGGGCGCCCTCAGCGAGGATTCCAGCATCCTTGGTAAATCCCTTATCTTCGTAGGACTTGCAGAAGGTGTCTGCCTCTACGGCCTGATCATCTCCTTCATGATCCTCGGAAACCTGTAACCCAGTGAGCAGTGCGGAAAATCACGAAATGACAGCATCTGCAGGCTTGTCTGCAAGGGCTGGCATTTTCGGGATTTTCCATAGGGCACACGCCCGTCAGCGAGAAGAAGCAGCAGCGCTGCGTATTCGAGCTGGCACGACTGACGGAAATATCCAAGCATCGCTGTACGGAAAAGGAGGGATACGTAATATGAAAATGTATCTCATCAGTGATAATGTGGACACCTACACAGGCATGCGTCTTGCCGGAGTGGACGGCGTGGTCGTCCATGAGCGTGAAGAACTCCGCAAAGCGCTTGAGGATGTGCTCACCGATAAAACGGTCGGCATCGTTCTCCTCACAGAGAAATTCGGCCGGGAGTTTCCGGATATCATCGATACCTTTCGTCTGGAACGAAAGCTCCCGCTCCTGGTAGAAATTCCGGACCGGCACGGCACCGGCCGAAAAAAAGACTTTATCACATCCTATATCACCGAAGCAATCGGACTGAAACTGTAACAGTTCGGCCGCATCATTCGTAAAACCGCACTATAGACTCACCGTGGCTTAACTGTTACCTAAAACTATAAGAAGGGAGGAATTCCTCTTGACTCTGGAAGAAAAGATCGCGCATCTGCAGACTACGTCCATGGAACAGGCAAGGGCTGAGGGAAATGCCATCATTGACTCCCACCGGGAAGCGTTGGAGAAGGTCTTCGAGGACCATAAGGCAGAAGCTGTACGCCAGGCTGAAACACGTGTAAAAGCTGAAACGACCAACGCAAAACTTATGCTCAACCAGGCAGCCGCAAAATCTCAGCTCGAGATCAAACGCCGCCAGGGCAAGATCCAGCAGGAGCTGAAAGATAAAATATTTGACGAGGCCAGAAGCCTTGTAAACGACTATATGAAAACGGAAGCCTATACGGACTTCCTCATAAAATGCATCAAACAGGCCGGACACTTTGCGGGAACAGACCCCGTCGTCATCTATCTCAATCCGTCGGACGAATCAAAGCGCCCGGAACTCGAGGACGCCACAGGCGTTCATCTTACGATCAGCGCCGAAGATTTCATCGGCGGCGCGCGGGCTGTGATCCGCGCACGCAATATTCTGATCGATAATTCGTTCAAGACACAGCTTCAGAACGAATATGATAAATTTATGTTTTTAGGAGGTGACGGCATTGCTTAAGACCGGAACTATCTATGGAATCAACGGGCCCGTCATTTACCTGAAAGGGAACACCGGTTTCCGCATGTCAGAAATGGTGTATGTAGGCAAACAGAAACTGGTCGGTGAGGTCATTGCCCTGGATAAGGATCTGACTACCGTACAGGTATACGAAGAAACCACAGGACTGCGTCCCGGAGAGGAAGTTGTTGCAAGCGGAAATGCCGTCTCTGTTACTCTGGCCCCCGGCATCCTGAATAATATTTTTGACGGAATCGAACGTCCGCTGGAACGCATCGCCGAATCTTCCGGCGGCGCCTTCATCACCCGCGGCGTCAGCGTTGATTCCCTTGACAGACAGAAAAAATGGCAGACCCATATCACAGTGAAAAAAGGGCAGTACCTGCACGGAGGCGACATTATCGCAGAGGTGCCGGAAACTCATGCCATCGTGCACAAATGCATGGTTCCTCCTGATACTGAAGGTACCGTCACGGATGTTGTGTCCGACGGAGAGTACACAATCGATGAGACTCTGGTCACGCTGGAACTGTCCGACGGCTCCTCAAAACAGCTGACCATGACACAGCACTGGCCGATCCGCACCCCCCGTCCGACACATCATCGTTTTCCCGCGTCCGTCCCGCTGATCACAGGTCAGCGTATCATCGATACCATGTTTCCTATCGCAAAAGGCGGTACTGCTGCCATCCCGGGAGGTTTCGGAACCGGTAAGACCATGACACAGCATCAGATTGCCAAATGGGCTGATGCCGATATTATCATCTACATCGGCTGCGGCGAGCGTGGAAATGAAATGACTCAGGTACTTGAAGAGTTCGGAGAACTGACAGATCCCCGGACAGGCAATCCGCTGATGGATCGGACCACCCTGATTGCCAACACTTCAAACATGCCTGTCGCTGCCCGTGAAGCGAGCATATATACCGGACTGACCCTTGCGGAATACTACCGCGATATGGGGTATGACGTGGCTATCATGGCGGACTCCACTTCCCGCTGGGCAGAGGCATTAAGAGAACTGTCCGGCCGTCTGGAGGAAATGCCTGCGGAGGAAGGTTTCCCTGCCTATCTGGCTTCCCGCCTCTCGGCTTTCTATGAGAGGGCAGGTATGATGCACAACTTAAACGGAACAGACGGTTCCGTCACCATAATCGGAGCGGTCTCTCCTCAGGGAGGCGATTTTTCCGAACCTGTAACGCAGAACACCAAACGTTTTGTTCGCTGCTTCTGGGGACTTGACAAAAGTCTTGCGTATTCCAGACATTTCCCTGCAATCCACTGGCTGACCAGTTACAGCGAGTATCTGAATGATCTGAGCCACTGGTATCAGGACAATGTGTCTCCAAAATTCGTGGATTACCGCAACCGCCTGATGGCGCTTCTGAATCAGGAAAGCAGTCTGCTTGAGATCGTCAAGCTGATCGGAAGCGATGTTCTTCCGGACGACCAGAAGCTTATTCTGGAGATTGCCCGTGTGATCCGTCTGGGATTCCTGCAGCAGAATGCATTTCACAAGGATGACACCTGTGTCACCATGGAGAAACAGTTCCTGATGATGGACACCATCCTGTATCTCTACAAACAGGCGCGCACTCTCGTCACAATGGGACATCCCATGTCCGTGCTGAAATCGGAAAATATTTTCGACCGCGTCATTGCCATCAAGTACGATGTCCCCAATGACCGGCTTGAGATGTTCGCTCAGTACCGCCGTGACATAGACGCATTTTACCAGCGCGTACTTGAGAAAAATGCATAAGGAGGGAACGTTTTCATGTCAATCGAATATTTAGGCCTAAGCAGCATCAACGGCCCTCTGATCGCGCTTGAGGGCATACAGGACGCTTTCTACGACGAAATCGTGGAGTTTGTCGTAGACGGAAAGGAAAGAAAGATCGGCCGTATCATTGAAATCTATGAAGATAAGGCCGTGATCCAGGTATTTGAAGGCTCTGAGAATATGTCTCTGAAAAATACGCACACGAAACTCACGGGACATCCTATGGAGATCGCGCTCTCCCCGGATATGCTGGGGCGTACCTTCAACGGGATCGGACAGCCCATAGATGACCTTGGCCCCATTGTCTCCACATTGAAGAGGGATGTCAACGGACTTCCGCTGAACCCTGTGCGGCGTGAATATCCCAGGAACTATATTCACACGGGCATCTCTGCCATCGACGGACTGACCACTCTGATCCGCGGACAGAAGCTCCCTATCTTCTCCGGAAACGGACTTCCCCACGATCAGCTGGCAGCGCAGATCGTAAAGCAGGCTTCGCTGGGGGAGGGATCCGATGAGCAGTTTGCCATCGTGTTCGCTGCCATGGGCGTCAAGCATGACGTGGCGGATTTCTTCCGTAATACCTTTGAGGAAAGCGGCGTTGCGGACCATGTGGCGATGTTCCTGAATCTTGCGAATGACCCGGTTGTGGAGCGTCTGATCACCCCCAAAGTGGCGCTCACCGTTGCGGAGTACCTGGCGTTTGAACAGCACATGCATATCCTGGTTATCCTGACGGATATGACTTCCTTTGCAGAAGCCATGCGTGAGGTGTCCTCCTCCAAAGGCGAGATTCCCAGCCGTAAAGGATATCCCGGATATTTATACAGCGAACTGGCGACAATCTACGAGCGCGCCGGAATCGTACAGGGTGTGGAAGGTTCAGTGACGCAGCTTCCGATCCTTACCATGCCAAACGACGATATTACCCACCCGATCCCGGACCTCACCGGGTATATCACAGAGGGACAGATCGTGCTTGACCGTCCGCTCCACGGCCAGTCCATCTACCCGCCCATCAATATCCTTCCTTCCCTCTCACGTCTGATGAAAGACGGTATCGGAGAAGGGTATACCCGGGAGGATCATCAGGATCTTGCAAACCAGCTCTTCTCCGCTTACGCGAAGGTGGGCGATGCGAGGAACCTGGCCTCCGTCATCGGCGAAGATGAACTCTCTCCGATTGATAAGAAATACCTGGAGTTCGGAAAAGAATTCGAGGAACATTATATCGGTCAGGGTGTGGAGGAAAACAGGAGCATGGAAGAAACACTTGATCTGGGCTGGAAACTCCTCGGGAAACTTCCGAGAGAAGAACTCGACCGTGTTGATACAAAGATCCTGGATAAATACTATAAACCCGAACCGGAGGAATGATCCCGGTATTATAACGGCAGCGCGGCAGAAAAAATTTCTCCAACTGTGCGGTTGGAATTTTTTCGATCCGTCGCTGCCATTTTATCTGAATTCAAAAACAAGCAATAACGGAGCGCAGATCCTATGAGTAAGTATACTGTCTCAACTGAATCAAAATATATAAAGGCTTATCAGAATTACCATTATCGCGCTGTCATCCTGGATGATCGCGGGCGCCGCATCCGCTGTGGGGACAACTGGTTCCTGACGGAAGAGCAGGCAGCCGCAGAACATGTACCAAAATTCTATATCTGCGTCCGGGCTATAATAACTATGACCAACTGATCCGGTGTTTTGAATATCTTGAGAATGTTTAAGACAGAACCGGTTCGAAAAAGGAGAATGATTATGAGACTGTTTATCGCGATCCGCCTTTCCGATGAAATGAAGAAAGCGCTGGTCGCCTGCATGCACGATCTTAAGAAACAGGGGGTTGAGGGGAATTATGTGCCGGCTCAGAACCTGCATATGACCCTTGCCTTTCTTGGCGAATATGATGATCCCGCAACAGTGAAAGATGTGATCCGCAAAGTACCGCTCCCCGAGTTCAGGCTGTCTCTTTCTGAGAAGGGGAACTTCGGAAACATCCTCTGGGCAGGCGTGAAAGGGAACCAGAAACTGAAAACTTATGTGAAAGATCTGAGAGCCGCACTTGCGGAGGAAGGGATCCCCTTTGACAGAGAAAAGTTTGTCCCCCATATCACCCTGATCCGAAAGGTATCTGCGAAAAAGCCCTATCAGGTCCATTTGCCGAAAGCGGACATGACCGTAAAGAAGGCGTCGCTGATGCGATCGGAACAGAAAAACGGAAAGATGGTATATAAAGAGCTTTGAGAAATTTCCATCTTCCCAAACAGAATCCGTCTCATTCTGATCAAGCCAATACGAGGGAGGAAAACGATCATGAATTTCAAAGTTATAAGAGCAACCGAGACTTATCAGCAGGCGGGTGCCTACTATGTCCGCATTCAGGCAATGGCAAGACAATACAACATCACGCTGCGGGAAGAATTTGACGAGCACGATACGCCGGACACAAAATATATCGTCATCCTTGACGGAGAGTTTCCCGTCGCCACCTGCCGTTTATATGAACTGCCAGAGGATGAGGAACACGTTCCCGCCATGATGTTCGGGCGGATCGTCGTCCTTCCCGAGTACAGGAAACAGGGACTGGGACGTCTTGTCGTCACAGAGGCTGAAAAATGGGCGAAAGAGCTGGGATGCCGGAAGGCTGTGCTGGACAGCCGGGATGTGGCGGTCGGGTTCTATGAGAAGCTGGGATATACGGCTGACTACAGCCGAAAAGTCCGGGGCTGGACATTCAACTGCATCCACATGGAGAAGATGCTCTGACGGGAAGGAACTGATATGAGTTATGAAAATTACAAAGCAGCGATGGAAGCCGCAAAGAACCTGAGATTCTACACCACCGCCGGCGGATATTCAGACGAATCGATCCGAAAGTCCGAGGATCTGCTGGGCATAAAGTTTTCTTCGCAGTACAGAGATTTTAACAAGCAATACGGCTACCTTTCTTTCTTTGGCTGTGAGATCTTCGGAGCGGATCCGAAAAATCTGGAAATCGCGGAGGGAAATTCCGTCGCCTGCGCATTGAGCGAACGAACAGACTACGGTCTGCCCTCTTATCTTCTTCCCATATACAACTTTGACGACGGGTGTATGGCATATCTGGATCACTCTTCTCTAAATGAGTCGGGTGAACCCCGGGTGGTGATGATGGAATATACCGGAAGTGGTTATGAACTTGTGGAAGTTCTGAATGAGGACTTTGGTGACTTTGTCCTGCATCTGGTCCGGGAAGCCGAAGAAATCCCGGATCAATGATTAAGAAGGAGAAACTTATGCAGCGCCAGAAGATTGCTGAAAAACTGAAGCAGAACCTGTCTTCCGTTTCTACTGAAAGGAAGGAGTCCTTGCCTCTGAGGGAAGACCGCGACCCTTTTTCCTTTCTGAAGATTTCCGCCGTAAATATCCGGGAGGCGCGGAAAGACCTCAAATATATCGGCTGTTACCACGCCTGCAGAAACGGCGATATGAGGATCCTGTATCGTGCTGTCAGGCAGGATACGCGGCTTGAGTATGCCGGGATCCTGCATGGAGCAGAATCCTTTCTGTGGATCCAGGCACTGATCGCCCTTTCCGGGAACGACCACGATCTGGTCATAAGGATGCTCCCCAGGGACACAGCATACTATGACCGGGCACATACGATCCATAAGGTACTTGGACGCCTCCTCACTGCCCTGTATTACAGGGACAATAATCTTGGCCGGGGAGCGCTCAAAGCCTCAGAAACGTTCCTCTGTCAAAAACATCCGAAAATCTGGCTTCTCACGGCGCAGTATCTGTGTGCGCTCTGGAGAAAGGAAACCGGCCGTCTGTCATCCCTGCTCACAGAGATCTGTACGGCGGAGAGAAAATCTGATCTTCTCCTGGAACAATGTACTGACGACAGAAATCTCGACCTGGAGAAAACCTTCAGTTTCTTTGCTCACGGATTATTTGCTCTGGCACAGCACTGTCTCTCTCCGGAAGAATTTCAAAAAATTCCCCTTCCGGAAGACAGGGGATTTCTGAAAGAATACGAGGAATACCGCCGGACCGCCTCCAGTTCCGTTGATGCAGAAAGATCTGCCGAACCTTTCATCCGCTTTTCCGGAGACGCCGCATGGCTGAACGAGGTAGCGGACGCTCTTCCGGAAACCGGACTGAAGGCGGACACGGATGGAGACATTTTCATAGACTATGAGGATCACTATGAAAAACTTTTCACACACCTGCTCCACTCTCCCTCCTTTCGGAAGATGTATCAGAACAGAGACGTCTGCTGGGCAGCAAAGTGGGATACCTTTGATCATTTTCTGGATCAGTACCATGCCGGAGATGAAAAGAAACGCTTCTATGGACGGGGGCTTCTGTACTATGCCCTGGCGAATCCGGATCTCAATGCAAGATACCGGATCTCTCACTTTCTGCTTGAGCACGGTGCGGAAGTTCTGCCGTTAGAAAAAGAATTCGATGGTCCCTTTCATTATCTTTTCCGCCAGAAATACCACGATATTCCTCGCACAAAAACGCTGTGTGAGGACCTCCTCCGGCATGGCGCAGACCCGAACCGGGCGGGGACCCGGAATCTCCTGCCCGTGGATGACATGATCCGGATGCAGTATTCCGAAAAAGAACTGAAACCGTTGTATGATCTGTGGCTGTCTCTCCCAGATCTGGAATTAAACTTAAGAACCTTTGGCGGACGCAGACCCATCGATCTTGCCAGGGAATACGGACGCAAAGAGCTGGCCGGGCGACTGGAGAAAAAGATGCATGCGGAGACAGAAGACTCTTATCCCCTTCTGGTCAGGGAGGTGGATTCCTGCGACTGGAGCAGGGAAGGCATCTTCCCGTACAGTATATTGAAGAAGGTGTTAAAAGACGCTCTCTGCGACCTTGCGCTGGCGCTGAAGATCTTCTATCTCCTGGACGGATACAGTTTCCTGTCCAGCTGTCTTCACAACAGCAGTTCCGGGAACACGTCCGGGAAAATGTGCGGAAAAAAAGCCGCAGAAAAGTGGACTGCCTTTATGGAAAAACTCTATACTGATATCTTAAAAGGCAGATATGCCAAAGGTCCCGGAGCATTCAAAAACCCGCTCACAAAAGTACAGAAATATAAACTCCGCAAGCTGGATACGCCGGACATTTTCCTGGAAGATATTCCCTGACATATGCGGTCCGCCGCCTCCTGCTTCGCATCCGCAACTGGTGGTTGACAGACCGCAGACATCCGTTGGTAGCATGCAACTTCCGGTTATGATATCTTTAGTTCGGAGGTGATGTGTATGGAAATTGCAGAAAGGTTTCAGAAACTCCGCAGGAAAGCCGGCTACTCTCAGGAGCAGACCGCTGAACTTCTGGGGATCTCGCGTCAGGCAGTCTCCAAATGGGAAAGCGGGCAGGGAAAACCTGACCTTGATAATCTGGTCCGTCTGACCGAAATTTATAACACGAGCGCGGACTACATTCTGCTCGGAACCGAAAAGAATATGGGAACTTCCGTCCCTGAGAAAAGCGGTCTCAGTCCCGAAGTTCGGAAAATGCTCTGCAGCCTTGCGATCATCGCGGGTACTGCACTGGTTACGATCCTTTTTATCACTGTACTGGGACTTGTCGCGAAATATCTTTTATAGGGAGGAGCTGATAATTAGAATGAAGAAGAAATGGAAAAGGCTTTTCCTTCTCACACTGACACTGGTCATGCCCTTTCTCTCTGGCTGTATCTACTCACATAATTATGACAAAAACGGGAATGAAATGGATCAGGAACAGGTGGAGGAAGCCATAGAAAATACCATAGAAAATATAAAAGATGTGCCATTTGGCGTAAATGCCCGGTAAAAGCTTGAAACTTGTCTCAGAATATGTCAAAATTGATAACAGATACAAAAAGGAGGGATCTATATGGACCCACGTACATTTCCCACAAAAGGCAACTTAATGCTGGCGAAGAACTCTCTTGCACTGGCACAGCAGGGATACGACCTGATGGACAAGAAGCGCAATATTCTGATCCGCGAGCTGATGGATCTGATCGACGAAGCACGGAATATCCAGGACGAGATCGACACTACATTCACCTATGCTTACCAGTGTCTGCAGCGCGCCAACATCGAAAACGGCATCAGCAATGTGGAGCTTCTGGCATATACGGTCCCCATCGAGAACTCCATCACGATCCAGACCCGGAGCATCATGGGAACCGAGATTCCCCATGTAAAATATATTCCGGATGCCGGAAAGCCGACCTACTCGTTCAGCGATACCCACGAGTCAATCGACCAGGCGAAAGAGGCTTTCCGAAAGGTGAAAGATCTGACGATCAAGCTCTCCATGGTGGAGAATGCCGCCTATCGTCTGGCGACCAATATCAAGAAGACGCAGAAACGCGCAAACGCGCTCCAGAACATCACGATCCCGATGTACTCCTCGCTGGTCTATACGATCACAAACGCACTGGAGGAGAAAGACAGGGAAGAGTTCACCCGGCTGAAGGTGATCAAGAGAATGAAAGCAAAGAAAGGGTAGCCTGACCGGCCGCCCTTTCTTCTTAATCTGATTTTCCGGCTCTGCCGCCTCCTACGCCACGACTACCGTATACTCTTTCTCAAAGCACTCGCCCGGATCCACCGCATTGATCCCCGGCTTCTCGGAGATGTCCCGGTCGAACCCTATGTTGTCTGCACGCCCCATCCAGGGTTCCAGGCAGACGAACGGCGCGTCTTTCACAGACCAGATCCCGAAGTTCGGGAATCCCTGGCATTTCATACCCACATAAGGCGTTCCGTCCTTGTGATACAGCCAGACTTCCCCGATCTGGCCTCCGTCAAAGATCAGCGCATCGTTTTCAAAAAGTTCTTCCGTCACTTCACAGCATCCCTCTTTCAGTTTCAGCTCATGAACCTTTTTCGGATCCACAGCCGCCTCAGCCGGATCGATAAGCACATACTGAAGCGCTTCTTTCCCCGGGAACTTCAGGAGATAATCCGTCTTCACCTCATCTTTTCCGGCAAATCGGAACGCCGGATGTCCGCCGATCGTAAAGTAGATCGTCTCATCGGATGGGTTGCGCACCTCCCATTTCACCGTCAGGCTGTTTTTCTTCAGACGATAGGTGATGATGAGTTCAAACTCAAAAGGATAAACTTCCTTTGTCTCCTCGTTCGATACGAACAGGAATGACACACTGTCAGCGGAAGAACGGATACATCTGAACTCGTTATCTCTCGCAAATCCGTGCTGTGAGGTAGGATACTGCACTCCGTTGATCAGCATCGTATTCTTATAAGTCTTCCCTACATTCGGAAAGAGCACGGGAGAGTGGCGCTTCCAGAATACAGGATCTGCCTCCCACAGCACATCCGTTTCATTCTTCTTGTCGTAGATCCGTGTCACTTCTGCTCCCAGATCAGCAATTTCGACACAGAGGCGCTCATTTTCCAGTTTCATAAGATCCCCTCCTTTGATCTGTTTTATAATGAAACGGAGAGCAGCCTCTCCGTTCATTTTCTTCTCTGTCAGAAAAACTGTCTTTATTCGCTCTCGCCGGAGTCCTCCACCTGGACACAGTGGTCTACCAGATATCCAAGCACTTCCTCTCTGAGCACGGACATTCTCAGTTCTTCCTCTCCATACTGCTCTTTAAAAGCTTCTACATCATCTGTACCGGCATCCTCCGCGTACTGCGCGATCTCTTCTTCATACTCTTCCTCAGTAGGCTCCAGCCGCTCCTTCTCCGCGATCAGTTTTATAGCCTCATCAAGCTGAACCGTCTGCTGCGCTGCCGTTTCCACACTGGCGTTAAAATTTTCTTCCGTCGTTCCGAGATACTGCGTTATATAATCTGAAAGTTCAATACCGTAGAGTCCGGCAATATAGGAATAATACTCATTTGCCTGCTGGATCTGAGCATCCACAGCACCTTCCGGGTACTCTTTGATCTCACTCTGGCTCAGCAGTGCATCCTGTACTCCGCTCTCCAGCTGTGTCCTGACATCCTGTTCGTTGCTCTCTTCCAGAAGACCGCGCATCTCTTCTCTGTACTCTTCCGTCGTATCAGAATCCTCACTGTGTTCTGCAACCCACTCATCCGTCAGTTCTGCTGTATTCTGCTGATAGATTCCGTTCAACACAATGTGAAACTGGGCTACCACTCCGGATTTCGTCGGATCCGCATATCCTTCCGGGAACTGTACTGTAATGTCAAATTCTTCCCCTTTGCTGTGTCCTACGATCTGATCCTCAAATCCTTCATAATCCTCTGTCGCTCCGATAAAGCTGCCGGATCCCAGCTGAAGTTCCGCTCCTGTATCCGAACCTCCGTCAAAGGCCTCCCCGTCAATATATCCGGTATAATCAATGTTTACCCAGTCGCCATTCTGCGCAGCGCGATCGGTGATCTCCTCCACCGTAGTCAGATTGCTCTGAATCATCTGCTCAACCTGATCGTCTGTGACTTCCTGCGCTTCCACCTGAGGAACCTCAAGCCCCTTATACTTTTTCACAGTCACATAGTCATTTGATATCTGTCCGCTGCACCCCGTAAGCAGACCTCCTGTCAGTGCAGAAGCGATAAGTACTGCAACAATTCTCTTTTTCATAGAACCTTTTCCTCCGTAATCAATAATTTCAATTAATTCTTTTACGCATCTTTTTGAGAAAGATCAGAGAAGAGGTGACAGAAGACGCGAGAACTGCTCTTTTGCCTTGATCACAATTCCTCTCTCGTCGTATACCTTTCTTGTCACATGCGTGCACTGCGTCATATCATTTTCAAACGCCCTCTCCAGACGCTGTACAGTCCTCTCACTGTATATGACGGCATTCACTTCAAAGTTAAGCCCAAAACTTCGGATATCCATGTTAGCGGTGCCGACACAGGCCACCATTCCATCCACACTCAGGGTCTTTGCATGCAGGAACCCGTTATTGTATACATAACACTTTGCTCCCGCCGCGACCATATCCCCCACGTAGGAGTAGGTTGCCCAGTATACAAACGGATGATCCGGCTTGCAGGGCACCATGATCCTGACGTCGATCCCCGAACGGCTTGCGATCTTCAGCGCGTCCAATATGGAATCATCCGGGATAAAATACGGCGTCTGGATATATACATGATCCTTTGCGCTGTGTATAAGACGCAGATAATTATCATGAATCGTCTTTATCTGGGAATCCGGGCCGCTGGATATGATCTGAACCGGGTCTCTCCCGTTCCGTACGTACTTTGGAATCTCAAAGAGATTATCTTCCAGGAACAGGTTCTCTTTGGCCGCGTAATTCCAGTCCAGCACAAATCTCACCGCCAGCGACGTCACCGCCGCGCCCTCTATGCACAGGTGAGTGTCTCTCCAGTAACCGAACTTTTCATCTCTTCCGAGATACTCTCTGCCCACATTGAAGCCGCCTACAAAACCGATTCTTCCGTCAATGACAACTATCTTCCTGTGGTTCCGGTAATTTACGCGCAGCTGCAGCTTTCCGAGCAGCGCCGGAAAGAATTCCGCCACCTGTATTCCTTCTTTCTCCAGCCGTTCCCAGTCTCGATTCCTCATGGTACGGCATCCCATGCTGTCGAACAGCACGCGAACTTCCACTCCTTCATGGGCTTTCTGTATGAGAACAGTCTCGATCTCCTGCCAGAGCTCGTCATTGCGGATAATATAATACTGAAGATGGATATATTTCCGCGCCTGTTTCATTTCTTCAATCAGCGCACGGAATTTTGCCTTTCCGTCCGTATATATTCTGATGTCGTTGTTATCTGTGAGAACAGCTTCTCCGGCCTCAAGATTATACAGAATCAGATTTCTGAACCGTTCCATCTCCGGATTCGCAAGTCTCAGCTGCTTTCTGTAGATTGTCTCTTCCTGTCTTCGGACAGCATACTTAATCTCTCCTTCAATTTCTTTTGCTTTAAACATCCTGCTCTTGTGAAAATCCTGCCCGATCACCAGATACAGGATGAACCCGAGAATTGGTATAAAGTAAAGCAGAAGCAGCCATGTCCAGACTGTCTGCGGAGATCTCCTCTGAAAGAAAACAATCACGAGCGCCAGCAGCACATTGATGATGACAAGGTTGTCCATTATAAAATAAAAGACAGTCACCGCTCCGTTCCAAATTGTTTCTGCCATATAGTAAAACTCCTTTTCTTTGAGGCAGTGTTCCGCGAAAGTCCCGCCCGCCTGTGCGGCCGGTATCCTGTCCGCTTCAAAAGCACTGCTATAGACAGTATACTCGTTTTCCTTCTGAAAAGTAACCCCAAAATTGCAATCCACTTGCACTTACCTGAAAACAATGGTACAATACTACTTGCGAAACAGCGGAAATCAGAGCGTTTAGGAGGGTTTTAAAGTGAATACATTCACTATTGTCTTGCTCGTCATCCTTGTAGTATTGATCGCAGCATGCATCGCATTATATTTCTTCGGCAAAAAAGCGGAAAAGCGCCAGGCCGAACAGCAGGAACAGATGGACGCGGTTGCACAGACTGTCAGCATGCTTGTCATCGACAAGAAGATGATGAAGCTGAAAGAAGCCGGATTTCCTTCCGTAGTGCTGGAGAATACGCCCAAGTATCTCAGACGTACAAAAGTGCCTGTTGTAAAGGCAAAGATCGGACCCAGGATCATGACATTAATGTGTGACGCCAAGGTATTTGAAGTCATACCGGTCAAGAAAGAGGTCAAAGCGGTCGTAAGCGGCATCTACATAACAGGAATCAAAAGTGTTCGCGGCGGTTCCATTGAAGCTCCGCAGAAGAAGAAAAAAGGACTTCTTGCAAGGTTTAAAAAAAGCTGATTAAAAAAACATCTGCCCGTATGGACAGATGTTTTTATTTTCGTTTTTTCAGCTCAGCACGGAGAAATCTCCGCTGTTTTTCGAAGTGATGTTCATCCTGATCTTGCAGTCCGCAAGCGGCTCATGATTGACGTCAAGCTCGTAATCCACAAGCACATCAATATTATCCTCTGATACGCTGACCTTCATGTTCTTTGTATTAATCCCGATCAGCATCTGGCCGTACGGAGTTTTATAGTATGTAAGGTTCTTCTTGTTCTTCTCGAATACCATATGCGTACCTGACACTCCGCTTTTCATTATCTCCACACTTGCGTCTCCGGTAATCTTGATCTTGTTTCTGATCGTTCCCGCCATTCCCTCCATCACTTCGTCATAAATAATATAATGTTTTCCATTCCGGCAGTAATAGCTGGCAGGGGTTACGACCTCAATCGGTTCGTCTCCTTCATCCGGCTGCGGTTCCGTTATACCCATATGCATCCCGGAGATGCTGACCAGTACATCCTTCGTCATATTCTAATATTCCTCAATATTTACTACATTTGTGGTAGGCACGTCAAACGGCATCACCGTATTGGCAAACCTTCTGAACTTCTCAGCCGCGTCGCTCACATAAAATGAATATCTGCTGTGCTGCGGCGTAGTCCCGTCATTTGCCATATCCTGTTCTTCCAAAAGCCTTTTAAGATCCATGGCGGTCTCGTAGGCCGGATTGACGATCTGTATCCTGTCTCCCATGTAAGCCCTGATCTTTGACCGAATCAGCGGATAGTGGGTACAGCCGAGTATCATCGCGTCAATATCCGTATTCCTCATGGATTCAAGATAATATTCAATGATCTCCTGTGTCACCACATGCTCTTTAAAGCCTTCTTCCACGAGAGGTACAAAGAGCGGGCAGGCCTTTTCGATCACCGTGATATCCGGCGCCATCTGATGTATGACTTTTGTATACATCCCGCTCTGCACAGTTGCATCTGTTCCCACAACGCCCACTTTCCTGTTCTTTGTAGCTTCCACCGCTGCTCTGGCCCCCGGAATGACTACCCCCATAATGGGAATGTCAAACTCATCCCGTACCGCGTCCAGGGCAAGCGCACTCGCCGTATTGCAGGCGATAACGATCGCTTTTACCTGCTTTGTCTTCAGGAAACGGATGATCTGCTCTGAAAACCGGATGATCGTGTTCTGCGACTTGCTGCCGTACGGGACACGGGCAGTATCTCCGAAATATACAATATTTTCATCCGGCAGCTGGCGGGATATCTCCCGCGCAACTGTCAGTCCGCCGACCCCGGAGTCAAAAACACCGATCGGAGCCGTTTTTCTGCTCTCCATACTCACGTTGTCCTGTCTCCTAAAGTGCTAATACCTTTGCAACGTCATACTGATACTCAGATATGGATTTCTTCATTGCAAGTGCTTCTTCGATATCGAAATCAACGAATTTTCCGTCCTTGTATCCTACTACGCGGTTTGTCTTGCCCTGGGCAAGCAGATCGACCGCCATTGCTCCCATAATAGACGCATATACTCGGTCCTTACATGTCGGACTTCCGCCGCGCTGCATGTGTCCCAGAATCGTTGCTCTTGTCTCCATGCCTGTGGCTTCCTCGATTCTCTTTGCCATATTGATGGAATCGCCGATGCCTTCCGCATTGATAATGATATAGTTCTTCTTTCCACGCTTCTGGCACTCTCTGATGTCGGCAATAATTGCCTGCTCATCATAGTCATGCTCTTCCGGCATGAGAATACGCTCAGCGCCGTTGGCAATACCGCACCACAGTGCCAGGTATCCCGCATCACGTCCCATAACTTCGATGATACTGCATCTCTCGTGAGATGTGGAAGTATCACGCACCTTATCGATTGCTTCCATAGCCGTATTTACAGCCGTGTCAAATCCGATTGTATAATCCGTACATCCGATATCAAGATCAATCGTTCCCGGTACGCCTACTGTGTTCACACCAAGATTGGCAAGCTTCTGTGCGCCGGCAAAGGATCCGTCTCCGCCGATAACTACCAGTCCGTCGATTCCGTATTTCTTGCAGATCGCAGCTGCCTTCTGCTGTCCTTCTTCTGTACGCATCGCCTTGCAGCGTGCTGTCTGAAGGATCGTACCGCCGCGCTGGATCGTATCGGAAACGTCACGCGCTGACATATCGATGATTTCCTCTTTCAGAAGGCCATGATATCCTCTGCGGATTCCGCGAACCTTGATGCCTTTTGAAAGTGCTGTTCTGACGACAGCACGGATCGCTGCGTTCATTCCCGGTGCATCGCCGCCGCTTGTAAGGACTCCTATTGTACGTACTCTGTCCTCGATGTCATCCATCATTTCCACTCTGTCAATTGCGTTGTTTTCTGCCATGTTTTTCTCCACCTTTCCCTAAAAAGTAAGATAACTGTCAAACCCGAATTTATGTGTGCCACCCTTGTAGACATACACTCGAATCCTAGAATATTCTACCTTATTTAGAATCTGTTTTCAATAACTTTTTCAACCACTTTCACCCTGTTCTCCCCGAAATGATTCATCAGGCGGCTCAGTACCTGTGAGCTGACAGTGATATTTCTGTTGCGCGGAAGCCTTTTAACCGCACGTTCTTTTGCACAGTAAATAACCACTTCGTCATCGCCCTCCGAATCTGCCAGATAACCATAGACGATCTGTTCATCATCCATGTAAGATTTTTTGTCCGGGAACTGAATCCAGAGCTCTTTTTTTGTCTTTTCAAAGGGTATGACTTTTTCGCAGATCATCTTGCTGGCACGCTCGTCTTCCTCGGACACTCTTCCGCGGATGAAGACCTTGCTGTCTTCCTCGAGATACTGCCGGTTTTTTTCATAATCTCTGGGAAAGACAACCACTTCCACTGTGCCCAGAAGATCCTCCAGAGTCACAAACGCCATCATCTGATTTGTCTTTGTGTGCTTCACGGTTTTCTCGGTGATCATGCCTCCGATAATCTCCCTGGCGCCGTCACGGACCTTAGTCCGTCCGGTTTCCTCATCCGGCTGAAAATCCGCCGTCGTCGCGGTAATGACTTTTTTCCATCTGTCCTCATATTCCTCCAGCGGATGCCCGCTTATATAGATTCCCAGTACTTCCTTCTCAAAAGCCAGGAGATTCTCCCTGGAATACTCGCCCACGTCAGGGAGCCTGATCTGAAACTCCTGCTTCTGCTCATCCGACACCATGTCAAACAGCGTCATCTGTCCCGCCATGGAATATTTCTTTTCCTGATTCACATGATCCACAATCTGAACATAGATTGTCATGAACTGCTTCCGCGTACCCCCGAGCGTATCAAGAGCTCCTGATTTTATCAGATTCTCTATGGCCCTTTTGTTCAGTACATCCCGGGAGGAAAGCCTGGTGATAAAATCTTCCAGATTCTTAAACAGCCCGAACTCTTCCCGTTCTGCCACAATGGCTTTGATCACCGGCCGCCCGATGCTCTTGATCGCCGCGAGTCCATAGCGGATATTTCCTCCGTCAACAGAAAAATCCGCCTGGCCTTTGTTGATATCCGGCGGAAGAATCCGGATATTCATCTGTCTGCAGGCGTAAATATATTCTGCCACTTTTGACGGATTTTCAATCACCGATGTCATAAGTGCCGCCATAAATTCCACGGGATAATAATATTTCAGCCATGCAGTCTGATAGGACACCACCGCGTAGGCTGCAGCATGAGATTTATTGAAGGCATATTTGGCGAAATCAATCATCTCATCGTAGATTTTGTTCGCTGTCTTCTCATCTATACCGTTCTTTATACAGCCCGGTACATTCGCCGTCTCATCGCCGTATACGAAGATCTGGCGCTCCTTCTGCATCACATCGCCCTTTTTCTTCGACATGGCGCGCCGCAGCAGATCGCTTCTTCCCAGCGTATATCCCGCAAGATCGCGCACGATCTGCATAACCTGCTCCTGATAGACAATGCAGCCGTACGTGGGCGCCAGAATCGGCTCCAGCTGCGGGCAGTCATACGTGATGGAGCCCGCCTCATTTTTCCCCTTGATATACTGCGGAATAAAGTCCATCGGACCCGGCCTGTACAGAGCGATGCCTGCGATAATATCCTCCAGGCTGTGGGGCTTCAGCTCCTTCATAAAGCTCTTCATGCCGCTGCTCTCGATCTGGAATATGCCGTCCGTCTTTCCGGTACCGATATAGTCCATCACGGCCTGATCATTGTAATCGATCTTCTCCATATCCAGAGACGGGTCTTTTTTTCTTGCCATCTGAACCGCATTCTGAATCACAGTCAGAGTCCTGAGTCCCAGGAAATCCATCTTCAGAAGTCCCAGTTCCTCCAGCGTGGTCATTGTAAACTGGGTGGTGATTGTACCGTCCGCCGCCCTGGAAAGAGGAACATATTCATCCACAGACTTCTGACTGATCACGACTCCCGCCGCGTGCATCGAGCTGTGGCGGGGAAGTCCTTCCAGACGCTTCGCCATATCAATCAGATTCTTCACCTGCTCATCGTTTTCATATGTTCTCCTCAGCTCCGGATTCTCCTTCAGGGCCTTGTCGATCGTAATATTAAGCTCCTGCGGAATCATCTTGGCGATGCTGTCCACAAAGGCATATGGCAGATCCATCACACGCCCCACATCCCGGATAACGCCTCTTGCCGCCAGCGTACCGAAAGTCACGATCTGCACGACTCTGTCCTTGCCGTATTTGCGCACAACATAATCGATTACTTCCTGTCTTCTCTCGAAACAGAAGTCAACGTCGATATCAGGCATGGACACACGCTCCGGATTCAGGAATCTTTCAAAAAGAAGCTGATACCGGATCGGATCGATGGTAGTGATTTCCAGGCAGTATGACACGATGCTTCCCGCGGCGGATCCTCTTCCCGGACCGACCGCGATTCCGTGATCCTTGGCATACCTGATGAAATCCCATACAATCAGGAAATAGTCCACATACCCCATATTACGGATCGTATCCAGCTCATACGTCAGGCGATCCTTCAGTTCCTGCGACGGATTCTCTCCATATCTCTTCTCAAGCCCCTCCCAGCAGAGCTTCTGCAGATATTCCCAGGATGTCATGCCATCGGGAACGTCATATTTCGGCAGCTTGGTCACACCAAACTCGATTTCCACCGAACATCTGTCGGCAATCTTCTGTGTATTTTCAAGAGCCTGCAGGGCATACGGAAACAGACGCTCCATCTCCTCCGGGGACTTCACATAATACTGGCCGCCTTCATAGCGCATCCGGTTCTCGTCCGCCAGCTTTTTTCCGGTCTGAATACAGAGAAGAATATCATGAGCCTTGGCGTCTTCTGCATAGGTGTAATGAACATCGTTGGTAGCCACCAGTTCAATGCCGGTTTCCCGGGACATCTTGAGGAGCTGCTGGTTGACCAGCGCCTGATCCGGAAGCCCGTGATCCTGAAGTTCCAGAAAATAATTGTTTTCTCCGAAAATATCTCTGTACTCAAGAGCGGTCTTCCTGGCCTCGTCGTACAGACCTTTCACAATATACCGCTGCACTTCTCCCGCAAGACACGCGCTCAGGGCGATGATCCCCCCATGGTACTGACGCAGAAGTTCCTTATCCACCCTCGGTTTATAATAATATCCCTCCACAAATCCTTTGGAGACAATCTTCATCAGATTCGAATATCCTTCATTGTTCTCCGCCAGAAGAACAAGATGATAATAGCGGTCCTCTCCTCCGGTCACTTCCCGGTCAAATCTGGAATTGGGCGCAACATACACCTCGCATCCGAGGATCGGATTGATCCCCTGTCTCTTTGCTTCGCGGTAGAAATCAATGACTCCGTACATCACACCGTGATCTGTGATAGCCGCACTGTTCATTCCCAGCTCTTTGACCCTTGCAACATATTCTTTTATTTTATTGGAACCGTCCAGAAGACTGTACTCCGTGTGGACGTGTAAATGTACAAAACTCATCTCTCACCTCTTCTTTCACAGCAGCACGGACTCATGTGGAAGCGCATCGCCTACGGCAGCCGGATCTCCTTGTCGTCCATCCGTATCTTTCCCTGCTTCAGCAGACGTCCCACAGCCCGCTTAAAGGCCGCTTTGCTCATATCAAACTCCCGTCGAATGTCCTCCGGCGACGACTTATCCGTAACACGAAGTCTTCCGCCGCCCTGTTCCAGCCTGGCCAGCAGCAGTTCCGCGTCTTTATCCATCTGTTCCGGTATCCTGCTCCTGACACTCAGATCCAGTTTTCCGTCCGGCTTGACTCCTGCGACTCTTGCTTCGATCTGCTGTCCGATCCTCATCTTACCGTATGCTTCTCTCCGGGGAATCATTGCAGAAAACCGGTCATCCACCGCAACGTATATCCCGTATTCTCTGTTGATTCCATATACTGTTCCCCGGACTGTGTCATTCTTTTTGTACGGGGAATCTGTGCGGAGCAGGGACGACACCTTCATTGTGGCGCACAGGCGCCCGCTTTTGTCGATATAGAGACTCACAAGACAGCGGTCTCCTTTTTCCACCCTCTCTGTCTGCTCCTTATAAGGAAGAAGCAGATCTTTCTCCAGCCCCCAGTCAAGAAAGGCTCCGATCTTACCTACATCCACGACTTCCAGAACCGCAAGAGTCCCCAGCGTGATCTTCGGTTCATTGGTCGTTGCGATCATACGGTCGGACGAATCTTTATATAAGAACACTTCCACCGGATCTCCGATCTCAATTCCTTCGGGGACCTGCTTCTTCGGAAGCAGCACTCTCTCTTCATCACTTCCCAGGTATACTCCGAAGTCCACGGTCTTCACAACGGTCAGCACCTGTTTTTCTCCTAATTTCATACACTTCTCCTCAGCAAAACATTGCGGCGGGGATATTCCCGCCTGCATTTCTCACCGCGCCCTTTCGGCGCCTCGCTACTTTTCAGACCCGCATCTGCGGGTCCCGGCCCGGGATCCGGTTCAGCTTCAGTCTGACAAGCTGCTTTTCCGGATCTCTGGTATATAATCTAATGTATCGGCAGGGGATTGTCAATGCCCGCCGAGCTTTCTCACTGACGCCCTTTCCGCCAGTTTGACACCAAGTACGATGTTCTCCGCGGGACAGTCCGGTTCCTTTATATTTTTCATGAGCAGCGCACATGTCACAGCTGCTTTTTTCTTAATATCCTGCCCCACCGTAGTCAGCGGCGGCGTCATCCTTGCGCTCATGTTCAGATCGTCAAAGCCGATGACCGACAGATCCTCCGGCACCCGGATCCCCATCCGGTACGCCTCCGAATAGATCTGATAGGCACAGTTATCCGCCGTGGTAAAGATCCCGGTCACCGGATTCTCCCCGCTGCAGAGCTTTTTCAGTTCCCCGCCCAGATCCTTTACTTCCAGGTTCATAAAATTCTCCGGGGGAAGAGAGAGTCCCGCCTCCCTCAGCACCGTGACGAACCCTCTGAGCCGGTGCATGACAACGCCGTTGTCCAGCACCTCCGGTCCATAGAAAGCCAGATTTCTGTGCCCGTTTTCGAGAAAATGCTTCGCCGCAAGCTCTCCGCCCGTATAGTCATCGATCCCCACATTCGTGATACTGCGAATGGAACTGTAGCTGTCTGTAAAGATCAGCGGGATATGATTGTCCTCCTGGAGTTTCCTTATACTCTCATCAAACATGCCGATGAACACTGCACCCGCCACATTCCAGGATTTCAGGCTGTATGTGATCTCTGAATAATCTTTTACATAATGGAGCATCAGGTCGTAGCCCTCTTTCTTGATCTGAAGCGCCAGCTCTCCCAGGAAGCAGCTTGTATAACTGTCCTCCAGAGGATTGTGGTCCTCGTCATATTCCTGAAGGAGCGCCGCGATCAGCCGGGAAGAACGGGACGCCAGCGCCCTCGCGGAAGAATTCGGCACATACCCCATCTCGTGCGCAATCTTCCTTATCCTCTCCGAAGTCCTGCTGGAAACCTCCTTCGTATTCCCGTTCATCACGCGGGAGACCGTCATGCTGCTGACCCCGGCCTTCTCCGCGATATCTTTTAACGTAACCATAATTTCACCATCCTGTTTTTCATTTCGTTATCGTTAACGTAATTATACCCTAAAAAAATAACTATTGCAATGCAATTCAAAAATAGTTATTGACATTTCCTCAACGAATATTTATAATAGTTGCAAACGTTAGCGCTAACGCACAGAGTAAAGTTTTATCAGGAGGTGCAATATGAAACGATTACTGGCAATCTGTCTCTCCTTTATCCTCTTGCTTTCTCTCGCCGGATGTGCCGGCAGAGACAGTGAAGCTGACACTGCCGCCGGAGGAGTACAGGATACACAGGCAGACAAAGGTCTGGACGTCATGGGTGAAAATGTGACCTACGATCCCAACCACCTTGTAAACAACGGCGATCCTATTTCCATCGACTGGTGGGTCTGGGCATCGGAAGATATGTTTCGCAGCATAGCAGAGGCATATGAAGAGATACATCCCAATGTCACAATCAATGTGATCAACAATCCGTGGGACGGATTTTTTACCAAACTCCCCCTGGCCCTGCAGAGAGAAGAGGAAGGGCCTACGCTTTTCAACGTCCACAACAGCTATGAGAATCTGCTCCTTAACTATATGGAGCCCTACGACATCGATACAGAAGAGCTGACCGCTGATTATCCGTCTGCGTCCACCCATCTCATGGACGGCAAAATCTACTATATGGATTACGGTCTGTCTACCGGCATGTACTACTACAATAAAGATCTGTGGGAGGAAGCCGGACTGACGGACGACGACATTCCGAAAACCTGGGACGAATTTATCGAAGTTGCCCAGAAGCTGACAAAGTTTGACGAAAACGGCAATATGATCCAGGCGGGATATAACTACAACAACTATTTCAATTCCACCGTCATCGGCCTTAACTACCAGTTCGGGGACAATCTTTTCTCCGCGGACGGGAAGACTTCTCTTGTGGACAGCGACGGCATGAAGGAAGCGGTTTCCTTCCTGATCGATCTCTATGAAAAGTATCAGGTGGGCGACAAGGATTTCGGTACCAACTACGACCAGAGCTTCTATCAGGGACAGAGCGCGATCGTGTTCGCCTGGGGATTCTTCGTGGGAAACCTGGCTGCCAATGCGCCCGACATCAATTACGGCACCTTTGAGATCCCCACGTCAGACGGCGGCACGCCCTACGCATACTACCGCTATAACGGTGAGTCCACTCCGGGAATCAACAAGAACGCAACGGACGCCCAGAAGGAAGTTGCGCAGGATTTCATCCGTTTCTTCCTCGCCAGCGATGAGGTGCAGATCCGGCTCAGCGCGGAAGGCGGTCTTATTCCTGCCAAAACAGCGCTCATGGAGGCGCCGGAACTCAAAGACACTCCCATCGTCAGGACTGTGGGACCTCATATCGACCGCTACATATGGCCCGGCGCAATGCCTTCCACCGTGGAGAACAACATGAAAATCGCAGGTGAAGATATCCTGTACAACGGAAAGGATGCAGCCGACGCACTGAAGACCGCGGCGGATACGATCGATATTGACCTCGCAAACGCAGACTTCACTTCAAGCGAGAGTCTCTACGCATACTATGAAGAATAAAGGAGGGGGAAATTATGTTCAAAAGAAGACCGCTTCAAAGTAAGAGCGAGATCTGGATGCGGAATATCGCGATGGGATTCCTTATCATCTATATGACGATCTTCCTGATCGTCCCTGTGATTATTGTCGTAGCGGGAAGCTTCCACCAGTGGAACCCGCTGAATCAGACCTATAACTGGATCGGGCTGGACAACTACATCCGGATGTTTTCCTATCCGACGTTCTGGCAGTCCATGGCAAACACTGTGATCTTCTGCGTAGTCGTTGTCATCTTCCGTGTCCTTCTGGGACTGGCGATTGCCTACGCGCTCAACTCAAAACTGATGAAACACAAGACACTGTTCCGCACAATCTTTTACATGCCTACCGTAACGCCGCTGGTCGCTGTTGCATACGTATGGAAGATCATGTACAACCCTCAGTTCGGTCTGATCGACAACATCTTCGGTCTGGACATTAACTGGCTGTATGACAGCAGGTTCGCTCTCATCGCGCTCATGGTGATGACGATCTGGAAGGACTTCGGATACGCTGTGATCCTTTTCCTGTCGGGGCTGCTCTCCCTTCCCTCCGACTGTTACGAGTCGGCCAGCATCGACGGGGCGAACGCATGGCAGACGTTCCGGTATATCACGCTGCCGCTCCTGAAGCCGACCATGCTCTTCGTAGTGGTGACTTCCATCATTTCCTATCTGCAGGCATACGTGCCTGTTCTGGTCATGACCACAGGAGGGCCCGGAACTTCAACCTACTTAAGTTCCTACCTTGTCTATGACCAGGCGTTCAAGCAGTATAACTTCGGTTTCGCATCGGCTATCTCGCTGTTTATCCTCGTGCTGACTGCGATATTCACCGTGATCTCATTCAAGGTCACCGGCGCAAATGAAAATTAAGGGGGTCAGGATATGAAACACAAGACACTGAAAACCGTTTTATACATCGTGCTCGCTCTGCTGGGAGTCGTCACTGTCTTCCCGTTCGTGTGGATGGTGCTCTCCTCCTTTAAGACGAACAATGAGATCCAGTCCATCGTACAGACACTGCTCCCGCAGGAGGCGATCGTGGACAACTACCTGAACCTCCAGCAGACATTCGATTTCCTGAGATATTTTCTGAACAGTATCTTTATCGCCGTGGCCGTCACGGTCATTGTGATCTACACAAGCTGCCTGTGCGGCTATGTACTCGGGAAATATCAGTTTAAAGGCAAAAATGTCATCTTCGGATTTGTCATGATGACCATGATGGTTCCCTGGTCGGTCACCATTATCCCGCGTTACACCATGTTTATGGAGGCCGGTCTCCAGGATACGTACATCTCCCTGATCCTTCCGGTCATGGTCAGCGGCTTCGGAATTTTCATGATGAAGCAGAACATGGAGTCTATTCCGGATGAACTGATCGAGGCGGCGAGGATGGACGGTTCCAATGAATTTCAGACATTCCACAAACTGGTTCTCCCGCTGTGCAAGAATGGGATCTCCGCTATCGCGATCTTCCAGTTCCTGTGGGTATGGGAAGATTACCTCTGGCCGTACCTGATGATCGACAGTGAAAAGAAACAGCTTCTTGCCGTAGGACTTACCCTGTTCAACGGACGGTATTCCACGGATTACGGCGGACTGTTCGCGGCAACCACGATCTCGATCCTGCCGGTCATCATCGTTTACGTCATCTTCCAGAAACGTTTCGTTGCCGGAGTGGCCGCCGGAGCAGTAAAAGGCTGATTCACCCTGAATTTAGGAGGATATTATATGAGACCAGAATTAATTGCATCAACCCATCCTGAAACAGCCCCTGAAAATATTGTCCAGGGAGACTGTTACCGTATCTCCGTACTGACAGAAGGACTGCTGAGGCTGGAATATTCCGCCGACGGCATCTTCGAAGACAGAGCCACTCAGGCAGTCTGGAACAGGGATTTTCCCAAGACAGCCTTCCGTCTCATTGAGACGGAGGACTGTCTGGAGATTATTACTTCAAAAGCCCACCTGATCTATGACAGACGGGAATTTTCTTCCAGCGGCCTGTCTGTTCAGGCCGTAGGCGATTACAGTGCATATTCCAGCATCTGGCACTACGGTGAAGATTTCAAAGACCTGGGCGGCACCGCCCGGACCCTGGACGAAGCGGACGGAGCGGTTCCGCTGGAACACGGAATCATAAGCCGCTGCGGATTCTCTGTGATGGATGACAGCCGTTCTCTGGCGCTCCGGGAAGACGGCTGGGTAGAGCCCAGGAGAGAAGGATGCATCGACATCTATTTCTGGGCCTGGGGTCACGATTATTACCGGGCCCTGAAGGACTTCTATCATCTGTGCGGAAAAAGTCCCATGGTGCCCCGATATGCCCTCGGGAACTGGTGGAGCCGGTACTACAGGTACTCTGAGGAGTCCTATAAATCGCTGATGGAAAGATTTGAAAAGGAAGACCTTCCATTTACCGTAGCGGTCATCGACATGGACTGGCATCTTGTGGATATCGATCCGAAGTACGGAAGCGGCTGGACAGGATACACATGGAACAGAGATCTGTTCCCGGATCCGGAGAGATTTATGAAATGGCTGCACGACAGAGGCATGCATGTCACTTTGAATGTCCATCCCGCCGACGGAATCCGCGCTTACGAGGAGATGTATCCGGAAATGGCAAAAGCCATGGGAATTGATCCCGAGACGGAACAGCCGGTCAGCTTCGACGCTTCTGATCCCGACTTCTTCGAAGCATGCTTTAAATATATCTTTCATCCGGGAGAGAAGCAGGGAGTGGATTTCTGGTGGCTTGACTGGCAGTCCGGGGGCATCAGCAGAATGAAAGGGCTTGATCCGCTCTGGATGCTGAACCACTATCATTATCTGGATAACCGAAGAAACGGCAGACGTCCGATGACTTTCTCCAGATACGCCGGTCCCGGAAGTCACAGATACCCGGTAGGATTCTCCGGAGACACGATCATTACCTGGGATTCCCTTGACTTTCAGCCATACTTCACAGCCACTGCTTCCAACATCGGTTACGGCATGTGGAGCCATGATATCGGGGGACATATGCAGGGATTCAAGGATGACGAGATGGCCGGAAGATGGCTGCAGTTCGGCGTCTTCTCCCCCATCATGCGCCTGCATTCCAGCAGCAGTGAATTCAACGGGAAGGAACCCTGGAGATACAAACCTGAGATCTGCGCCATGATGAAGGAGTTTCTCCGTCTTCGTCACAGGATGATCCCCTATCTCTACACAATGAATCACCGGGCATATGAAGAGGATATCCCCATGATTCTCCCGATGTATTATGACCATCCCGAAGAAGAAGCGGCATACCATGTTCCTGATGAGTATCTCTTCGGGAGTGAGATGATCGCCGCTCCGGTCACGGCTCCGCGCATCCCGGGACTGAATGTGGCGAAGGTAAAAGTATGGCTCCCGCAGGGTATATATTTTGATATATTTACCGGGAAAAAATATCGCGGAGACCGTACGCTCATGATGTACCGGGGCATAGATTCCTTCCCGGTCCTGGCAAAGGCCGGAGCTGTCATCCCGACCACCGGGGACATTGCCCATGCCGGCGGGAATCCGAAAGAGATCTGCATCCACATCTACGCAGGAGCAGACGGAGCTTTTACCCTGTATGAGGACGACAATGAGTCGGAAGAGTATAAAAACGGAAAATGTGCGGAAACGCCCATGAAATTCCTGTGGGGAAAGGATGCCGAATTTATCATAGAAGGCGCAAAAGGCGATACTGAACTCATACCGGAAAAGCGCAGCTATACTGTAAAGATCCATGGCATCAGCCCATGCAGCGGCAGAGTGTCCGTCCATGTGAACGGATTTACCGATGCTCCCGACAGTCATGCCGTCTATGATGAGGATTCTCATACCCTTTGCTGCTCTCTGGAAGATATGCCATGCAGCGCGCGGATCAATATCCGGATCGGGAACGTAAAGGAATCCGAAAATGATATTAAAAAAGAAGCTTTCGAGTTTCTGAACCAGGCCGAAATCTCTTTTGCCCTGAAAGACGAACTGTACCGGCTGATAACGCAGGATCAGGATTCGACGCTTCTTCTGTCCCGGCTTCAGGCCATGGAGCTTGACCGGGATCTGATGGGTGTGCTTACAGAAATAATCAGTGCTTAAAATCTGATATAGAGTGACGCCGCGCAGACAGCACTTGCAGCTTCCGCGCGGCGTCATTTTTTTATTTCTTTTCTGCCGATTTTATTAATTGTTATCTTTAGTTGACAAACTTCCATCCTCCGATGGTAGACTTAGTTGACAGGTTCCGCTATACTTTCCTCAGCAGACAGGAACGGTACCGACAAAAATCTGCCCAGATTTACAGGAGGAAACAATATCATGACTTTTCAGGAACAACTCATTACATTAAGGAAACAGCAGGGGCTCTCCCAGGAACAGCTCGGCGCAAAGCTTGGCGTCACCCGCCAGACAGTGTCCAAATGGGAACTTGGCATCACTACTCCCGAGATGGATAAACTGATGCTGCTTGCCGATCTCTTCCATATATCCATAGACGAACTCGTAGGCAGAAAGCGAAAAGATGGGGAATCGGAGACGGAACACGGACACACCGCCGAGGCGGTTCCCCCGGTAAAGGAGATCCACTATATTCCCTATCCCTGGCATTACGAATATAAGAGCCGCAGGACTCTCTTTGGGCTCCCCCTTGTGCATATCAATATCGGGAGATGGATCCCCGGGCAGAAGCACTGCCGGGCAAAGGGTGTCGTCGCGATCGGAAACTTCGCGTCCGGCTTTCTGGCCCTTGGCGGGATCGCATCGGGCATCTTTTCTGTGGGAGGAATCTCCGCCGGGCTCTTCTCTCTGGGCGGACTGGCTGTGGGGCTTTTGCTTGCGGCCGGCGGCTTCTCCGTGGGGACTGTCGCAGTTGGCGGACTGGCTCTCGGGATTTTCGCAATGGGCGGCGGTGCCTTTGGTATCTACGCCCTCGGCGGAGCGGCAGTCGGCCAGAAAATTGCGGCCGGCGGATTTGCCCGGGCCGCTGTCGCCATCGGAGACGTTGCTCAGGGAGAGATCGTGTTTGACATTAACTCCCACATTTCTCCTTCAGCCATAGAACATGCCATTCTGGAAAAATTTCCCGGAACATGGGATATCATCGTTAAGCTTTTCTCACATTTGGCAGAGTAAAGAGTTCCGCTCGCGGAACTCTCGCGCCGGGCGCGGCCGCTTTAGCGACAAATTTCCACTTTGCGCGAGTGCGCATCTTAAAAATCGCGGCTGTGCGGTCATCTCTGTCCGCACAGCCGCATTTGCAGAAATTCTATTTTCAAACAGCTACATTTCAAACAGGCTCATCTGATGCCAGTTCTCTTCTTTCCTTTTTTTCACGGCGTTCTCTTCCTGTACAAGTCCATCCGGAAGACGGACAAGAAACTCGGAAATTTCTCCTGATGTTGTCAGAAGCAGCTCTTCCTTTGCCCGGGTAATCCCCACATAGAAGAGTCTCCGTTCCTCCTCCGGATCGGAAGGGTGCTTCTCGTTCTCCAGGGGAATAGATCCCTGATCCGCTCCGTAAATGAGCACGACCGGAAATTCCAGGCCCTTAGATCCATGGAGTGTCATAATTGTGACCGCCCCGGAAGTATACTTTTTCGTACCGCACCGCTTAAGATCACTCTCCACTCCAAGGTCAAGTGCTGTCATAAACTCCGGCATCGCCTTGTAGAACACGGTCATCTGCAGAAGTTTCTGCATGGCAGGGCTGTCCGAAAGCCCCATCTCATCCATCCACTGTTCCATGAATTTCTGCGGCTTCTTCTTCCGATACAGAGGCCGGAATTTCTCCCCTACGGTTCTGACCGCCTCTGCCGTCATATCATTCCACTCCAGGTTCCAGAGCCGTTCTGCGCATAACCGCACCGACGGCAGATCCCCGGAATCTTCCAGATACCGGAAGAAACACAGACTGTCCTGCACGGCGCTGTCCGTCAGAAAGTCCTCCCGTCCTGCCACAATATACGGGATACTCTCCTGCTTCAGACATTTCTCCACAAGTTCCGCCTGATGATGCGTCCTGCAGAGAACTGCGATCTCATCGAACCCCCTTGTCTTCCTGTCTCCCATGTCCCAGGCTGCCTGGTGGGCTTCCAGCATGCCGATTCCTCCTACAAGCCGGTTGATCTCTTTTGCTATGAAGACTGCCTCCCCCATGGGACTTCCCGCATGAACCAGGCGTACAGGCACGTTATCCGGACAGTTCGCGCAGAGCGGCCGCCTGTTCTGTTCCCCGTCCTGCGATATAACGGCCCACGCCGCATTCAGTATCTGCGGAGAAGACCGGTAATTTTCTTTCAGCTCCACAAACTGCAGGTCACTGTATTCTTCACTGAGTTTGTCGAAACACGCCGCGTCTGCGCCGCGGAACCCGTAGATCGACTGATCCGGATCTCCGATCACAAAGAGTTCCCGTCCTGCGCGGCTCCAGAGTTTCACCAGCCGGAACTGCGCCTGATTGATATCCTGGAATTCATCCACAAGCAGATATCGGAACCGCTTCTCCCACCCGTCAGACACATTCCCGCTCTCGATCCTGTCCGCAGTCCGCAGCAGAAGATCGTCAAAGTCCCAGAGATTTCCGTATCGCTTCTTCTCCTCATATATTCCATATGCCTGCTGCCAGAGTGCATCGGGAATCTTTTCCTCCCCGAGTCCTGCCGGCAGGCCGGACTTAGACCGCGAAACCGATTCCAGAAATTTCTTCGCGCTGATGGAAATTCCGCTCTCCACGATCGTTTCCTCTGCCAGTCTCCGCTGTTCCTCGTCCGTCATGAGGATCGGCTGTTCCCCCTGTTCCTTCAGGAAATTCAGACAGATGGCATGAAACGTTCCGATTTGCATGGAACGCGCCGCCAGTTTCTTCCCGGTCTCACGCTCAATCCTCTCCCGCATCTCTGCCGCGGCCTGATTCGTAAATGTAACAGCGGTGATGTCTGACGGTCTTACCTTCCGGTATTCCATCAGGAATCGGAGACGTGAGACAAGAGTTTTTGTCTTTCCTGTTCCCGGACCCGCTATCACGGCAATATGCGGCGCATTGCAGCGCACCGCGTATTCCTGTTCCGGATTCAGTACAGGAGCCGCCGGGATGCCCGTATCCTTACAGATTTCTTCCGCCGGCGCCTTAAGCGTTTCATTTTCCTCCGCCGGTATCTTCATCATCGGTACTGTGCCCGCATCTCGTCTGCTTTTTCCCTCCTCTCTGCCGGAAGACTCCCCGTTTTTCCCGGCTGTCCCCAGCAGATCAAAAAAGTTCATCTGACCTTCCGTATTATTCAGTTCCTCTGCACTGAACAGCCGGATTACTCCGTATTCACCGTCGAACCCCGGAATACGTTCCACCCGGCCATCCCGCAGCCTTCCGATCCCTTCGGCGACCCGGTCTCCGGATACACGGCGGATATCCTCAAGAGGGAGATTTCTCAGAATCTCAAACTCCGGTCCCAGCTCAGCGAGTATGCGGTGATATTCACGGACGGCCTTTTTACTCGCCGCCGATGTTCCGATGGAAGCGCCGATAACCTCCGGAAGCGGCACAAGACTCTCAAACCGCTTCGCATTCTCTCTGATGTATCCTTCCTCACGGTCTGCAAGCTCCTCCACCCGATGGGAAACTCCGATGGTGATCTTCCGTCCGCATACAGGACATTTTCCATTATATTTCAGTGTCTCCGAAGGCGTCAGGCAGAGATTGCACTTGCGATGTCCGTCCATGTGATATTTCCCTTCTTCCGGGAAAAACTCTATGGTGCCTCCGAGCCCTTTTCCGGTCTGAATCGCCTCTGCCATAGCTTCATATTCCATCGGTATATCGAACAGTGTCGCCTCCCTCCCCAGTTTGGCCGGAGAGTGCGCATCCGAATTCGAAATCAGCTGAAACCGGTCCAGGGCCGACACCCGCCAGTTCATCGGCGGATCGGAGGAAAGCCCGGTCTCCATGGCGTGAATGTACGGGGTGAGATCCTCAAAGCATTCTTCTACCGTATCGAAGCCCGAGAAAGCACCAAAGAGCGAGAAATGCGGCGTCCAGATATGGGCCGGAACATACACTGCCTTCGGACAGAGTTCCAGTATGATCTCCAGAAGATCATGGCAGTCCAGTCCCAGGATCGGCCGCCCGTCTGAATGTATATTTCCGATCTGCTCCAGTCTGGCCGATATCTTCTCTGCATCCTCAAGTCCGGGCAGAAGGATCAGACTGTGGACCTTGCGTACTTTTCCGTTCTTTTTATAGATAGAACTGATCTCGCCGGTGACGACAAAACGCGGGATCACCTCATGGGGGATCCTCTCCTCCCTGATCCTGTACTCATCTTTGAGTACATAGAATCCATCCTCCGCCGGCTCCAGTTTCTCCTCAAGTTCCTCCCGCCAGGCCGGGTGGGTAAAATCCCCTGTTCCCACGATGTGGATCCCCTTCCGCCTCGCCCAGAGATCCAGATGCTCAGGCGTACAGTCCCTGCTCGTCGCCCGGGAGTAACGGGAGTGGATATGTAAATCTGCTATGTACATTGAAATCACCTCTCTGTACCTTATCCTGATGTATTCACTCAAAAATTCCAGTTTCAATTTTATCACAGAAAGTATGAAACTGCCACCGGCTCCGGACGCTGCTCTTATTCAATTTATTCCATTTCAGAATATATGCCGTCTGAAGTGGAATTGACTCTGTAATGTACGCTCACTATAATGAGAACCGAATCAAGGAGGTTCTTTATTATGAGTACTATTATGAAAATAAATAAATCATTTTATGAAAGGATGTTCTGCTATATCGCCGGACTGCTCATCATGTCTGTGGGATCCAATCTGTTCCTGAAAGCCGCTCTGGGCGTTGCTCCCAGCTGCACGATCGCACTCGCGCTTTCAGAGATCTTTCCTTCCCACAGCTATGCTGTTTTCAATTTCCTTGTAAACTCATTCCTGCTTCTCTGCGAGATTGCAGTGGTAAAGAAGGTCGAAAAAAAACAGGCAGTACAGCTTGCACTTACATTCCTCTACTCCCTGTTTATTCAGTGGACGGCAGCTCCGCTTCAGTTCATCTCCGCGGACAGCATGATTTCCAGGATCCTGCTCAGCTTCGCTGCCTGCGCCGTGCTTGCTGCAGGTATCTCATGCACGGTAAATTCCGGATTTGCAGTGCTCCCCATGGAAGGATTTGTTTCCAGTCTCTCCGAGAAGACGGGAAAATCTTTCGGAACCATCCGCGTTTACACGGAAGTCAGCATTACAATCATCTCCGCGGTCGTTTCGATCACCTGTCTCGGAAATTTCTCCGCGGTCGGAGTCGGAACCGTGATCGCGGCAGTCTGTACAGGGACGATCACAAATCTGCTCTCGCGCATTTTTGCGGGAGGATTCCGGTTCTCCCATTCGGCAGCATAGTATTTTCCGATGGCGCTATCCACAGACCGGCCGCCTGTCAGAAGCGGCGGTTGTCTCCCTTTCTGCAGGCAGTTGTCCCGGTAAAGATCAAGTAATATCCGGAGGCCTGACTCTCATACACTGTTAGAAAACCTTAATAAGGAATCATCTGACATGAACAGAAACGATCATTATCCTTTCATAAACACACCTCTCCCCTATTCTTACGACGCTCTCGAACCGTTTATCGACGAAAAGACCATGTGCCTGCATCACGACAGGCATCTCCGGACCTATATTGCCAATCTCAATCGATTTCTGGAAGAAAATCCTTCCCTTCAGAAATTTTCTCTGGAAGAACTGCTCTCCATGTGGAGGTGTCTTCCCTGTCAACTCCAGGCTCCGCTTCGTAATAACGCAGGCGGAGTATACAACCACCGGTTCTATTTCAACAGTATGAAAGGTCCCGATATTCCCTGCGCTGCGCCCAATCTCTTTGAGGCCATGACCGTCCAATTCGGAAGTCAGGAAAATTTCCGGGCGCAGTTTAAAGAGGCGGCGCTTTCCGCCTTCGGTTCCGGTTACGCGTGGCTTGTACTGGACCGGGGATGCCTGAGAATCGTCACCTCAGCCAACCAGAATACACCGCTTACCTGCTCCCGGACACTTATCCTCAATATCGACATGTGGGAGCATGCCTACTATCTGAAGCATTATAACCTCCGGGCAGCGTATATCGACGACTGGTTCCGGGTGGTGAACTGGGGAATGGCGGAAGAACGGTTTATGGGAATGAATTTATGATCTATAATCAGAATCCCGTTACAAATGTCACCACCCCCGCAAATCCGATGAACCCGTACACCAGCAGCTTCATCTTTCCGACATCGATCTTGTCCACGACTCTGCTCCCCGCATATGCGCCCAGCAGAAGCGCCGCGGCTCCCACCGCCAGGGGAAGGACCATATCGCCGGTCAGCTGTCCTGCCAGAGTGCGCACAACTGTACCATAGAGATTGGTCGTCATGAAAAAGATCTGGATGGTTCCAAGATACGACCTCTTTTCCTGCAGAACAGCCATGAAATAAACCACCATCGTGGGACCGCCGATCCCGAAGAAGGAGTCAATGATTCCCGCCAGAGCCGCGCAGACAAATGCGGTTCCCGGATTCGCCGAAATCTTTATCTTCCCCTCACCGAGAATAAAATATACTGCAAGCGCGATCAGAAAGATCCCCAGCACAGGCTTCAGATAATCCATATCCAGTCTTGCTGCAGCCTGCATCGCCGCCAGATAGACCGGAAAGTAAAAGACCAGCGGAAGGATGCACATCCGGAAACGGACAAAACGCCGGTACCGCCAGACGATGGAAATACACAGGACTGCGCACAAGAGCTGGCACATGGCGGAAGACTGTACCATGCTGAAGCAGAACGGATAGAACATCATGAGCAGGATACCTGCTCCGAACCCTGTCACTCCCTGTACCAGCCCGGCAAAAAGCGCCGGTGCCGCCACACACAGATACTGGATCATATCTCTTATCTCTCCCTTCTGTCAGAACAGCCCCGCGGATGATCCGCAGGGCTGTTCCTTTTGTCATCCGCCTCTGAAAGTTTCAGAGCAGACTGTATTTTCATTCCTTTGTCACAGTGAGTACTTTATCCATAGCCGAAGCCGTACCTGTCTTCTCTACATTGACGGATGTATAGTCAAAGCTGTTTGTGACAGCCACCACGGTGATATCCGGATGTCCGGCTTTCCGTATCGCTTCCGGATCGAAGCTGAGCAGAAGCTGCCCGCGCTTTATCTCATCCCCTTCTTTGCACTTCAGATCAAAGCCTTCGCCGTTCATATCCACGGTATCGATGCCCACATGGATCAGGACTTCCATACCGTCCTCTGACTGAAGTCCCACCGCATGTTTCGTGTCCATAGTCTGAATTACCGTGCCGTCAAAAGGTGCATACACACAGGGTTTTGACGGCCTGACGGCAAAGCCCTGTCCCAGAACTCCGGATGCAAATGTCTCGTCCGGGACCTGCTCAAGGGGAACAATCTCTCCTTCCAGGGGTGCATACAGGGTATTTGGCTCTGCTTCCGGGAGTTCAGCCTCAGGCCTGATCCGGGATGCTGCCTCTTCAGCGTTTCCCCTGCCGGCAGACGCCGCACCCTTTTTCACTTCTTTCTTGTCCGCGCCGAGGAAGAAAGCCGCCACCGCAGATACAACGAATGCGATGCACACGGTTCCGATAGCGACGAAAATATTGTTCGGATCCTCCCCCATGAAGGTCGGCAGCGCCGGGATACCCGGTGTGGCGATGGCATACCGTTTCAGATGAAAGATTCCGGCAAACAGACCGCCTGTCACGCCGCCCAGCACAACTGCCGGAATGATCTGTTTGTATTTTACGATGATACCGTACACAGCCGGCTCTGTCACACCGCAGAGTGCGGTAAATCCGGTTGAAAAGCCCAGTTCTTTTACGTTCTTATCCTTGCTGCGCACCGCAAAGCCGAGCGTTGCTCCGGCGCAGGCCAGGATCGCCGCCAGGAAGCCCGGTCCGCAGACAGTCTCGTATCCCATCTCCGCGAGCTGAATCGTCTGAAGCGGCGGGAAGATGGCAAGATGCATTCCGAAGAATACCAGGAGAGGCTGGATCGCTCCCACAATGGTCGGCACGAGCACAGGAACATTCTCATCCAGGAATGCGATTCCACTGGAGAGAATACTGCCGATGTAGGATCCCAGAGGAGCCAGGATGATCAGGGACACCAGAGAGGTGACCGCCATGGTGATCAACGGCTTCAGGATCGCCTTCACCATGTTCGGGGATACCTTCTCTGCAAACCGCTCCACATAGGACATGAACCAGACCGTCAGGATAATCGGCAGAATCGAAGATCCGTAGGAGAACAGTCTGACCGGAATTCCAAAGAAGTCGACCGCTTCTCCTGCCGCTACCAGAGCGTTCCAGTTGGGATGGATCAGCACACCGCCGATCATTGCCGCAAGGTAAGGATTGCATCCGAACTTCTGTGCCGAAGAAAATGCCAGAACCACAGGGAAGAAATAGAACCCCGAATCCGCGATAAAGTTCAGAATATAGTATTCCGTCGACTCATCGGGCAGGCCCAGCGCCACCATGATCACGAGGATGGCCTTGATCATACCGGCTCCGGTGATCAGCGGGATAACCGGTGCAAAGATGCCCGAGATCATGTCCAGAAGCTTCGCACTGAGCTTCTGCTTCTCTTCCCCTTCTCCCTGGTCCGCTTTTTCGTCTCCTCCTGCGTCCTTCAGGTCTCCGACAATATTTTTCACTTCTTTATATACAGCCGCCACATTCGGCCCGATGATGACCTGGGTCTGTGCGCCCACTTCCTTCACGCCCATGACTCCGTCCAGCGCCTCAATCTCTGCGATCTTCGCCTTGCTCATGTCCCACAGGGACGGCAACCATACGTAAGGGTGTAATGTCCTCTGCAAATGACAAATTTAAAATCCGGATCAAAGGGAAAGGCTGCCATGGTTCGGCGCCGCAGAACGGTGCCGATGCCCTGCTTACGGCATCAGCTCTGGCTCAGACACTGCAGACAGTTATCAGCCGCGAGAGCGATCCGCTGAAGCCTACCGTCATGACGATCGGTATCCTTCAGAGCGGTACAGCATTTAACATTCTTCCTGAAAATGCTTATATGGAAGGAAGTATCCGGGTCCTTGAAGAAGCCCAGCGTGAAATCAACCGCCGTGCAATCAGAAGAATGGCGGAATCAACAGCCGAAGCATATCGCTGTAAAGCCGATGTTGAATTTGAGATTACTGCCAAGGTGGTTTATAATGACAGCTTTCTGACAGATGTAGCGGTCTCGGCTTCCGAAAAAGTTCTCGGAGACGGTATGGTGACAGAACAGCCGCTGAGTCTCGGCGCAGAGGATTTTGCAGAATATCTCGATGTGTGTCCGGTTACCTATCTGAATGTAGGATCCAGAAACGAGGAGCTTGGCATCACTGCTCCCCACCATCATGGAAACTTTGATATTGATGAAGACTGCCTGCCAATCAGCATGGCCATTTATGTCCAGTTTGTGTATGACTACTTTTCAAAAATAAAATAACTGTTTGTTTTGCAGTTTTTCGGTTTCCAAAACAGAGCGTGAAAAGTCCGGAGCAGAAATTCTATATCTGCCCCGGACTTTTCTCATTCTCTGTTATTGCCACATGCACGGTATTCCTGTCCCCTTTTCCAATCTTTGCGCATATCGTTTCTTTTCCACGCTCTTTTTCTCTCCCCTTTATTTCTTTATCCTGAACAGACGGATCAGCCAGAATGCCATATCCCCGAATACAAGGATCATAACTGCAGGAGTAAACCATCCCGGAAGCGGAGCACTCTGGAGACTGTTCACGATCAGATAAGCAAAGATCAGTGCTGTCAAGAATTTCAACGTTTTGAGCATATATTTCAGCGTCCGGTAAACCTTCTCTTTATTCTTCGCCGTCACTTCCACTCCTGTATTCCAGATCTGAGGATATTTCTCGACTACGCCGATCCCGAGATAGAGGATCCACATCATCACTTCAATGAAAATGATCTCCCCTTTTCCTCCCCACCGGTCGATCTCACCTGCGCCGTTATAATGCATGGGAATCTGATCCGGAAAAGAGGACCAGCCCAGGATCAGGTAGGCAAGCGTCCCGATCAGCAGGATCCAGCCCAGAAGATCCAGGATCCGGTCTGCCCTTGTATTTTCTGTCTTCATAATGGCACCTTCTTCCGGGATTTATACTCCCAGTTCTTTCTACAGCGTATTGTCTTTATGTTTTTGGTACGCCCTCACAAGCCGTTCCGCCTGCGCTTCTCCTTCCAGATGATCTGTCAGGTTTCTCAGCCAGAGATTTTCTTCCTCTGAAGGATGCCACTGGAGGAGCTGTTTGGAGATTGTTCTTCCCCGTAAACCTTTCTGCGTCTCTTTCGTACGCGGTTTTTCCATACACCGTACCTCCTTTATGAAGTTGTTCTCAGGAGATTCGGTTTTCGGAATCTCCTGCTTAAAAATTGGTAATTAAAGCACGAATTTTCCGAAAAGACAGATCCTGCAGACCAGAATCTGCTGTATGAATATAGAATCCGCATCTATTGACACAGAATAAGAATAATAGAAAACTCTCTTATTGAACTTTTCAGTTTCAACAAATTTATGCTTTGTCTCATTTTAGCACTGAGATTTCTTCCCTTCAATGAAAACCTATATTTTGGACGGCGTAAATTTACTGTAGGAATTATAGTGGCAGAAACTGCCAGATGTGTTTCAGATATATCAGTTCAATACCTTTTTATACTATACTTCCTTTGTTTTCTCTTTGCAAGTCCTTTGCTTTTATAATCCCCAGATATGCGTATTAAACCATGCATACTTTTTCACTTCTGCACTGACACTGTGGTTTATACTCTCTATATATTTTCCCAGCTTATTGTAACTCAACTGTCTTTTTCTCCGGCTTTTCTTCCTTCTGTTGCGGGAATGTCAGTTTATGCAGTTTATTTTTGACAGTCTGTTTGCTCACCTGATCTGTCAGGCTTATTTCTTCCCCTGCTTTCCGGTATGAAGTCTGAACCGCCTCTTCCAGCAGTTTCGCTTCAGCGTCTTCTGTCAGCCGTTCATGGCTTTCTACTCCCATAATCCGATCCAACAGATAAGCGCTTTCTCCGGTCTGTTTATTCCGGAACAATGTCTTTTCAAAACAAACGGTCCCAAGATATGTTGTCAGCTTCTTTCTATCTGTTCTTACCACTTCCCAGGACCGTTTTCTTTTCGCACTGTCACGGAGCATCTGGTTGCAGTCTTCTAATGTCTCTTTTATGATATCCAATCCCAGAGCAATTACCTCATCCCGGACTCCATAAACAAAGGATGCCATATCTTTGGGATCTTTTATGAAACTTTCAATGACCTTCTCTAATTTTTTGATGCCAGACTCTTCAAACTGTTGTATACTCTTAATCATAGGGAACACCTTCCTTTGTGCTATTGGTTTTGGTCGACTAATATAATAACACAAAACTGGTGTTCCCTTTTCCATTTCTCCTACAAAAATTTTACGCTAGCTTTTCCAACCGTTATTCCGGCGCTGCCGCGATGTATCTTACGCTGTCCTGACCAGAGAAAAATCCGACAGCTCAATTGTTGATGCGGGTGTTTCGATTCCCGCGACCGCCCCCATGGAAATAACCATGGATGCATTCAACTCCGTTGTCCCATTCATTGTAAATTCTACTGAAATCTCTTTTTCCTGATCTTTCTCCAGGACAATATCTTCGCCTCCATACCACGCATAGCTCGGGCTGAGCATGGCAAGTTTGATCGTTCTCGCCTCTGAGGATTTTG
>CAKNHF010000028.1 GCA_930972465.1 uncultured Lachnospiraceae bacterium
TGGATAACAAAACTCAGCAGATTTATCTTAGGGGATAATTCTGCGGAAACTCAAGAGACTTCTCTGTCTTGCATTTTCCCGGCGAAGTGCTATAATAATCTACATGGAAGCATAGCTCAGCTGGGATGAGCGTTCGCCTCACACGCGAGAGGTCATGGGTTCGAGCCCCATTGCTTCCATTTTTTCATGCCCTTCTTTCTCTGTCAGCACACCTGATCTGAGAATATCGGTAAGCAGCTTCTCCGCCTCTTTCCGGATCTGTTCCAGAGGCGTATTTTCCAGACGGCATTCGTTGATAAATCCAAACATTCCAAAACATACAAATCCCGCAATCTTTTTCGGGGAATACTTCAGCTGCAGACGCCTCCTCACATGATCTGTATGCAGTTCTACCGTTTCCAGAACAATGCTGTAGAATCTGGACGAAATATACGGATTCTTCTCCGGATCCGTATGTCTGAAAAAATCATATCTATCAAAATAAATCTCGAGAATGCAGTCCAGCATGTTTACATATCCGGCCACAAGGTGCCCTCTGGGATTGTTCTCTTTCTGCCGTCTGTAATAATCTGCCTTCCCTGCGCTGAGCATATCCTCAAAAATATCGTCCAGAAGAGCGTATTTATCATTATAATGGGAATAGAAGGTTATCCGGCTCACGTCTGCCTTACGGCACAGTTCTGTTATGGAAACATGTTCAAAATCCTGTTTGTCCAGCAGTTCTATAAGCGCTGTCTTCAGTGCTTTTTTTGTTTTCATGATCCTTCTGTCTTCCATTTACCTGACATTTTTCCTTTCCTGTATAAATAACTGACATTTTCCGATTTTTGTTCATTGTTATTCGCAGACTGTTTTGCTATAATCTTAACACCTGTTAAAATAACGGTCAATAAATGTTTTGGAGGGATACTATGCCGGGAATTGCCATAATGACGGACAGCAACTGCGGGATCATGCCCGCAGAGGGGGAAAAGCTGGGGATACACGTTCTCCCCATGCCTGTCATCATCGACGGACGGACTTATTATGAGGGAATTGATATCACTCTGGAACAGTTTCATGAAAAACAGATATCCGGCGCTGATATCACAACTTCCCAGCCTTCTCCGGGAGATGTGACGGCGATGTGGGACGATCTTCTCAGGACCCATGATGAGGTCGTCTTCATCCCCATGTCCAGCGGACTGAGCAACACCTGTCAGACCGCTTCCATGCTTGCAGGCGATGAAAAATATAGCGGACGGGTCTTTGTGGTGGACAACCACCGCATCTCCGTAACGCAGGCTCAGTCAGTCTTTGACGCGCAGATTCTTGCGGACGAAGGGAAAACCGGACATATGATCCGCGAGATTCTGGAAAAGGAGGCTCTGGATGCCAGTATCTATATCGCCGTGGATACACTGGAATACCTGAAGAAAGGCGGACGGATCACCGCAGCGGCCGCCGCGATCGGAACTGTCCTCAAACTGAAGCCCGTTCTCACGATCCAGGGAGATAAACTGGATTCCTTTGCAAAGACACGGGGAATGAAGTCCGCATTCAATACCATGCTCGATGCGGTAAAAAGAGATATCGCTTCCCGTTTTTCTCATCTGAAAGAGCAGCAGCTTCTGAAAGTCGGGATTGCCAATACATTGATGGATCCGGATAAATTTGAAAATTTCAGAAAGGAAATGAAAGAAAACTTTCCTGATATGGAACTGGTATATCTCCCGCTGACCATGAGCATCGGGACGCATACCGGACCGGGTGCTCTGGGTATCGGAACTTTCCGTGTCCACAGAAATGATCGTTGAGCATCCGCGGAGCCGAAAAGCACAGCGGGCTGGCGCACCGTAACGGTACGCCAGCCCTGCTTTTTCCTGTTGATGCTGTTCTTTTTATATCATTCGCCGTTCCTGTCAGACATATCCGCCGTAGCCGCCGCCATAGCCGCCTCCGTAACCGCCGCAGCAGAGTCCGCCTCCGCCGCAGCACAGATTACACAGGAGATTTGCCACGCACAGCTTCACACAGCAGCTGCTGTCAAAGGATACGGGATAGCCGTACATGCTCTGTCTCTGCTGATACCAGGCACCGCCGTTCTGAAGTCTCTGGAGCAGCATCTGATACTGCATATTCTCCGGATCAAGGCGGACCGCTTCTTTCGCATGCTCAAGCGCAGTCACATTATTTCCCAGCCCTGAATTCGCCGAAGCACTGTAAAAATACCACAGCGCGCCCCTCTCTTTTATTCCGTTCAGAACGTTCAGAGCTTCCGAATAATGTCCGCTGCGTATGTAATTCGCCGCTGCGCGGAGATGGACATCCTCCTCGCTCTCCTGGCGGTTCTGCGAACCGGTCCCATAGCCCCCGAACGGACCGTATCCTCCAAAGCCTCCGAATGGACCATAGTCTTCATATCCGCCCCCGGAATTTCCGTATGATGACCCGGAGGAATATCCCCTTTCCCGCTCATCCATAATCTGCTGGTAAGCCTGCTGGACTTCCTTGAATTTTGCTTCCGCCTCGTCTTTGTGAGGATTATTGATATTGGCATCCGGATGATACTTTCTGCTCAGAGTCCGATATGCTTTTTTAATCTCCTCATCCGTTGCATTTCTGTCTACACCTAATATACTGTATGGATCTGACATCTTCCTCTGCTTAAACTCCCTCATTCTCGGCATCACGCCTTACGGCACGACGCCCGTCAACTTTTCTTTATAAACGTCTTTCCGCACTTGGGACACCGGATCTCTATCCGGCCTTTTCCTCTCGGAATGCGGATCTTCTGCCTGCAGCCGGGACATGTATAGATATGATAGTCTTTCCTCTGCTTCCATATATTCTTCTGTTTCCGGAAGAAACCGCGGATCCCGTATGTCTTCGCAAGGAACGCCTGATTCTCTGCATAGCGCCTGGAAATATTCCGTGAAAACATCCTGAAATAGCAGTAGATGATCAGGATCCATCCGATCACGTAAAGGATCATTCCCACCACACTTCCGCCGAGCACTGCCGACAGAAATACTACAACGAGTCCGGCAATCAGCAGGAATTTGCAGAACGGATCAACACCATATCTGCCCTGCATAAAACGCATAAGCTTCTCTTTCATTTACATCCATCCTTCTGTTTACACCAGATCGGCACAGTTTTCACACAACTTCCGGATCAAACTGCGGTCAACTGATAATATGGAATATATTTTCCTCTGTTTTCCTACCATTGTCAATTAAATTCTTATAAATTTTCGTGAAGTTTCCATATGGGGGTCAGGCCCCTTTGACGAGCGTATTCAGAATATTCTGAATACGGTACGCAAAGGGGCCTGACCCCCATGACATTACTCTTCCACATTCAGTATATTATCACATACCTCTGTGGAAATCAGATACACAATTCTTGAATCATTGATCATAACATATCTGTTTCCGTCACCGTCTTCATTTCCGATATACAATGTCAGAACATTTTCTTCATCATCCTCGGTATAGGTGGCCTCAACGGTAATGCGTGTGTTTTCGTCCAGTCCGAATCCGGCCAGATCTTTATCTTCAACAGAATAATCCGCCGCTTCGGAAAGTGTCACTGCGCCGAGACCGCCTGCAACCGCAGCAATGTCCTCTGTCTGCTCTTCATTCTCCGAATCATAGGTCGTTGTCTCACCGTTCTGAGTGATAACTTCCTTCAGAAGATTGCCGCTTCCGATGCTCGGATAATCATCAAGCTGCGCCATATCATCCAGCGTGTAGTTCAGATCTTCAATCGCTGTCGTAGACACAGTGTAGACCGTTCCGGTATCATTAACAGTCACGTAATAATAGTCTCCTGTCGTATTTCCAAAATAAATGTCTGTGACCGTTCCGTCACTCTCTGTCAGTTCAACTGTATACGCAGGTTCTTCCAGCCCATAGTCAGCCAGTTCATCCCCTCCGGAGAGTTCTCTGTCCGCAGTGAGCTGTCCCATGGCATTCACCATATTTTCAGGATAAGTCTGATCAAGAGGGAAGTCTCTGTCAGAAGCATCGTACCACGTATCCTCTTCCTTTACAAAGGACATCTCCCCGTTTCCCACATCGAAGGAGATAGCTTCGATTGCATCCGCATCAATATCAGTCACGCGGACCTCCGATGCTTTCTCCTCTTCTTCCGCCTGCTGTTCCCTGCGCTCATTCCATGCCTGAAGACCGAAATACATAATAAGGAGAACTACGAGTATTCCCAGAAGGATAAAAAGTGATTTCTTCTTTTTCACTGCCGCACCTCCCTACGCTTTTCTTCTCCTGAACCATACAACGAATCCGCCGATCAGAATAACCGCGGGGATACCGAAGACTACAATAAAGCTGAACAGCCCTGTGTACTGTACGGTGTTATACTCCGTTCCCAGGCTCTTTGCCTCAATGGACAGGTTCTGTACTCCGTCAAAGTTAGCAGTGACAGCGTTCATGAACACCGTCGTATTCTCAAGCTGCGTGAAAGAATCCGTGATCTGAGGGTCAATCAGACTTCCCGCCGAGATCACAGTAAGTCTGCTCATCAGTTCCTCTGTGTCAGATTCATCGGATGATTCTTCTGTATCGGCATCATCCGAACTGCTGTCATCATCTGAAGTGCTTACAGATTCTTCCGCAACCGCTCCGAGGGAATAGCTTCCCTGCTCCTGGGTTGTCTCTGTCACATCAAATGCCTGATCTGACGACGACATGAACGATGTTGTCGTAATCGTATCCCTGGACGGATCGATCACATTCAGTCCATGCGCGTTGATCAGCAGTACCATTTCTGAAGAAATCCCGTCTGCCATATCTCCCGAAAGCGACAGCTCCGGGAAAATGTAATAATAATTTCCCTGGTAACATCTCTGCGGATCCGCAATATATCCGTCGGCCGACTGAATCCCGTACTCCTCAAGAATTCCTTCAAGATTCGGAAGCTCTGCAGCATTTGTCTCGCCCAGAAGGATCATGACCTTTCCTCCCTGGTCCAGATAACTTCCAATCATTTCCGCCTCATCTTCCGACAGATCTGTGGTCGGAGCATACATGAAAAGAAGATCACAGTCTTCCGGTATGGACGTTGTCATGAGAAGATTCAGCTCTGTCAGACTGTAATTGTTCTTATCCATCAGATCTGTAATCGTATCAGACAGAGTTCCTTCCCCGTGTCCGGTCGTCTGATAAATCGTTTTCTCCACATCGTTTGTTACATAGTTCACCGCGCTGGTGAGCTGTCCCTCACCGTCGAATTCCGTATACGACTCGCTTCCGTAATAATAGTAGGAATACATATCCGGGACAAGAATATCATCAAACGACACCGTCGTCGTCCTGCCTGTCGCTTCACAGGAAATCACAACTGTATTTTCCGATGCGTCATATTCCGTCAGAGCCGAAGGATGCAGAACCGGATCCACCCACTCCATGCTGACATGATCCGAAAGGGCATCATATTTGCTGAGAAATGTTGTAATTCTGTCATCTGTCTCATCCTTTACAGCAAGGATCGTCATATCTACATCTTCCTCAAGACTGTCAAGCAGTTCTGTTGTCGTATCGGAAATGTCATAGATTTTCGTGCTGCTGACGTCAAGATTGCGATATGCCTCCGGTATCTGGCCCGCCACCAGATTGATTACGATAATAATCGCGATTACAATAACCGTAAGTCCGACACTGTAGGCCCCATGCCGTGTGCCTGACGTGCGGAACATCTTTCCTATATTACCTTTTGCCTTTTTCATCCTTTCCATGATCCGCACCCCCTTAACTCCAGCGTCTCTTCTGGATCGCCTGGACTGTCAGGAACACGAATACCGCGATAAATGACAGATACAGCACGATCCCGGTTATATCCACAATACTGTTTGATGTAATATCGGTAAATACATTGGCAAGCGCCAGCCTTCCGAGAAGATTGGACAGCAGATTTTCAAACAGACTGGATCTTACAATATATGTTATGATTCCCGCGGCAGCCCCTATAATCTCTATCGCTCCCGCCAGAACTGCATTGCCTGTCATCTGCCAGATATAAAAGGCAGCCACCGACAGAATAATCAGTACACCCACAAGGCCGCTCAGCGCAGAACTCGGCAGCATGGAGAGAATGCCGTCCCACAGATACAGCACAAGAAGAATACCGAACGTGCTTATGAAGGCGATGATCTGGCTTTCAGTCAATGAAGACAGGAACATTCCGATTGCCGCGTATACGCACCCGAGCAGAAAGAATACCAGAATGGAAATATAATCCACCATCAGATATGCCGTGCCCTGAGATTTTATGATCAGCGGATAAATGCAGAAGATCACGTTCGGGATCGCAATGACCGTTACTATGGCCAGATATTTTCCCATTACGACCTTCCCCAGACTTACCGGCGCGGTAAGAAGCAGCTGGTCAGTCTTGTTTTTCCGCTCCTCGGAAAAGCTCCTCATGGTAATCAATGGAATTCCCACAATGAACACGATCAGCGATCCTGACAGTGTATAAGAAAAACAAGGATATCCTGACATCAGATTATATGCCATAAAATAAATGCCCGTAAACACCATGAGAAACGCAATGAATACACAGCCCACCATGGACTGAAAATAGGATTTCAATTCTCTTTTATAAATTGCCAGCATCTTCCTCATCCCCCTCTCGGTCCGTATCAACCCATTCTGTCTCAGGATTTTCAGCAATCTCATCCGGTTCTTCCGGGACACTCTGCGTTTTCTCCTCTTTCACTGTAATATTGACATTCTCTGCCCGTGATCGTGAGAAATCATCCTGTTTTCTCGAAAATGCATCCGGCACAGTATCCCGCTGCGTCAGTTCCATGAAAACATCCTCAAGACTGACATGGACATTCTTCAGCGTCAGAAGAATCTGTCTGTTCTCCGCAAACGCGCGGAATACACTTTCTCGCACATCCTCTCCCCGCTTCTCTCTGATCTGAGCGCAGGTAACCCCGTCCTGCCCGGATTCGCAGGTGATCTGTTCGATTCCCGGAATATTTTTAAGCAGCTCTCTGATCTGAGAAGGGGATGCCTTTGTCTCAATTTCAACTGTATCTGCGTCGCCCATCATCTTCTCCAGATTTTCCGGAGTATCGCTGGCCACAAGTTTTCCCTTCGAAATGATCAGAATATGATCACATACCTCCCGCACTTCCGCAAGAATATGCGAGCTCAGTATCACTGTGTGCCTTTCCGACAGTTTGCGGATCAGCTCTCTGATCTCGATGATCTGTTTCGGATCCAGCCCCACGGTGGGCTCATCCAGTATAATGATCTCCGGGAACCCAAGAACCGCCTGAGCCAGCCCCACTCTCTGCCGGTATCCTTTGGACAGATTCTTTATCAGCCGGTTCTCCACGTCCTTTATCTTCACCAGTTTCTCCACCTCGGTGACAGAATCCTCTCTTTTTTTCTTCGGTATCTTTTTCAATTCTGCCGCGAACTCAAGGTATTCCCGCACAGTCATATCCATATAAAGGGGCGGCAGCTCCGGGAGATATCCGATATGTTTCTTTGCCTCCTCCGGCTCCTTCAGAATATCATGCCCGTTGATGAGCACTTCCCCTTCCGTGGCCCCGAGATATCCCGTCATAATGTTCATAGTCGTGGACTTTCCGGCGCCATTAGGACCCAAAAAGCCATAGATCCGTCCGTCTTCTATCTTGAAGTCCAGATGGTCTACGGCTAAATGGTTTCCGTATTTCTTCACCAAATTCCTTACTTCGATCAAGGTCTTACCCTCCCAACATATAATATCAGCCAACGCCTGACCATATCCGGCACACAGATATGAGGGCGTTCCTGCACGGTTAAAAGGATATCAGAAATCTGTGAAAGTTTTGTGTTATTCCTGTGACAGAGTTTTGTACTCTTCACATACAATATCCGCTATGAGCCGCTGCCCCTCCTGATCGGGATGCAGCCCGTCTTTCTGCACATGCCCGGAAATGTCCGAATCGAACAGATCAGCGGCGGCATAGCCATATTCCGCGGCATGATCATCAATAATTCCGTTCATGTTTTTTATAATATCTTCCACAACCTGGTTCATTGTGGAGGGAAGTTTCAGATTCGCCACCGGATTGTAGATATTGGTGACAACGATCTCCGCATCCTCCTGTTTCAGGGAACAGACCGTGTCCATCATGCTCAGCCACTGCTCCTCAAAAGACAGATAATCCCAGTTGCCGAGGGCATCTATGATCTTCAGAATCAGAAACGGATTTCTCTTCACCGCATCTTCCAGCACCTCCAGGGCTTCATCCGCACTTTTGAACTTCGTATCCGTATTCAGAATTTCCTGAATCACGCGCTTGCACTCATTGAGCAAGTCATTAGATCCCAGCGTGATAAAAATGACGTCTGCGGAGGCAATGCTCTCCTGCACATCCTCCCGGGGCAGTATCTTTTCATTCATCCCCGCAGAATCCAGTCCGTTCTTCGCAAAATTCTGAAAGCTGTAAGGCATGCCTAATTCCCCGGAAAGCTTATCGGCCGCAATGCTTCCGTAGGATTCTATATCAACCGCTTTATCTCCGGAATATCCTTTTGCTATACTGTCTCCCAGAACAGTCACATGGAACGCAAGCACAGATTCTCCCTGCTCAGCCTGAGAAATGTCTTCACTCTGCATATCCGCGTTTTCATTCTCCGACTCTGCTGCTCCTCCGCTGGTCTCAATACCTCCTTGGGATTCCGCCTCAGCACCGGTCTGTTTCCCCGTTTTATCTTCTTCCCCTTGGGCTGTTCCGCTTTCGCTTTCTGATACCGTAAAACCGCGGGACACCCAGAGGGCCGTCCCTGTTCCCAGAAGAAGGACCGCAAGCAGAACCGGAAGTATTTTCAGTATATTTTTTCTCATTTTCCCACATCCTTTATGTCATCAGCACAGTGTTCACGTACGGGCTCTTTCACTTACAGAGCATTTTGCAAACCGACGTTTTTTATAAAGACAGAGGACAGCCCTGATCAAATGCTGTCCCCCGCTTTTATTATACCACTATCCTGCCCATATAACATGGATGCCATGCCTGTTTTTATTTTGATGAATTTCCAGTTTCTCCCGTATTTCTTCTTTAAACGCCTTGTCCCGCGAAAAGTGTTCTTCGAAATCCGGTTCTACGAACAAATCCTTTTCAATACCCTTCCTGCCGGTTATCCGGATTATTTATTTCCTTATCGTCCGCAGCATTTCTTATACTTTTTTCCGCTCCCGCAGGGACACGGATCATTCGGGTATATCTTTTTTGGCTTTACCACAGACTGCTGTCGTCCCTTTTCCCCCTCCACATTCCCCAGTGTGCTGCGGGAGTCCCTCAAATCATCTTCGCTGAAGAAGGGCAGTTTCCAGTCTTCAAAGTCGTTTTCCATTTTCTTCAGCCGTTCCGCATATTCTTCCTCCATACGGTCAAAGGCCTCCGCTTTCTTCTCTTTTCCCATCTGCCTGTAAAACACTGCGGCGCTGCGGTAAAACCCGTCATAATCTGCAGTTCCTTCACTTTCTTCCAGGATACGGTCCAGGATCTGCTCCGCTTTCCCATAATTTCTTCTTGCCATCCAGTAGAAAGTTCCGGCGATCGCCGCGTCCGGATCCCACTCTGATCCGAGCCACTCCTCATACCACTTGTCTCCCTCTTCTGTTTTTCCAAGAGTCATGAGACATTCACCGATGCATCTCTTGAACATTGCCGGACTCTCTTTTTTCCATGCAAAGGTCTGCAGCACTTCTTTGCAGAAGCAGATACATTTCTCTTCGTCTCCCATTCTCTGATAAGAGAGCATCATATCCGAAAGCCAGCCGCCCAGATCATACTCATAATCTGTCGCCTCATCGACCTCAGAAATCTCCAACGGCATGTCGGCATTTTTCACTCTGTCCCTGACAATCTTCCACGCTTTCTCCCATGGCATGATCGCTGACGGGTCACGAAAATCCTGATCCAGAGCAGCGCCTCCCTGTTCGATCAGTTCATTCATTCCCGGCCAGGGTTCTTCTGACTCACGGATTTCATAGTCCTCCAGCATCTCTTCCAGTCCTTTTCTGTATCGTTTCTCATCGAATGTCCTCTGTTCTCCCAGGATCGTATACATTTCGGCGAGCAGCACTCCGGCAATCGCTTCTTTTGCCTCTTTTGCAGTGTATCCCGCTCCCCGCATTTCCTCGTAAGTTTCTTTCACATACTTCGTTTCCGGATCTCTCAGCTGGTTGTCGACAGCCTCGATCATCAGCTTTTTCAATCTTTTATTTGCCATTTTTATTGTCCTCTTTCATCTTTTTAAATCCATCAATGCAGGAATACAGAAACTGCTTTAATTCTTCCCTGGTCATGGAATATCTTTTTCATACATCTGCATCTTCCCTCCACTCAGATAATCTTATCCTTTCGTCCGGGATCCGTCAATCCATTTTCTCTTTCATCAGTCCTGTTTCATTCCGCCGGACGCGCCTCTGCAGGCTGCCGTCTCCCGGACAGCGCCATGGCCCCTGTGCACAGCGCCACATTCAGCATCACCATGAAAATCAGATATCCCGCCGAGATCATCCCCTGCGGATGGAGATACAGATACACATGCACCATAAAATAATACAGCACTTTCTGCACAATCCAGTACAGCACCAGCATTACGATACTGGAATAAATCCCGTACCTCACACCCTCTTTCATGAGCATCCGCAGGAATCCTGCGTCCGTGATGCCCATGGCCCGCAGGACGGAAAACTCATATCTCCGCTCCGCCACCAGGTACTGCATACTGTTCATGATGTGGAGCAGGCTGATCAGAAGAAGTACCGCCGCAATGCCGTAGAAGAACATGATCTGCTGGTTCAGGTACAGGTCCTGGGCCTCGATCTGTGCCGTGTAGTCCTTCACTGCGCACCGGCGGATGCCGCTCACCGTATCCCGGATCTCATCCGCCGCCCGGGCCGCGTCCTCTCCGTCCGCATTCTCCGGCAGGGAGATGCTGATGGTCCGATATCCGGTCACACCGAAATTTTCCTCCATCTGCTCATTGGTCATGATGATGTCCACATTGGAGACTCCGTCATCCCCGATATAAGTCTCCACTTTCGCGAGAGGACGGCTGATCAGCGCGCCGATCTTCAGCGACCTGTCTCTGTAATCCTCCTCTCCGCTCAGAAACTTCAGCGTTTCCCCTTCTGCTTCAGGGTCTTCCGGTGTGCGGATCTGCACCGTATCGCCTGCGCCGATATCGATCACGTCATAATTTCCCTGGCCGTCCATCAGTGTCTTAAAGAGAACCGTATTCTCTTTCCGCATCTGATCCGGGTCGATACTTCCTTCCAGCACATAATCATTCAGGCTCTCCAGCATCTCGTCGTCATACCCGTAGATATTCACCTTCAGACGGTAGTCGTCCTCCCCGGTCTGGATGATCTGTCCGTTGTACTTTTCCATGATCTCCGGATCCGGATCAAGGCCTTCCTCCCCCGCAGTCTCTGCGAAAAAGGAAGTCCCTTTCAGTATTCCGTCATACAATGGAATTTCCCCAAGCATATACCGCACCGGGAACACATTCTCCAGTCCGGAGAGCCCTTTCAGCTCTTCCACCGTCTTCTCCGGGATCGTATCCTTTAAACTGTCCGACGCCTCGTAAACCTGAATATCGGAGCCCAGGCCGTCGTCCGCCGCAAAGGTCAGTTCATTGTTAATCCTGGTATTTTCGGTCACATATGCCGCGCCGAGGAAGATCACACTCCCCACGGACAGAGAAAGCAGAATTCCGATAAAGGTGCCCTTTCTGGAAAACATAAACTTCTTCGCCAGAATCCCTGTCAGGTTCTCATGCCTCAGGCTGTATATCTTCCTGTTTTTCTTCCTCCCTGCCGGATCCTTCGCGATCATCTCGCGGAGCGTCAGCTGTCTCATCCGCCTCACAAGGACAAAACTGATCAGTGCCAGGACCAGGATCAGGAAGAGCGCTCCCATCCAGATGATCCGAAAATCCACATGGAATACACCAGCATCCGGGAGCGCCGAGACCGACAGTTCCGCCGCAGTCTCCTCCGAGGATACCCCGGTGTGTCTCGCCACATTTTCGCCCACCTGGTTCCTGGTGATGAAGATCCGTCCCACTTTCCGGTAGATCAGCGCCGCCGCGCCGTTTCCGAGCAGCACTCCCGCCGTATATCCCCCGACAAGGATCAATGCCATCTCTGCCATCAGCATGCCAAAGGCGGATCCGTCCGTCATTCCCAGGGTCTGCATGACACTGTACTGAGAGAGACGCCTGAACACAGAGACCTGAAAGATACTGTAGATGATAAACGCCGCGAACAGGGCAAGGACCAGCAGGACTGCCCCTTCCGTCAGCGCCTCGTTCTCATTGAGGGAACCCCAGATCCAGGGAAGCCCCATAGCAGGATCCGTCAGCGCGGTGCGGATCTGGTCTGCAGACAGCTTTGTCTCCTCCGCGCCCACGTATCCCGCCATTCCATTATTTCTTGCCACCGTACTCCCGTCCACGCCGTACTGCTCCGCAAACGCCTTTATCTGCCCGAATACCGGCGAGGACTCGTCAAATTTCAGATACAGGAAACTTCCGTTCATCCCGTAGTCCAGGTCCGGACTTACAAAGACCTGCATATGGTCTCCCATCAGATCGCCCAGGTTCTCCGGCATCTCTGATACGATCCCGGTGAGAGTAAAATTCTCCCCGTCCAGTTCCACTGTACTCCCCGGAGCGTGGGATACTCCCAGGTTCCGGAGGGTCTGGACGTCAGCCGCGATCTCGTTTTTCTTCTCCGGCATTCTTCCTTCCAGAAGTTTCCTCCCCATAATCTCCATATATCCTTCGTCGCCGTACACATACTGGATCTCAAAGGGATCTGAAATCGCTTTTCTCACCGTCTCCACGCCGTAGTTTTCCAGGCGGAATCCGTCTCCCTTCAAAAGCATCCCGCTTTCCTCCGCATTATCCTGTATGTCTTTCACGAACTCATGAAACCATGCAAAATCGCAGCGCATTTCATAATGCCAGTCTCCGTATTCTGTCCGGGCATTCTCCTTTGCCGCTTCCTTCCCGCTGGCAAAGAGGGAGCCCACCCCGGTCAGCAGCGCCGCCGAGAGCAGGATCCCCACAAACAGAGCCGCGGTCTGTTTCTTATAATATCTCATATAGGCAAGGGCAAGTCTCAGTGCGTTTCTCATAAACAGTCACCGTCCTTCCCTGCGGATGCTGCGGCTGTTTCGGCTGCCGGGACTTTGCCGGACCGGTACAGTTTCCCGTCTTCGATCCGGATGATCCGGTCGCATGCCTGTGCCAGCGCTTCATTATGTGTCACCATGAGGATCGTCTGATTATATTTTCTGCTGCTTTCTTTTAGCAGTCCCATAACCTCCACTGTGGTTCCGGAGTCCAAGTTTCCGGTGGGCTCGTCCGCCAGGATCAGGGCCGGCTTGTTGGCGAGAGCCCGCGCCAGCGCCACCCTCTGCTGCTGCCCGCCGGACAGCTCGCTGGGGTATCGTTTCCGTTTTTCCCACAGCCCCAGTTCTTTCAAAAGTTCCCGGATATAGTCGTGATCTACATGCTTTCCCCTGTCAAACGTAACCGGAAGAGCCACATTGTCGTACACATTGAGCACCGGCATCAGGCTGTAGTTCTGAAACACGAAACCGATGTTCCTCCTCCGGAAGATGGTCAGTTCCTTCCTTTTCAGGGATGCGATATCATGTCCCCGGATGATGATCTGCCCCCGGGTGGGCACATCCAGCCCACCGATCAGATTCAGGAGGGTGCTCTTCCCGGAGCCCGAAGTCCCCACAATGGCGATGAACTCTCCCTGCTCCACCGAAAATGATACATCCCTGAGCGCATATACTTTATTTTCCTTCTCTCCATAGATCTTGTGGATCTGTTTTACCTGCAGTATTTCCATCTGTATGTCCCCTTTCTCCCGTACGGCTCCGGCTGAAGTTTCTGCCGGTGACCGCACTTGCTGATCTATGAAAAGAATAGCAGGAAAATCTTTCACCGCCCTGACAGTTTCCGGGTGAAATTCTGACAGTTCTGTAAGAAAACGGAAAACTTGCTTCCCTCTCCCAACTCCGACTCCGCTGTCATATACCCCTTCTCATGCTCCAGAATCAGCCGGGACAGATACAGTCCGATCCCGGAGCCCTCAATATTCTCCACATCCCTGCTCCGGTAAAACCGCTTGAAGATCTCGGTCAGCTCCTCCTGCCGGATCCCTCTGCCAGTGTCACGGACCGCAATCTCCGTATACATTTCCATGGGACGGACTGAGATCGTGATACGCCCTCCGGGCTCTGTATACTTCACCGCGTTTTCCAGCAGGTTGACCAGCACCTCTGCGGTCCATTTCCGGTTGTGCCAGAGCAGCCGGTCTTCAAAGGGTTCCGTCAGGATCCGGATGTTCCTCCGGTCCGCCCGGTCAAGCACTGCCGTCACCGCATCCAGTATGGTATCCCGGACAGGCAGCGCCTCCGCTTCGAACACCACCGCTCCCTGTTCCAGGTTCACCATCTTGAACAGAGACTGCAGGATCCAGTCAATCTTCTCGGACTGCCCTTTCATTTTCCCCAGAAACCGCTTTCTCGTCTCCTCATCCAGATTCTCATCCTCCAGCATCTCCCGGTACATCATCAGTCCTGCAAGGGGCGTCTTCAGCTGATGAGACATATTGGAGATCAGGCTCTTTACCTGCTCCTTTTCTTCCTCCGCTGTGCTGATCCCCAGATCCACTTTCTCTTTGACCCGCTTTGCCTTGGAGGCCAGCACAGAGATCTCGCCCTCCCGGATATCCGACTGTGAAACGGGCTCTCCATCCAGGATCTCATCCAACATCCGGTCTATGGTCCGGTACATCTTTCGATTTCTCCGCCATCCGTAAAAACATCCTGCCGCCAGGACCACTGCCGCAAAAAAGACTGCGGCACAAAAAATAGACGGTACTTCTCTCATATCTCTTCTCCCATACATTTTTCCGGTCATGCGTACTCCCGGATGATTCCCGCCACGCTGCTTAAGTAGGACCTGCCGAACAGGTTCAGATGGTTCAGAAGATGATACAGATCATACAGTTTCTCCCGCTCCGCACAGCCTTTCCTGTCGATCGGGTTGACCTCGTTGTAGGCCGCGTAGAACCGCTCCGGAAGGCTTCCGAAAAGCCGGGTCATCGCCAGATCCGCTTCAAAATCTCCCACATAAACAGCCGGATCTATGATCCACGCCTTGCCGTCAGATCCGCACATCATGTTTCCGCTCCATAAATCCCCGTGGAGCAGAGACGGAAACTCCGGTTCTCTCAGGTAAGCATCCAGATGTTCCAGAAGCGAATCCGCCCTTTTCATCAGCTCTGCTCCCAGATAGTGTTCCGCTCTCTCAAGCTGAGGAAGAAGGCGGCATTCTCTGTAAAAGTCTGTCCATTTCTCTTTCGGACTGTTCTTCTGTGGGCTGGCGCCAATAAAATTGTCCTCCGTGAACCCGTATCTCAGATCGTATTTTCCCTGTTCCTCCCCGGATGCCACAAATGACAGACATTCCGCCCGGTGGAGTTCGGCCAGTTCATGCCCGAAAGTCTCCCAGTATGTGTCGATGCGTGGCGCGCTGTCGATATACTCCAGAGCAAGAAAGGAAATGCCTCTCCCTTCATCGGTCCCTGTCCCCAGTATCTTCGGCACCCCGATCTTTCCTGACGCTCCCAGCGCACTCAGTCCTCTTGATTCTGTCCGGAAGAAGGCACGATTCCTGATGGAATTGGTCTTCACAAAAATATGCCCGCCATTAGAAAGGTTTACCCTGTATGCGTCATTGATATCACCGCCGTACAAACGGCCTGCCCTTTCGATCCGCGTTCTTTCCCCGAACGCATCCTGCACCATTTCTTCCACAGAATGATATTCTTCTGAAAAATTTTCGTATGAATAGAACTTTTTCTCCATCTCCTTCTATCTCTCCCCGCTTCTCCAGACATACCCGATTCCGTGAACTGTCCGAATCAGCGACGGATGCTTCGGGTCATCTTCAATCCTGGTCCGGAGTCTCCTGATATTCACGGACAGGGTATTCTCGTCTACAAATTTCCCCTGACTGTCCCACACATGCTCCAGGATCTGTTCTTTGGAGAGTACCTGTCCGCGGTTCTCCATGAAGTACATAAGAAGCTGATATTCTACCTTGCTGCACCGGATCTCTTCTCCGTTTTTGTACACTTTGCATGAATCTTTCTCCAGCGCGATCCCGCCTGAGACAAGCCGGTTCTCTGGTTTCCTGCCCTGAAGGATCTTCCGGATCCGTGCTTTGAGCACAGCGATGGAAAAGGGCTTGGACATATAATCCGCGACGCCCGTCTCCAGCGCCTTCACCTCGTCCATCTCCGTATCCCGTGCCGTCAGCATCAGGATCGGAATATCCCCGTACTCCTGTGACTCGGCACAGATGTCGAACCCGCTCCCGTCCGGCAGGTTGCAGTCCAGCAGGACCAGATCGCACAGTCCTTTGCGCAGGATCTCCATCCCCGCCTTTTTTGTCCCCGCGGTCAGGATCTCATATCCTTCCTTTTCCAGGAAATAGGTAAGCCCCTCCTGAAGATCCATGTCATCTTCTATGATCAGTATTCTGCTCATTTTTCTCTTCTCCTGAAACTTGTTTTGCTGTTATCGTACAAACTTTCTTGTTCTTTTTCCTGCTTTATGGTATTTTCAGAAAAACCGCAAGAATCATGAAAACTCCCATGCACTGTCATGATACACTAAAAATCAAAGCAGAACAACAGGAGGACAGCCTGTGAAAGAACGGGATATCGAAAATATTTCAGCAGTAATCAACTATATCGAGGCTCATCTGGACAGTCGCCTGGATCTGGATACCATCGCCCGCGCCGCCAGTTATTCCAGATATCACCTGCACCGCATGTTCACATCCGCAGCCGGGATCACTCCCCACGACTACGTTCTCCGCCGGCAGCTCACCCGGACCGCCCAACTTCTCCTTTTCTCGGAGACACCGGTACTGGACATTGCACTGATCTGCGGATATGAGAGCCGCCAGGCCTTCACTTCCTCATTCCGGGATATGTATAAGATGCCCCCTGCAAGATTTCGGAAGGAAGGAGAATACTATCCTCTTCTGATGAGGTTCTCACTTCAGACCTCCTTAAGCGACAGGCCATTTACAGCGGAGGATATCCGCATCGCCGGGCCATCGGACATCCCCGCATGGATGGAGCTTGTCCGCATGGCAGTGGACGGATTCCCTCATCTGATGATGGAAGATTATCGGCGTGATCTGGAAAAACGCATCTTAAAAAAGGAAGCACTGATCCTGAAAGACGGGGAAAACGCCGTCGGAGCCGCTGTGTTTTCCATTCACCGCGGCCACCCTGATCCGGGCCGGATTTCCGTCCATATGGATTTCCTTTGTGTTCATCCGCAATACCGGGGCAGGAAGATCATCCAGCTCTTTTTTGAATGGGTTGAAAGATATCCGGCAACGAAGTTCAGACCGTGCCGGGAGATCAGCATCACCACCTTCCGGGGAGGAGACCGGGCGGATACAGGTTACCGCGCGGAACTGAAAAATCTCGGGTTTGCGGAGCGGGAACTGCTGGTCGAATTCGGATATCCCACACAGCGTTTTGTCCTCCCCATATCGTAGATGGGAGGTTATCACTTGTACACAAAAGGTCAAAAAAACCGGCTGATAAGAAGGTGCATCCTCTTCCTTGCCAGCCAGAGTATTACTTTATTCGGTTCCACACTGGTCCAGATGGCGGTGGTCTGGTATGTCACCCTTTCCACTTCCTCCGGCGTCTGGACCGCGGCGTTTTCCATCTGTTCCTATCTTCCTCAGTTTCTCATTTCCATCCCGGGCGGCGTGTGGGCGGACCGGATTCCCAGGAAATGTCTCATCATTTCGGCGGACCTGGCCACTGCCATGATCACCCTGGCCATGATCGTTCTCATGCCTTTTCTTCCGGACGATCCGGCTCTTCTGGCCGGACTTCTCATCATGTCAGTCCTCAGGTCTCTTTGTGCCGGGATCCAGACACCGGCGGTAAATGCGGCGATCCCTCAGCTTGTTCCACCGGACTTTCTCCTTCGCTTTAACGGGATTAATTCGGGGCTCCAGTCGCTGGTCCAGTTTGCCGCTCCTGCTGCCGCGGGAGCCGTCCTCTCTCTGGGAACGCTTAAGGCCACACTGCTGATCGACATCTTTACCGCTATTCCCGGGATCCTCCTGCTGTCGGCAGTCCCGCTTTCCGAAGGTTCCGGCTCATCCTGTCCTTCCGAAAACCCCGGTTTCTCCCGTCTCTGCCACAGGAACCGGAGGAGCAGACAGAATTTTTCTTCCGCGCTGAAAGCAGGGGGCGCCTATGCATTCTCTCATCGCCCTGTCCGCAGACTTCTGCTCCTCTACGGTCTCTTTGTCTTCCTGTGCGTCCCGGCCGGCTTTCTCTCCGGGCTCCTCGTCAGCCGGGTCTACAGCGGCACTTACGGTTATCTGACCGCTGCCGAGCTTGCAGGATTTGCCGGGATGACAGCGGGCGGCGCGCTCATGGGAACCCGGGGAGGCTTTTCCGACCGGAAGAAGACACTGGCGGCCGGGCTCGTACTGTTCGGGGCAATGCCCCCGAAAACCAGGAAAGCCGCTGTCTCAATTCACGAGTCAGCGGCTTTCCCCGTTTTTTATCAGAGTTTCACGATCTTCGGATCATGTCCCATAGCGGGAATGATCTTCTCCACCAGATCTTTCGTCCGTATCTTCAGGCTGGACGTATTGATACAGGGATGGCACCCGAAGTATTCGTCCTTCAGTACATCCTCATCGATCAGAAGCTGAACCTTCTTCTCGTGGTCGTTCATCAGTCCCATAATACTCACCGATCCCGGTGTAATGTCCAGATATTTCTCCATATACTCCGGCTTTGCGAAGGACAGCCGGGAAGATCCGATCTGGGCGGACAGGTATTTTGTCTTAAACGGCTTGTCCCCCGGGATCAGCAGAAGATAGAAGTCTGTCGCCTGCCGGTTACAGAGGAACAGATTCTTACAGATTGCCACGCCGTTTTCTTCCCCTTCACTCAATGTCCGGTCGATCTCCTCACAGGCCTCCATGGTCATGGCGGCTTCATGATCAATCCGCTGGTATTTCACACCCAGAGAATCCAGAAGATCGTATACCCGGATCTCTTTGTCCAGGCGTCCTTCCTCATTCTCCGGTCTTCCGTTTACTAATTCCATTTTTCTATGTCTCCTTTAATACGGCGGCGCCCTGAACCCGCTGTCCCGCTTCATCAGACCGCCCGTCCTGCATTCGTACTCTCTCAGTTCAGCTTCAGTCCTCTGTAGCGGTTAAAGCAGGCAAAAATCTCCTGTTTCCTTGGCATCGCCATGCAGGAAATGCTGGAGCTGCTCTCGCAGAGCGCCGACAGCGTTCCTTTCTCCATCACCCGCTCCAGCTCATCCACCACCTGGCGCAGGTCTTTCCTGCCGTCCAGGATATGCTTCTGGGCATACCGCATACAGTATCCCAGCGCTGTCACCTGCTCACTGTCTGTGATCTGTTCCACATACCGCAGGTCAATGGTCTCTTTATTGATCATGACGCCCTCTTTGGAAAGGGTCTTCATCTTGATCCGGTCATTTCCCTTAAATGCCTGACTGGGTCTCGGGCATCTCCGGAAGTCCGGTTTTGCCGCTGGTTCCTCCGGGCCGGTGATCATGGGATAACTCTCCGCCTCCTTCTTTGCGTATGCGGTGATATCCTTCGGCACATACCGGTCCATCTGGATAATGCTGTCCGCGATATGGAAATATGCTCCCGAGCTGCCTGCCACAATGATTGTGGAAATACCGTAATCATCGTACAGCTCCCGGATCCGCTCGATGAACGGGGTGATGGGTTCCATGTCCCGGTGGATGACTCTCTGCATCAGCTCATCCCGGATCATAAAATTGGTGGCGCTGGTGTCTTCATCGATCAGCAGGAGAGATGTTCCCGCCTCGATGCTCTCTACCACATTTGCCGCCTGGGAGGTGCTTCCGCTTGCGTCCTCGGTACAGAATTTCACCGTATCCTTGCCGTTTGGCAGGTCGTTGATGAACATGGAGATGTCCGTCCTCTGGATGCTCCGTCCGTCCTCCGCCCGAATCTTCATTGCAGTTTCATCCGTGATCACATACTCCCTTCCGTCTCCTGCGATGTGGTCATAGACGCCCAGTTCCAGAGCCTTCAGCAGCGTGGATTTCCCGTGGTATCCGCCGCCTACGATGAGGGTGATCCCTTTTTTAATGCCCATTCCTGTGATCCTTCCTCTGTGGGGCAGATCCATGGTCACTTTCAGTTCCTCCGGAGAGCGGAACTTCACTCCGCCCTTCATGGGCCGGGGAGAAATGCCCGATTCTCTTGGCAGGATGCTCCCGTCCGCCACAAAAGCGCACAGCCCCATCTTCGGCAGCATTTCCCGGATATAGTGCTGATCCTCTGCCAGATCGATGATGGAGCGCAGGCGCTTCCCGTCCATATTTTTATAGAAGAGCGCATGCTTCACACACTCCGGCACGAAGTCAAAGAGGATCTTCTCCAGTTCCCGGGCATTGATAGTCCGCCCGTTGGCCGGGAATCCGATCTCCATCCGGAGCACTACATCCCCCGTTGCAGGATCAATCCGGCACGCGGTCCGCTCCAGCACTTCCTGGCCGCACCGGCTCACGGAGATCAGACCGCTCTTTCCCGAACCCTTCGCCTTGAAAGCGAACTGCTCCGCCTTTCTTCCGAACTGTCTTGTCAGTTCATCCTGAAGAGCGATCCGCTGATGCGTATCTTTATATAATTCCAGGGGAAACGCCGCCGTTTTTCCTTTCACATGGACGCTCACCTTCGACGGGGACGCAAAAGGATCCCCCTGTACATGATCGATGGACAGCACATATCCGGGGAACTGGTACATCCCCTTTGTATCTTTGTAAGCAGGATAACCCCGATGGTCGATCCTGTTAAGCAGGCTTCTGAGTTCTGTCGATGTCTGCATTTTCCTCTCCTTTCCGCTGGATAATCTGAATATTCTGGCACTCTTGCTCAAACACGTTTCTATTTTACCATGATTCTGTTTTAAAGCAAGGATGATGATCAGAATATCTTTCTCTCAGTAATGCATTACCACCGGCGTCCCCATTTCCAGCATGCCATAGAGTTTCTCTGCATCAGACAGTGACATGTTGATACATCCGTGGGATCCGTAATTGATATACCTGTCCCCGCCGAATGCAGACTGCCAGGTCGCGTCATGGAACCCGATCCCGGTCCAGGTGACCCGCATCCAGTAGTTTACCCGAGTCCTGTATTCCGGAAGCCCGTTCGCCTGAATCTCCCCGGTGAGCACCTTGTCCTGCTTCATCTCCAGGATCGAATACACTCCCTGCGGCGTCTCCTTGTCCGGAGTCGGTTTTCCGGTGACAACGCTGGTCTCCATCACCGTCTTCCCATCCTTCACATACCACATATACTGCCGGGTCAGATCCACCTCCACGTACGTGTTTCCCCAGTCCTGTGCTCCATGTGACACTGCCGTCTGGTTCTCACAGTAAGCCGGTTCCTTTGTGACGGTTTCTCCTTTCTCGATGCTCTGCGTCAAAGCCGTCAGTTCTGTCTTCTCATCGACTTCCCATCCATAGGTCCCGCCGGTCACCTCTGCGCTCCTTCCGTCTGCAGTGGTAAAGGAACGGGTTTTTCCTTTTGTATCATATTTTTTCCCGAATTCTGAAAGCCACTGTTTTACCGCATCATTGTCAAAAGTGACTTTCATATCGTCATCCACGGTGAGCCAGCCTGAAATCAACTCAGCGTCCACAACCACCGGCTGATCCATCTCATATGTAATGCTTGCCTTGCAGTAACGGTTCATCTCATCGCAGGCCGCCTGCACCTCCGGCGACTCAGAGGTATATTTTGGTTTCCTGTAACAGCCGGCCTCATCAAGGTCAAGCTCTGCAGACAATGCGGACACGCTCTCCCTGATTTTCTGACTCACGGCATCCGCATCCACTGCCGTACCTTCTTCTTCTCTGCCCGGAACAAATTGTGAACCGTTAAATTCCGGTCTGGCAGATACCGGTTCAGTCTGTTCTCCGGAAACCTGTTTCAATGTCTGAATCTTTTCATTCAGAGCATTCTCATCATATTCTGCCGCCGGTCCGACTACCGACACATCCTCCCTGAAAAATGCGGACGGCCACAGAAATACATTCTGCCCGCCAAGCATATTCTCTGCCTTTCCGTCGCCTTTGAAAGTAAGAGATATGTCCTCCGCCCGTATCTCATCCGTCACATTCTCTCTTCCCACTACAGTCAGAGAATATCCGTCAATCCGGCTCTTCAGATAATCGTCCAGTTCTTCTGCCGTTTTTCCCGAGAAATCCACCCCGTTGATCTCCGTATTGGGCAGGAAATGGAAGTGAAAATACAGCGCGGTTCCCAGGTATGCCGCTGCCAGAACCCCCAGCGCAGCTCCGCATATCTTCAGTGCTGTCTTTCCCGATTTTCCTGCTTTTCTTTTTCTTATCTTCTGTCTTCTGCGATTCATACTCTTCTCCTCTTTATGCCATCTGATACACACACAGATACTGAGATCTGAAGTGAAGTTCTGTGCTGTACAGCGCGTGTTCTTTCAGAATCTCTGCAAATATTCTGCTGCCTGAACCCGCTGCGTTTTCCCCGGATCGGTATCCGCTTTTCAGCTTCTCATATTCCTCCCTGTCACAAAGGAAAATGTACACTGTGCTGATATCCCGGTTCTCTGTTCTGTAATACTCTCCTGCCTCGTTCATAAGAGCTCCCGACGCATCACACACTGCCACGGTATAATCCTCGCTCCGTGCCTCCTCCGGGATCAGAATCTCTGCGTAAATGTCATCTGCCGTCTTCACCACACGTCCGATGCCCTCGCCGTTTCTGTTCGTTCCGTTGATATCTGTCACTTCCGTCCGGCCTGTATTCTTTTCCACCTCAACCTGAAAATTCCAGTCTCCTCTGCAGGTCACTTTACTGCCGTCATCCTCTTCCATGCTGATCGAAGAGATATTCCACTCATATGCAAACTGATCCGGAATCTCCCCGTTTTCCTGATCCGGCAGTGCCGTGCATACCGTGCCGGCAAACGTGCGGTCGTCGATAAATCTTCCTGTCATAATGTCCGGATCCGGTATTCCGCTGTTTTCTCCTTCAAGCTCGGACGCTCCCCGGGACTCCAGCTCAGCCGTATATCCCTGACCTTCCCGATACCGGCTCAGACTGTCTGAAAACGGCTCTTCGCTCCTCATCAGAACGGTCATGTACATCGTGTATCCATTATGATATACATTTGACACAGTAAGTGTGATTCCCTCTGACTCCTGCAGATACACACTGTCTGTATGCTCTGCCGGGATCTCATCTTCCTCCCCTCCCCTTGCGAAAAGGTATTCCGGCTCATCCGTCCGGGCTTCAATATTCCCGGCAGCGGTCTGCTGTTCTTCCTCTCCATACTGAACCGCATTCCGCCCCAGAACATATCCGGCCATGCAGACAGACACCGCCGCGGCCAGACCGGCGGCCGCAGTCATTCTCTTTTTTCGTTTTTCCCGTCTCAGCTGTCTGAGGCTTTCGCCGATCACTTCATCCAGTTTCTCCGGAACCGGTATCCTGTCCAACTGTCTACCCATTCAGATATCCCTCCTTCAGATATTTTCTGAGTTCTTTTTTTGCTCTCGTCAGATACGCTGATACGGATCCCCTCGGTATCCCCATGACAAATGCGATCTCTTCCTGCTTCAGTCCGTCAAAATATCTCAGTATCACCGCAGTACGATATTTCTCCGGGAGTCTCCTTATTGCCTCATACAGATCTGCCCGCTCCTCCGCCGTTATCCCGGCCTCCTCGTACGCGGCCTCTTCCTCCGGCATCTGTGCGTAACGTATTTCATGTCTGTAGTAGTCCTTTGATGTATTGATCAGAATCCGCGTGATCCATGTCCGGAACAGCTCCGGATTCCGAAGCTGTTTTATTGACCTGAAACCTTTCAGTACTGTTTCCTGCACAATTTCAAGCGCGGCCTCCTCGTCGCCGGAATACAGAAAAGCCGTTCGATACAGATAGTCTTTGTTTTTCTCGATCAGCCTGCCGTACGCGTCTACACTTCCCCGCACGGCACGCTTCACATCTCTGATATTTGTATCCCCCTCCATAATGTTTCCCCACCTCTTCTTCACCGAAGTCTGACATTCTTCCGCATTTTCTGCACACTTCTATTATATTAGACGTCCATTTCCGCCAAATTGATACAAGATTATTAAAATAAGGTGAAAAATATCCGAATATTTTTTCCGATGCCTTTACCTTAACATATATTTATCCTCTATGACGGAAAGGCAAAAGGATTTTAAGGTTATTTTAAGATTGTTCCGTCTTCCGGGAAAGATTTGTGTTCTATTATTAATGACAACAGAAAGAAACAAAAATTATCGGAGGCTGAGACATGAAAGAAAAAGAAATTTTAAAAGTAGAACATTTACAGAAGAATTACCGGAATCAGCCTGTGCTCAGAGATGTCACTTTCTCGCTTTATCGGGGACACATCCTCGGACTGATCGGGAAAAACGGTGCCGGAAAGACCACACTGATGAAATCTGTTCTGGGACTGAATACAGGCTGTGACGGCCGGATCACATTCGAAGGAAAGCCGGTCCGTCCCGGCAGCGGCATGCTGAAAAAAAGGACGGGATCGCTCGTGGATGTTGTATTCTATGAAGACATGACTGCCCGGCAGAATCTGAATCTTCTTGCTTCTCTGAGCGGACTTTCTTCCGGAACACGGGCAAAACGGATCGACGAGCTGCTCGATTTTGTCGGCCTTACTTCTTCAGCCGGTAAAAACGTCCGCACTTTTTCCTTTGGAATGAAGCAGAGACTTGCGCTGGCTCAGTCCCTTCTCACGCAGCCGGACCTGCTGATTCTAGATGAACCTTTTGTCGGGCTCGATCCCGTCGGCATCGAAGATACAAAGCGCCTCCTGCTGAAGCTCTGCCGCGGGCAGGGTACTTCGATTATCTTCTCAAGTCATCAGCTGAGTGAGGTCTGTGACCTGGCGGATGACATAATCATACTCGCGGACGGCCGCATAAAAATTTCTGACACTTATCGGAACCTGAAAAATTCAGGGGTATCTTTTATTGACCTTCTAAGATGATCCCCGGGCAACTGTTATCACTGAAAATTTACAGAAAGGCTGGTTTTCCCATGTTACTATTTCCTGTCATAAAAGCAGAACTTTATAAAAATATATGTAGAAAAAGCACTTGGATCCTTGTTATTCCTGTCCTTCTGTCCCTGCTCATCACTCTGGGCTTTCGGACAGATGCAGTCACTCTGACCATAACCGGAAACAGCGGTTCTCTGTCCTGCATGGATTACCTGTTCATGAACTGGACCGTGCTTTCCTCCCTCGGACTGATCGGACTGCTGATCCTTCTCTTCTCATCTATACAGTTTTCCGGAGAGATCGAGCGCGGACAGATCAAATTCTTTCTCCTCAGAAGCAGCAGCCGCTCCGGAGTTCTCTTTGGGAAATATCTGTCGGCAGTTATCGTTTCTGCTCTGTCCACGGCTGCCGTCCTGATATTTACCGTGCTCTTCTATTACCTTATGATCGCCGGATCATCCCACGGGAACGGAGAATTCCACGCAGCAGTCAGCGAACTTACAACCGGACACATCCTCGCCTACATCGGCCTGAGCCTGATCTCTTTTCTCCTGTGGATCGCGGTTTCCTTCCTGTTCGGACTGTACTTCGGGCCATTTGTCGACTTCGTGCTCACCGCTGTTTTCCTGTACGGCGGGAATTACATCGCATCTCAGGATATGGCAGTTTCCAGGCTCTTCCCTTCTTACTGGGGAAATCAGATGCTCCTTGGCAGTGAGCAGCCGGATATCCTTCTTCCGGCTCTGGGCAGCGTCATCCTTACACTGGTTCTGACCGCCGCGGTACTTCTGTTTGCCGCATGGCGATTCAGCAATACCGATATCAAGTAATTCAGCGAATTGTCAAACAATTCTGAAAACGGTACGCAAAGGGGCCTGACCCCTTTGCAAAAGGGTCAGGCCCCGGTGAAAAAAACCTATGAGAAGAACTTTTCCATAACCTCCTGCGCCGGCATCTCCTGTCCCGTGAACAGCTCGAATGCCGCCGCTCCCTGCCAGAGCAGCATTCCGATTCCGGGCACCGCAGCGCGGCATCCTTTTTCCTTCGCTTTGCGGATAAGAAGGGTCTCGCGCGGATTATATACCACATCGGCAACAGCAAGTTCCGGACGAAGCAGGTCTTCCGGAACCGGCATGACGTCCTCCATGGGACTCATTCCGGCACGGGTCGCATTGACAAGAATATCACATCTGTCAACAGCTGCTTTCAGAGCGTCCATATCATCCAGATCATTGATAGACACGTCCTTGATCCCGGACACCGCTTTTCTGATCTTCTCTACGGTCTTCTCGCCGTTGGCATAGAATTCATCTTTCCTGTTAAAGATCGCGATCTCTTCCACGCCGTCCAGAGCCGCCTGCACCGCAATGGCTGTCGCGGCTCCGCCTGTGCCGAGGAGTACGATCCTCTGCCCCTTAATATCAACACCATGTTCCTTTAAGTTACGGACAAAACCGATGCCGTCTGTCATGTGCCCTGTCATTGTGCCGTCTTCCTCGACCACAACCGTATTGCATGCGCCCACCATTTCCGCAGCCGGCGAGAGACGGTCCACAAGCCGCGCTGTCTCGGTCTTATCCGGCATCGTAATATTGAATCCGCCCACATTGAGCGTACGAAACGCCTCAATCGCAGCCCCTGTCTTCTCGACAGGAATATCAAAAGCAAGGTATGCGCAGTCCAGCCCGAGCTTCGCAAAACTGTAGTTATACATTGCCGGTGATCCTGAATGTCCGACCGGTGAACCGATCAGCGCGTATAGTCTGGTATGTCCGTTAATTCTCTGTTCCATTGGTTGATAACTCCTTCCAAAAGTAAAATGCAGGTACAGTATAACATGCTTTCTTTCTTACTGCAATACTTTAATGTGTGAAAATTTAATTGTTTTAACGTGTGAAAGTGTTGTGGCAGGGAGATCAGTACCGCTCAGCAGGTATCTGACATACAGAAAAGGGTCAGACTCTGGACAAGTGCAATCAGATAAACTAAAATGTTTTCGCAAATATTATAATACACGGAGAGTCCACAAGATGAAAGAACATATTTTAATTGCCGACGATGAAAAAGAAATACTGAGCCTTCTGCGTCTCTATCTGGAAAATTCAGGATACAGGGTATCAGAGGCCTCCGATGGGGAAACAGCCTGCAGCCTGATCCGAAACGGCGGCATAGACCTGGCAATCCTTGACATCATGATGCCGAAAATGGACGGCTACGCAGTGATCCGCCGCATCCGCGAGCAGGACGACCTTCCCATCATCGTCCTGTCCGCGAAAAGCGAAACCACCGACAAGATCATGGGGCTGGGACTGGGCGCCGACGACTATATAGCCAAACCTTTCGACGGCCTTGAAGTCGTTGCCCGGGTGGAAGCCTGCCTTCGACGGCTCTCACGGACAAAAAGCGAGTCTGCTCCGTCCGAAGCCAGCCTGACTGTCCGGGATCTGACGCTGGACACCAATGCCTGCGTCCTGATAAAGGACGGAACCACCATCGACCTGACTTCCATTGAATACCGGATACTGAAACTCTTCATGGGATCTCCGGGCCGGGTCTTCACCAAGAAACAGATCTACGAAGCTGCCTGGGGCGAAGACTATATTGTGGACGACAACAACATCATGGTCTACATCAGCAAGATCCGCGAGAAGCTGGGAGAGCGCAGCGGCGCCTCCTATATCCGGACGATCCGGGGATTAGGCTACAAGCTGCTCCCGTAACCCTCTTTCTTTAAAAACACAGGAAGGATATCTGACCATGAAAAAAGCTTTTACTCAGAAAACATTAAGCCGTTATATCATAAAAAAATATCTTTCATTCCTCATTGTGATCCTGCTCCTCTTCACATTGATCCGGAATGTTGGCGCGATTCTCCTCTTCGGAAGCGACAACCTGAATCTTTCCCACGTCCTGGATGCAGGTTCACTCATCGGATCAGATTATGAGAACACGGATATCTCTGTCCTCTCCGACATCGGCGGATGGATTGAGATTCTGGACGAAAATAGTCATGTCATATATACCAAAGGTGAAGTTCTGGATCCGCACGCCAAATACAGTCAGGAAGAACTTCTGGAGATGAACGCCCTGGGCGCTCTCCTGGGAAAGAAAAGTTTTACTGTGGCAGGAGTTCTGAACATATCCTACAAGGGCAGCCTGCGGGATTTTCCGCCATATCTCGCAACCTACACCTCATTTGAGCGGGACGGAAAGCGCATGACCGCCCTGGTCCGTTTCCCCGCGGAAAAAATCTCAGCAGAATTCACGGTTCTGAATCCCTCCGGCAGGGTCTTCTCCGACGCCCTTCTGACCGGCGCCGCGCTTTTCATCTCCTGCGCCGCGGTATTCCTGTTCTTTCTCCTGCGGTATGCACAGGCGATCCGCACTCACGTTGCCGCGCCGAATGAGAAGCTGGTAAAAGGACTCCGGGAGATCACTTCCGGCAACTATGACACACGCATCTGCCTGAATGCCGAGTATGAATACCGCGAGATTGAAGACTCCTTCAATCTGCTGGCAGAAGAACTGATGAATGCCACGAAAGAAAGAGAGCGGCTCAACCGGGAGCGCCGCCAGCTGCTCAGCAATATCGCCCACGATCTTAAGACCCCCATCACTACCCTCCAGGGATACGCAAAAGCGCTCAGCGACCATATGGTAATCTCACCGGAACAGCAGGAGGAGTATCTTTCCGCGATCTACCGGAAATCCGTCCATATGACGGATCTGGTAAACAAGCTTCTGGAATACAGCCGTCTGGAAAACGACACCTGGCACTTTGACTTTCGGAAAACAGAGTTCACCGAATTCGTCCGCACCGTGATCATCGATCAGTATGATGAATTTGAAGCCCGCCGTGTCGATCTGGAAACAGATATCCCGGACCTGGAGATCACGCTCTCTGTCGACCGGACGGAGATCCGCCGTGTTCTGCTGAATCTTCTCGGGAACTGTATCGCGCATAATCCCCCCGGGATCTCAGCCCGCGCCGTGGTCAGAACAGAAGGACGCTTCTGCGTATTTGAGCTCTGGGACAACGGCACGCCTGTTCCGCCGGAACTTCAGGAATCCATCTTCGAACCCTTTGTCTGCGGCGATGCGTCAAGGAAGTCGGGAAACGGCAGCGGACTGGGGCTTTCCATCTGCCGCAAAGTAGCGGAAAAACATGGCGGGACGATCGTCCTGAAAGAAGGAAAAGACGGATATAAGGGGTTCATCCTCCGCCTTCCGCTTCTCTGAAACCAGAAGGGGATCCGCACCGCTCCGTATCGCAGTCCGGATCCCTTTCTGTTTACCGCTTCCTGTGCGGCTGGAACATGGCAGCAACTATATAGTTCATTTCCCTTCAGGGAAAAACCTGTCGATTACTTCTGTCACTCCGTCACTGTCATTGTCTTTCTCCGTCACAAAGTCCGCGACGGCCTTTACGCGGTCCGCAGCGTTCGCCATCGCCGCGCCGACGCCGGCATACTGGATCATCGCAATATCATTATAACTGTCTCCGCAGCACACTATTACTTCCCTCGGTATCTCGAGGATCTGCAGAAGATGTTTCAGCCCGTATGACTTATCGATATTTTTCGGCGTCACCTCAAGGTACCAGGGCTCCGAGTGGAAGATCTGCGCTTCATGACGGTATTTCATCGTAAGCACAGGCTCTATCGCTTCCAGATCATCCGGATCGCCTGTGATCAGGCACTCATTGACATCCAGATCCCTCACCGCGGCAAAATCTCCGCACCGCTTAAGCTCAAGCCCGGTGATCTCTGCCTCCGCTTTCATGTATCTGTCGGGTTCCGTACCCGCAAGGATCGCCCCGGTCTGATAGACCGCGATCCCCACTTCATATTTTTCAGCGTCCTCCCTCAGCCTGACCGGGATATGTCCGGGCAGCCGCTTCTCAAACAGGCACTCCCTGCTCCGGAAATCAATGATCCGCGCACCGTTAAAGGCAAGGATGTAACTCCCGAACCGGTCGAATTCCAGTCTCTCCGCGATCGGATACACCCCTTCCGGCGGACGCCCGGATGCCAGTACAACCCTTACTCCCCGCTCCTGAAGGCGGATCAGTGCGTCGGCAGTCCGGTGAGAAAGCCGTTTCTCGGAATCCACCGTTGTTCCGTCAATATCAAGTACAAGCAGCTGGTATTTCATCATGTCTCACAGTCCCATTTTCAGATATGCTTCTCTTGTCTCCTGCGGCACCATACCGCCTCCGGTCGCCCATGCGATATGAGTGGCGTTTTCCATCTTATCGGCAAGACCTTCGCGCTCAATATAGGTCTTCATATCTTCCGGACGGATCAGCGCCGCAAACGCCGCGCAGGAGCTGGGCTCGATAAAGATCTCTTCTTCCTTCAGGAGTCCCCTCATCAGATCATATAATTTATTGTCCGAGATTGTCGCGATGCCCGATACCAGAGGTTCCACCACTTTTCCCACAAATGCGGAGGGCCGTCCGACTGCAAGCCCGTCGGCGTCTGTTCTTCCGTCAATGCCGAAGTCCCTGACAGACACGCCGTCATGAAGCCCCGTCGCCATTCCCAGCATCATGCAGCATGCATGGGTCGGCTCTGTGAAGAAGCAGTGCACATGATCGCCAAACGCCTGCTTTACGCCGTAGGTCACTCCGCCCGGAGCCCCGCCAATCCCGCAGGGAATATAGATGAACAGCGGGTGGTCCGCATCTACCGGGATCTTCTGCTCTTCAAGCTGTGCTTTCAGGCGTTCTCCCGCCACACTGTATCCCATAAAGAGATTCTGTGAATTCTCATCATCCACAAAATAGCTCATGGGATCCTTCTCCGAATTTTTCCTTCCCTGTTCCACCGCCGCACAGTAATCGTCCTGATACTCGATGACCTCAACGCCTCTGCTGCGCAGCAGATCCTTCTTCCACTGTTTCGCATCCGCCGACATGTGTACGATCACATGGAAGCCCAGCTTTGCGCTCATGATGCCGATGCTCATCCCCAGATTTCCCGTGCTTCCCACCTGGACGGTATGTTTGCCGAAAAACTCCTGGAATTCCTTTCCCGCAAGGATGCTGTAATCATCATCCTCCTTCAGCATTCCCGCCTCCAGGGCCAGATCCTCCGCATGTTTCAGCACCTCATAGATCCCGCCTCTTGCTTTCACCGAGCCGGATACCGGAAGGTCGCTGTCCATTTTCAGCATCAGTTTTCCCTCGATACCGGCATGATATTCCAGATTTAAGAATTCTTTCATATGTCCGATCTCACGGAGCTCAGACTCGATGATCCCGTCTGTCTTCTCCAGTTCCGGAAAAACCGTCTTAAGATACGGAGCAAACCTTTTCAGCCTGTCAGACGCATCCTTTATCTGCTCCGGGCACACCTCTGTGATATTCCAGTTTTTTTCCGGCCTTTTCTTCTCATTGAGCCAGAATGTCTCTCTCAGAGCAGCCGCATCCGCCACTGCCGGAACGCTTTCAATATATTTCTTTAACTCATTGTTCATGATTCCATCTCTCCTCGTATTTATTTCTTTTTTCCCGATCTGCGTCCCGGAGCGATATAGCCGTTCTTCGGATCTAGGAATTCCTTCGTCATCTTCCTCACTTCAGGGGCAAGGAAGATCAGCGCCACAATGTTCGGAATGATCAGCAGTCCCAGCGCCACATCCTGAACAGACCACACCAGATTTATCGTACTCAGACTTCCCAGTATGATAAGGAATGGAAAGATTACCCGGTACACAGATGCCCATTTCGGTTTATTTAAAAACGTCAGGCTGATATGTCCGAAATACCACTGGCTCATGATCGAGGTCCCGGCAAAGAGCAGCAGGCTGATATAGGTAACATACTGCATTCCCGGGAAAACACTTTCAAACGCTGCCGCGGTCAGCGTCGCTGCGTTGTCGTGCACCTGATTGACTCCTGTTACGAGCACTGTAAATCCGGTCGTACTGCAGATCAGGATTGTATCCACGAAAACCTCCACAATCCCATAGAATCCCTGCCTGGCCGGATGGTCCACCTGCGCCGAAGAGTGAAGGACAGCCGCTGTTCCTTCTCCGGCCTCGTTGGAGTAGAGCCCTCTTGCCACGCCAAAACGCATGGCCTCTTTTATGGTAATCCCGGCCAGCGCACCGGTTCCCGCTTTTAAGGAAAACGCACCCTCAAAGACAGCGGCAAACATATCCGGGATCTGCCCGGCATTCTCAGCCAGAACGATAAGTCCCGCCACGATATAGATTCCCGCCATGATCGGAGATACATTCTGCGCCACCTGTACCAGGCGCTTAAAACCTCCGCTGATGATCAGGCTCATGATCACTGCCACAATGACTGCAGTCAGAAGCACCGGGGCGCGGAACGCTTCTCCCGACACCTGAGCGATCGTATTGGACTGGATCAGGGTCGCGCCGCAGTTCTGGATAAACAGCAGTATGGCCACAAGGGCGCCGATGCCTTTCCAGTTCAGCCCCTTTGCGATATAGTACATTGGTCCGCCAGCAATATTCCCCTGGGCGTCCTTCCCGTGATACCTCACGCCCATTGTGATCTCGCCGAACTTTGTCGCCATTCCGAATACTGCGGCAAACCACATCCAGAAGAGGGCGCCAGGTCCTCCCGACAGGATCGCGGTGGATACCCCTACGATATTTCCGCTGCCCACACAGCTTGCGATGGCGGCGCAGAGCGCCTGATAAGAAGAACAGTTTTTCCCTTCATCGTTCTCTGTCGTCTTTCTTCCGCCTTTGAAAACTCCTCTCGCGATCAGCGGGATACACCGGAACTGGATCCCTCCCGTCACAATTGTATAGAAGATTCCCAGCCCCAAAAGGGCAAAAAGAAGCCAGTCGCCCCACAGAAAATCTGCCGCACGTTCAAATATCATCTCTATTGTTTTCACATCTCAGTTCCTCATTTCAACAGATTTCGTCCCTGTGCATCCGGAAGTTCCGCCCCCATGACCGCTGCAAGTGTCGGTGCAACATCGATCAGATGCACATCTGTGATTCTGCCTTTTGTGATCCCCTCGCCCGTGATCATAAAAGATGCTCTCATCTCAGGGAACTTCTCGCTGTATCCGTGCTGCGCCTTCTGTGTCAGCGTGGTCCTGAGATAATCTCCTGTGACGTCGTCTCTTATTTCATAACCTTTTTCCGATACAAGTACATATGCCGCCTGGGGGAAACCGCCTCTCTCCAGTGCCTCCTCCCCTGTCAGCACTTCAAGGATCCCGCTCTCAGGATCATCTGCCAGATATTTCATGACCTCTGAAAGTTTCTCTGCCGCTTCTTTATCTTCCGGATCAGCCAGACGCACCTCCGCCGTGCCGCCTGCCCTCTGGCTGAACGCCTTCCAGGAGAGAACCCTGCCGCTCGCATCCGCCTCGATCAGCCCGGCTTCTTTCAGCAGGACGTTGGGAGCGATATTGTGCGTATTGTCCAGAGATCCGTGGTCCGATACGACACATACAACAAGATGTCCGTCCGTGATCTCCTCCGCTTTCCCGATGATCTCTCCCAGCATCCGGTCTATCTTCTCAAGGCTTGCCGCCGCTTCTTTGCTGTATACTCCGTACTGGTGCGCGCTCTCATCAAAGCTTGCAAAATACGCGGACATGAAGAACGGTTTCTCCCCTGCCAGCGGCGCCAGCTTCTTCTCCAGCATCCAGAGAGCGGCTTTTCCTCTCTGTTCATCCCCATGGTCTGTCAGATCCAGTCCTCCGGCGTAGGTTCCGATCTCCTCTTCCATCTCCGTGATCAGGCTCTGCGGACGCGCCACCGCGTCGATAAAGACGCTGTCCAGCTCTGATCCGTCCCACCAGTATTCCGGTGCGATAAAATCTCCCTTTGCACCGACCGAAGTGGGGAACGCGACGCTGGCAGACCAGTATCCCGCCTCTTTTGCCGCCTCCCAGAGCGTCTTTACTTTCCTGTTTGCGAACCAGTGCCATGCCCCGAGATGTTCGCCTGTGGGATCAAAGATCCCGTTATTGACCGTCCCGTGCACCGCAGGGTTGACGCCTGTAATCATGCTCTGATGGCAGGGGTAGGTAAATGTGGGGAAAACGCTGACCATTCCCTCCTCGGATGCCATCCCGTTCTCCAGGAAATAACGGCTGATATTCGGAAGCCTGACTCCGTGCGCTTCCTGCCGGAATACAAATTCCGGTTTCAGTGCATCTACCGATATCAATAATACGCTGGGACGTTCTGTCCTGTCTGTCTCATTACTCATCATTCTTCTTCCTTTCTCTCTTCTGCGACGGTAACGCGCACGCCTGCCGCTTCAAAATCATCAATCTGGCGCTTCGTTATGCCCGAATCCGTGATCAGCCTGGAGACTTCCTCCACACCGCACATCCTGACCAGAGAATTTACGCCCAGCTTGGAACTGTCTGCAATCACGATCGTTTCCTCTGCTGCTTCCATCATCTTGTTCTGAACCTGTATCTCATCCATCCTCTGGTATGTGATGCCTCTCTCTACTGAGATGCCGCAGGTTGTAAGGAAAAACACGTCAATATTGATCCTGTCAAAGATAAGCGTAGCCATATCCGACACGAACGCGTCCTCATCCGCCTTATACAGTCCGCCTGTCACCACAAGGGAGATTCCCTTCGCTCCCCGCAGTTCATCCGCCACTGCAAAAGAATTCGTTACGACCGTGAGATTCCGGAATTTTCTCCGGATCACTTTTGCCAGGGCAAGGGAAGTGGTCCCGGAATCAAGAGCAACCGACTGCCCTTCCCGGATGAACCGTGCCGCTTCTTCGGCGATCATCTCTTTATAGGCCGAACGCTCCTCTTTCCTCTTATCAAAGGAAGTATACTGAGACGCTGCTTCTTCCTCCGGCTCCACCCGCATGGCGCCGCCGTGTATCCTCCGGAGCATCTTCCTTTCTTCCATTGTCTCAAGATCTCTCCGGACCGTCTCCCGCGACGTCCCCAATATCCCGCACAGGGTAACTGTCTTTACGCTTCCTTCTCTTTCCAGTATTTCTGAAATTTCCTTATATCTCTGCTCTGCCAGCATATACGCCAACTCCTTTTTCCAATGTCAAATCTGTTCTGTACGCACACTTTAACACATTTTCGCAAATATTTCAACACCATTCGAAATTATTTTGCACATTTTTACAACTATTTACACATTATTGCTTGACTATACACATAAATGCAACTATAATAAACCATGTCAAATCTGTTTCACACAAAAACACAAATTATTAATTTATGAGGTGATTCACTATGGCTGGAAGCAAAACCAGAAAGATCGACAAAAAATGGATCTCCTTCGGCACCCTTCTTCTCGGAGCCGGAACGATCTATAAACTTGGTTTTCTAAAAGATGCTTTTTACGTACCCATGCAGGAATTCATGGGACTTTCCCACACACAGATCGGTACCGCCGTCAGCGTGGCCGGACTGATCTCCACATTTGGATTTCTTGCTTCAATATATTTAACTGACAGAATTTCAAAGAAGATCATGATACCGCTCTCTCTGATCAGTATCTGTCTCTGCGGAATATGGCTTTCTACATTCCCGTCATATCCCGTTTTCCTTCTGATCTACTGCCTTCTGGCCGTCTGCGCCGACATGCTTTACTGGCCGACCATGCTCAAAACGGTCCGTCTGCTCGGTACGGAAGAAGAGCAGGGACGGATGTTCGGCATCATGGAAGCGGGCAGAGGTCTGATGGACACCATCGTTGCCTTCTGCGCACTGGGCATCTTCTCCGCGCTCGGGGGCAATGCTTTCGGACTGCGGGCAGCGATCCTGTTTTACTCGGTCGTACCGGGCGTGATCGGAATCATCATGTATTTCCTTCTCGAGCCCGATGAGCGTCCTGTAAAGACAGACGGCGGTTCAGAAACGGTAAGCGCGAACAAACAGGCCTGGGAAGGCGTGGTCAAAGCGCTCAAATGCAAGAGCATCTGGCTTGTCTCCTTTAATATCTTTTTTGTGTACAGTGTTTACTGCGGGCTTACATACTTTATCCCGTTCCTTGAGGACGCCTATGCCCTTCCCGCCACACTGGTCGGCGTATACGGCATCATCAATCAGTACGGGCTTAAAATGATCGGCGGACCTGTGGGCGGATTCCTCGCCGATAAGGCATTCCACTCCACCACAAAGTATCTTCGGGTCGGATTTGTGATCGTCGCCATCATACTGGGAATCTTCTCATTCCTGCCTCACGAGAGCATGGGAATCGCTGCCGGCATGGCGATCACACTGTGCATCAGCGCCTGTGTCTACAGTATGCGCGCGGTTTATTTTGCCCCCATGGATGAAGTATCCGTTCCCCGTGAGATCACCGGGTCCGCCATGTCCATGGCCTCCTTTATCGGTTATCTTCCCGGTGCATTCATGTACGCGGTCTACGGCGGGATCCTGGATTCCTTCAGCGGCCTTTCCGGATACCGGATCGTATTCATACTGATGACAGTGTTCGCGATCTGCGGAATCCTTCTGAGTACTTTCATCGTCAGAACACTCGTCAGGGAACACTGATAACTTCATCCGGAATCCTTTATCTGCAGAAGAGCCCTTCGCGGCTCTTCTGTGTCTGTATGTTTTCCCTTCACTTGGCACAGCATTTTACCTGATCAGGTTCCTTTCCCGGCAGAATCAAATTGTTATAATTTTACAGCAGGTAACGGAATCTTAACTTGCATTTTTTTGTATTTGGTGTATGATATAAGATATTATGATTTTTCTACAAACAGGAGGCTTTTTATGGACTCTATTGTAAACAGATTGACGGAAATCGAGGATGCCGCGTCAGCAATTGTGCAACATGCCGACGAGCAGAAAGAAGCTCTGGATAAAGAATTTGATGAAAAGCGCAAAGCGTTTGACGCAGAGCTTGAGAAAAAGACTCAGGAACGCATCAATGCCATTCAGAGCGATCTTGAGAAAAACACTTCCCGGCTTCTTGACAGCCAGAATGGTTCCAGCGACGCCGCCATCGAGGCGCTTCGCCGGGAATACAGCGAACGGCATACGGAATATGCCCGGGAGATTCTGAGACGCATTACCGAGGTGTAGCTTATGGGAAATCTACTTGCTTACAGCGGGATCGTAACAAAGATACGGGCAATGGAATCCAAGCTGCTGAAGCCGGAACAGTTCACTGAGATTGCAAATCTGGGAAATGTACCTGAGATCGTGGATTATCTGAAAAAGAACACAGCCTACGCGGAGGTGCTGGATTCCCTGGATGAGTCCCAGATCCACCGCGGCAACATTGAGAAAGTCCTGATTCAGTCGCTTTATCATGACTATACGAAGATCTACCGGTTCTGCGGACAGAAACAGCGCCGTTTCCTGAAGCTGCATATGAAGTCTTATGAGATAGATCTCATCAATTACTGTCTCAGGATCGTGATAAATCACTATAAGCAGCCTTTCGATCTGAATTACAAGCGGGCGTTTTTTGACCGCTATTCCCAGATCTCCATCGAGAAACTGATCACCTCGAGAACGACAGACGAACTTGTGGAGAATCTGAAGGATACAGAATACTATGCACCGCTCCGAAAGCTGAAGGATTCTCAGAACGTAACTCTTTACGATTACGACCTGACTTTAAATCTATACTATTTTACAACGATATGGAAAGAGCAGAAAAAAGTTCTGAAGAAGGCGGATCTTGACCTGTTTATGCGGGATTTCGGATCCAGGATCGATCTTCTGAACCTGCAGTGGATCTACCGGGCAAAAAAATATTATAATATGAAGCCCGCCGACATCTATCTCCTGCTCATCCCCATACACTATAAGTTGTCGACAGATCTGGTCAAAGAACTGGTGGAGGCGCCGGGGCTGGAAGAATTTGAGAACGCAGTCGCCCGGACCAGCTATGCACGCCATTATAATTTCCGACAGGATCTGACGATTGAACAGATGTATTCAGAATGTCTGAATTATCTGTATACTGTTGACCGGCGGCGCAACCCCTATTCGATCGCCGCAGTCAACACCTATCTCTTCCTTAAAGAGGAAGAACTTAAAAAGCTGACGACCGCCATGGAATGCATACGATACAGTCTGACTCCCGGCGAGACTCTGGCGTACGTTGGAGGTAGAACCCAATGATTGTTAAAATGAAATTCATCAACATTTCCGGTCCGCGGGATGATATTGACCGCGTAACGGACCTGTATCTCTCAAGATATGAGATACAGCTTGAATCCGCATTGTCCGAGCTTAAAACCGTAGACAATCTGAGACCTTTCGTGGAGATCAACCCTTACCGGGACATTTTGAATAAAGCGGCCCAGTTTGTAAGCTATCTCCCAAACGCAGATGAAGTCACGCCTGATACATCGCTCGGACTGGATGACATGTTCGAGCTCGTCCGCAAGGCAAACGAAGATTATCAGAGCCTTCAGGAAAAGAAAGAAAAACTGAAAAAGAAGATCGAGGAGCTTCGTGCAAAACAACAGATTATCGCCCCCTTCCGACCTATGGACTGCGACCTTCATAAGGTTTTGCATTACCATTATATCACCTATCGATTCGGCCGTATCGCCGTTGAATTCTATCATAAGATGCAGAAGTATCTCATGGATGATCTTGGTGCTATTTTTGTAGAAGGGGAACGTGATGAGAGTTTTGTGTACGGGGCTTATTTTGTTTCACCCGCAGAGGCTCAGAAAGTGGACGCCGTCTTCCGCTCTCTTCACTTTGAGCGAATCGAACTGAAAGACGAGTTTGAGGGTACCCCCTCCTATGCCTACCAGTCACTGGAGCGCGAGATCGCCCGGATCAACCTGGGGATCGAAGATCTGGACAAACAGGCCGGAGAAATGTTATCGGACCGGGCGCCTCAGCTCATAGCAGCAAAGAACCGTCTGGAAGAACTTTCCAACAACTTCGACGTCCGTAAACTTGCCGCCCGAATGGAGGATAACAAAGAAGATTACTACATCCTCTGCGGATGGATGTCTGAGGATGATGTAGAAAAGTTCCTGAAAGAGATTGAGGACGACGACAAAGTGTTTGTAGTCGTCGAGGATGACCACGACGCCTACTTCGGAGAACCGCCCACCAAGCTCGAAAACCCGAAACTGTTCAAACCGTTTGAGATGTTTGTTCAGATGTACGGACTTCCGGCACACAACGAGATCGATCCCACCGTGTTCGTCGGACTGACCTACTCCTTTATTTTCGGAGTCATGTTCGGAGATGTAGGACAGGGACTGCTCCTTCTCATCGGCGGCGCCCTGATCTATCATTTCAAAAAGGCACCGCTGGCAGGGATCATCTCATCGGCAGGACTGTTTTCCACTATTTTCGGATTCATGTTCGGCAGTATCTTCGGATTCGAGGACGTGATACCCGCGCTGTGGATGCGCCCCATTGACCATATGACCACACTCCCCTTCCTGGGACGACTGAACACTGTGTTCATCGTGGCGGTAGCGTTCGGAATGTTCCTGATCATGGTGGCGATGGTTCTGCATATCATCAATGCCATCCGGAGCAAGGATGTGGGCGGCGCCTGGTTTGACGCAAACGGTGTGGCAGGACTTGTATTCTACGCGGCGGTGGTCGTCGTACTGGTACTCTTCCTGACCGAGAATCCGCTCCCGGCCGGTATCGTACTCGCTGTCATGTTCGGAGTCCCGCTGATCCTGATCCTGTTCAAGGAACCGCTTAC
>CAKNHF010000029.1 GCA_930972465.1 uncultured Lachnospiraceae bacterium
GTGGCGGATTATAAGGAGGAGCAGGAATGATACTGGAGTGTAAAGATCTGACGAAGATATTTGTTGGGAAAAGAGCGGTTTCAAATGTAAACCTGAGCCTGGAAAAGGGCAGGATATACGGACTGCTGGGAGAGAACGGAAGCGGGAAGACGACCTGGATGAAGATGATTGCAGGGCTTACGAAGCCGTCGTCAGGAGAGATCCTGTACAAAGGCCATAGGCTCTGCTACCGGGATAAGGCTGAGATCGCCTATATGTCCACGGAGCCTTTCTACTATGACTATATGAAAGTCGAGGATGTGGGGCAGTATTATCAGGACTTTTTTGAAGATTTTGACCTGAAGAAATTCCGGGAAGTGATCAGCCGGTCCGATCTGGACGAATCGATGAAAGTGAGAAATCTGTCAAGCGGCATGAGTGCAAAACTTAAGATCGCGGCGACCATATCCAGGAAAGCGGCGCTGTGTCTTCTGGACGAACCGCTGAACGGGATCGACTATAAGGCAAGGGAAGAGATTATTTCTCTTATCCTTGATGAGGCCGGGGAAGAGAATACATTTGTCATCTCCACACATCTGCTTGAAGAGATTGAGAGCTTTGTGGATACGGCAATATTTATTAAAGCGGGTGAAGTGGTGAAAACGGCGGATCTCGAGCGGGAGAGGATCGAGAGCGGACGCTCACTCACTGATATCTATATGGAGATCATGTAAGGAGGAGTTTTGAGATGGGAAAACTGATAAAATACGAATGGAAAAAGCAGAGAATGTCCAGAATGGTGATATTGATCGGGCTGGGCGTCTGCCTGCTTTTATTTCTGGGAGGACTTCTTTTCCAGAGCGATCTGACACTTGCGGCCTCAATTCTGCTGCTGGCATTCGGCTCCATACTGGTTCTTTTCTATACAGGGATAGAAAGTATCCTGGTTCTGAACAGAGATCTGCGGACAAGACAGAGCTATATGCTCTGGATGGTGCCGAAATCCGTGTGGGAGATTTTGGGGGCAAAATACATCTGTGCCTTTCTGCAGATGCTGTTTGTATTCGGACTGTTTGTTGCGGCGGCATGTATTTGCTCTGCTGCGGCGCTTTTCAGCAGCGGAGGCATACAGGAACTGGCAAAGGCAGTGGAGACACTGGTGCAGGCATTGACCAATGAAAAGCTGGACTGGGGAATGATACTGATCAATCTGATCTGGTTTGCAGTTTACATGCTGATCGGCTGGACAGAAGTGATCCTGGTGGGATTCCTGGCGGTTATCATTTCAAGAACGGTGCTGATCCGTTCAAAGCTTGCAGGCTTTCTTTCCGTGATTCTCTTTTTCGTGATCATTTATCTGGTTGAAAGAGGCCTCTCTCTGCTGGGGACGCTTCCGTGGGGATATGATGCGGGAATCGGGGGCAGATTCGTTCTGTGGCAGATCGTTTACTATCTGTTTGTCAGCATAATACTGTTCCTTATATCGGGCTGGCTCTCGGAGAAGAAACTCAGCGTTTAGACTTCCGGAGACCGGGCGGAATCAGGGCTGCCGAGCACTGCCTTCATATCCTCCGGCAGGGGCGCTGCAAAGGCAAGCTCCTGCCCGGTAATGGGATGGCGGAAACTCAGGCGGTGGGAGTGCAGTGCCTGGCGGGAAATGAACTCCATATCGGGATTATAGAGATAATCCCCGATGAGAGGGTATCCGATATATTTCATATGGACACGGATCTGATGGGTGCGGCCCGTCTCGAGAATAAGCGAGACGAGGCTGTGCCCGTTTTTTTCTTCCCTGACGCGGTAGTGAGTGACCGCCTTTTCCCCGTGCACAAAATCAATCTTCCGTTCAATAAGGGAAGTTCCGGCCCGCCCGATGGGAGCGCTGATCGTCCCTTCCATCGGTGTGATCCGGCCGCGCACGAGCGCCAGATATTCCCTTCTGACTTCATGGCGGACCGCCATCTGCGAGAGGATGCTGGAGCTGACCAGATGCTTTGCGATCACGGTCAGACCGGAGGTATCCCGGTCCAGCCGGTTCGTGCACCGGAAGATAAAAGGTTTCCCCTGCTGTTCATAATAATACATCAGTGCATTGGCAAGGGAATTGCGGTAATTGTTGAGGGAGGGATGGGTAGGCATCCCGGCGGGCTTGTTGACAACAATAAGGTCATCGTCCTCATAAATGATATCGAGGGGAAGTTCCACGGCAGGGATGTTGGGGGAAGAGTCGTTCTCCTGTATGTGTACGGTGAGGATATCCCCGTCAGAGAGCATAGACTTCATATATGACCATGTCCCGTTGATGAGGATGCTCTCAGGCATCTTTTTGAGCTGTGTCAGATTCTGGTAAGAATAACCCTTCCTGCGAAGGAACTGCTCCACGCGGAGAGTCTTTTCTTCATCTTTGATTCTAATTGGGTAAGTAATGATACGGTTCATGAATTGCCTTTCTGTCAGAAATTTCTGAAAATGCTGCTCAAAGGGGCCTGACCCCTATGATACCATATTATCTTGAAATAGTGATATATTTCTGAAAATTTTATCATGTCGTTTCTTCCCGCATTTTTCTATAATAACCGCAACGAGGAAAAAACAACAAAAAGGAGGAAGGTTTTATGAAGAGGAAAAGAATGCTTGCTTTTGTTCTGGCGGCAGCTATGGTCGGAGGGCTGGTGACAGGCTGCGGCAGTTCAGATGACTCGGGTGGAGGAAGTTCATCCGGCGGCGGGAGTACATCCACAGGAAAGGTCTATTACCTGAACTTCAAGCCGGAGCAGGCGGATCAGTGGGTGGAGCTCGCTGAGCAGTATACGGAGGAGACAGGAGTACAGGTTGATGTGCAGACAGCGGCTTCCGGTACATACGAGTCACAGCTCAAGTCAGAGATGGCGAAGGATGAGGCTCCGACGCTGTTCCAGGTAAACGGTCCGGTGGGACTTGCTACATGGAAGGACTACTGCTATGACCTGGCGGACAGCGCAGTGTATAAAGATGTATCGAGCGACGACTATGTGCTCAAAGACGGAGATCAGGTGCTCGGTATTGCATATGTGATCGAGACATACGGGCTGATCTATAACAAGGCGATTCTGAACGACTATTTCAGCGCAGACTGGTCCACCGTGAAATCCATCGATGACCTGAATAACTTCGAAGCTCTTAAGACAGTGGCGGAAGAAATCCAGGCACACAAAGATGATCTGGGAGTCGAAGGCGCATTTACATCAGCGGGAATGGATTCGTCCTCAGACTGGAGGTTCAAGACCCACCTTGCAAACCTGCCGATCTACTATGAGTACAAAGACAGGGGAATTACATCAACAGATGCGATCGAAGGCACATACCTCGATAACTACAAACAGATCTGGGATCTTTACATCAACAATGCGACATGTGAACCGTCCATGATTTCCTCCAAGACAGGCGACGACGCTACATCCGAATTTGCTCTGGGAGAGGCAGTCTTCTATCAGAATGGCACATGGGCATACAACGATATCAAGGACAATGAAGTGGCGGATGAAGACCTCGGAATGCTTCCGATCTATATCGGTGTTGAGGGAGAGGAAAATCAGGGACTCTGCACCGGTTCCGAGAACTACTGGTGTGTAAACAAGAACGCATCAGAAGAAGATATCCAGGCAACGCTCGACTTTATGCAGTGGGTAGTTGAGAGTGATGAAGGCCGCGACATGCTGGCAAATCAGATGGGATTTGTGACTCCGTTCACCACATTCTCAGATTACCTTCCGTCCAATCCGCTTGTGCTGGCAAATGAAGAGTACGATGAAGCGGGAAAGACTCCTGTAAGCTGGAACTTCACGACAATGCCATCCGAAAACTGGAAAAATAATCTGGGAAGCGCTCTCCTGGAGTACGCACAGGGTACAGGCGACTGGGACGGCGTTGTGACAGCGTTCGTAGACGGATGGAAAACAGAGTACGCAGCGGCAAACGAGTAAGCGGCTATAAAAAGGAAATTTTTAAGATTTCCTCCTAAAGTAACGAGAAAAGGGCTCCGGCAGTTTCTGACGGAGCCCTTTGCAGGAAGGAGAGAAAAAATGCAGAAAGCTATAAAAAAATATTTTCCGATATTTGTACTCCCGACGATGATCGCCTTTGCGATCGGATTTCTGGCTCCGTTTATTCTTGGGATCTACCTTTCGTTTTGTAATTTCACAACAGTAACGGATGCGGAATTTATCGGGATCGGAAATTATCTGAAAATACTGGGGGATGCAGAGTTTATCCATTCGCTGTGGTATACGGCTCTGTTTACAATTGTTACGGTGATCCTGATCAATGTGCTTGCCTTTGCGGTGGCGCTGCTCCTGACAAAAGGAATCCGCGGGACAAACGTGTTCCGTACGGTATTTTTCATGCCGAACCTGATCGGAGGCATCGTGCTCGGCTATGTATGGCAGCTTCTTCTCAACGGCGTGCTTGCACATTTCGAGAGAACGCTGACTTATTCAGAATGGTTCGGATTCTGGGGACTTGTCATCCTGATGCTCTGGCAGCAGATCGGATATATGATGATCATTTACATTTCCGGTATTCAGAATATCCCGGGCGAACTGATCGAAGCGGCAAAGATCGACGGGGCAAGACCGTCCCAGATCCTGCGGCATGTGACCATCCCGATGGTCATGCCGTCCATTACGATCTGTACATTTCTGACGCTGACCAACGGTTTCAAACTCTTTGACCAGAACCTGGCCCTGACCAACGGAGCGCCGTCGAAGATGTCCGAGCTGCTGGCGCTGAATATCTATAATACATTCTACGGAAGAGCAGGATGGGAAGGCGTCGGGCAGGCAAAGGCGGTCATATTCTTTATCATAGTGGGAGTGATCGCACTGATCCAGAACAAGCTTACAACGTCTAAGGAGGTGCAGCAGTAATGGGAGCAAGAAAAGCAAAACACGGCTGGCCGCTGACAATATTTTTTACGATCGTGAGCCTTCTGTATGTGTATCCGATCGTGCTGGTGTTTATTAATTCGTTTAAAAAGAAAGCATATATCAGCAAATCTCCGTTTCAGATCCCCACGGGGAACATGTTTGTGGGGCTGGAGAACTATATCCGCGGCATTGAGCAGACCGGCCTGGTCGAGGCTTTCGGGTGGAGTATTTTCATCACTGTATTTTCCGTGGCGGCGATCATCCTCTGCTGTTCCATGTGCGCGTGGTATATCAGCCGTGTACACACAAAAGTGACGAAAGCAATTTATATCTTGTGTCTGTTTGCCATGATCGTGCCGTTTCAGATGGAAATGTATACATTGTCAAAGATCGCAAACATGCTCCATATGGGGAATCCCTGGGGGATCATCATCATCTATCTGGGGTTCGGCGCGGGACTTTCGGTCTTCATGTTCACCGGGTTCATGAAATCCATTCCGCTGGAAATAGAGGAAGCGGCAATGATCGACGGATGTACACCGCTCCAGACATTCTTCCGTGTGGTTATGCCGATCGCGAAACCCACCTGCATCACGGTCGTGATTCTGCAGGCCATGTGGATCTGGAACGATTATCTTCTGCCGTCCCTTGTGCTGGATCAGAGAAAATATAAGACCATCCCCATGGCAGTGCAGTACCTGAAAGGCGGATACGGTTCCGTTGATATGGGCGCCATGATGGGGACCCTGGTGCTGGCCATCGTACCGATCATCATCTTCTACCTGTTCTGCCAGAGATATATCATCGAAGGTGTGGTAGCAGGAGCTGTCAAAGGGTAAGATGGAAAGGGGACGAGCCCGGCGGGCCGGGCTCGCCTCCTTCTGTCTCGCCTTCTACATCCTTTTGGCCGGAACAAGCCCAGCCGCGGCGGATTATCCGTTCTTCCGGAAGATACGATCCTCCCGCGCAAACACCGGGGCAAACTGTTTCAGCCCGAACCTGCGGACAAACAATTCACATTTGCACAGGAAGAGATAATACGGATTCAGCCCCTCCCCGTACAGACTTTCAAAGTTCCCCTGCCCTTTTGAAATGATCACATCGGCATCCAGAAGGATCCGGCGGGCGCCAGAACTCAGCTCCTTCAGGACCGTACCCGGCGCGGCGCTCCCGTTTCCGACGCAGGGGACGAGCGCAGTCAGCCCTGTTGCCGCGGCATCTTCCATAGTCGCGTCGTTGAGCACATCAGCGCCCCGTACCATTGCAGTGATCTGCAGGCTGGGAAATTCATTTTTCAGATGTCTGATAAAAATCTTATCCAGAACAATCTCACCGCAGTTATCCGTAAGATAGACAAGCGTTTCCGCGCGTTCAAGATCCGATCTGAACTTCCTGTATTCATCCTCAGGAACCTGCTCGCAGGAGGTTTTTTCAAGCAGAGAGGTCAGCACATCTTTGTTTACATTTTCAACAGCAGAAAAATCAATATAATTGCCGGCACAGACATACTTAATGCATTCCATCAGCGGATCGCCGGAGTCTTTGATCTTTGATTCGATCTCGTTCTCCATACTGAGAAGAAGTTCATTATATAATTTTTTCTGTCCGGAAAAATCTTCCGCCGTGCCCCAGAAAACCCGGTACAGTTGATCGATCTTTTCTGCAAGGGAGGGCGCTGACTCGGTCTGAGCGTTCTCATACAGAAAGCCCAGGAGCTGATGCATGTAGTCAGATTTCCTGTCCTCATCGGGAAACTGCCGGATCAGCTTTTCCTGCTTTGAGAGAAGGCAGGAAATACACATGGAAGCTGCGCGCATAAAAAATCACACTCCTTTGTATTAAATAAATGTCGGGGGAAAAGCCCTAATTATGATGCCTGCGGATTGTTCTGTGGTGTGCGTTCACACAATCCAAATATAGTTTATTATATCAACAGACTCTGCTTTTTTAAAGCTGAGTACCCCGTATTTTTAAATAACTGTAAACTGTACTTTTTAAATATCGCGCGTGTGGATTTATCGGTACCGGTATATTATAATGGAGAGGATGACGGCAGACAGTCGGAGGAGATCCTCTGGCCGGTACCGGACAGAGTGAGAAAGGAATGAGAACATGCTGACAATTCTGATCGTGGATGACGAGAAACTGGAGAGAAACGGGATCAAGTTCCTTCTGAAACGGGAGGAGGAAGAGTTCCGGATCCTGGAGGCGTCAAATGGAAAGGACGCCCTTGGCGTGCTTATGAAAGAGACGGTGGATATCCTGTTTTCGGATGTGAAGATGCCTTATATAAACGGGCTGGAACTGTCAAAACAGGCAAGGGAACTCTGCACGGATCTTGAGATCGTTATTTTCAGCGGCTACAACGATTTTTCCTATGCGAAAGAAGCACTTCGATACGGCGTAGTGGACTATGTGCTCAAACCGGTGGATCCGGACGAATTTCACAGGACTCTGGAGCGCGTCATGGGACATATAGAGGAGCGGAAAAAAGAGGAAGAAAAGCAGAATCGTCAGGCGGACTGTCTGCGGAAATACTTTTTCATAAACTATCTTTACAGCGGAAACAGAGAAAATCTGGAGCATCTTGAGAAACTTTTTAATGGAGGGAAAGAAGAACTGGACCGCTGTACAAGAATGATACTTGCGGGCGCGTCGAACGGTTTTTTTGAGACAGAGGAAGAACATTTCATCGGTAATCTGAAAGAACAGTTCCGCAGAGATATCGGATACATAAATCTGAATTCAAACGAGTCATTATTTCTGTTTACAGAGAAATATACGGATTACCGGGAGCTTGCCCGGCAATTGTATGAATTTTTTCGGAAGCAGTATGACTGTGAATGTTATTTTGCAGTCAGCGGTCCGATCAGCGAGATAACAGAGATACCGGAGGAGTTCAGAAAACTGGAACTGCTCCTTGGAGAACAGTTTTATCAGCCAGGGCAGCATGTGTTCGTTACCGGGGAAGAAATGGAAGAGCCGGAAGATATGACTGAGGAGTCAGAACTGATCGACCAGATCAGCCGGGAGATCCGCTACCGGGATGTGATCCATCTGAGACAGGATTTCGGAAAGCTGGAGAAAAAATACAGAGAAAACAGACAGTTTTCAGAGATGTATGTTAAATTTGTCTTTTCCAGTATTTTAAAAGAAATCTATGAACAGATATCGCCTGGGGATGAAAAGATGCTGTCGAAAAAAGTGGACAGACTGTACCGGTGCAGAAAGATACAGGATGTGGTCGATATTGTGTCCGAAGCAGTTTCCGAGTTCGAGAAGAGCATGGAGGAACAGAAAGGCGGACTGCGCGAAGAGATCGCGAAGGTAAAGTCATATATCCAGCATCATTACAGTGAAAATAATATCGGAGCGGAGGAACTGGCCGGCATGGTCTACCTTTCCCCGGGATATTTAAGCGCCGTGTTCAAGGAGGAGACCGGGATGACGCTGAACCGGTATATCCGGGAAGTGCGGATGAACAAAGCAAGGGATCTGCTTGCGGGGACGAACATGAAGATCACGCAGATCGCCAGGGAAGTGGGGTTTTCCAACAGCTCTTATTTCTGCAGGAGTTTCAGGGAGTACTTCGGCTGTTCTCCTGAATCGTGCCGGAAAGGAAAGGTGACAGATGAAGAAGCTTCTTCAGGCGTTTAAAAATCTGAAATTCAGATATAAACTTACGCTGCTCGTCCTGGCGGCGGGACTGCTTCCGGTAGGCATCATCGTGGTCTATATGCAGAGCGGCATGATGGAACTGCTCCATGAAAATGAGGTGGACAATCTGGAAAAGTCGCTGCAGCAGGCAGTGGAGACCATTGAAAATCAGGAACAGATTTACGAGAACCTTGTAGATTATCTGTCCTATTCCCAGGATCTGAGAGATATCCTCACAATGGAACCTCAGTCGGATTATGATACATATAAAGAATATGTGGATGTGGCGGATCCATTGCTCCAGATGCCTCAGCTGTATCACAGAGAGATCCGGGAGATTACTCTTTACGCGGAGTCCATCGAGGTGCCCCACGGCAACACGCTGATGCCCCTGGGCCGGGCAAGGGAGCAGGACTGGTATGCGCAGCTTGACGGCGGTTCCCTCATGCAGTGGACTGTCACCCGGGGCGCGAATCAGGAGATCACTGCATCCAGAAAATTTTATGACGGTGATGACATTACGGCCGTGCTCTCCATGAGTCTGGATTATAAATCGGTGCTGGAACCTTTTACCAACATCCTTCTTGACAACACAGGAGGGATCGTTCTGGATGCCGACGGCACTGTGGTCTATGCAGGATATTCTATGGATGAGGAGTACAGACCGTCACAGTCAGAGTCTCTGGAATATATTCAGGACAATTATACCTGTTCCTTACAGGAGATGGAAGGCACGGGATGGACGTTCTGCATGTACAGGCCGACAGAGATCATAACACGGTCCGCGACCGCTCTCCTGATCCGGAATATCCCTCTGGTGGGAGTGTGTATCGTGCTTCTGGTGTTTCTCGGGTATATCTTTTCAAGACGGACTGTGTCCTGCCTGGAGAGGCTGACGGAGAATATGAACCAGATCCATCTGGGATTCCGGAAAGTTACGGTCAGCAGCAATTCCAACGATGAGGTGGGCGTTCTCATCCGGTCCTTCCGCCGCATGATGGAGCAGATGAATCATCTGATCTCAGAGGTGTATGAGGCGAAGATCCGGCTGCAGAACTCAGAGATGAGAGCTCTCCAGGCACAGATCAATCCTCATTTCCTGTATAATTCACTGTCGATCATCAACTGGAAGGCTCTGGAGGCAGGAGAAGATGAGATCAGCAAAGTTACGCTGGCACTGTCAACCTATTACCGGACCAGCCTGAACCGGGGCGAGACGATGACCACAGTGGAAAATGAGCTGAATAATATCCGTGCATATCTGAAGATACAGCTCATTATGCATGACAACAGCTTCCATGTAATCGAAAAAAATTCTTTGGATCATGATGCGATGCAGATTCAGATTCCGAAACTGATCCTTCAGCCCTTTGTGGAAAATGCCATCGACCACGGTCTGGATCTGTCGGAGAAAGAGGAAAAGCAACTTACGGTCTCTGTAAGGGAAGAGGAGGATGTGCTCATATTTGAGGTCGGAGACAACGGCGCCGGGATGAAACCGGAAAAGGCGCAGGAGATCCTGAGCTATCAGTCTCCCGGGTATGGCGTGCGGAATGTATGTGAGCGTATCAGAGTTCTTTACGGCGAGGCCGGCAGTGTCCGCGTGGAGAGCGCAGAGGGAGAAGGAACAAAGGTGACGATTCGGATTCCGAAAAAAACAGAAAAGAGGACAGAATGAGCAAGAAGAAATATTTGCCCGCAGGGCTGCTGACAGTGGCGGCTCTGCTGATCATCGGACTGTTTGTTTACAGCAGCGGGCAGAATGAGGACAAAGAAAAGCAGGAAACAGGAACCGCTGCGGCTGATCCGACTGAAGAAGAACGGATGTGGGAGGAGGCGTCACACACACCGCTGGGAAAATATCCGGAGACAGTGGAGTACACCCTGGGGAAGATCGCGGGGAGCAATAACTCTAACCTCCCGGTTGGGGACACTTATGAAGACAATGCCTACACCAGATACCTGAAAGAGGTACTCAATATCCAGAATGTGGATATTTTTGAACTGGAGTCGGATGGCTCCTATGAGGAGGCGCTGCAGGTGGCGATCTCGGACAGAGAGATTCCGGATGTGCTGGTGGTGAACGGGTGGGATAACCTGGAACGGCTGGTGGAAAACGGACTTGTGGAAGACCTGACTCAGGTTTATGAGGAGTGCACTACGGACACGATCAAAGAGATGTATGAAAGCTACGGGGACGACCTGCTGGATTCTGCTGCATTTGACGGAAAACTCTATGCATTTCCGAACACTGCTATCGACGACGGGGAGATGCTGCTCTGGCTCCGGACAGACTGGATCGAAAAGCTGGGGCTGGAAGAGCCCGGGTCAATGGATGAGGCCATGGAGATCATCAGAGAGTTCGTTGAGAGAGACGCATCGGGCAGCGGACAGACCGTAGGTCTGGCGTGCAGTACGGAAGTAATCTCAGGATCCAGCGACACCTATGGCGTGGACGGTATTTTCACCAGGTTCGGCGCTGCTCCGGAAAAATGGGTTCTTGACGACAGTGGCCAGGTGGTGTACGGTTCTCTGACCTCCGGGACAAAGGAGGCGCTGGGGTACCTGAATGGACTTTATGAGGAGGGCATACTGGATTCCAGGTTTCTGCTGAGAAAACCGGAAAATATCGATGAACTGATCAAAGAAGGATTCTGCGGAGCTGTGTTCGGACGCTGGTGGGCGCCCAACAATCCGCTCAGCATTTCTTACAGTGCCGATCATACCGCAGAATGGAAACCATATCTGTTTGAGGAGGATATCGCTGACCGCCCCCAGACTTTTGAGTCCTATGATGACCGGATGTACGTGGTGGTGCGGAAAGGATATGAACATCCGGAAATCGTGGGAAAGTATGTGAGCGCCATTTTTGATCATGCGCGGTATGAAGACGACCTGTATGCAAATGAGGTCAACGAGTATTTCTCTATCAATGTCGATCCGACGGCGCGCCCTATGAATATCAATGTAGATTATATAGACGCCCTCTACCGGTGCGGGGAGAATCTTCAGAAGGCGCTGAACGGAGAAATCAGTGTGACGGAGCTCTCCGGGTTGGAAAAATCCTATTATAATACATGCAGATCTTATCTTAACGGAAATCTGACTACGGCGAACGGATGGGCTGCATATGCGTCACGCATCCAGGCAGTGGAAGTATTGAACGCGGCGGACGCGCGAAAGATCCCGGCGATTTCTATGGGGGATACAGACGGAGAGATCCCACAGAATCTGCAGGATCTGGAGCAGGAGACTTTCCTTCAGATCATCGTGGGAGAGAAACCTCTGGATTACTTTGATACTTTTGTGGTAAAATGGTACGAAAACGGCGGCCTGGAGCTGACAGAATCAATAGAGAGGAATACACGGTAATGGATATTAATCAGAGACTGACAGAAGAATTAGGAGTAAAGCGCTGGCAGATAGACGCTGCGGTCAAGCTTATTGATGAAGGGAATACGATCCCTTTTATTTCACGATACAGAAAAGAAGTGACCGGCTCGCTAAATGACGAGCAGCTCAGAAAGCTCCATGAGCGTCTGGTCTACCTTCGCAACCTGGAAGAGAAGAAGGAGCAGGTAATCGCGAGCATTGAAGAGCAGGGAAAGATGACGGAAGAACTGAAGCGTCAGATCCTTGCGGCGGAAACTCAGGTGGCGGTGGACGATCTTTACCGTCCCTACCGCCCGAAGAGGCGAACCCGCGCCACGATCGCAAAGGAGAAAGGGCTGGAGCCTCTTGCGGCTCTGATCACTCTTCAGAAGACCAGAGAACCGCTGGAAAATGCGGCAAAAGATTATATTTCTGAGGAAAAAGGCGTGGAGACGGCGGAGGACGCCATTGCCGGTGCAAAGGATATCATCGCGGAAGCCATTTCCGACAATGCGGACTACCGGAGCTGGATCCGGCGGACAACCATGAAAAAGGGAAAAGTGACTTCCACCGCGAAAGACCCGGAAGCAGAGTCTGTCTATGAGATGTATTATGAATTCGAGGAGCCTGCCGCGAAGCTGGCGGGACATCGGATCCTCGCACTGAACCGGGGAGAGAAGGAAAAGTTTCTGACTGTGAAGGTGGAGGCTCCGGAGGATGACATCCTTGCTTATCTTGAGAGAAAGGTGATCCGTTCGGATAATCCGTATACGACGCCGGTTCTGAAGGAGACAGTGGAGGACAGTTATCACCGTCTTATCGCTCCGGCCATTGAGCGTGAGATACGCAACGAACTGACGGAGAAGGCGGAAGACGGGGCCATTGAGGTCTTCGGGAAAAACCTGCATCAGCTTCTCATGCAGCCGCCGATTACCGGACATGTGGTCCTTGGTTGGGATCCGGCGTTCCGTACAGGCTGCAAACTGGCAGTGGTGGATCCCACCGGAAAGGTGATCGGAACTACCGTAATTTATCCCACGGCTCCGACGACGCCTCAGAAGATCAAGGCCAGCAAGGACCTGCTGAAAAAAATCATACCGAAGTACAATATCACCCTGATCTCCCTTGGAAACGGTACGGCTTCCAGAGAATCCGAGCAGTTTATCGTGGAGCTTCTGAAAGAGATACCGCAGAAAGTACAGTATGTCATTGTAAACGAAGCAGGGGCTTCGGTTTACTCGGCCAGCAAGCTCGCCAGCGAGGAATTTCCGAAGTTCGACGTGGGACAGCGAAGCGCCGCATCCATTGCAAGAAGACTTCAGGATCCCCTGGCGGAACTGGTGAAGATCGATCCCAAGTCCATCGGCGTGGGACAGTATCAGCATGATATGAACCAGAAAAAGCTGGGTGAATCCCTGAACGGTGTGGTGGAGGACTGCGTGAACAAAGTGGGAGTGGATCTGAATACGGCATCCGCGCCGCTTCTGTCCTACATCTCCGGAATCAGCAGCACGATCGCGAAGAATATCGTGGCGTACCGGGAGGAGAACGGCCGCTTTGCAGACCGTCAGGAACTTCTGAAAGTACCGAAGCTGGGGCCGAAGGCATTCGAACAGTGCGCCGGATTCATGCGGATCCAGGGAGGGGACAATCCTCTTGACTCCACTGGAGTACACCCGGAGTCTTACGAGGCCGCGCAGAAGTTGTTAAAGAAACAGGGCTTTACACCGGAGGATGTGGCGGAACACCGTCTGTCCGGTCTTTCCCTCACGATAAAGGACTATAAAAAGATGGCGGAAGAGCTGGGAATCGGTGAGATCACGCTGCGGGATATTGTAAAAGAGCTGGAAAAACCGGCGCGGGATCCCCGCGATGAGATGCCAAAGCCTATCCTGCGCACGGATGTGCTGGAGATGAAAGACCTGAAGGAGGGAATGGTGCTCAAGGGAACCGTGAGAAATGTCATTGATTTCGGCGCGTTTGTGGATATCGGAGTCCATCAGGACGGACTCGTTCACATCTCCCAGATCACCGACAAATATATCAAACATCCGCTGGAAGCAGTGAGCGTGGGAGATATTGTAGACGTGAAGGTGATGAGCGTGGATCTGAAGAAAAAGAGGATCCAGCTTACGATGAGGGGAATATAGTCAGAATAGTCTGATAACAGTGTGCAAAGGGGTCAGGCCCCTTTGCACACTGTTATCAGATTTTTTTGACTGTTGTCAGAAGTTTTGGTCCTATTATTGCCGCCGCGATTATTTTGAGGATATCTCCGGGAAGATAGGGGATGACGCCTGCGCTGAGTGCTGCGGAAAAGGAGAGACTCATCTGTCCGGCAAGCCATACTGTGCCGAAGGTGTAGCATACTGCAAGACCGATAATCATTCCGAGGATGGAAGAGAGTCTTTGCCCGGGTATGTGTTCCATAAAGAAACCCTGGATCAGTGCGAGAAAGAGAAAACCAATGAGATATCCCCCGGTAGGGCCGGCAAGCTTTCCGAGTCCGCCGCTGAAACCGGAGAATACGGGCAGCCCGGCTGTGCCGAGACAGAGATATACAAGGACGCTGAGGGTTCCGGATTTCATACCGAGAGTATAGACCGTGATGTATACTGCAAAGTTTGTGAGCGACAGAGGGACAGGGCTGACGGGGATGGGAATGGAAAAGGGTCCGAGGATACAGAGGACCGCTGTCATGAGTCCGATCAGTGTGAGATTCCGGGTTCTGTTATATGATGCTGATCCTCCGTTTGTGATTTCCTCTGACATATTTGAATCTCCTTCCTGTGTTGCAAAATATTTTTCGAGAAGTATTTTGCAATAATATGGAATCAGTATACGGTTATGAAAGTGAAATGTCAACCCGAAATATAAAATGGTTAACAATAAACGCCATCATATATTTTTCATAAAAAAGTTATAAATACTGTTTATCTGCCGTGTTATAATATCACCACGATAAAATGTAATAAATTCTGGGAGATTGAATATGTTTGGATATGTTACCATTTGTGAACCGGAACTGAAGGTGAAGGATCTGAAAAAATACAAGGCATATTACTGCGGGCTTTGCCGTATTCTGAAAGAAGAGTATGGGTTTATGGGACAGATGACGCTGACGTACGATATGACATTTGCGGTTATTCTTCTGTCCTCTCTCTATGAGAGCCAGACCGAGACACAGATGCACCGGTGCAAGGTTCATCCGGTAAAAAAACAGTACATGCTCACAAATGGGATTACGTCTTATGCAGCGGCAATGAATGTTCTCCTTGCATATTATCATATGGAAGACGACTGGAACGATGAGCACAAGGTGAGCAGTCTTATGACGAAGAGCCTCATCCGCGGAAAGGCGGCAAGGATCACCGGGCAGTATCCCCGGCAGAGTGCGGCGATCCGGAAATGGCTCCGGGAACTTGCGGTTTGTGAAGAGGAAGAAAGCACAGATATTGATCGCACAGCGGGCTGCTTCGGACATCTCATGGAAGAACTGTTTGTGTACCGGGAGGATATATGGGAAAAGAATCTGCGGCGCATGGGGTTCTTTCTGGGCAAATTTATTTACATTATGGACGCGTATGAGGATCTGCCCGAGGATCTTGAGAAAGGGAGGTACAATCCGCTGAAGAAAATTTACGGGCAGGAGAACTATGAAGAGAGGATGCAGCAGATTCTCTGCATGATGATTGCAGAAAGCACGGCTGAGTTTGAACGTCTGCCGTGCCTTGTTGATGTGGACATTTTGAGAAATATATTGTATGATGGTGTCTGGAGTCGTTATAATAAGATACAGATGAAGAAAAGCGAGGAACGAGGAAAATGACAAAAAATCCATATGACGTGCTCGGCGTATCGCCGAATGCGTCTGATGATGAGATAAAGAGAGCGTACCGTGATCTGACGAGAAAATATCATCCGGATGCCAATGTGAATAATCCTCTTGCGGATCTTGCAGAGGAAAAGTTCAAAGAAGTCCAGGAGGCTTATGACACGATCATGCGTGAACGCGCTTCCGGCGGGACAGGAGGACAGTCTTCCGGCTCGGGCAGTTATTCGTACGGCGGTTCGTCTTCGTATGGTTCGTCCGGAGGAACCTATGATAATATGCAGGCTGACCCGAGACTGCAGGCGGCCGCAAATTATATTAACAGCCGTCGTTACCGCGAGGCCCTGAACACGCTGGATCAGGTGCCGGAGCGTTCCGCGCTGTGGTATTACTTAAGCGGATGCGCCAACGCAGGAATCGGAAATAATATACTGGCCAGAGATCACGCGGCACAGGCTGTGAATATGGAGCCGAATAATATGCAGTACAGGCAGCTCCTGAATCAGCTTGATTTCAGCAGCAGAAGATATCAGGGCAGTCCATACGGCGGAGGCTACGGGCCGGGCGGATCTTCCTGCGGAACCGGAAACATGTGCTGCGACCTCTGGATCGCGGACCAGCTCTGTGAATGTATGGGAGGAGATCTGTGTTCATGCATGTAAAGGCAAAGACAATGGCATTCGGCGGTCTTCTGCTGGCTTTGACCGTCGTGTGCATGGCTCTTGGAAGTATTATTGAGACGAGTACATTATTCCTTCTGGCAGCGGCCTCTTTTTTTGTCGGGATCGTTATCCGCGAATTCGGGCTTAGAGTGGGCGCTGCGTTTTATATTGCGGCTGTTTTTCTTGGATTCATTACAGCGCCGAACAAATTCTATGTACTTACATTCGCTGCCATGGGATTCTACATCTGGGCAGTCGAGGCTGTATTCCGATGGCTGGAAAAGCGTCCCGGGACCGGGAATCGAAAAACAGCATTCTGGGTACTGAAATATGTAATCTTCAATATCATGTATATTCCGATCGTATTTATTTTCCGGGATATGCTTTTTTCCCGCTCGATATCAGGCGCCGTAATGATCGGCGTGCTGCTCGGTGGACAGATAGGCCTTTTTATCTACGATCAGGCATATGAGTACGTGCAGGCTCATATATGGGGAAAGATACGTGGACGGGTGATGCTATAAATGTGAAAAAAGTGTGAACGGGGCCTGACCCTTTTGCAAAGGGGTCAGGCCCCTTTGAGTACCGTTTTCAGAAAATTCAGAAAAAAGGAAAGAGCCACATTTCTGTGACTCAAAGGGGGAAAAAGTTTATGAAAAAGTGTTCTTTTTAAGAACAATTATAGTATAGAAAAGAGTTGTGTAAAAAGTGTGATCAAGTTTTGAATGGATTATGAACAAACAGATAAAAATATGTTAAGCGGATTCATATGTCTGGCCTGACAGTGGAAAATTATGAAAAACTCTTGAAATACTGCTTATAAAGAGTTATATTAATATACGGAAAAAGTAATAAATCTTCGGGGTCGGGTGAAATTCCCAACCGGCGGTATAGTCCGCGACCCGCGCAAGCGGCTGAACCGGTGACTTTTTATATGGAGAATTCCGGTACCGACAGTAAAGTCTGGATGAGAGAAGAAATTCGCTTTTATTGAATGGAAAATTCAATAAGAAATGTCATGAGAGCATATGACCCCGAATCTGATGGTTCGGGGTTTTTCTATGTCCGCAATGACGGGATTTCCTGGAAGATTTCCTTTTTTCAGTTTATTGCCCGCGGATGCAGCGCGGGGATCATCAGCGCATTTGAATCAGAAAACATGCGTAAAGAAAAAGGAGAGATGGAAAATGAGTACAGAAACAAAAACAGCAGTTCATTCAGAACCCAGACTGGGCGTGAAGGCTCTCGTAAAGATCGGAATGCTCGCGGCGGTGGCGATCATACTGATGCTTTTTGAGATTCCCCTTCCGTTCGCACCGTCATTTTATGAGATTGATTTCAGTGAAGTCCCCGTTCTGGTGGGATGTTTTGCAATGGGACCGTTCGCGGGAGCTCTGATCGAGTTCGTGAAGATTCTTCTGAACTTCGTTGTCACAGGAACAGACACGGCAGGGGTAGGTGAAATCGCCAACTTTATTATCGGATGTTCACTCTGCGTTCCGGCTGGTCTGATCTACCGCAGGAACAGGACGAGAAAAAATGCGCTGATCGGTATGGCTGTCGGCACTGTGACAATGACGGTGATCGGATGCTTTATCAATGCGTTTGTGCTTCTCCCGACTTATGCCGTAGCTTTCGGCATGCCGATGGACGCGCTGGTAAGCATGGGAACAGCAGTGAACTCACATATTACAAATCTGTTTACATTCGTAATGTTTGCCGTTGCGCCGTTTAATCTTCTTAAGGGCGTGCTCGTGTCGGTTATCGTATTTCTTATATATAAGAAGATCAGTCCGGTGTTCAGAATGCACTGATATGACTGAAAAAGAGAAATATATTGAATGATTTCTATACAAAAAGCAGATTCCGGGCGGGATCTGCTTTTGTATTATATAGTAAAAATTGGAGAATGAGAAAAACAGAAATAAAAAAGTTGACAAATTAAGAATTTTATAATAAAATAGCCTCCGTAACAAATTTGTAATATCTGTAATAAAAACGAAAACAAATACATATATTTTAATTAGGATATATGTAAAGATATTGCAATAAGTTAAGAGGAGGAGTATATGAAACATTATAGAAACAGGCGGATTCTCATGTCTTTATATGCCGCCGCGACGAGTATAACGGTCCTGACAGGCTTTACAAGTCTGGCCGCCGAAAGAGATACGGTCAGTGTGCGGCCGACGGTTTCGAAAGAGGAGACCGCGGAGTGGGGATTTTCCGATATTGCAGGGGAGATGCATGAAGAGATCCTTGATGACACAAGAACGGCCGCCGAAGAAGCGCAGCAGGCCTACATCAGAAAACAGGAAGAAGAAAGAAAAGCGGCCGAGGAAGCAGCGCGAATTGCGGCTGAGAAAGCGGCGGCCGAAGCTGCGGCAGAGGCAGCAGCCCAGGCGGACAAGGAGCTTCTTGCATCACTGATTTTCTGTGAGGCAGGCAATCAGCCCTATGAAGGACAGGTTGCTGTAGGAGCGGTTGTCATGAACCGTGTAAAGAGCAGCTCCTATCCTGATACGATTTCAGATGTTATTTATCAGTCCGGACAGTTTACGCCGGCGATGACAGGATGGCTGGACTCCGTTCGGGCAAGCAGCGGATATACTGAATCTGCGATGCGGGCGGCGGAGGATGCCCTTGCAGGAAGCAATCCGGTCGGCGACTGCCTGTATTTCAGCACAGGCGGCTGGGGAATGCAGATCGGAGATCATTTCTTTCATTAATATAATATGAAATATAAAATCTTATATAGACAGCGGACAGAAGCTCCGGATAAGAACATGCAGGCTCTTATCAGGAGCTTCTTCGTATGATATACTGAGTGTATTGTGCTGAATATATTTCTGAAATTACTGTTTTTTGGAGGAAAATGGAAATGAAGGTAAAAGTGAAAAAATATGGGACTCGTGATACAATCCCGGCTGTAAATATATGGAACCAGGTGGTTGAGGAGGGCATTGCATTTCCCCAGGAGGAAATGCTGACGGAAGAGACAGGGAGGACGTTTTTTGAGGAACAGTCTTTTACCGGGATCGCATACGAGGAAGAAACAGGTGAAATCGTGGGTCTGTATATCCTGCATCCCAATAATATAGGAAGATGCGGGCATATATGTAATGCAAGCTATGCAGTAAGAAAAGATCTGCGTGGAAACCGGATCGGTGAGATTCTGGTCACACATTGTCTGAAGACGGCAAAGGAGATGGGATTTGGAATTATGCAGTTTAACGCGGTGGTGCGCAGTAATACCCATGCCCTCAGCCTGTATAAAAAACTTGGATTTGTGCAGCTCGGGATTATCCCCGGCGGATTCCGGATGAAGGACGGGCATTATGAGGATATCATTCCGCATTACTATGTTTTAACAGATGGGGGGAAGACTCACGTCTCTACAGGCGGTGAGGAACAAACATGTATCAGTGGCGGGTGTCAATCCTTCATCTGATAAACGCTCCGTAAGGGCGCTGAACGTCCGGTGCCGTGTACTTTGTACAAAGTACACGGCACCCGTCAAATCCTTCACAATTTTATGTTCTTAAATGCATCCGCAAACGCAGTGTTGATCGGTTCGTTTGCCTCTTTTGCCTGCTTTTTCATATAATTGGAGACATCCCGTTTATTGACGCCGCGGCCTTCTTTCTCCCGGCGTTCCTGGAAAGCGGTGAGTTTTTCTTTATGGCCGCAGGAGCAGACAAATTTTTGTGCATCGCCCTTTCCGACCAGTTCCATCTTTTTGTGGCAGACCGGGCAGCGGGCATTGGTGCGCCGGGAGATAGTCTCCCGGTATCCGCATTCTCTGTCCTGGCAGACAAGCATCTTTCCGTGTTTTCCGTTGACTTCCAGCATGAATTTCCCACACTGGGGGCACTTGTGCCGGGTCAGATTATCGTGGCGGAAGGTGCCGGAGGCACTGCGGATTTCCTGGATCAGGGATCTGGTGTAATCCTCAATCTCGGACATGAATTTCCGGTCGGATTCCTTCCCCTTTGCGATCGCCTGGAGACGGAGTTCCCACTGGGCGGTCAGTTCAGGGCTTTTCAGATCAGCGGGGACAAGAGAGAGGAGCTGCCGTCCTTTGGAAGTGATATGGATTTCATTCCCCTTCTTCTCCATAAGAAAACTGTTGAACAGTTTCTCAATGATATCCGCGCGGGTGGCGACTGTTCCGAGCCCTCCGGTCTCACCCAGTGTACGGACCAGTTTCTTATCTTTATGCTCCATATATTTTACCGGATTTTCCATTGCCGCGATGAGCGTGCCTTCTGTGAAATATGCCGGCGGTTTTGTCTTTCCTTCGGTGATATTCAAAGCGGTGACAGTCAGGTCAGTACCCTCTCGGATCTCGGGGAGAGCTGAGACGGACAGGCTTTGATCTGAGAAAAGACCGGAGGGATCGCCGGATCCGTCGTCCTCCTCCATATCCTGCCATCCGGCCTCGTATATTTCTTTCCACCCGGCTTTCCGGATCACATTTCCCTTTGCATGGAACTGCTCCGTCCCCACAGTTCCCGTGACGGACGTCTCTTCGTACTCACAGGCCGGAGAGAGAACAGCGAGAAAACGGCGGACGACCAGGTCATAGATCTTTCTCTCGTCACTGCTCATATGTTCCAACTGAACATACTGCTCCGTGGGGATGATGGCGTGATGATCTGAAACTTTTGCATTGTCGACAAAAGATTTATTTGCCCGGATCTCCTGCATGGAGAGGCGGGCCGCCGCTTTTCTGTAAGGCCCCACGGCGCATGCTTTCAGCCGTTCCTTCAGCGTTCCCACCATGTCCGACGTGAGATACCGGGAATCTGTTCTGGGGTAAGTCAGGACTTTGTGGTTTTCATACAGCCGCTGCATGATGTTCAGGGTCATCTTTGCAGAGTAGCCGTATCTCTGATTTGCCTCCCGCTGGAGCGCTGTCAGGTCATAGAGAGCGGGAGAGAAGGTTTTCTTTGCTTTTTTCTTTACTTCTGTGACATGCAGTTTTTTTCCTGCGTTGCGGTAAATGGCATCGATCCTTTCCCGGTCAAAGGTGCGTCCGGAATTCGTTTTGCTGTCCGCCCAGGTAAATGTGATCTTTCCGGCGGAAGCCTTTAATCCGTAATAAGTCTGCGGCCTGAACTTCCGGATCTCCTCTTCCCGCGCCGCGATCATGGCGAGGGTCGGAGTCTGGACTCTGCCGCAGGAGAGCTGAGCATTGTACTTGCAGGTCAGCGCCCGGGTAGCATTGATGCCCACAACCCAGTCGGACTCAGCCCGGGCAACCGCCGCGTGATAAAGAATTTCATAATCCTTCCCCGGACGGAGATGGGCGAATCCCTCCCGGATTGCCTTGTCTGTGACCGAGGAGATCCACAGTCGTTTCAGAGGCTTCTGGTTCCCTGCCTTGTCAAGGATCCAGCGCGCGACGAGCTCCCCTTCTCTTCCGGCGTCAGTGGCGATGATAATGTCAGAGATATCCTTCCGGGAGATCTGTTCTTTTACTGCGTGATACTGCTTTGAGGTCTGCTTGATGACGACCAGTTTCCAGTGCTTCGGCAGCATGGGAAGGGTATCCATGTTCCAGGTTTTATACTGCTCTCCGTATTGTTCCGGATCTGCAAGCGTCACCAGATGGCCCAGAGCCCAGGTGACGACATAGTCTTTTCCTTCCATGTATGAATTGGTTTTCTTTCCGCAGCCGAGAACACGTGCGATATCTCTTGCCACGGACGGTTTTTCCGCAATCACAAGATGCTTCATAATGTAAAATCTCCTGTCTGTATAAATGTGCATTGAACTGATGGGCAGAGAGAACTCTAGACACTGTGGAATCCCTTGCCTATGATCTCACTTGTATTTGAGATCAGAATGAAAGCGTCAGGTTCGTTCTGCTTGATGAAATTTCTGAGCCGTACCGCCTGAACCCGGTTCAGAGCTGTCAGTATGATGTGCTTTTCTTTGCCGGAATAGGCGCCCCGCGCTTCAAATACACTGGCGCTGCGTACGAGTGTGTGTACGATAAAATCACAGATCGGTTCCGGGTGATTGCACACGACAGTGAAATATTTCGAAAGATTGAAACTCTCGATAAACGTATCCACCATGAAAGAGCGGATCGCAAGACCGAGCAGCGAGTAAAGACCGGTCTCCACGTCGAATACAAAGAAACTGAAAGCAGTTATAACGGCGTCGGTGACCAGCAGAGCGCGTCCGATGTCAAAGCTGGAATATTTTTTCAGGATCATGGCAATGATATCCGTGCCTCCGCTGGAAGATCCGATGTTGAACAGGATGGCGGAGCCCAGAGCCGGAAGCGCGATCGCAAAGCAGAGTTCCAGCATGGGCTGATCCGTGAGCGGCGCGTCAAGAGGCCAGATTCTTTCCATGACCGAGAGGGCGACGGAGAGAAGTATGCTGCAGTAGGCGGTTTTGGCGGCAAAATTTTTCCCGAGGACAAAAAGACCTACCACCAGAAGAATCATGCTGGCGATAAGGTTGAAATCACTGGCGGAAATAAGGCCTGTTTTTGCCACAAGAACAGCCAGACCGGTAATGCCGCCGAAAGTAAAGTTATTTGTAAATTTGAAAAAGTACGTTCCGACTGCCATGATCAGCGTGCTGAAAGTAAGAAGCAGAAAATATTTTAATTTGCTTTTCATCTGTTGTACCCTCCCCCCGATTTATATAGCTACAAAAATTGTAATCTCTGGAATATAAAAAGTCAACGCATTAACGGGAAGACGCCGGGAAATAATAAGTTACCAGTTACAGTCCGGTTCCTTACCGGCTGACATGTGTATGGAGGGAGAAAAGACATGGACAGAAATCTGCAGATCAGAGATATCTTTGCGAGAGAGATTCTGGACTCAAGAGGAAACCCTACGATAGAAGCCGAGGTGCTGGCCGGAGAGGAGATTGTGGGCACGGCAGCGGTGCCGTCCGGTGCTTCTACGGGGAAATACGAAGCGGTAGAACTCAGAGACGGGGAAGAACGTTATTGCGGAAAAGGGGTCGAACAGGCCGTGGAGAATGTAAACAGCAGAATAGCTCCGGTTGTGATCGGCATGAATGTGTTTGATCAGGAAGAAATCGACCGGGCCATGATCCGGGCGGACGGAACTCCGGATAAAAGTGCCCTCGGAGCAAATGCAATACTGGGCGTGTCCATGGCTGCTGCGCACGCTGCCGCAGCAGCTTTAAAAGTGCCTTTATACCGATATCTGGGAGGCGTACGCGGCGGACAGATGCCGGTTCCCATGATGAATATACTGAACGGCGGAGTTCATGCGGATAATTCTCTGGACATTCAGGAATTTATGATCGTGCCCGTGGGAGATCATCCATTCAGAGACAGGCTTCGCATCTGTGCCGAGATTTATCACGCCCTGCGCAGTGTGCTGAAAAGTCATGGAATGAATACGGCAGTAGGAGATGAAGGGGGATTTGCTCCGGATCTTACAGATACAAGAGAAGCGCTCCGCTTAATACGTGATGCGGTGGAAAAGGCGGGATACAGAATGGGGCGCGACATAAAGATCGCTCTGGACGCAGCGGCATCGGAACTGTATGACAGAGAAAAGGGAAAATACAGGTTCCCGGGAGAGGGGAGGATTCAGGGGAAGGCGGCAGAACGCACGACCGGGGAAATGATCGATTATTTTGAAGACCTGGCATCTGAATTCCCGATCTGCTCTATCGAAGACCCACTGGATGAAGAAGACTGGGAGGGCTGGCAGCAGATGACGGCACGGCTGGGGGAACGTATTCAGCTTGTGGGGGACGATCTGTTTGTTACAAATACGGAGCGGCTGAAACACGGAATTGAACTGGGCGCAGGAAACGCGATTTTGATCAAGGTGAACCAGGCTGGGACTCTGACGGAAGCGTTTGAGGCGATACGGACCGCCCAGGATGCAGGATATAATGTGATTATTTCACACAGATCCGGAGAAACAGAAGACACTACTATCGCAGATATCGCGGTGGCATTCAATGCGGGACAGATTAAAACGGGCGCTCCCTGCAGAACAGAACGTGTGGCAAAGTATAACAGGCTGCTGCGTATCGAGGAGAAACTGGGAGAAGAGGCCGCTGCCGGTTAAAACGCAGAAAAGCAGGACAGAGCAGCGGCAATACGGATATAAAATCAGAGATAGAACAGTGCGGGAAAGCTCTTGTTGACAAAAGAAGATAAGTCCTGTACTATTGTATTAAATCTATAATACAATAGCAGGGCTCTTTCTCTGCTGATCAGGAGGGCGTTATGGGGAAAGAATATGAAGAGGATGGAAACGAAACAGGGAAAGTGAAGTATGAGAAACTTTCAAAGCGTGCGCTCCATTGCATGTACATGGCCGGTATCATCGGAGGCATGGTCGTTTTCGCGGTCATCGGGGCGGTCAATGCATTCTGGCTGTTTCCGCAGGATATCACAGTGGGAAAATGGATCTCTCTGGCACTCGCAGTTCTGACGCTGCTGGATATTGTCGCCGGTCCTTACTTCCGGTATTATCGATACCGATACAGTATCAATGATGAATGCATCGATATCATCGAAGGGTATCTGTTTGTAAAGCGGAGCATTGTACCTATTGAACGCATCCATAAACTGCAGACCGCAAAGGGGCCTTTTGACCAGATTTTTAAAGTGGCGAAAGTAATCGTGACGACAGGAGGAGGGGATGTCACCCTCTCATTTGTGGAAGAGGAAAAGGCGGAACAGATTGCGGAGAGTCTTCGCAGGAGGATCAATGAGATCGTGAAGGAGCAGAGGTCGGAAGATGGAAGAAAATAAAAAGTTTCGGAATCATATATCTATCATTATAGAGCAGATCGGAGGGGGAATCGTTGCTCTGGCAGTTGTGGCGTTTTCGATCCTCGTGCAGAATGCAGAGGAACTGGCCGGCACGGATTTTTCCTTCCTGCAGGGAAGAGCACTGTTTGTCTTGCTGATTGTGGCGGCGCTTCTTGCCGTCTCTGTAGGAAACCGTATTTTTGCCTGGGCGAATACCTACATATATATAGAAGAGAATGCTGTCGTTATCGAACGGGGCAGGGTCAACAAAAAGAAAAATACGATCGGCATCCGAAACATTTCCAACATTAATATAGAGCAGAATCTGTTCGAGATGATTCTCGGCACCTGTAAAGTGAAGCTGGATACGAACAGCAGGACAACGGCGGACAGCACGGATGTGAAGATTGTTCTCAAGAAAGCGGATGCGGCTGCCTTTAAAAGACAGATCACCCGGAAGATGCAGGCGCAGATGCAGGCAGAGAAAACGGCAGAAATTGAGGACACGGGTTTGCGGGCAGAAACATCTGGAACGTTTGAACGGAGGGAAGATTTTGCATACTGTCCGGGTCCTGCTGTATGGGATGAGGAAGACAATGAAGAATTTGATATCAGAGCAGAGATTGGAGATGTCTTCCGTCACGGGCTTTTTTCTGTTAATATTTTCTCTCTGCTGATTCTGGTGGGTGCCGCTGTGGGAACAGTGACGACCGTACTCCGGATGCTGGAACAGCCGGAACTGATGAGCTCGCTCCTTGGAGCTGCGGCAGGGATTATTGTGGCGGCGGGGATTGTGCTGTCTGCACTGTGGGATACTGTGAAAGATTTTATCCGTTATTATGATTTCCGGGCAAAACGCCGCGGCGATAAGATCTATATTAAATACGGATTTCTGAAGAAGATGGAATATACGATTCCTGTGGATAAGATTCAGGCGCTCAAAATACGGCAGTCTTTTGTGGCCAGAATATTCCGAAAATATATGGCAGAGATTGTGAATGTGGGAATGGGAGATGAGAAGGAGGAGCAGAATTCTTTTCTGATTCTATATACCACAGAGAAGAAGCTGAAGGAACAGCTTGAACTTCTGCTGCCGGAATTTGCAGGGACCGCAGAACAGAAAGTAGCCCGTCTTCCGGCGTCCGTGTGGGCGGCGTGGGCTGTTCCGGGTGTGATATACTCAGCTCTGGTTTGTGCATCGGCGGCAGTATGCACAGCGGTTATGGGGGAGCACGAGCTTCTTATCTGGCTGAGCGCGGCCGGGCTGATTCTTCTCCTTCTGATCTGTATGGCACTTAAGTACGTGACAGACGGTACCGGAACCGACGGAACATTCCTGAAACTCTGTCACGGATATTTTGGGAAAAATTACATTTCCATACGATATCAGAATATTCAGTATATGGAAATAAAACAGAACTTTATTGCCAGGGCGTTTGATATCCGGAAAGGCGAGATACACCTGCTGGCATCCTCTGCAAATTCGGCTCATGACATTCCCTACTTTAAGGGCAGAGCAGATCAGCAGATAAGAAGAGGGATGCTGAAACGGTGAATTGACAGATAAGTCAGAAAACGGTGAGCAAGGGGGTCAGGCCCCTTTGCTCACCGTTTTCTGACATCTTTTAAAGTCCGCGGGTTAGTGGTATACTAAGGAGTATGAAAAAAGACAAGGAGACTATAGTATGAGTGTAAATGATCTGACAGCATATGAAGTGATACAGAAGGCAGATTTATCGGATCTGCAGTCAGAGGGCATCCTGCTGAAACACAGAAAGAGCGGGGCGAGGATTCTGCTGATGAAAAATGACGATGAGAATAAGGTGTTTGCCATCGGATTTCGGACACCGCCTTCGGACAGCACAGGGGTTCCGCATATCATGGAGCATTCGGTATTGTGCGGCTCGAGAGATTTTCCGGTGAAAGATCCGTTCGTGGAACTGGTTAAGGGATCCCTTAACACGTTTCTTAACGCAATGACGTATCCGGATAAGACAGTATATCCGATTGCAAGCTGTAATGACAAAGATTTTCAGAATCTGATGCATGTATATATGGATGCGGTTTTTTATCCGAACATCTATGAGCATGATGAGATATTCCGGCAGGAAGGATGGAGCTATAAGCTGGACGAGCCCGACGGTGAACTTACGATAAGCGGCGTGGTATACAACGAGATGAAAGGCGCGTTTTCTTCACCTGAGGGAGTTCTTGACAGGGTGATCCTGAACTCTCTCTTTCCGGATACCTCTTACGCAAATGAATCCGGCGGAGATCCCGAGGTGATTCCGGAACTGACATATGAACAGTTTCTTGATTTCCACAGAAAATATTATCATCCGTCCAACAGCTATATCTATCTGTACGGAAATATGGATATGGAAGAAAAGCTGCGCTGGCTGGACGAAAACTATCTGTCTGATTTCGATGCGACTGAAGTGGATTCGGAAATAAAGTATCAGGAACCATTTTCCGAAATGAGAGAGGTCGTGCAGGAATATTCCATTACCAGCGATGAGAGTGAGGCGGACAACACTTACCTTTCCTATAACAAAGTGATAGGAACCTCTCTTGACGAAAAACTGTATCTGGCATTCCAGATTCTGGACTATGCGCTTCTGTCCGCACCGGGTGCGCCGCTAAAAAAAGCGCTTGTGGATGCGGGAATCGGGAAGGATATCATGGGATCCTATGACAACGGGATCTATCAGCCTATCTTCTCGGTTATTGCGAAGAATGCAAATATGGAACAGAAAGAAGACTTCGTGCGCGTCATAGAAGACACTCTGCGAAATATCGCGGAAAACGGCATGGATAAAAAGGCATTGCGCGCCGGGATCAACTATTATGAGTTCCGGTTCAGAGAGGCGGATTTCGGAAATTATCCGCGAGGTCTGATGTATGGGCTTCAGCTGTTTGACAGCTGGCTTTATGACGAAGAAAAACCATTTATCCATATGCAGGCGATTTCCACGTTTGAGTTCCTGAAGAATCAGGTGGATACAGGCTACTTCGAGGAACTGATCAGAAAGTATCTTCTCGACAATACTCATGGCGCCGTTGTTATTATCCGTCCGGAGCGCGGGCGCACTGCCAGGATGGACAAAGAACTTGCAGAGAAACTGCAGGCATACAAGGAGAGTCTTTCCGCGGAAGAAGTGGAGAAACTTGTAAATGCCACCCATGAGCTGGAACAGTACCAGGAGGAAGAGTCAAGTCCGGAAGATCTGGCAAAAATTCCCGTTCTGAAGCGGGAGGATATTTCCAGAGATATTGCTCCGATATTCAATGAAGAAATGGAAATGGACGGAGTAAAGGTGGTTCATCACAATGTGGAGACAAATGGAATCGGATATGTCACACTGATGTTTGACCTGTCGGGAATCCGGGAGGAACTTCTGCCCTATGTGGGAATCCTTCAGAGCGTTCTCGGGATCATTGATACGAACAACTATGAATACGGAGAGCTGTTTAACGAGATCAATGTCAATACAGGCGGAATAGGAACGTCGCTTGAGCTCTATACAGATGTTACGAAAGTGAAAGAAAAGGAATTTCGCGCTACATTTGAGATGAAGGGCAAGGCGCTTTATCCGAAGATGAATGTGATGTTTAAAATGATGAGGGAGATCCTGATGGAATCCCGTCTTGACGATGAGAAACGCCTGAAAGAAATACTGGCAATGCTTAAGTCAAGACTTCAGATGTCGTTCCTGTCGTCCGGTCATACTACGGCGGCTCTGCGCGCGCTGTCCTACACATCACCTATGGCAAAATTCAAGGATGATACGGACGGAATCGGATTCTATGAAACAGTCAGGATGATAGAGGAAGATTTTGACAGCCATAAGGCAGAACTTATCCACAATCTGAAAGAGATTTCACAGAGAATCTTCCGCGCAGACAATATGATGGTCAGCTGTACTGCTGCAAAAGAAGGGCTTGCAGCCGTACAGGAAGCTTTTCCGGCGGTGCGCGGTTCACTGCATTCCGGGGAAAAACTTCTGGAGGAACCCTGCATACTCCACTGTACGAAGAGAAATGAGGGATTCAAGACATCATCGAAGGTTCAGTATGTGGCACGGGTCGGAAATTTTATTGATGGAGGAGCAAAATACAGCGGAGCCCTTCAGATTCTGAAAGTTATTCTCGGATATGATTATCTGTGGCAGAATATACGGGTCAAAGGCGGTGCGTACGGATGCATGAGTAATTTCAACAGGATCGGTGAAGCATATCTCATTTCCTACCGGGATCCCAACCTTAAGAGAACCATGGAAGTATATGAGGGTGTTGTCGATTATCTGAAAGACTTTAATGTAAGTGACAGAGATATGAATAAATTCATCATCGGAACAATGAGCAATCTGGACCGCCCGATGAATCCGGCGGCAAAAGGAGCCCGCTCTATGAACCTGTATATGAATCATGTATCAGAAGAAATGATCCGCACAGAGCGCGGGCAGATTCTGGACGCACGACAGGAAGACATACGAAATCTGGCAGGAGTCCTGCAGGCTATGCTGGATCAGCACCTTATCTGCGTGATCGGCAGTGAAGACAAGATCGAGGAACAGAAGGATATGTTCCTTGAAGTCAGGACATTGTGTTAAAGGGGGTCAGGCCCCTTTGCATACCGTATTCAGAATATTCTGAATATGCTTGACAAAGGGGCCTGACCCCTGTTGAAATATTTAAACAGGAGGCTGTATGAGAGAGAATTATAAATCCGGATTTGCTACGCTGATCGGAAGACCGAATGTGGGGAAATCTACTTTGATGAACCGCCTGATCGGACAGAAGATTGCGATTACGTCAAACAAACCGCAGACAACGAGAAACAGGATACAGACGGTTCTTACAACGGAGAAAGGTCAGATCGTGTTTGTGGATACGCCTGGAATTCACAAGGCGAAAAACAAGCTTGGGGAATATATGGTAAATATAGCGGAGCGGTCCCTGAATGAAGTGGATGTTGTGCTCTGGCTGGTGGAACCGACCACATTTATCGGAGCGGGAGAAAGGCATATCATTGATCAGCTGAAGAAAGTGAAGACGCCGGTGATTCTTGTGATCAATAAGATCGATATGGTAAAGAAGGAAGAAATACTCCCGTCAATTGACGTTTACCGGAAAGAGTATGATTTTGCAGAGATCGTACCGGTTTCTGCCCGCACAGGAGACAATACGGATGAACTTGTGAAGGTGATTCTGAAATATCTGCCGTATGGTCCGCAGTTTTATGATGAAGATACCATTACAGATCAGCCGGAGAGGCAGATTGTAGCGGAACTGATCCGGGAGAAAGCGCTTCACTGTTTAAACGAGGAGATTCCTCATGGCATAGCGGTGGCGATCGATCGGATGAAGATGGAGCGAAAAGTTATGCATATCGATGCGACGATCATCTGCGAAAGGGATTCACATAAAGGAATCATCATTGGAAAACAGGGCAGCATGCTCAAGAAGATCGGCAGCACGGCTCGCTATGAGATCGAGCGGATGCTGGACTGCAGAGTGAACCTGAAACTGTGGGTGAAGGTGCAGAAAAACTGGAGAGACAGCGATTATCTGATGAAGAACTTCGGATATCGGGAAGACGAATAGCGCAGGAAATGGAATGAGAAACGGAAGAATCTGAAAATATATTGCAAGCAATATATTTTTTTGAAGAAAACGAATGAAATACAGCGGTGCCTGAAAAGGTGTATGCCTCTGATGGGCAAAGATGCGTGTCAAGGCTTACGGATGAAAAAACGCTGGTATTTTTTACGGGGTATACTGTTTTTGGAATCGGAGAACCTAAAGGTATAATCTTTAACACTTAAGAAGAGGTGAGCCGATGAGAGAAACATACTGGAATAAATTCATGATGACAGGAAGCATTACAGATTATCTCAGTTATAAAATGGAAAACGATTCCTCCTGCGGCAGCGGAGGAAAAGATTCAGAGAGAGAACTTTTCCGCGGCAGAACCGCGGAAGGATATACAGAGCCATCTGCCGGACATGAAGCAGGATCCGGCAGGAGAAAGGAACAGCGTGAATCAGATCGTACTTACAGGGATGGTGCTTTCCACGGCGCCAGTGGGAGAATATGACAGGCGGGTCGTGATACTCACGAAAGAGCAGGGGAAAATCTCCGCGTTTGCAAAGGGGGCGAGAAGACCCAACAGCCCTCTTGTAGGCGCAGTGAATCCGTTTGCATTCGGAGAATTTACCATGTATGAGGGCAGAACTTCATATACGATTCAGTCTGCCAGCATTTCCAATTATTTTGCCGAACTCAGGTCGGATGTGATCGGAGCATACTATGGATTTTATTTTCTCGAATTTGCCTCATATTATACAAAAGAATATAATGACGAGCGGGAAATGCTGAAACTGCTGTATCAGACAATGCGGGCTCTTATAAACCCTCATATACCAAATCTGCTCATAAGATACATATTTGAGCTGAAAGCGCTGTGCATTAACGGGCAGGCGCCCCAGGTATTTCAGTGCGTCGTCTGCGGGGACAGTGAAAGACCGGCTGTGTTCAGCGCGGCAAAGGGAGGACTGGTTTGCAGCGAGTGCGGGAGTGATGTGATCGACGGCATCATTCTCGACAATTCGACATTATATAGCATGCAATATATAGAAAGCAGCAAAATAGAGAAACTTTACACTTTTACAGTGACGCCTCAGGTGATGGAAAAACTGGGAGAGGTCATGAAGAGACTGCGGGAGATATATGTGGACCGGAAATTCAAGTCGCTGGAAATTCTTGAAACATTATTATAATATGAAAATCTCAGAATGTTGCAGCTGTGAAAATGCGGGATTCTCTTGAAAAATAGATATACACACTTTATAATAAGTACCGATTGAGTAAAAAGAATGTGAGGAACATGAAATGGTTGAAAAGACAATGGATAAGATTGTAGCACTTGCAAAATCAAGAGGGTTTGTATACCCGGGCTCTGAGATATACGGCGGACTGGCCAATACATGGGATTATGGAAATCTTGGCGTTGAGCTCAAGAACAATGTCAAGAAAGCATGGTGGAAGAAGTTCGTGCAGGAGAACCCGTACAATGTAGGAGTTGACTGTGCGATTCTGATGAACCCGCAGACATGGGTGGCTTCCGGGCATCTGGGCGGATTCAGCGACCCGCTGATGGACTGCAAAGAGTGTCATGAGCGTTTCCGTGCAGACAAACTGATCGAAGATTACTGCGAGGAAAAGGGCATCGAGCTGGAAGGATCCGTAGACGGGTGGTCTCAGGAACAGATGACAGCTTTCATTGAGGAGCATCAGATCCCCTGCCCCACCTGCGGAAAGCACAATTTCACTGATATCCGTCAGTTCAACCTGATGTTCAAGACATTCCAGGGCGTGACAGAAGACGCGAAGAATACAGTCTATCTCCGTCCGGAGACGGCCCAGGGAATCTTCGTAAACTTCAAAAATGTTCAGCGTACATCCAGAAAGAAACTGCCCTTCGGTATTGCGCAGATCGGTAAATCTTTCCGAAACGAGATTACGCCCGGGAACTTTACATTCCGTACAAGAGAGTTCGAGCAGATGGAGCTGGAGTTCTTCTGTAAACCGGATACAGACCTGGAGTGGTTTGATTACTGGAAGAGCTTCTGCCTGAACTGGCTGTCCTCTCTCGGGCTGAAAGATGATGAAGTGCGTTACCGTGATCATGATAAGGAAGAGCTTTCCTTCTACAGTAAAGCGACCACGGACGTGGAGTTTCTGTTCCCGTTCGGATGGGGCGAGCTGTGGGGTATCGCGGACCGTACAGACTACGACCTGACGCAGCATCAGAACGTATCCGGACAGGATCTGACTTATTTTGATGACGAGACCAAAGAGAAATACATCCCGTATGTCATTGAGCCGTCTCTGGGGGCAGACCGTATGGTGCTGGCGTTCCTGTGCAGCGCTTATGATGAAGAGAATATCGGAACAGAAGAAAAACCGGATATGAGAACCGTGCTCCACTTCCATCCGGCGCTGGCTCCGGTGAAGATCGGCGTGCTGCCGCTGTCCAAGAAACTGGCTGAGGGTGCAGAGAAGATCTACGCGGAACTGAGCAAATATTACAACTGCGAATATGACGACCGCGGAAATATCGGGAAACGGTACCGCCGACAGGATGAGATCGGAACTCCGTTCTGCGTGACCTATGATTTTGATTCCGAGGAAGACGGAGCGGTGACAGTCCGCGACCGGGATACCATGGAGCAGGAGAGAATCAAGATCGAAGATCTGAAAGCATACTTTGAGAAGAAGTTTGAGTGGTAGAAAGACGAGGGATGAGGGGGAATATTTCCATGAGAGATATTCCCCTTTTTGTCTATACTGAATAATCAATATTGAGTGATCAAAACGGAAAGGTGGAACAGAAAATGGCAGGAAAAAATATATGGACAACCTACAATGAATCTCAGCTTGCAGAGCTGGACGCGATCAATGAAAAGTATAAAGAGTGTCTTGACGCCGGAAAGACGGAGAGAGAGTGCGTGGAACTGTGCGTCCGCATGGCGGAGGAATCCGGGTACCGAAGCCTTGAAGAGGTGATGACATCGGGGAAAAAGCTGAAAGCCGGAGATAAGATCTATGCCGTGAACATGAAAAAGATGCTGGCGCTTTTCCGCCTCGGCGAGGAACCGATTTCTTCCGGAATGAATATTCTGGGAGCTCATATCGATTCGCCGCGAATTGATGTGAAGCAGAATCCTCTCTATGAAAATGAAGGACTTGCCTATCTGGATACCCATTACTACGGCGGTATCAAGAAATATCAATGGGTGGCACAGCCTCTGGCGCTGCACGGCGTGATCGTGAAAAAGAACGGAAGGGTAAAGAAAGTGAGTATCGGCGAGGAGGAAAATGATCCGGTATTCGTAATCACGGATCTTCTCGTACATCTTGCCCAGGAGCAGATGGAAAAGAAGGCTTCCAAAGTCATCGAGGGGGAAAAACTGGATCTGCTTATCGGAAATTGTCCGGTAGATGAGGTGCTGGAAGGAGAGAGCAGAAAAGAGCAGAAAGAGGCGGTTAAGGCAAATGTCCTCCGTCTGCTGAAGGAAAAATACAGTATGGAGGAAGCGGATTTCACCTCTGCGGAGCTGGAGATCGTGCCGGCGGGAAAGGCCCGTGACTGCGGTCTTGACCGGAGCATGATCCTCTCCTACGGACAGGATGACAGAGTGTGTGCATTTACCTCTCTGTTCGCTATGCTGGATGTGACGGATGCGAAGAGAACAGGCTGCTGTCTTCTGGTGGACAAGGAAGAGATCGGAAGCGTCGGCGCCACAGGCATGCACTCACGTTTCTTTGAAAATACAGTAGCCGAGCTGATCGCTCTGACAGAAGGGGAATCGGAACTGAAAGTACGCCGCGCCCTTGCCAATTCCAGGATGCTCTCCTCGGACGTCAGCGCGGCTTATGATCCCATGTACGCAGAGGCGTTTGAGAAGAGAAGCTCTGCGTTCTTTGCCAACGGTCTGACCTTTAACAAATTTACGGGAAGCCGCGGAAAATCCGGATCAAACGATGCAAACGCAGAGTATATTGCTACCCTTCGAAAGGCTCTGGACGATGAGGAAGTGGCGTACCAGTTTGCGGAACTTGGCCGCGTGGATCTGGGCGGCGGAGGAACCATCGCCTATATTATGGCCAATTACGGAATGGAAGTAATCGACAGCGGCGTGGCTGTCCTGAACATGCATGCGCCCTATGAGGTGTCCAGCAAGGCGGATGTGTACGAAGCAGTAAGGGGATATCGTGCATTTCTGAAGATGCAGAAGTAGAAGACCGAGAGACAGACAAAATGACATAAAGCTGTAAAAAGACGGGAACGGTTAAGAAAACCGGCTCCCGTCTTTTTGCAGCTGCGACGAGCCGACGCCGGGCTATGAGCCTTATCCCCGCCAGTCATCATACTTTACGTAGTGACGGATCACTTTCTTCGCCCTGCGGTACTGTTCCAGAGTCACATCGCGGTCGCCCTGTTCAGGCTGTTTCTGTGAATGCAGTGACAAAGGAGGCGGAGACGTTTTCATGATCACAGGTGCATAGTGTCGCAGATATACAAAAAATCAGGGTAAAGATTGTGTACATTTACAGACAAAACGCTTGACGCATGCCGGGTAAACCATTAAAATATTATATGCGAAATATTGCGGAAATATTTGCAAATTTTTTGAGGAGGTCATTGGAACATGGCAACAAAATGGGTTTATATGTTCACAGAAGGTAACGCGACAATGAGAAACCTTCTTGGTGGAAAAGGCGCCAACCTCGCAGAGATGACAGGTCTTGGACTCCCGGTACCACAGGGATTCACTGTTACTACAGAGGCTTGTACTCAGTACTATGAGGATGGAAGACAGATCAACGATGAGATCATGGCACAGATCATGGAGGCTATGACAAAACTCGAGGAGATCACTGGAAAGAAATTCGGAGACAAAGAGAATCCGCTTCTCGTTTCCGTACGTTCCGGTGCAAGAGCTTCCATGCCGGGTATGATGGACACGATCCTGAACCTTGGTCTGAACGAAGAAGTAGTTGAGGCGCTGGCGTCTGCATCAGGCAACGAGCGCTGGGCTTGGGACTGCTACAGAAGATTCATCCAGATGTATTCTGACGTAGTTATGGAAGTAGGTAAGAAATACTTCGAAGAGCTCATCGACAAGATGAAAGAAGAAAAAGGCGTGAAACAGGACGTTGAGCTGACAGCAGAGGATCTGAAGACTCTGGCAGGACAGTTCAAGGCTGAGTACAAAGAGAAGATCGGCTCAGACTTCCCGTCTGACGCGAAAGAGCAGCTGATCGGCGCTGTTAAGGCTGTATTCCGTTCATGGGACAACCCGAGAGCAAACGTATACCGTCGTGACAACGATATCCCGTATTCATGGGGAACAGCTGTCAACGTACAGATGATGGCATTCGGTAACATGGGAGATGACTGCGGAACAGGTGTTGCATTCACACGTGACCCGGCTACAGGAGCAAAAGGACTGTTCGGTGAGTTCCTTACAAACGCACAGGGCGAGGACGTTGTTGCCGGCGTTCGTACTCCGATGCACATCTCCGAGATGGAAGAAAAATTCCCGGAAGCTTTCAAACAGTTCAACGAAGTGTGCCACACACTGGAGACACACTACAGAGATATGCAGGACATGGAGTTTACTGTAGAGCACGGTAAACTGTACATGCTCCAGACACGTAACGGTAAGAGAACAGCTCAGGCTGCTCTGAAGATCGCATGCGACCTTGTTGACGAGGGCATGAGAACAGAGGAAGAGGCTGTAGCTATGATCGATCCGCGTAACCTTGATACACTGCTTCACCCGCAGTTCGATGCAGCGGCTCTGAAGGCTGCTACACCGATGGGCAAAGCGCTCGGCGCTTCACCGGGAGCTGCGTGCGGTAAGATCGTCTTTACAGCAGACGACGCGGTAGAGTGGGCTGCAAGAGGAGAGAAAGTCGTTCTCGTTCGTCTTGAGACATCACCGGAAGATATCACAGGTATGAAATCTGCTCAGGGTATCCTGACAGTCCGCGGCGGTATGACGTCCCACGCAGCCGTTGTTGCACGTGGTATGGGTGAGTGCTGCGTATCCGGATGCGGCGACATCGTTATGGACGAGGAGAACAAGAAATTCACACTTGGCGGAAAAGAGTTCCACGAGGGAGACGCGATCTCCATCGACGGTACAACAGGTAACATCTACGACGGAATCATCCCGACAGTAGACGCTACAATCGCAGGTGAGTTCGGACGTATCATGGACTGGGCTGACAAGTACAGAACAATGAAAGTCCGCACAAACGCTGATA